>JBBQQH010000057.1:0-19578 GCA_038216155.1 Lysobacterales bacterium
GATGCGTCGCAAACCACCGGAAAAACCCAAAATCACCGACCCATCGTGACCGGTGACGTACACTCAACCCAACGCACAACGACTCAACAGCGACCGGTCACGATCGACCGAAACGAGCGGTCACGATCACCGAAATATGCACTGAAATATCACAAGCCCAGTTTCCAGCAGACAAGGCGCTGATGAATTTGGATCGAAATTTCTGGGGCGGGTCAGCTGCTGTCGATCCCATTTATATCAGCTGGTACGCCAAAGCTGCGCGAAATGACTATGCCCCAGACAAGCCAGAAACAGTGCGTGGTTGGTACGAATTGCGCCACAAATTCTGCAAGTATCCCTAACTTCTCGAAAATCGGCGGGTTCAATTCGCAGCGCTTGTCATTCCGGATTTTGCCGGGATGACGGGTTATTCAAAGGCTCTCTGAAGCACGCTTGACCGGAGGTTCTTTAGGGCGCCGATCCGTCAAACGGCTTTGCAGTTGCGCCAGTGACTGTTCCGATTTTCGCGCTTGAAGACACCAGCAAGTCCACCTCGCGATCGAATACGAGCGCGCCGTCCACCACTGCATTCGGTCCAATCACGATGTGCGGCTTGCGACTGTGGATGTTGAAATTGGTGATGCCGGGCTTGCCGACGTGTAGCCCGCCATGCACCACCGACCCCTGGCCGATGGTGATGTCACCAGAGGTGGTCTCGACCATTCCGTCCACGATCGCGTGGTTCAGATTAATTTTGCCGTTGACGTTGCTCAGCTTTTCGCCGACATGGCTGGCCGAAGCAAGCTCGAGGTCGCCGTTGACACTGGTCACCGCCTGCGCGACCTGCGCGCCGCTATGGATGTGAATGTCGCCATTGACGGTTTCCAGCGAACCCACACGCCCATTCGCGCCAAGCACGATCCGGCCGTTCACGGTTTCTGCGCTCTCGGCCACGGCATTCTCTCCGATCGAAATGCTGCCATTGACCGTTGCCAACGCACGATATGTCTTGCCGGCGTCCGCGCTGATGCTGCCGTTGACGCGACTGAGGTTGCCGTCCTTGTCACTGGTGATCATGCAACCCGCCAGCAGGACTATGCACAGGAGAAGAGTCGCGAAACGGGTGGAGCTACGCATGATTGGTCTCGCTGTTGAAGATAGATGAGTGTGTGCAGCCATCGGACGTCGTGCGGCGATTTGCGGGCGGATATGGCGCGATAGCCCGTTCTTGTCTACTTTATGCGCCGAAGCCAATGGATGGACGCGGATTGTCAGGCCGCCTCTACCCCTGATGGATACGGAAGCAAGCGCAAGTGTTGCAGTGCGCTCCGCTACACTTGGCGCTGCGCCAACCTTGCGCTGCCCGCGAGTCGACCGTGAGTGCCGAAAGTCACCAACCCAAACCCGTCCTGCTGCTGATCCTCGATGGCTGGGGCCATCGCGAAGAAGTCGCCGACAACGCTATTGCTCAGGCCACACTGCCCAACTGGCACCAGATGCTGAGCGACTGCCCGCACACCTTGATCCATACCGAAGGTCGCTTCGTCGGCTTGCCCGACGGGCAGATGGGTAATTCTGAAGTCGGCCACATGAATATTGGTGCGGGTCGCATCGTTTATCAAGATTTGACCCGGATTGACGCGGCGATCGAGGACGGATCGTTTTATGCCAATGCAGAACTTGTCGCTGCGTGCGAAGCCGCGAAATCCGAAGGTGCCACGCTGCATGTGATGGGCCTGCTGTCGCCCGGTGGCGTGCATAGTCACGAACGCCAATTGTTCGCGATGCTGGAACTGGCGCGACGGCGCGCGGTTCCACGCGTCGCGGTGCATGCTTTTCTCGATGGGCGCGACACGCCACCCAAGAGCGCTTTGGCTTCGATCGAAGCGTTGCAAGCCCGCTGTGAGGGGCTGCCGGATGCATGCATCGCAACAATCAGTGGTCGTTATTACGCGATGGATCGCGATCAGCGTTGGGATCGCGTGCAACAAGCTTATGACGCCATCGTCGAAGCCGACGCCGCGTTTCATGCCGACGATGCGATGCAAGCGCTGGAGTGGGCGTATGCACGCGGCGAGACCGATGAATTCGTCAAGCCGACCGTCGTGGCGAATGGAAATCGGGTCGCCGATGGTGACGCAATCGTGTTCATGAATTTCCGCGCCGATCGCGCACGTGAAATCACTGCCGCCTTCGTGCAACCCAGCTTTGCAGGATTCCAGCGCCACCGCATGCCGCAACTGTCGCGTTTCGTCTGCCTGAGCCAATACGACGTGCGCCTGCCCGCAGCGGTCGCCTTTGCGCCTGACGACTTGCACGACACGCTGGGTGAAGTGCTCGCCGCGCATCATCTGCGCCAATTGCGCATTGCCGAAACGGAAAAACACGCGCACGTCACCTTCTTCTTCAATGGCGGACGCGAGGACGCGCTCGAAGGCGAGGAGCGCATCCTGATTCCCTCACCCAAGGTCGCCACCTACGATTTGCAACCGCAGATGAGTTGTCCCGAGTTGACCGCCGCCTTGTGCGCGGCGATTCGAGGGCAGCAATTCGACGTGATCGTTTGCAATATCGCCAATCCCGACATGGTCGGGCACACCGGCGATCTCGCTGCTGCGATTGCTGCGGCCGAAGCGGTCGATGTCGCCCTCGGTGAAATCCGCAGCGCGCTTACGGACGTCGGTGGCGAAATGCTGGTCACCGCCGATCACGGCAACCTGGAATTGATGCGCGATCAGCAAACGGGCCAGCCGCATACCGCGCATACGGTTGGTCCGGTGCCGCTGGTATATCTGGGTCGGCCCGCTGCGCTGCGTGACGAAGGCAGCTTGCGCGATCTCGCGCCCACGGTGCTGGCGTTACTCGACTTGCCGCAACCCGACGCGATGACCGGTCAATCGCTGGTGCAGCTGCATTGATCCGCATTGCGGCCATCGTGTGTGTGGCGCTGCTGATCGTTGCGCCAGGTTTCGCTGCGCCGCCAACCCGCGAACAGGCCGCAGCGAACAAGGTCGCTGCAGAGCAGAAGCTGCAGAAACTGCGCGCCGAACTCAATGCCTTGGCGGCGACTCAGAGCGAACTCGAAAGCAAGCGCAGCGATGTCAGCAAGGCGCTGAAGGCCGCGGACAGTTCGCTGGGCACAGCTGGGCGTACCTTGCGCGAAACCGAGGCGGCGATCGCCGCGCAGCAGGCGCGCCTCGACAATCTCCAGCAGCAGCAAGCCGCGCTGCAGGCCAATCTGGCCAAGCAACACGCCGCGCTGGCGACATTGCTGCGCTCGGCCTATGCACTGGGTCGCACCGAGCAAATCAAATTGCTGCTGGCACAGGATCGGGTCGGCGACGCGGGAAGGGCGTTGGCGTATCACCGTTATTTTGAAGCAGCGCGACTGCAGCGGATCAAGATGCTTAGCGCGCAGCTGCAGCAATTGGCGGAGCTGACCCGGCAGGTGCGCGAGCAGCGCAGTACCCTCGATGTCGCGCACGAGCAACAGCGCGCACAACTGGCCGATTTGCAAACGCAACGCGGCAAGCAGGGCAAGGTCGCGGCGCAGATCGAGTCGCAATACCGTGATCAGGGCAGCCGCATCAAGGCGCTCGGGCGCGATGCACAGTCGCTGGAAAACCTGATGGATCGCCTGACCAAAGTTATGGCGCAGGCGCCCAAACCGGTACTGATGCCGCCGGCGCATCGCGGGCGACCGGGCAAGCCATCCAATTTGCCGCCGCCGGTGGTGCCGTTCATTGGTGCAGCCGGGCATCTGGCCTGGCCGTTGCAAGGCAACTTGATTGCCAGCTATGGCGGTGCGATGGCCGACGGCCGGCCCAGCACAGGCCTTTTGATTAGTGGCAGCGCCGGCGCCGACGTGCATGCCGTGGCCGACGGTCGGGTTGCATTCGCCGAATGGATGAAGGGCTATGGCCTGATCATCATCGTCGACCATGGCGGCGGCCTGATGAGCTTGTACGCCAACAACGAGGCGCTGCTCAAGAATGCCGGCGACGCCGTGCACGCAGGCGATGCGCTCAGCACGGTGGGCAGCTCCGGCGGCCAAGGCCGCAACGCGCTGTATTTCGAGATTCGCAAGAATGGCAAGGCAGTCGACCCACGCGGCTGGTTGAAGTCCCGATGAGACATTCGTGCGGGCGATGCCGCCTGATGGCGCGCCAGACTATGATGCGGGCATGAATCGATCCCGCCACGCATCACACTGTTTGTCCTGCCTGCTCGCGGCATGGCTGATCGTGCCCGCAGTGCACGCGCAGGCTGTGCCCGCAAGATCCACGCAGCCCGCACCGGCACAACCTGAGTCCACAAAACAGGCACCGGCGACACCTGCGGCGGCCAAGTCCAAGCCGACAGGTCACGACGAGCCCACAACGCCAGCCAGCCCGCCAACAGCCACACCGCTGTCGCCGAAGGACGGGTCGACTTCCACCAAGCAGGATTTGCCCGACGTGCCCACCGATGGCTCGGTGCCCGTGGATGACGTCAAGCGTTACGTCTCGGTGTATCGCGTGGTCAAGCAGGCGTATGTCGACAAGGTCAGCGACCACAAGCTGATGCAGGCCGCGACCCGTGGCCTGCTTACCGATCTGGACCCGCACAGCGCCTATCTCGACAAGGACGAAGCCGAACAGCTCGATCAGGACACCAGCGGCGCGTATCAGGGCATCGGCGTGGAAATCATGCAGCTACCCGACCGCACCTTGCGCGTGGTCTCGCCAATCGATGGCACCCCGGCGACGCGTGCCGGGATCAAGGCCGGCGACGTGATCATTGCGATCGACGGAAAACCCATCGAAGCCGACAACGCCGACAGTGCCAGTCTCGGCTTGCGCGGACCGCCGGGCTCGACCGTGAAGTTGACCGTGATGCGCGAAGGCAATCCAGCGCCGCTGATCGTGCCGGTCACGCGCGAGGTGATCAAGATCGAAAGCGTGCGCTCGCGCCTGCTGGAGCCGGGCTATGGTTATGTGCGACTGAGCATCTTCCAGGTCGATACCGCCGCCGACATGCAGCAGCAGATCGAGGCGCTGGCCAAACGCAACAAGGCGCCGTTGCACGGCCTGGTGCTGGATCTGCGCAGCAATCCCGGCGGCCTGCTCAACGCGGCAGTGGAAGCCGCCGATTTGTTCCTGGAAGACGGTGTGATCGTGACCACCCGCGGGCGGCTGGCGTATTCGAATGCGAAGTTCACCGCGTCGCCGGGCGACGTGCTCAACGGCGCACCAATAGTGGTATTAGTCGACGGCGGCACCGCCAGCGCATCCGAAGTGTTGGCCGGCGCGCTTCATGACCAGCATCGTGCGCGCATCGTTGGTAGCCGCACGTTCGGCAAGGGCTCGGTGCAGAGCGTGCTGCCGCTCGATAACGGCGACTCGATCAAGCTCACCACCGCGCGCTATTTCACACCAAGTGGCAAGTCGATCCAGGCCCGCGGCATCCGCCCGGACGTGCGACTGGCGCCTAGCAAGACCCAAGGCCATCCGGTCGATGGCACCGGTTTGAGCGAACGAGACCTGCCCGGCCATCTGAACGCGGGCGATGACGGTGCCGGCGAGGAAGGCGGCGACGCTGAAGTGTTTACCGACGATTACGCGATCGCTGCTGGGCTTGCCGAGCTGCGCAAGATGAGTCCAATTGCACGTGCGGAGAGTGCGGCATCGCCGATGAACTGATCGGAGCCGAGCCTCGTTGCCTTGGTCATACCGTGGTGATACCGTTGTTGGATGAAAGTCGCTATTTCACTTCCGGACCACGTTTTTGCTGCTGCTGAAAAGCTTGCGCATCGCCTTCGCGTTTCGCGTAGCCAACTCTACGCCCAGGCTCTTGAGCAATATCTTGGAGAGCGTCAGGAGTCGCGTGTCACCGAACAGCTTGATACCGTGTACGCGATTGAGCAGGAACCCGTCGATCCCGCCCTGATGGCTGCCCAAACACAGGCTGTCGGCCGTGAAGCGTGGTGAAATCTGGTGGGCGAACCTGCCCGACCCGGCGGGGTCGGGGCCGGGCTACAAGCGCCCGGTACTCGTCGTCCAGGCCAACGCGTTCAACGCAAGTCGCATTGCCACGGTCGTTGTTGCTGTAATTACTTCGAATCTTGCGTTGGCAAGCGCGCCGGGCAATGTCCGAGTTGCCAAGATCGATTCAGGTTTGCCGCAACCGTCAGTCGTCAACATTTCGCAGATCATCACCGTGGACCGATCGGTTCTCGCCAACAAGATCAAGGCGCTGCCGGGAGCGGCGATGGACAAGGTGGATAGCGGTCTGAAGTTGGTGTTGGCTCTTTGATGGCCGGCGCGCACCGCATAATCGTGTCGTAACGGAGCGCGCTCATGCCGCAACACGGTTTTCTCGACATCACTCTGGTTTTCCTGCTGGCCGCCGTGTTGGCGGTGCCGCTGTTCAAGCGGCTGGGGCTGGGGGCGGTATTGGGATATCTAGTCGCGGGAGCAGTGATCGGGCCGGATGGCCTGCGCGTGATCCGCGATCCGCAAAGCATCCTGGCGGCATCCGAATTTGGTGTGGTGATGCTGCTGTTCGTGATCGGCCTGGAACTCTCGCCATCGCGCCTGTGGTTGATGCGTCGCAATGTATTCGGCGTGGGCGCGCTGCAAGCGGGATTGTCGGCATTGATGCTGGGCATTCTGCTGTCGCTGCACGGCTTGAGTGAAAAAGCAGCAGTCGTGGTCGGGCTGGGACTGGCGCTGTCATCGACGGCGGTTGGCCTGCAATTGTTGGCCGAACGCAAGGAGCTCAACACCGATTACGGACGGCTTGCATTTGCGATCCTGCTGTTCCAGGACTTGCTGGCAATCCCGTTGCTGGCAGCGATTCCGCTGCTGGGTGTTGCCAGTGTCGCGCAGCATGGCGGCCCACCGTGGATCGCGATCGGCAAGGCCATCGGCGCGATCGCGCTGGTTACAGTTGGCGGACGCTATCTCTTGCGCCAGGTGTTTCGCATCGTTGCGCGCACGCAGATGCCGGAAGTGTTCACCGCCACTGCATTGCTGGTGGTGGCCGGCATCGCATGGTTGATGTTGCAGGTGGGTTTGTCGATGGGTTTGGGCGCGTTTCTCGCCGGCGTGGTGCTTGCCGATTCGGAATTCCGTCACGAGCTTGAATCGCAAATCGATCCGTTCAAGAGCCTGCTGCTCGGTTTGTTCTTCATCGCCGTTGGCATGAGCATCGATCTGACTCTGGTCGCGCGCGAGCCACTGGCGGTCGCGTCCGGCGTGTTGATCCTGCTGGCGATCAAGGCGCTGGTGTTGTACACGGCGGGTCGCGTTGCCGGTGGGCTGCGCAATCGCAGCGCACTGATGCTGGCCGCCGCGCTCGCATTGGGCGGCGAGTTCGCGTTCGTGATTTTCAGCGAGGCGTTCAAGGTCGGATTGATCGACGGCGCGTTGCGCGATCGACTGGTAGTGACGGTCGGCCTGAGCATGGCAGTCACGCCGCTGCTGCTGATTGCTGCCTCGCGCTGGTTGCTCACGCATCCAGATCGCTCGAACAAGCGCGCATTCGACACCATTGATCAGGAACAGCCCCGAGTGATCATCGCGGGCTTTGGCCGGGTTGGACAGATCGTGGGCCGTGTTCTCGCGGCGCAAAAGATCCCGTTCACCGCGCTGGAAAACAGCGCCGAGCAGGTCGACTTCATGCGCCGCTTTGGTAACCAGATCTACTTCGGCGATCCGGCGCGGCAGGAACTGCTGCGCGCCGCGCACGCCGAGCGCGCAGAAGTGTTCGTGGTCGCCACCGAGGATCCCGAAGCCAATGTGCGTACCGCGCGCATCGTCAAGCGATTATTTCCGCATCTGAAAATTCTGGCGCGGGCCCGCAATCGCCAGCATGCCTATCGATTGATGGACTTGAGCGTGGACTCCGTCGTGCGCGAGACCTTCGATGGCAGCCTGGCGCTGACGCGGCAGGTGCTGGAAGGATTGGGATTTTCGCCGGAAGTCGCAGCAGAACGCGTGGAGCGCTTTCGCCGGCATGACGAGAAGATGCTGGCCGAGCAACACTTGATTTACGACGACGAAACCGCGTTGGTCGCGAGCGCACAGGAATCGCGACGCGAGTTGATGCAGTTGTTCGAGGTGGATTCGGACGTTCGCAAAGATCCATCGACGGACTGAGCGATTCTCGATCGGCGCGCCTCAAACCAGTCGCCGCCCTTCCTCGCTTTTATTCCTTGCGCAAGAATCGAGCCAGCGACGGCGTGGCCGCCGAGCGAACCGGTTCGAACTCTGCAGCGATATCGATCAGGCCGCGTTGCAGGGCGAGTTGATGCGGCGTGCGGCCGGTGCTGTCGAGCGGGCGCGGGTTGACGCCGGCGCGCAGCAGCCGTTGCACCACGCGACCCAAGCCATGCAGCGCGGCCATGTGCAGTGGAGTGAACCCGCGATGATCATGTGCATCCAGCCGCACGTTTTCATCCAGCAACGATTCCATCGCTTCCAGCAGCATGTCCTCGTCACGGGGCCGGCCGGGTTCGGCGCGTGAGCCAAGCAACAACAGCAGTGGCGTTTCACCCGAGCCGCTGGCGGCATCGACATCCGCATCCGACAGCAGCAATGTGTCGAGTAGTGCCATGGTGCGTTGGCGGTCGTGGCTGTGAAAGGCGTGCATGCAGGCGCAGTGCAGCGCGCCCAATCCAAAGTCGTCGGTCTTGCGCACATCGGCACGATGGGCCAGCAGGCGCGCCACCATCTCGGGCAGGCCCAGGGCCGCTGCAAGCATCAAAGGAGTAACGCCGCCGGCGACCGGCTGATCGACATTGGCACCGTGCTCAAGCAGACGTTCGACAACTTGCGCGTGGCGCATGCTGACCGCGGCACTGAGCGCCGTGGCACCAGTGGCTGCAGCGATTGCAGTGTCTGCGCGGCGCTTGAGCAAGGCTTCCAGCACTTCGAGATGGCCGCCGCCGGCTGCGCGCAACAACGCACTGCAACCCTGGCTGTCGACCGCATTGATTGGCAGGCCCAGATCGATCAGTCGGATCACCGCGCCCGCATCGCCCACCATCGCCGCCGCCGGCAGGTCGGTGTCGCGCAGCGGGCGCCGTGGCAAGCGCCAGCCGCGCCATTCCAGCCACTTGCCAAGGTCGCTGCGATCGGCCGCCAGCGCCATGCCCAGCGCGGTTTCGCCGTTGGGTGTGCGCAAACCGGAATTGGCGCCCGAGCGCACCAGCAACTTGACCGCCGCCTCGCGCCCGAGCGAGGTCGCCAGATGCAACGGCGTCAGCGCGTTGGAATCGCGCGCATCCACTGCAGCCCCGCGGTCCAGCAATTGTTCGGCAAGGCGCATCCAGCCCAGACGAATGGCCAGCGCCAGCGGCGTATCGCCTTCGAGACCGTTGTCCGCGACCAACACGCCGGACGCATCGGCGCCGCGTTCGAGCAAGGCCAGCGCCAGATGCTCGTGCGCGCGCGAACTGGCCTCCGATGCGGCGCACGCAGCGAGGTATCGCGCCAGGCCATTCGCGCCGGTCGGGCTGACCCCATGGTCAAGCAAGCGGACAATCGCGCCGGCGAAGGTGCCGCCGCGATCGAGCAGGGTGAACAACACGTTGTCGTCGAAACCGTTGCGTCGTTCGGCATCGGCGCCGTGTCGCAGCAACCAGTCGAATACATCGGCATCGGCTTCCAGCGCGAACTGCGGCAGCAAGATCGCGAGCAACTCGGCGTGGTCTGCAGCGGGGGTTGGCAGCAATGCCTGCGCGCGGTCGAAGCGGCGTGCGGCGAGTGCATCGCGCAACAGGTCCTGCGCGCTGCGCTCGGCCGGCGCGCTGGCGATGTCCTCGGCGATGGTTTCCGGCAATGCATGCGTCGGGTCGAGTTCGGCCACCAGCCGCCAGCGACCGGCGGCGACAGCATGATCAAGCGACGTGCGGCCATCGGCGCTGACATGCTGCGGGTTTACGCCCATGCCGAGCAGGGTGCGGATCAGGCTGGGCTCGCTGTGTTCGGAACGACACGCATGCGCCACCGCATTGAGACCTTCGTCGTCGACCGTACTCGCGTCGGGCTTTGCCTTTGCCAGTCGCGGCAGCACCGATTCGTTGCCGTTGGCCGCCGCATGCATCAGTGCGGTCATGCCGTCGGCATCGCGTGCGTCAATCGCTGCGCGGGCGTCCAGCAACGCGCCGACAATCTCCGGGTTGCCAGCTTCGCAGGCCAGCATCAGCGCCGTGCGTTGCGCGTTGCCGCGCGCATCCACGCGGGCCTTGTGTTTGAGCAACAATTGCACGCCGGCTACTTCGTCCTCGCCGCTCGCTGCGGCCAATAATGCCGGCTGACCTTCGCCGGGTTCGCAGCGCGCGCCGTGTTCCAGCAGGAAGCGCGCCAGTCGCCAGTTGCCGCCGGCGCAGGCCACGAACAACGCACTGTTGCCTTCGTGATTGCAGGTGTCGACCTGTGCTCCGGCGTCCAACAGCAGCGCGGCGACGCTGGCATCGCTGCTGCGCGCGGAATGGTGCAGCGGCGTGTTGCCGTCGGCATCGGTGACGCGCGGATCGGCGCCATTGGCCAGCAACATCGTGACCGCTTCGATGCGTCCGTGCCAACTGTCGCGAGTGGCGGCGAGCAATGGCGTCAGGCCTGCATGCGCGCGATTGAGATCGACCCCGCGTACGATCAATTCGCGCAACAAAGACAGGTCAGTCAGCAACACTGCCAGCACCGGCAGGCTGCGTTGATCGCGCTCGTCGGATTCGGGCAGGCTGTTCGGATCGGCGCCGTGCGCGAGCGCGGCCAGTGCCGTTTCGATCCGGCCCCAGCGCGCGGCCGTGTACACCACTTCGTCGGGATCGCGGCTGTCGTCATAGGGCAGGGCGTAAGGCGCGCCGACGTTGACGCTGCCGGGTGCAGACGCTTCCGGTAGCGCGACCGCTGCGCGCACGGGCAAGGCGGCGCCCAGTCGATGAATCAGCACGTGCGCGAACGGCGCGATCAGGATCGATCCGATCAGCAAGCGCAGCCGGTCGTGCGCGTCCACCGGCCATCCCGGCCAGGCCAGCAACAGCAGCGGCGCCAGCGCCGCGGCAATGGCGAACGCGATCCACAAGCCATGCGCGCTGGCCAATTCGATCGGCTCGGCCTGCTCGATGCGCTGCTGCAGAGCGCGCCAGCCGCCGCCGCGACGTTCTGCCTGCGCCAGCATCGGCCAGGTGCGCCAGAATGCGATCACGCACAACCCGCAGGCCGCGCTCAATGCCAGCGTGGCCGCCAGTGATCCGGATTGCATCAGGGCTTGCAACGGCCACGCCACCAGCAGTGTCGCCAGCACCCAGCCGAGCGCCCACAGCAAGGCGAGTGTGGCGGCGTCTGGCAGCCAGCGCGACGCGGCTTCGCCCAGCGGGCGCGAGCCGAACCACCATGCCACCGCCAGCGCGAAGACCGGTTGTGCCAACCACGTTCCCGCCAGCCATCCGCTGCGCGTGCCGAGTAGCGGAAGCGCTGCCAGCGCCAACCCGACCAGCAGCGCTATTGCGGCGCGCACGCGTTGCGGCGCCGGGCGCTCAGCCGTCGACATGCAAACTGCCATTCATGGGGTCGTCGAGCGCCGGCGGAAATTGCAGATGAAAACCCCGCGTGCGCAGGTTCTCGCGCACTTCGTCAGCATTGCCGCGGGCGAGCTTGCGATCAGGCGTGAGTTCGGTTTCCAGCACGAAATTCAGCGCGCCCAGCGAGGCCCGGATCGTATCGGGCAGCAACTCAAAGTCATCGCGCTTGCGCAGATAGACATAAGTGTCGGCCTTGCGCTGGCTCTTGTAGACGAAGGCGAGCATGGTCATCCGCGGCGGCAGCAAGTGCTGATTGTGGCGGCAAACCTGCTGCACATAAAGGGATAGCCGCACCAACGCGATGCGAGCCCTGCCTGGCAGAGGCAGGCCAGGAGCATGGATCGCAATCCATCGGTTCGCGATCGCCTGCTACGCTTGCGTTTTAGCCCAATAAAAATCCGACATGCGCATTGCCCTGACCCTGCCCTTCCTGCTGGTAGTTGCCACCGCGACCGCACAAACCGCATCGACCGTTGAGTCAACCAGCAGTACGTCGACGCCCGCTGCAATCAACATTGCCGCGACCCCTGACCCGATCACACTTGAACAGGCGATGGCCGATCCCGATTGGATCGGTCCGCCGGTCAACACGGCTTGGTGGTCGTGGGATGGCAAGCGCGCAATCTTTCCGCTCAAACGCAGTGACAGTAATTTGCGCGATCTGTTCACCGTCGGCGTGGATGGTGGTGCGATGCAGAGAGTGGCCGATGCCGACCGCGATACGCTGGATGCGGCAGCGCCAGTTTACGATCGTGCGCGGCGGCGCGAATTGTTCGAACGCAATGGCGACGTGTTTTTGCGTGACCTGCACAGCGGCGCGCTGAGCCAGCTCAGCCGCAGTGTTGAAACCGAAGCGGACCTGCGTTTTTCCGCTGATCAATCCGCGGTGTTGTGGCGGGTGGACAACACTTGGTATCGATTGCGGCTCTCGGACCGCCTGCTTGAAACCGTGGCCGTTCCCAAGGCCGAAAAGGACCCGGCCGCGCCGCCGGCCAAAGCCGATGCGATGCGCGACATGCAGCTGCGCCTGATCGATACGCTGCGTCGGCAGAAGCAGGATCGCGACGCAGAACGCACGCAGGACAAACTGTTGCGCCGTAATGACCCGACCCGCCCGGTGGCACCGATCTACCTCGGCGATGACATCGCCATCGACGGCACCTCACTTTCACCCGATGGTCGCTGGTTGCTGGTGGTCACCTCGCCCAAGGGTGCCGATGCCGGTCGCGTTGGCAAGCTCCCCAAATACGTCACCGAAAGCGGTTACGAAGAATTCGAGGACGAGCGCACCCGGGTCGGTCGCAATTTGCCGATTGGCGAGTCGTTGAAGCTGGTGGATCTGGCCGATGGCAGCGTGTCGGATGTCGCATTCAATGCGTTGCCGGGAATTAACGTCGATCCGCTGGCCACGCTGCGCAAAGCCGCCGGCAAGGATGCACTGGAAGGTTCTCGTGCGGTGCGCGTGCAGACCGATGGCGACGCCAGCGGCAGCGCGATGCACTGGTCGGCTGACGGCAGCCAATTTGCACTGATGATCCGCGCGATCGACAACAAGGATCGCTGGATCGCGACCGTCGATTTTGCCAACAAGAAATTACTCAGCGCAAACCGGCTCGCCGATCCGGGCTGGATCAACTGGAGCTTCAACGATTTCGGCTGGATGCCCGATGCCGGCCGAAACGGGCGCGCACTGTGGTTCCTGTCGGAGCAATCGGGCTACTCGCACTTCTACACGGTGATGCCGGGCGGCGCGGCCAAGCAGCACACCAGTGGGCAGTGGGAAGTCTCGCAACCGCAGGTGGCGGCGGACGGGCGGCACGCGTGGTTCGTCTGCAATCGCAAGTGGCCGGGCGACTACGAGATCTGCGGGCTGGATCTTTCCAACGACAAAGTCAGCGAGTTGACCTCGATCGACGGCGCCGAGGATTTCGTGCCCTCGCCAGATCAATCAAAATTGCTGATCCGCTATTCAAACAGTTATCTGCCGCCGCAACTCGCGGTGTTGCCTTCCGGCGGTGGCACGCTGCGACCACTCACCGACACGCGCACGGCGCAATTCAAGGCACACCATTTTTTAGCGCCGAAATTCGTGCAAGTGCCGTCCAGCCATGGTGCAAAATCGGTTTGGGCCAAGCTCTATCGCCCCGCGCAACTCGAGCCGGGACGCAAGTACCCGCTGGTGATGTTCGTGCACGGCGCTGGCTACCTGCAAAACGTGTACTCGAATTATCCGAATTATTTTCGCGAGCAGATGTTCCACAACCTGCTGGTGCAGCAGGGTTACATCGTGCTGGACATGGACTATCGCGGTTCGGCCGGTTACGGCCGCGACTGGCGCACGGCGATTTATCAGCACATGGGCCATCCGGAACTCGACGACTACATCGACGGCGTCGACTGGCTGGTGTCGACGCAGCAAGGCGATCGCGCACGCGTCGGCATCTATGGTGGCAGCTACGGCGGCTTCATGACATTCATGGCGATGTTCCGCGCACCCGAGGTGTTCAAGGCCGGTGCCGCGCTGCGCCCGGTCAGCGACTGGAGCACCTATAACCACGAATACACGTCCAACATCCTCAACACGCCAGAGCTCGACCCCGATGCCTACAAGACCAGCTCGCCCATCGAATACGCCGAGGGCCTCAAAGGCGCGTTGCTGATCTGCCACGGCATGATGGACGACAACGTGTTTTTCCAGGATTCTGTGCGCATGGCGCAACGCCTGATCGAGTTGAAGAAGCCCGACTGGAGCATCGCCCCGTATCCGCTGGAACGCCACAGCTTCGTGCAGCCCGATGCATGGCTGGACGAGTATCGGCGTATCGATCTCCTGTTTGAAAGAGTGTTGAAGTAAAGCAAAAGCGTTCTGTCCGCTACGCGGCCGGGTTCATCTTTCTTGCTTGTCCAAGAAAGACGGAACCAGAAAGAAAGACACCCCGGGCTACGCGCCCTGCGGGTTCGCGTGCATCGTGCACCAGCGAAAAACGGCGTGCATCGTGCACGCCGCCCTTCGGGTCTAACCACCGCCGCCCGCCGCTGCGCAGGGGTCCCACAGTCAACAGCAAGCAGCCGGCTCTGCTCGTTTTCTTCTCGCGCTCGCGACTCTTGCGCCATAAAGCGAGCCGAGCACCGTAGGCAGGAACGGGAGTAAGGCCCGCATGTTTGAGCACATGGATGTGCGAGTTCGGGCCGGCCCGTTCCTGCTGAGGAGCGCAGGGTACCGATGCGGCTTCATCGCATCGGCGAGTGTCCGGCGCTGATGGTTTTGGTTACTTTTCCCGAAAAAAAAGTGACACGCGCGAAGCGCGGACGCGTTGCACTACTCGTCCTTCGGCAGGCTCAGGATGAGGGGGTAAAAAACCTATCTACTCGCCTCCACATCGCCATCGTGCAATGGAATTGAATCCACATTCGCATCCAGCATCGCCCACTCCACGCGGTGCGGGTCGAAGCCGTTTTCGATGGTTGGTTTGACGATCCGGAAGTAGGGCGAGACATCGAAGTCGCGTGGCGCGAACAGGCTGTAGTGTTGCGCGCGCAGCAGTTCCTTCTGGTATTGGCGATGGCCGGGATCGTTTGGGTCGCCGGTCTCCATCGGCAGGATCGGGTAGTGCACCGACTGGAATGCCTGCGCAATCAGCGTCGAGCAAATCGCGCGGGTCGGATCGCCGCTGCCCAGCGCCATGATCCGGCGTTTGTAGCGGTCGGGCACTGGCGGCGTGCGCACCAGGTAGCGCACCAGGTCGATCACATGTTTCAGATCGTATTGATTGCCCAGCCGCGCCATCGCATTGCCGATCACGGCCGCGACTTCGGCCTCGGTCATTCCGACCGGTCGACAGATGCGCGTGTGGTAGCCGGCGTATTTCGACAGCGGAACCGCGCACACGCCTTTCACTACATCGGCTTCCAACAGCACGCGCGCATCAAGGTTTGCGCCGTGTTGCGCAAGGTCGAGCGTGTCGCCGATATATAGAGCCGAATGCGACCAGGTGGACTGGGTGAGGTAGCGGATCGCGACGCTGAAGCGGCTGTTGCCATCGACCAGCAACACGTCGCCTTTTTGCAGCGTGGTCGCTACAAGTTCGAGCGGACTCGTCGACGGCCGCCGGTTGCGCCGGATCGGCCGTGCCAGATAGCGGGCGAGCGCCATGCCCATGTGCTGGCGGAGCGAGTCGAACATGCAGACCCCTTCTGCGTTGAACCGGTGAATCTTCCGCTGTTTTCGTGCGCGGTGCGCAAGTGTCCTTGCTGCGACGCCTAAACCGCCCGCAATCGCTTGGCCACCGCGTTGCGCGAAAGCAGAGCAAACACGATGCCGAACGCGAAGCCGGTGAGATGCGCCCACCACGCAACCGCACCGAAAGCCGGACCGACGAAGGTGAAGATCACTTGCAGCAATGCCCAGATCGCGATCAGCAACGAGGCGGGCGCGCGAATGAATTCGAGAAACAGGCCAAGCGGAATCACGATGCCCAGCCGAGCGCGGGGAAACAATGCGAGATAGGCGCCAATTGCCGCTGACACCGCGCCGCTGGCGCCGACAATGGTGCGGTTGGGCGCGCCCATCATGGTGACTGCGGCCACGTTCGACAGTGCGCCGCCCAGCAGGAATAACAACAGAAAACGCCACGGCCCGAGCGCGCGTTCTGCCGGCATGCCGAAGATCATCAGGAACAGCAGATTGCCCAGCAGGTGCGTCCAGTTGGCATGGATGAAAATCGCCGTGAACAGTTTCAGCACGCGGCCATCGAGCATCGCGATCCAGCCGTCAGCCAGCGTGGTCGGTTGCGAGCCGGTCAGCACACCCCAGCGCGTCAGCGCCGCCCACCATGCCGGCCCGTCCGGCAACAACGCCAGCCACAAGAACACTGCCATCGACACCAGCACCAGCAGCGGTGTGACCCACGTTGGCGGCAGGCGTTTGCGCGAGGGTATGTGCAGGAACATCGGCGTGCAGCGGCAGTCAGGAAGCAGCTATCATCGCAAATCCCAATGCCGCAAAAGCATGAGCAGGAATCGCGTCATGCGCTCGAAGCGACTCAAGGCCGCGGCAGCAGCACGCTATGGCCGTCGATATCGAGCACGCCGCCGTCCTTGCGGATTTTCACCAGCACGATGTGCGCGCCGATGCGGCCGCCTTCGCCAACGCGGGTGCCGTCGATGATCATGAAGCGGTCCGCGGGCGTTTCCGCATAGACGTGCATGCTGACCTTGAGCGCAGGCAACGCAGCACGCTCGCCGGTCGGTAGGTCGTTGACCGGAAGCAGCGCCTCGGCGGCGGGTGCTGTGGGAGCTTCCATTGTCGGCGGACTTGCAGCAGCCTGATTCGGCAAGCTTGTGATGGCCGGCGGCAACGCCGCTGCATCCACCTGGGTCGCGGTGAGCGCAGGTTTCGTAACAGGCGCAGTCCCGATGATTGCGGCCGCAACCGGTGCCGATGGTTGCGGAAGGGATGGCTGTGAATTCGGTGGTGTCTGGGCTGCAGATGCTGGTGTCTGTGGCGAGACGATGACTGAACTGCTTGAAGGTGGGTCGACTACAGGCACGACGTCTGTGCCTGGGTTGGACTCGACTGTCGTCGCTACCGGCTGCGAGGCCTGCAGCATCGGCGGGTGATCGATTTCGTCCGAAGACCGCAGGCTGCGCCAACCCATCCAGCTGGCGATCAGCACCGCGGCAACGAACAGCACGATCCACCAGTGTCGGTTGGATGCGGCGCGTTCGGTGCGCAACACTGGCATCGGCGTCAGCACGTCCGGCGTGCGACCGAGCTGGCGTTGCGCTTCCGAACGGCGCAGGGCTTCAAGGATCAGCGACATGCTTTAACCCGCAGCCAAGTGGGCCGGGCCGATACAAAAACGATGATGAGCTTGATCGACATCAATCCGGCAACCGTTGCAAATGCGGGCCGGCGGCATCGTCGGCCGACAGCATCAACAAGGTGTCGCCACCGAAAACGCCATCGCTGCGCAAACCCGATCGCGCTTGCAAGGTGGTGACGGCCGCTGCCAGCGCTGCATCAAAAGGTGCGCCGGAATCGGTGGTCGCTTTCGCCAGCAGCCGTTGCCGCAACCAGTCAACCGATGCGCCGAGGTCGCCGCGACGCAGCGGCACACTCAAAAAATCCGGCGCGCCCAACAGTGCGGTGTAGCGTCCATCGTAAGCCGATTCCAGCGTGCCGCGATCGACCATCACCGGACCGCCGGCTAGCAGCAGCCGTGCGTTGCGCGAGCCCAACCCGACCAGAAGCGCCAGCACGCGACGGCGGCGATCTGGCGCGTGCAGTTGCAGCAGCACTGGTCGATTGAAGCGCGCGAGTTGGCTGATGCCGGCTCGACCGTTGATGCACATCAGCGTCGATGACAACCGCAGCGGGCAGCGGGCGGCGGCCTGGATATCGGATTCGGCAGTCGGTGCGTTCCAGTGTGCAAGCATTGCCATCCATGCGGTGGTGCCGCCGTCGGTTTCGCCAGACAGCAGCTGCGCGAAAGCGCCCGCATCAAGCGTTGGGGCGGCCAGCGACGCCTTCTGCGCAGCCGTCGGTTGCGCGAAGAGCGGCGGCGCAGGTGTCGGCTCCGTCGCGTTGCCTTGTTTGGCGGAAACAGAATCATCAGCACGTGCCGCACCCGCTGCCGCCACACCGCGCGACCATGGATGCCAGACCAGCACAACAGTCAGCGCCAGCAATCCGGCAGCTAATGCGGCCAGCCAGCGCGGCTGCATGCGCAACCGCGACGCCGCACGGCGCGGCAACACTTCCGCCGCCGATTCATCCAGCAGCAGCTCATCGATCTGCTGACGATTGCGCGCATAGCCGGCCAGCAGCGAACGTTCGGCAATCACGTTGAGCAGGCGCGGCACGCCGCCGGCATGTCGATGCAGTTGTCGCAGCGCCGCGGGGGTGAACGGAAACCGCGTGCCGCCAGCGACTGCATAGCGATGCCGCAGGTATGCCGCGCTTTCGTCGGCATCGAGCGGTTCCAGGTGATAGCGCGCGGTGATGCGTTGCGCCAGTTGCCGCAGTTCAGGCCGTGCCAGCTTCTCGCGCAGTTCAGGCTGGCCGAGCAGGATGATCTGCAGCAGCTTCTGCGTCGGCGTTTCCAGATTGGTCAGCAGTCGTACTTGTTCCAGCGCATCGGTCGACAGGTTCTGCGCCTCGTCGATGATCAACACGACTCGCAAGCCCGCCGCATACGCCTCCAGCAGATGCGCGTTGAGCGCGTCCACCAGCGCCTTGAGATTGCCATGCCGGCCATCGAGATCGACATGCAATTCCTCGCAGATCGATTGCAGCAGCTCGATCGGCGACAGCAACGGATTGAGGATGAGCGCAACCCGCGTGTTCTCGGGCAGTTGTTCCAGCAGCAAGCGGCTCAGCGTGGTCTTGCCGGTGCCAACCTCGCCGGTCAGCTGGACAAAGCCGCTGCCGCCGCCCTGGCCGACGCCGAACAACAGGTGCGCCAATGCATCCCGGTGGCGCTCGGACAAAAACACGAAGCGCGGATCGGGCGTGATGGAGAAAGGCGCTTCGCGCAGGCCGTAGTGTTCAAACACCATTGCCGGGGTCCAGATCGGGTCGAAAGGGTAGCCTGCCGGCGGGGGCTTTCATGTTAGATATTAGTTAAGGCATAATGCCGGCAAGCCCGTGCCCGGGGTTCAAGGGCAATGTACGCGGCAGTATGGTGGTTGCCGGAAGCGTTCAACCAAACACCGCTCGCGCATTGTCGCGGGTCCACATTTCTCGCAGAGAGATTGACATGCAGACTTTCAACCGCTCAATCAAGATTTCCTCGCTGGCGTTCGGCATCGTGACCGCGCTGGCGTGCTCGCAGGCAATGGCCAGTGGCTTCCAGATTCGAGAAAACTCGGTGCAGGCGATGAGCCGTGCGTTTGCCGGCGCCGGTTCGCATGATGGCGACGCGGCTGTGGTCAACAACAATCCTGCCGCGATGTCGCTGTTTGACGAAACCACGGTGCAGACCGATGTGACTGTCATCGACCTCAGCGGCAAGTTCAAGGGCGGCGGA
>JBBQQH010000058.1:0-19339 GCA_038216155.1 Lysobacterales bacterium
CCAGGTGTGCACGTCCTCGGCCGATAACTCCGCCTCGAGACGTTGCATGCAATGGGGCCAGAGCGAGGACATGACGGGGACTCGTTCGCCGACGCAGGCGCCAGCGCAATGTGTGCAGCAGGGTCGATCAGGCGAAGCAGCAGGAAAAAATGCCGCAGCCGATCCGAACTCCCAGTCTACCCGCGCGGCCGTCGCGGGGCCAACGCAAGTGGCAGCGACAAGCCATCGCGGTAGGGGATCTACGAGCCATCCGCGGCTACCTGCAACAGCAACGACCGTTGGGCAGCCCGCGCTTTATAGCTATGGAAAACCTTGGAGCGCCCGTCGAGGGGTCGGGGCCGTCGAGCAGTTCGATTCGCAACCGCAGGACTGAAACAATAATTTACTCTGCCCGGTGGATTCAACTACGAAGCGCAATGCCTCACCCGACGGTGCCCTCAAGTAGTTGACGCGGCTTTGCCTCAACCGCTAAGATTGCCGGTTCTTCAACACAGATTTCATCCGGAGCTCCGCCGTGGCCACCAAGCGTCCGTACCAGCCCAGCAACATCAAGCGCAAGCGTGACCACGGATTTCGTGCCCGCATGGCCACTGCCGACGGTCGCAAGATTCTTTCCCGCCGCCGTGCGAAGGGTCGCGTTCGTCTCGCGGTCTGACCGCTGAATCGAATGATGGCGGCACCATTCGAGGTGCCGCGTCTTATCGCAAACGCCGCGACTTTTGTTCAGCATCCCGCAGCACCCAAGCGCAGACAGCGCCGCTGCGGCCAGCCTTGAGTTTGCGGGCGCCCGCTTTCCGCGCATCGCGCGGCTGCTGACACCGAAACAATACCAGTCCGTCTTCTCGCAAGGGCGTCGCCTTAACGGCGCGCTGTTCCGTTTGCACGTGTGCATTGTTCCGACGGACGATCCAACCCAACAGGGAAGCAACGGAGTCGAAGGGGCTACGACTGAAGGCAGCCAGGCGGCGACGGCAGCACGATTGGCAGCATCTACCGCTGCAGCAATCGCTGCCGATCCCAACGTAACAGGCGCAGTTGTAGCAGACGTCACCGTCGACACTTCGCCCCCGCGAACTTTTGATGGTCGCAGTCAGCAAGCGCTCTCTGTCGGCGCCAACGCACCAACCGACGCTCGATTGGGCATCGCTGTTTCGCGCCGCGTCGATCCGCACGCGGTTGGTCGCAACCGGATCAAGCGCGTGGCCCGCGACAGTTTTCGGCATGTGCGCGGGCAACTGCCGGCTGGCGATTACGTGTTGTTGGCGCAGCGCGCGGCGGCGGATGCCAACAACGAACAGTTGCGGCAGGCGTTGTCTGCACTGTGGTTGCGCGCCGGCGCCGCGTCGCCTTCATTGAAGCGCGGCGCCGCTGCAGTCACAATGCACGCCGACATCGACGCCGGTCCGCCCCAACCTCCACGGCAGCCGCCTTCCTCCTGACTACCACGCCCCGGCATCCGCGGGGGCCAACCAGCGCGCGCAATGAACCAGATCCGCAGTTTCCTTATCGTCGCTTGGCTGGCCCTGGCATTCCTGCTGTGGCAGGCGTGGCAGACCGATCACGCGGTGCCGGTGCTGACACCAGCGGCAACCTCCACAGCGACCACTGATGCCTCGGTGCCGGCGATCCCGACCGCGCCGACGCCCAACGCGGCAGCATCCGCAACACCAAATGTTCCGGCGACACCGAACGCCTCGGGCACCGCGCCGACGATTCCGTCGACCGCTGCGGTCTCACCCAGCAACCCTCCAATCACACTGAGCAATGACTTGCTGCGGCTGCAGATTGATCCGCGCGGGGCGAGCATCGTCGATGCCGAATTACTCACCTACGGTCAGACCGGCGATCGCAATAGCCCGCCGGTGAAGTTGCTGGACACCGATCCGACGCATTTCTTCGTCGCCCAATCCGGCGTGGTCAGCAACACCGGCGCCGCGCCGAGCCACGAGGCGCTGTACACGCCGGAGCTAACCAAGCTGGCGGCCAGCACGGACGGCAAGTCGGGCTATTCGCTGGCTCGCGGCGCCGACACGATCGAATTGCCGATGGTCTGGACCGATGCCAGTGGTATCAGCGTGCGCAAGACCTGGATCCTGACCCGCGGCAGTTACGTGATCACGCAGAAAGAGGAGATCCGCAACGGCAGCGCCAGCGCGTGGACGGGTTACGACTATCGGCAGCTCGAGCGGGTGCCGCCGATCATCGCCAAGGGTGGTGGGCTGACCAATCCGGAGTCGTACAGCTTTGTTGGCGCGGCGTGGTACAGCCCGCAGGACAAGTTCGAGCAGCGCAAGTTCGGCAACTACGACGAGGCGCTGGACAAGAGCGTGAGCGGCGGCTGGATCGCGATGCTGCAGCATTACTTCATGGCCGCGTGGATCCCGCCGGCGCAGGATGCCTCGCGTTATTCGATATCCACCGCCAATGCCACCGGCGTGGTGCATTACATCGTGCGCGAGCTCGGCCCGCCGCTGCAGGTCGCGCCAAACGCCAGCATCAATACCAGCGCGCGGCTGTACGTGGGTCCGAAACTGCAGGAAAAACTGCCAGCTGTTGCCGAGGGGCTGGGGCTGACTGTGGCCTATGGCTGGTTCACCGTGATCGCCGGGCCTCTGTACTGGCTGCTGTCCAAACTGCACTGGCTACTGGGCAACTGGGGTTGGGCGATCGTGGCGCTGGTGGTGCTTCTGAAGATCACCTTCTACAAGCTGTCCGAGGCGCAATACAAGAACATGGCCAAGATGCGGGCGCTGCAGCCGCGGCTGGAGTCGCTCAAGGAGCGCTTCGGCGACGACAAGCAGCAGTACCAGATGGCGATGCTGGATCTGTACAAGAAGGAGAAGGTCAATCCGGCCGGCGGTTGTTTGCCGATGCTTATCCCGATTCCGATCTTCATCGCGCTGTATCGCGTGCTGCTGGAAAGCGTGGAGTTGCGGCATGCGCCGTGGATCGGCTGGATCCACAGCCTGACCGACCGCGACCCGTATTTCATTCTCCCGGCTCTGAACATGCTGGTGATGATCGCGACCCAGCGGCTCTCGCCGATGCCGGGCGTGGATCCGATGCAGAAACGGATGATGCAGATCATGCCGCTGGCGTTCGGCGTGATGTTCGCGTTCTTCCCGGCCGGCCTGGTGCTGTATTGGGTGACCAATGGCGCGCTGGGTCTGCTGCAGCAATGGTGGCTGCTGCGCCAGCACGGCGGCACGGTGCGGCCGGCGAAGGCCTGATTTCAGCTGCCCATGGCAGGCGCGGAGTTCGATAGCGTGGTGAGCGACGAGCATGCAGCCGAGACGATCGCCGCGATCGCCACCGGGCCGGCGGCTGGCGGAATCGGCATCGTGCGAGTGTCCGGGCCATTGGTCCGCGAGATTGCATTTGGCCTGACGGGTCGATCATTGCGGGCACATAGCGCGCAGCACGCACGATTCCTGGAGGGCGACGGCGCGATCCTGGACGACGGCATTGCGCTGTTGTTTCCCGCGCCGCGTTCCTACACTGGCGAGGACGTACTCGAACTGCAAGCGCACGGCAGTCCGATCGTGTTGCAACAGTTGTTGGCTCGTTGCCTCGAACTCGGCGCACGGACAGCGCGTGCCGGCGAATTCAGCGAACGCGCGTTTCTCAACGGCAAGCTTGACCTGGCACAAGCCGAAGCCGTCGCCGATTTGATCGCGGCCGACAGCGAAGCCGCGGCCCGTGCTGCCCGACGCTCGCTGGACGGCGTTTTTTCCGCGCGCGTGCAGCAATTACTGGAATCGCTGACGCGCTTGCGTGTGCATGTCGAGGCGGCCATCGATTTTCCCGAGGAGGAAATCGACTTCCTGGCCGATCACGCGCTGATGCAGCGGTTGGACAACACGCTGTCCGAACACGCCGAGTTGCTGATCGAGGCCGAACGCGGCCAGCGTCTCCGCGATGGCCTGCACGTGGTGATTGTCGGCCCGCCCAATGCCGGCAAGTCGAGCCTGCTCAACGCACTGGCGGGCAACGAACGCGCGATTGTCACCGAGTTGGCCGGCACTACCCGCGACCTGTTGCGCGAGGAAATCCGCATCGATGGTATCGGCCTGACCTTGGTCGACACTGCCGGCTTGCGTGAATCGCTTGATGCGATCGAGGTCGAGGGCATCCGCCGCGCGCGCAGCGAGCTGAATCGCGCCGATCTGGTGCTGGCAATGCTGGATGCGCGCGAGGCGGACCGGCAGCGCGCCGGCCTGAGCGGCGAGATCGGACCTGACCAGCCGGTGCTCTGGCTATACAACAAGTTCGACCTGTTGCCGACGCCGCAGTCAGTGGTACCCGACGCTGGCGGAGACGCAATGTGGTTGTCGCTACGCAGCGGCGACGGCTTGGATGCACTGCGAGAACGCCTGCGGCGCGCGGCGGGACATGCTCCAGATCAAAATGGCTCCGCTGGTGGCACTTTCAGTGCGCGCGCGCGCCATGTCGAGGCGCTACGCCGGACCGGCCAGCATTTGCAGGCGGCAGCCCGTCAGCTGCGCGATGATCGCGCCGGCGAACTGGCGGCCGAGGAGTTGCGCATAGCCCAGCAAACACTGGGCGAAATCACCGGCACATTCGGCAGCGACGACTTGCTTGGGGCGATTTTTGCCAGTTTCTGTATTGGGAAATAGGTCCCCACTGTTCAGCAAGAATGTGGTTACACTCCCGTCATAACATCCCCGGGGAAATTCCATGACTCAGCAAACCATCATCTGGCGCCGCCGCGCACTTGCGCTGGCTATCGTTGCTGGTGTCGGGCTATCGGCCTGCTCGAAGAAAGATGAATCCGCGACGACTGCAGCGACGCCCGGCTCGACTACTGCAGCTACGGCGCCAGCCGCAGCAATCACCTCGGATGCGGACTTGCGCACCAAGGCGAAGGCCGCCGAAAACGCGCAGCATCTGTTCGCGCCCGCGGGCGATAACGCGATCGAGTATTACCTTGCATTACGCGAGCGCCAGCCTGCCGACACGCTGGTCAACAATGCGTTGCAGGATTTGTTCCCGTACGCAATGAACGCGACCGAACAGAATCTGCAGAAAGCCAGCACCACCAATGACGTCGAGCAGCAGAAAGCGTATCGCGCCGAAGCCGCGCGCATCTTCGCCTTGCTCGAACGTGTCGACAAGAACGCACCTTCGCTGCCGCGCTTGCGCGACAGCATCCAGAAGGTGGCGGCGATCGACCTCAAGCAGCAGCAGGACGATGCGAAAAAGGCTCAGGATTTACTGGCCAAACAGGCCGAGGCAGTGAAGACAGCCGCTGCCGCAGCTGCGGCGCAACAGCAGCAAGCCAGTTTGCCGCCACCGCCACCGCCAGTGGAGCGGCCGCCACCCCAGCCGCAAGCGACACAACCGGTAGCAACGCCGCCACCCGAGCCCAAGCCCGCGCCGCCACCGGAACCCGCGCCGAAGCCCAAGCGCTCGGTCGAGTCGCTCAATGTGATCAGCGGGCCGCAGCCGGCCTATCCGCGCGAGGCCGCACTGAGCGGCATTGCCGGTCAGGTGACGCTGTCGTTCACCGTCAACGCCGATGGTTCGGTTGGCGGGGTCAACGTGGTCAGCGCCAATCCTCGCCGGGTCTTTGATCGAGCAGCAATCGACGCCATGAAGCGCTGGAAATTCGAGGCGCCCGGCGCCGCGCTGACCGGGCAACGCACTTTCAGTTTCGTCCCCGGCAACTAACGCGCGCTTGGGGTCGAATCAAGGGAAGCCGACGTTCGCGTCGGCTTTTTTTGCGCCGTGCAATGTTTTGCATCGCCCTCAGGCCGAGACCGCCAGTTTCTCGCGGTGATACATGCGCGCTGCGATCGCCCATAGCAGCGCGCCCAATCCGAATCCGACCAGCAGGCACACGGCCCATTCGCGCGAACTGACATATTCCACTCGCAGCAGTTTCATGATCATCTGGTTTTGTGCCAGGAACGGCACTGCAAACTGCCAGAGCTGGGTCTTGACCGGATTGATCATCAACATGATGGTCGGGATCATCGGCAGCAACATCAGCACGCTCATGTAGCTTTGCGCTTCCTTCACACTTTTGGCGCCAGCCGCGATCAAGGTCAGCAGGGTCGTTCCCAGCAGCACCACCGGCATCAGCACCAGCAGCAGCTTGAGCATGGTCATGACCGAGACATCGAGCTTGAGACCAAGCTGCGGCGCAAACTGGAAGCTGAGCTTGAACATGACGAGCGTCAGAACCAGGCTTGCCATGCCGAATGCGCACGCCGCGGCGATCTTGCCGCTCATGATCGTTCCGCGCGTCGCCGGAGTTGCCAACAGCGGCTCCAGTGATTGCCGCTCGCGTTCACCTGCGGTGGCATCGATCACCAGATAGGCACCGCCAAGGAAGCCGCTGAGAATCAGCAGATAGGGCAGGAACGACAGCGCCAACCCGCGCCGGGCTTCGGGCGTGGACAAGTCGCGATGGGCAATGCGCAATGGGTGGGTGACGGTGGGGCTGACGCCTCGCGACACCAACCGCAATGCGCCGACAGTATCGTTGTAGCGTTGCAGCAATCCTTCCAGACGCTGCACCGGAATCTGCGAATCCTGGCGCGAGGCATCGTGAATGATCTCGATCTTGGCCGGCATGCCGCGACCCCAGTCTTCAGTGTAGTCAGCCGCGATTGACAGAATTGCGTCGCGATCCTGTCGACGGATAGTGGCATCGGGATCTTTCGGTGGGGGCAGCACGTCGACATTCTGCCCGGCCAGCCAGGCGACCAGATTCGGTGCGTGTTCGGCGCCGACCACCGGCAGTTCCAGAGGCGTTTCCAATTGGTTGCTCACGCGCTTTTGCGCCATGAAGCCAATGCCCAAGATCAGAACCGGCATCAGCAACGGTCCCATCAACAGCGCAACACGAATGGTGCGTTTGTCGCGCATCAGGTCGCGCAACTCCTTCAGCATCACCGTGAACAAGGCGGTTCGCAGCGGCCAGAAATTCATGCTCATGCGTGCAATCCCTCATCGGTGCCAATCGCCTTGACGAAGGCGTCCTCCAGATCGGTGGTGCCGGTCTGAGCGCGCAACTCGGCCGCGCTGCCTTGCGCGACGACGCGACCCTTTGCAATCACCACGATGCGGTCACACAGTGCGGCGACCTCCTGCATGATGTGGCTGGAAAAAATCACGCAGCGACCTTCTGCTCGCAAGCCGAGCAAGAATTCGCGCAAGCTGCGGGTGGTCATCACATCCAGACCGTTGGTGGGCTCGTCAAGAACCACGTTTTTCGGATCGTGCACCAGCGCGCGCGCGATAGCGGTCTTGGTGCGCTGGCCTTGCGAGAAACCTTCGGTTGCGCGATCAAGAAAATCGTCCATGCCCAGCGCTTCGGACAGCAACGCGATGCGGCTGGCGATCGCCGCCTCCGACATCCCGTGTAGACGACCGAAGTAGGCAATGTTCTCGCGCGCGGTCAAGCGCTTGTACACGCCGCGCGCATCCGGCAGCACGCCCAGCCGCCGCCGCACGGCCTCGGCGTCGCGCACGCTGTCGAGGCCATCGACGGTGACGTTGCCCGGTTCGGGTTTCATCAGCGTGTACAGCATGCGCAGGGTGGTGGTCTTGCCGGCGCCGTTGGGGCCGAGCAGGCCGGTGATCTCGCCGTCGCGAGCGACGAAGCTGACATCGTCCACCGCGACCACGGCCCCGGTCTTGGTAGCGAACGACTTGTGCACGTTGCTGACTTCGATCATGGCCGAGAACCGTGAGTGGTGAGTAGTGAGTGCTGAATGGTGGAAGCGACGCGATGTGGGCCCATCACGCCGACACTCCCGACTCGGTCGACAAATTCGTGGCGATCCAACCGGTGATTCCGGCCGACATGACCTGCGCGTTTGCCCAACCCATCGCTTTGGCGCGCCGCGCTGCGATTGGCGCCTTGCGACACATGGGATTGGAACAATAGAAGACCAAACTTGTTGCGCGGTCGGTCGGCAGATCGGCAGCGACGTATCCCGTTGGATCCAGATGCAGCGCGCCCGGCACATGCGCTTTTTGCCAACTGCTCAGCGAGTTGACGTCAAACACTGTCACCGATCGCTGCTGTATCAATTGCGCGAGTTCGGCCGGACGAACGTTTTTCAATCCCATCAAAAACGCGAACATGTCCCGCTCCTTTGATTAGCGTGTCCGCTACGGCCTGGCATGAAGAAGGTGACCCAGGCAGCGAGGCCTAGGATGGGCAACAATGAGCCGGTATGGCCCGGGTCGCGTAACAGCGCCAGCGCGCCGACCACGACGAAAGTGCTGGCCATAATCCACGCGCCAGGCGACGGCCGCAGTCGACCTCCGTTCCAACGGAAGGCCAACGCATCGGCAAGCAACACGCATGCGGCGAGCACGCTGGTCGCTGCCAGATCCGACCAAGCCACTTGCACCGCCTGCGCGGCAACGATGCCGAGGGCAAGCATCAGACTGGGTACGAGTTCTTTGACAAATCTGTTTTGCATTGGAGTCTCCAAAAACGCAAGTCACGAAAGTTCTGGAACAGCAGCTCAACACATTGACCCGACGCAATTCACGAAATATGGCTCACGCATTCCTTTCCGAATCCCCATTCCCCGATCCCTGCCTGGATCGCGACCAAACCATTCACGAGACCACGAGTCACGCACTCTCATGGCTCCCACCCGTTGTAGCTGGTGAACGGCGGCGCGTACGGCAGCTTTTCCAGGCAACTGGCATCGAGCGATTTCGCACTGGCGGTGTCGATGAAACGCGCCATCAGTTTCGGCATGCAACCGACTGGAATCACGTTGTGGCCCTGACCGCGCAGGACCAGCAGGCGACCGTTCGGCAGGTTCTTCACCACCTGCTCACCGTAGCGCGGCGGCGTCACCGGATCGAACTCGCCTTCAAGCACCAGCACCGGCAGCGTGCTCTTGAATGGCTGGTGAAAGTCGGCGGGGCGTGCGCCCTTGGGCCAGACCTCGCATTGCGCGCGCATGGTGTCGACCAGCTCATTGCCGAGCACGCTGCCGGCGTAGGCCGGATCGGCCTGCATCTGGTCCGCGTCTTCGGCGCACATCACCGAAAACTGCATGCCCGGCATGATGCTTTCGCTGAGCGTACCGCTCATCATTTTGGCCTGCGCCATCAGCGATTCGTAATGCCCGTTGGATGCTTCTGACAAGGTCAGCGGCAAGGATGCCGCCAGGATCGGCATGTATGCATACATCCGCGCAATCACCGCCAAATGCCCGCGGGTGAGGTTTTCATGCAGCGGCTGATTGGTCATCGGGTCGCGATAGTTCACCGGCACGGGTGCGGCATCGAGTTGCTTCAACAATGCATTCAGATGTTCGCGCGGATTGCCCATGCGCGTGCTGCAGTCGGGCACACTGGCGCAGCGCTTGAAGTTGGCGTCCAGCGCCTCTTCAAGATTGCGTGCGAAATCGTTGCCCAGGATCAACTCGTTCGGCACCACGCTGTCGAGCAGCACCGTCCGCGTATGCGACGGATAGCGGCGCGCATATTGCTGGGCAACGCGGGTGCCATAGGAAACGCCGACCAGGTTGATCTGCCCAACGCCAATTGCTGCGCGCACCGTATCAATGTCCTGGATGGCATCGGTGGTGGTATAGAAGCGCAGGTCGGTGTTGCGGCTGAGCTGGTCGCGGCAGCGTGCGGTGAAGCGACGCACTGCATCGGGCGAGTCGTCGGACTCTTTCTCCACCACCGAGTTCTTGCCGCTTTCGTCCTTGCACGTCAACGGATGCGAGGCGCCGGTACCGCGCTGGTCGAGCAGGATGACACCGCGCTTTTTCAGCACATCGTCGAACGCGCCAGCGATTTGCGGAAACGAATCACGAGCTGACTGACCCGGTCCTCCGGCGAGCATGAACACCGGGTCGGGCGCGCCATCGTCCTTGGGCGGCACCCACGCGATCGCAAGTTCGATGTGTTGGCCCTGCGGATGCGCGTAATCCAGCGGCACCTTCAGCGTGGTGCACTGAGCCTCCACCGAGGCAACGCTGTAGTTTTGCGACAGCGTGCACGGCTGAAATGCCAGCGATCCCAGCTTGCGCGGCGCGACCGGCACGGCAGTCGTCGATGCTTGTGCATGCGTATCTGCGCGATGCTGTGGATCTGCGGGCTTTAAATACGAGTAGCCCAGCCAAGCAACTGCAGCGGCCGCAAGCGCAATGCGCACGATGTTTCGCTTTTCCACGACTCAGTCCTTTTCCGGTACAAAAATGGATTCGATCGACGAACCAAACAGTCTGGCGATTCGAAATGCCAGCGGCAGGCTGGGATCATACTTTCCCGTCTCGATCGCATTGACGGTTTGCCGGGACACATCCAAGCGCTCGGCCAGCTCGCCTTGCGACCACTGCTGCTGCTCGCGCAATTGGCGTACGTGACTTTCCATCGCGCGCTCAGCGATAACGTCGCGACACGACCGTCTTGGCAATGCCATAGGTCGCGCAGATGGAAGGGAAGACGCAAATCATCGCCGAGTCAGCCGGCACATCAATGACGCCGGCAGATTGCAGAAAGCCTGCGGCGAAATAAAGCAACGAGACCGACGCCGTGGCGATGCTGACCGCGGCCAGTTCGATCTTTTGCTGCATCTCGTCGGTATCGCGGATGAAGCGCACCATCGCCCGTATCGCAAACCCGATCGGCAGCACCGGCAGCAACGCGATCACGATCCGCAGCCACACTGGTTCCACCCGTTTGAGCAGCCACAGCGATACAAACAGCATCACCACGTAACCGAACATCGCCGGCAGAAATTCGCGTAGGTAGCGCTGGCGAACCCTGGGTGGCCCGGCGTCGCAGCCATCGGCGGAGAACGCGCGCAGCGACGCGCCAAGCAGCGCACCGACCGCCAGCCCGTACAGCAGGGCAAGGACGAAATACGGCACGCCCGTCAGCAGCTTCTGCAACGCGAAGGCAACTGCCCACGAGGTAATGCCGACGGTGAGCAACAATTTGACGGAGCGAACCATATTTCGTGTCTGTCAAGGTAACTTGACAGCGACAATAGCCGGGTCGAAATGGGTTGTCAAGCGTGCTTTACAGGCAGTACGAGCTCCGCATAAAGCAAGCGGGCGCTAAGTTGAGCGAAATCTCAAAGCTGCCCATTGAGGCAAGCCACCAATAGATATGCAACTAGCATCCGATCGCTGCGAACAGCGATAGACCCAATACGTGAATCTTCCGCAAAGATGTCAGTGTGAACTTTGCACAGCACCGTGAAATCCGCGTGCTCGCCTACGAGCATGTGTTGGAAATCCTGCACGAAAACAGGCGAGAAACAGCCAGCCGCGAACTCTAGCGAACGAATTCCATCGCCGTAGTAGTCAATGTTGTGGCACCAACGATCTGATTGATCGCAGTTGCCAATCTTGGGCACAAGAAAGGCGTCAATCCTTTCAACCAGTCGCATGTCGATGTCGCCATGCCGGTCGCCTTGCGCCTCAAATACGGACCTCGGCGCTATGAAACCGTCCAGCTTCTGCCAGAACGCTTCCTCGGTTGTTGCAACGATCCGGATCATTGTCTGGCAGATCCCGCCCTATTTGCTGCTGACGTACTTCTCGCGGCGGATGTGCGGGATCGGCAGGCCGTAGCCTTTCAATGCCTCGAACGCGGTATCGACCATGTTTGGGTTGCCGCACAGATACGCGATGTCAGTCTCGGCATTCGGCGCGAATTCCGCCAGCGTGTCCTGCACGTAACCGCGACGCACGTCGGGATGCGGGTCGGATGGCAGTTCGCGCGAGAAGCACGGCACGAAACGGAAGTTTAAATGCGCGGCGGCGAAGGCGTAGAAATCCTCGCCGTACAATAATTCCTCGGGCGTGCGTGCGCCGAACAGCAACACGACTTCGATACCGCGTTCGGCGATCAGTCGCGCCAGTTCTGGCAGCATTGCGCGATAGGGAGTGACGCCTGTGCCGGTGCCGATCAACAGGTAGCGCCGGTTGGTATCGCCCGGCATCAGGCAAAAGCGACCATACGGGCCGCTGGCATCAATGCGTTCGCCCTCGCTCAAGTTCTCGAACAGCGCGGTGGCGGCACCGCCGGGCACGTAGCTGACCGCAATCTCCACGGTTTCGCCGGCACCCAGCGCGTGATCGTGGATGGTCGCCAGCGAGTAGCTGCGCTTGGTCGAGGTGCCGTCGGGGTAGTGAAAATGCACCTGCACAAACTGCCCCGGAATGAAATCCAGCGGCTGCCCATCGTCGCGCGCAAACACCAGATGCCGCGCGGTTGGCGCCAACATGCGAGAGCCGGTGAGTCGAAGCGGAAAATGGACGGGCACTCAAACTCCTGTACGGGCAGACAGCGCAGCGCCAGCGCGCATGAACACGTTGCCACGGTGACGACGCGGCACGCCATATAATAACGGCCTTTACGCAAATACGCGTGACGCAGCCAGCCAGGACACGCCCATTTCCAGCGACTCCACACAGGCGACAGCCTCGCCGCAGTCAACAGACTCGAGCGCCGCGACCAATGTTGCAGCGCTCGAAGTGCGAGATTTGCGCAAGACCTACGAAACCGGCGTCGAGGCACTCAAGGGCATTTCCCTTGCGGTGGCGCCGGGTGATTTTTTCGCATTGCTGGGCCCCAATGGCGCCGGCAAGTCGACTCTGATCGGTATCGTCAGCTCGCTGGTCAACAAGACCTCGGGCGAGGTGCGCGTGTTCGGTATTGACCTCGCCGCGCAGCGCAGCCAGGCCATGCGCTTGATCGGCTTGGTACCGCAGGAAGTGAACTTCAACTTCTTCGAGAAACCCATCGACATCCTCACCAATTACGCTGGCTTCTACGGCATCGAGCGCAGCGTTGCCCTGCATCGTGCCGAGGAAGAACTCAAGCGCGCGCAGTTGTGGAACAAGGCCACGATGATCGCCCGCACGCTGTCAGGTGGCATGAAGCGCCGGCTGATGATTGCGCGCGCGATGATGACGCGGCCGCGCCTGCTAATCCTGGACGAGCCCACCGCGGGCGTCGACATCGAGATCCGACGCGGAATGTGGAAAACTTTGCGCGAGGTAAACGCCGCCGGCACCACCGTCATCCTGACCACGCATTATCTGGAGGAAGCCGAAAGCCTGTGCCGGAATCTGGCGATCATCGATAACGGCCGCATCATCGAACACGGACCGATGCGCGAATTGCTGGCCAAGCTCGATGTGGAAGGATTTCTGCTCGACATCGATGGCGTGCTGCCGCCCACATTGCCCTCGATCGAAGGCACCGCATTGACCGCGATGGATGACCACACCCTGGATCTGGACATGCCGCGCGCGATGGATCTCAATCGCGTGTTTGAGGTGTTGGGTAATGCCGGTATCCGGGTACGATCGATGCGTACGAAGAGCAATCGTCTTGAGGAATTGTTTGTGAGGCTAACCGGAAACGGGGAGAAAGCCGTATGAACACAACCGTGACCGCGACGCCGACGCCGACCCAACAGAACTTCACCGCGCTGTACACAATCGCGCGCCGTGAAATCGTTCGCATCATCCGCATCTGGGGCCAGACTCTGGTGCCGCCGGCGATCACGATGACGTTGTATTTCCTAATTTTCGGCAGTCTGATCGGCCGTCGCATCGGCGAGATGGGCGGCTTTTCGTACATGCAGTTCATCGTGCCCGGACTGGTGATGATGTCGATCATCCAGAACAGCTACGGTAATATTTCTTCAAGTTTCTTCGGCGCAAAATTCGGGCGCCACGTTGAGGAATTGTTGGTCAGCCCGATGCCGAACTGGGTGATCCTGTCGGGCTACGTGATCGGCGCGGTCACGCGTGGCATTGCGGTCGGCGCGATCGTGCTGGTCATCGCGATGCTGTTCACCACCGTGCGCGTGCCGCATCCGCTGGTGACGATTACGACCGTGCTATTGGGTGCGGTGATCTTCTCGCTGGCCGGTTTCATCAATGCGGTGTATGCGAAGAAATTCGACGACGTGGCCATCGTGCCGACCTTCATCCTCACGCCGCTCACGTATCTGGGCGGCGTGTTCTATTCGGTCAAGCTGTTGCCGCCGTGGGCCGAGGCGATGACGCACGCCAATCCAATTTTTTACATGGTCAACGCGTTTCGCTACGGACTACTTGGCGTGAGCGACGTGCCACTGTGGATCGCTTACGTGTTGATGCTAGGTTTCACCGTCGCGCTCACCGCGCTGGCGCTGTGGCTACTCAAGCGTGGGGTCGGTCTGCGTAGTTGACTTGATCAGGCAGCGCACGCTGCGTCCCCCTCCGCGGGTCCACTCCATCGCCCATGAACTTGCAACCGGCGCGCGGCGAAGCCAGACTCTATCCATCGGCGTGGGGACGCCTGTTCGGGGAAGGACAATGAAACACTTGTTGCTGGCCAGCGTGCTGGCTCTGACGTTGAGCGCGGCCGCGGAAGCGCAGGATTCGGATGCGCAGAAGGAAGAGAGCGCGAAGGCGTTCCTCGCATCGCTTGACTTCAAGCAGGGCACGATCACGGTGCCCGGCAGCAACGCGCGGGTCGACCTCGGTCCGGACTTTCGTTATCTGGATCAAGCCGACGCCGACAAGGTGCTGGAGCATTTCTGGCGTAATCCACACGATGACAGCGTGCTGGCGATGATCGTGCCGACCGCAACTCCGCTGAGCGACGAACATTCTTGGGGCGTGGTGGTGACGCGATCTGACGACGGCCACGTCTCCGATGACGATGCCGCCAAGATCGATTACGACGACATGCTAATGGGCATGCAGAAAGCCGACGCCGAGGACAACGAGCAGCGCAAGAAGGCTGGCTATCCGGAAATCAAGCTGATGGGCTGGGCCGAGCCACCGCACTACGATGCCGCCCACAAGAAGCTGTACTGGGCGCGAGAGCTGGCGACCAGCGATGCGAGCCAGCACACCCTGAATTACGACATCCGCGTGCTTGGGCGCAGCGGCTACGTGAGCCTGAATGCAGTTGCTGGCATGAATGATCTGGCGATCGTCCAGACGGGAATGCAGAAGCTGTTGCCGCGCGTCGACTTTGAGCCGGGACAGCGCTACGCAGACTTCAACTCAAGCACTGACAAGGTCGCAGCCTACGGTCTGGCTGCGCTCGTAGCCGGTGGCATCGCTGCAAAGGCCGGCCTGTTCGCCAAGATCGGCTTGATGCTGTTGGCTTTCAAGAAGGTCGTCGTGGTCGGCGTGATTGCGGTCGGCGCGGCGATCAAGAAATTCTTCGGCAGGGGAAACGGCGGCGGCACAGTGACCTAAGCCAGGTCTCAGTGATCGCCGCTACGGCAAGCGGAAAAACTCCAGAGCGGCTTGTGTGGTCTGCGCGGCGGTGACGGCGACATTTTCGCCGCGATCGCGCGCGAGTTCCTCCACGATGTGCGCGAGATACATTGGTTCGTTGCGACGATGCGATGGCGCCGGCTTCACAGTGCGCGGTAACAGATAGGGGGCATCGGTTTCGATCATCAACCGGTTCGCCGGAATGTGCTTCACCAACTCGCGCAAATGCAGACCGCGGCGCTCGTCGCACAGCCAGCCGGTGATGCCGATATGCCAGTCGTTGTCGAGGCATTCGAACAGCTCCTCGCGCGTGCCGGTGAAGCAATGCACGACTGCTGCGCCAAGCGTGCCATCAAAGTTTTTCATCACCGCCACGAAATCTGCATGCGCGTCGCGCTGATGCAGGAACAATGGCTTACCGGTATCAACCGCAATCTGCAACTGACGTTCGAATGCGTGGCGTTGCGCGGGGCGCGGTGAGAAGTCGCGGAAATAGTCCAAGCCGCACTCGCCTACCGCGACAACTTCCTTATGCGCGTGCAAGGCGCGCATCTCGGCGTCGGCCTCGTCGGTGTATTCGGTCGCGTGGTGCGGATGCACGCCGGCGGTCGCGTACAGCAATCCCGGATGCGCTTGCGCTAGTTGCAGCGCAACGGGTGAACCCTCGCGTGATGCGCCGGTAACAATCATCTGCGCCACGCCCGCCTCACGCGCGCGGCCGAGTACGGCGTCGAGATCCGGCGCAAAACTTTCGTGGCCGAGGTTGGCGCCGATGTCGATCAACTGCATAGGGGTTGGGAACGGGGAACGTGAACGGGGAACTGGACAGCGCAGTGGGTTTTCATGTTGAAACGTCAGCAATCGCGACAAATTCTGACAGATCGCCAGGAAGATAGATCCGTTCGTGGTGAGCCTGTCGAAATGAACCGTTCGTGGTGAGCTTGTCGAACCACAGCTCTTCACGAGACAAAGCCGAAACGTGGTTCGACAGGCTCACCACGAACGGATAACTGCTGCACTACGAACGGCATGCTGCTGCATCGGGTGCAGTGACATCTAAAACTGAGGCAGTAGCAATCGCATCGTATTCTTGTGTGGTGAATCCATCTGAATTTCCAATCGCTTCATTGCTGCCTGCGATCCGCGAATCGCTGGCCGCACACCCGCGCCTAGTGCTCGAAGCGCCTCCCGGCGCCGGCAAAACCACGCAGGTGCCGCTCGCCTTGCTGGGCGCGCCATGGCTGGCCGGCAGGAAGATCGTGATGCTCGAACCGCGCCGCGTGGCCGCGCGCGCGGCGGCGCAGTTCATGGCGAAGCAATTGCATGAAGGTGTCGGCGATACCGTTGGTTACCGCATCCGTTTCGAAAACAAGGTCTCGGCACGCACGCAGATCGAAGTCGTCACCGAAGGCATCCTCACCCGGATGATCCAGGACGATCCCACACTCGAAGGCGTGGGCGCGTTGCTGTTCGACGAATTCCACGAACGCCATCTGTCCTCTGATCTCGGCCTTGCACTTGCGCTCGACGTGCAGGCGCAGGTGCGCGACGACCTGCGCATCGTATTGATGTCGGCAACGCTCGATGGCGAAAGACTCGCGCGCTTCCTCGATGCGCCCCGATTGAGTTCGCAAGGCCGCAGCTGGCCAGTGACGATCGACCATTTTCCGGCGAGTCGCGTGCTGCGTCAGGCGCGAGACAATCGAACCGAGCCGCTGGAAATGCACGTGCGGCGCGCAGTTGAACATGCACTCGCGAATCATCCGGGCGACGTACTGGTGTTTCTGCCAGGCCAGCGCGAGATTGCGTTGGCGCAGAAGGCGCTGCCAGCTTCGTCGAGCCCACCCCTACGCAGCCTCACCCTGCTTTCGCAAGGGGAGGAGTCGGTCGTTATCCTGCCTCTGCACGGCGATCTGCCGCTCGAAGCGCAAGCCGCAGCGCTCAGTCCAGATCCGCAGGGACGCCGCCGCATCGTGCTGGCGACTAACGTAGCCGAATCTTCGGTGACATTGCCCGGCGTGCGCGTGGTGATTGATGCTGGTCTCGCACGCGAACCGCGTTTCGATCCAAATTCGGGATTCTCCCGGCTGGAGACAGTGTCGATCTCGCAAGCCTCGGCCGATCAGCGGGCAGGCCGCGCAGGACGTGTTGCGGAAGGTTTCGCGTATCGCCTTTGGCTGCAATCGCAACGGCTCGAGGCGCAACGTCGCGCCGAAATCTCGCAGGTCGATTTGTCGGGGCTCGCACTTGAACTGGCCGCATGGGGCGAAGCAGATTTGCGCTTCGTCGATCCGCCACCAAGTGGCGCGCTGGCAGCGGCGCGCGATCTGTTGCAACGGCTCGATGCGCTCGTCCTCCGACAGGCTCGGGGTGACCGGGTTGAATATCAAATCACGCCGCTCGGCCGACGCATGCTCGCGCTCGGCACTCATCCGAGACTGGCTGCGATGTTGCTGGCGTCGACCCTTCGACAGGCTCAGGCCAATCGAAATCTTGAAGCGACACTGGCCTGCGATCTTGCCGCATTGATCGAGGCGCGCGATCCATTGCGCAGCCGTTCCGACGCGCTGGCCGAACGTTGGCAGGCGCTGGCCGCTTATCGGTCGGGGCGTTTGTTGCCCGACGCAAATCGCAGCGCGCTCGCAGCGATTGATCAAGCCGCGAAACAATGGCAGCGGCGATTGAAAATCGACGCGCTGCAGCCATCAGAAGTCCGCGCGGTCGCTTCCGAAATCCTGCTCCCCGCGACACTTGACCATCCATGCTCGGCGCACTTGCTTGGCGATTTGCTGCTGCACGCGTTTCCTGATCGCATCGCACGCCAGCATGCAAACGATCCGCAGCGTTATCAACTTGCCAACGGCCGTAGCGCGCGGCTGTTCGACGACAGCACGCTGTATGGCGAGCCGTGGCTGGTGGCGACCGAACTGCGGGATAGTGATCGCGAAGCGCTGATCATGCGCGCTGCGCCGCTCGACGAAGCGCGCCTTGAACGTGATTTCCTTGAACGTTTCATCAGCGAAGACCGCGTCGCCTGGGACAACGAAAAACGCGCCATCGTTGCGGTGCGCGAGCGCCGGTTTGATCGCATCGTGCTCGAAAGCAAACAGATTCAGCATCCGGATCCTTTGCGTTATGCCGATGCGCTGGTTGATGCCGTACGACAGCTCGGCTTGTCCGCATTGCCGTGGAGCGACGCGTTGTCGCAATGGCGCGAACGCGTGCGTTGCCTGCGCGCGTGGATTCCGGAGCTTGGTCTTCCCGATTTGTCCGACGACGCATTGCTTGCATCGCTGGATGACTGGCTCAAGCCCGCGCTAGCCGGCAAGACGCGGCTGGATACCCTCGATCAGCACGCATTCGCCGATACGTTGAAATCGCGCATCGACTGGAACATGCGCCAGCGACTCGATACATTTGCGCCAACCCGCATCCACGTTCCATCGGGCATGGAGCGCGCGATCGTCTATCGCTATGACGCGAATATCAACCGACCCGACACGCCCGTGCTCGCAGTGAAGCTGCAGGAATTGTTCGGCCTCGCCGACACCCCGCGCATCGCCGACGGCCGCATCGCGCTGACATTGCACCTGCTATCTCCCGGTGGAAAGCCGCTGCAAATCACCCAGGACCTGCGCGGGTTCTGGGAACGCACCTATCCTGATGTGAAGAAGGAAATGAAGGGCCGCTATCCAAGGCATCCCTGGCCCGATGATCCATGGAGTGCGACGGCTACGCATCGTGCAAAGCCACGCGGGACCTGACTGATGCCGACCGGCTGCTATGTGCCAACTCCGGACACTCGTTCACCCAATGCGGCCAGTATAAAGCGGACGGTCACGGCCGTAACAATGAGGCGGTCAGCGACTGTCGAGAAACAGTCGCTGACCGCCCAAACATTGTACTAAGCCATGATGGGGCGGCGATGTCGGTTGAAGGCACGGTTAGCTAGGGAAGGTCTGAACAAGTCCGTCATTCCCGCGAAGGCGGGAACCCATGGACTCTAACTGCTTGATCTATAAGTCGCTGGATTCCCGCTTTCGCGGAAATGACGATCAATAGTGGACTTGTTCAGACCTTCCCTAGGG
>JBBQQH010000059.1:0-19297 GCA_038216155.1 Lysobacterales bacterium
GTCGAGCTGCGCGCATTTTATGGCGGCCTGGAAACCGGTCTCGGCCTGTGGCTATGCATCGCCGCGTTCCGCCCGGGGCTGGTGCGCTCCGCGCTGTGGCTAACCGCGCTCACCAATGGCGGCAGCGCCTTGAGCCGTGCACTGGCGTTGCTGCTGGGCGGCGAGTGGAATCCATTCTTCGCCTATGCGCTGCCGTGGGAACTGGGCTTTGCCTCGTTGGCCCTGATCGCGTTGTGGATCACCCGCACGCGTTGAATGCGTTGATCCTGACCACCCGCAACCGCTAGGCTTGGCGTTTGCTGATCGAGCCACGCATGACTTCCACCCCGCTTGCCACCCGCGAACGCCTGCGCGAGGTGCGCTACGAGATCCGCGGCGAGCTGGCGCGTCGCGCGCGCGAACTCGAGGCGCGCGGGCTGCAACTGATCAAGCTCAACATCGGCAATCCGGGAGCATTTGGATTTCGCGCACCCGAGCACCTGCAGCGTGCCGTCACCGAGCATCTGCCGCGCAGCGATGCCTACACCCATCAGCAGGGTTTGCCCGAAGCGCGCGAAGCACTCGCTGCACATTATTCGGCACGCGACGGCCAGCCGGTGCTGCCCGAACAGGTGTTCATCGGCAATGGCGTCAGCGAATTGATCGACATCGCCCTGCGCGCCTTGCTCAATCCGGGCGATGAGGTGTTGCTGCCGAGCCCCGACTATCCGCTGTGGAGCGCGGCCACCATCCTCAACGATGGCGTGCCGGTGTATTACCCGTGCGACGCCGTCGAGAAATTCCTGCCCGATCCCGCGCAAGTCGAGGCGTTGATCACCCCGCGCACGCGCGCACTGGTGGTGATCAATCCCAACAATCCGACCGGCGCCAGCTATCCACGCGCGCTGCTGGAGCAACTGGTGGCGATCGCGGCGAAGCATCAACTGCTGCTGCTGTCGGACGAGATCTACGAAAACATCCTGTACGACGACGCCACATTCGTGCCGATGGCCGCGCTGGCCGGCGACGTGCCGTGCCTGAGTTTTGGCGGGTTATCGAAATTGCATCGTGCCTGCGGCTGGCGCGTGGGCTGGGCAGTGCTGGGCGGCGATCCGTGGCGGCTGGGCGATTACGCGCACGCACTGGATCTGCTTAGCGGCTTGCGCCTGTGCGCGAATGTGCCGGGCCAATGGGCGGTACCGGCCGCGTTGCAGGGCGACGACACCATCAGCGCGCTGTGCAATCCCGGTGGCCGCCTGTACGAATCGCGTCGCGCCGCGATTGCCGCCTGCGCCGACAGCCGCTTTCTCGATCTGGTCGCCCCGCAGGGTGCGCTGTATGCGTTTCCGTCGATCGATCCCGAGCTGCTGCCCAAGCTCGATGATCATCGCTTTGCGCTGGAGTTGCTCGAACACGAACACGTATTGGTTGTACCGGGATCGAGTTTCAACAGTCGCGTACGCAACCATTTCCGCATCACGCTGCTGCCCGAGGCCGATGTCATGCGCGAAGTATTCGATCGCATTGAACGCGCGCTGTCGACACACGTCGCATGATTCACATTCTTCACCTTCTGCGTCGCACGCTGGTGATCGTTCTGCTGGCCTGCACGGGCTGCGCGCCTGCGGTGCCAGAGGCGAAAAGTCGCAGTCCGCGGCAGCGTCGCAACCCGTCGCAGCGCAGAGCACATCGGATGCCGCCATGAAGTCGACTTCGCAATCGCGCGCCGTACGCTTTCTCGCGCTGGGCGATTCCTACACCATCGGCGAGGCCGAACCCGAAGCCGCCCGCTGGCCATTGCAATTGGCCTCTCGCCTGCGCGAGCAAGGCGTCGCGATTGATCCGCCGCGCATCCTCGCAAACACCGGCTGGACCACCGACGAGCTGTCGGCGGCGATCGATCAGGCAACATTCGATCCGCCGTACGATCTGGTCAGCTTGCTGATCGGCGTCAACAACGAGTATCGCGGCCGCGGGCTGGACGAATACCGCACTCAGTTCACGGCGCTGCTGGAACGGGTGATCGCGCTGGCCGGGAATGATCCGGCGCGCGTGATCGTGGTCGGCTTTCCGGACTGGGGCGTGACCCCGTTCGGCCGCGGCAGCGGTCGCGACACTGCGCAGGTCGCGCGCGAAACCGATGCGTTCAATGCCGCCGCGCAGCAGATCGCGCAGCAACACCAGGTCACCTTCGTCGACATTGCCGCCGTCAGTCGTCCGCATGGCGATCTTGCGCAATTCGATCGCGGCATGGTCGCGCCGGATGGATTGCATCCGTCGGCAGCGATGTACGCGGGCTGGGTCGAGGCCGTGCTGCCGGTCGCCTTGAAAAAGCTGCGACAACCCGGTTCGACGCCCCGCCCAACGCACTGACCCGCCGTGAGTCGATATGCTGCGCGCGCAGCCGCTGCGTGCTGCGTCAGCGATGGGAGAATTCAGCATGTTCCATTTGAGTGTTCCGTGGTGGGAACTGGTATTGCGTTCGGTGATCATTTACGTGGCCTTGCTGCTGTTGCTGCGTATGACAGGCAAACGCCAGACCGGACAGCTGGCCCCATTCGACTTGGTGCTGTTGCTACTGCTGTCCAACGCCGTGCAAAACTCGATGAACGCTGGCGATAATTCGCTGATCGGCGGGGTGATTTCGGCGGTGACCTTGATCGCGCTGAACTTCGCCGTGGGCGGGCTCGTCTTCAAAAGTAAGCACGTGGAAAATTGGGTCGAAGGCAAGCCGCAAGTGCTGATCCACGACGGCAAACTCGTGGCCGAGATCATGCGCGAGAGTCTCCTGACCCAGCACGAACTAAATTCAGCATTACGTCGGGAAGGCTGCTGCACCGTCGGCGAGGTCTCGCTGGCGATCCTTGAAATGAACGGATCGATCAGCGTGATCAAGCGCAAGGACAATGCGCAACCACACTTTGACGGCGAGATGCCCAAGCTTGACGAGCAATCGCAATAACTTCCCGCAGCACGATCTCGCACACAATCCGCTGGCGACGCGCACGCCAACGCGCGACAGTGTGCGCATGACGATGCCGAAAGCGGAACCCGTCATTCCGAATGCAGCGATGCGCAGCGCACCCAGCGAGGCGATAGCGCGCGCGTTTCTTCCTGGTCGCTGGAACTTTCATTACGCGCGCTCGAAGCTGCGCAGCGACCCGCTGTATGGCGGCGTGAGCGCAGCACTTGCTGGCAGCGATGCTCCGCTGCTGGATCTGGGCTGCGGGGTCGGGCTGCTTGCGCATTGTCTGAGGCACGGCGGTTTGGCGTTGCCCTATCACGGCGTGGACAACGACGCCGGCAAGGTTGTGCTCGCGCGCAAGGCGGCACTTCAAGCCGGTTTGACCAACGTGCGATTCGATTGCGTCGACCTGGCCGACGGCACGCCGCATCCCGCATTGCACGCGCATCGCGGCAGCGTTGCCATCCTCGACGTGCTGCAGTTTCTGCCGCCTGGCGCGCAAGCGCCATTGATCGACGCTGCGGTGCAATGCCTGACCCCCGGCGCGCGACTGCTCATTCGCACCGGCCTTGCCGACGGCAGTTCACGCGCGCAGATTACCCGCGCGGTGGATGCGTTCTCGCGGGCGCTGCGCTGGATGAACACCGGTCCAAAACAATATCCCGAGCGCGCGCAACTGGAATCGCAACTCCAAGCACACGGATTGACGACGCGGCTGTATCCGCTATGGGGACGCACGCCGTTCAACAACTGGCTGCTGATCGCGCGCCGGGATTGAATCAGTCGAGATTGACGGGAACCTCCAACATCCTCGTTATAGCGCTCGAAGCGCATCGCAACAGCCGCAGGCCGAAATCCAGCGACTCGTATGAAATTGCACTCTTGTCACTGGTGCGCGCCAGCTGACGGCATGACGCTCGTTCGAACGCTGCGCATGACGCATCAGGTTCGGCCTTGCTCACGGCGCACGCCACGAAATTCAAGCAGTTGTGTCATCGTCCGGCGCGAGGCAAGCTGGCCTTCGTTGAATGGAAAATGACAATGGCCGCGAAATCCAAGCATCCGCGCAAGCCGGCCGTCGTGAAAACAACTGTCGCAAAGCCGCAACCATCCGGATCCAAGCGACTCGACCTCGCCGCGGTACGCGAACAGATCGACGGCATCGATCGCGAAATCCAGTCGCTGCTCGCCAATCGCGCACAGTGGGCGCAGCAGGTCGGCAAAGCCAAGGGCAAGCTCGCGGCAGCATTCGACTATTACCGGCCCGAGCGTGAAGCGCAGGTGCTGCGGCGCGTGGTCGACCGCAACGACGGGCCGCTCGCAGACGACGTGCTGGTGCGGCTGTTCCGCGAAATCATGTCGGCCTGCCTTGCGCAACAGGAGCCGCTGAAGATCGGCTATCTCGGGCCGGAAGGCACGTTTTCTCAACAGGCCGTGCACAAGCATTTCGGCCATTCCGCTAAGGGCCTGCCGCTGGCGAGCGTAGAGGAAGTGTTCGACGAAGTGGCCGCCGGCCATGCAGATTTCGGCGTGGTGCCGGTCGAGAATTCGGGTCAAGGCACGATCCAGTCTACGCTCGACATGTTCCTGAGCTCGCCGCTGAAGATCTGCGGCGAAGTCGAGTTGCGCGTGCATCAATACCTGTTGTCGCGTAGCGGCCGGATCGAGGACATCGAGCGCGTGTATTCGCATGGCCTGTCGCTTGCGCAGTGCCGCGGCTGGTTGCGCCAGAACCTGCCGAACGTCGAGAAGCAGGCGCTGTCCAGCAATGCCGAAGCCGCCCGGCGCGCGCGCAACGCCGACGACAGCGCAGCCATTGCCGGCGAAACCGCAGCGCATGTCTATGGTTTGAAGATCGTCGCCGGTCCGATCGAGGACCGGCCCGACAACACCACGCGCTTCCTCGTGATCGGCCGCGAATTGTTTCCGTCATCCGGCCACGATCGCACCTCCTTGCTGGTGTTCGTTCGCGACCAACCCGGTGCTTTGTTTCGCGTGCTCGAACCGCTGGCGCGGCGCGGCATCAGCATGAACCGCATCGAATCGCGCCCGGCGCACAGCGGGCTGTGGCAGTACGCGTTCTTCATCGATGTCGGTGGCCACGTCGAGGAGTCGCCGCTGAAGGATGCGCTCGACGAACTCGGCGACTTTGCCGCGCAGGTCACGGTGCTTGGCTCGTATCCGTTCGCGATTGCGTGAGCGCTGAACTGCACACCGACGCTGCGCACGACAGCGAAGCGTTCTTCGCCGCGCTTGCGCAACCTGGCGTGCGCGGCCTGCGGGCTTATGATCCGGGCCACGATCTGATCGCGCTGCGTCGCAAGTTTGCGGTGAACGAACTGGTCGAACTCGGCTCCAACGAAAATCCATTCGGCCCGAGTCCGCGCGCACTAGAGGCCGCGTATAGCAGCCTCGCCGAAGCGCATCGCTATCCTGATCCGCTAGGCGGCGACCTCGGTCGCGCGCTCGCTGCGCGGCATGCCGTGCAGCCGGCGCAAATCCTGCTCGGCAATGGTTCGCACGAATTGCTGATGCAGTTCGCGCAGGTCTTTGCCGGCCGCAATGCCGATGTCGTCGCGTCAGGATTCGGCTTCGCGGTGTACGCGCTCGCAGCACAGGCCGCTGGGGCGGTGCTGCGAATTGCGCGGCCGCTGTCACGCGATCATCAAGCGCAGCCGCGCGGCCACGATCTCGATGCGATCGCGGCGCAAATTACCGGCAACACGCGCCTGGTATTTCTCGCCAACCCGAACAATCCGACCGGAACGTGGTTCGCTGGCGACGCATTCGCGCAGTTCATGCGGGACGTGCCGAAAAACGTGATCGTGGTCGTGGATGAAGCGTATGCAGAATTCGCGCTCGGCGATGCCGATGGCTATCGGTCGGCGCTTGAACTGTTGCCGCACTATCGCAATCTGGTGGTCACGCGCACCTTCAGCAAGGCGTATGCGCTGGCCGGTTTGCGGGTGGGCTATGCGATTGCGGATGAGGGCCTGATTGCGGTACTGCAGCGCGTCCGCGAAAGCTTCAATGTCAACATGCCCGGGCTCGCTGCGGCGAAAGCGGCATTGGATGATCAGGCGCACCTGGATGCCGGCGTTGCTGCAAACCGCGTGCAACGCGACGCGCTGATCGGCGCGCTGCGCGAAGGCGGCTGGATCGTGACGCCGTCGGCGACCAACTTCGTGCTGGTCGAGTTTGGCGAATGCACGCCGGCCATCGAGGCGGCACTGCTCGCGCGCGGCGTGGTGTTGCGGCCGATGGGCGGTTATGGATTGCCCGATTGCCTGCGCATCAGTGTCGGCACGGCGAACGAAAACGCGCGGTTGTTGTCTGCGCTGGACGAAACGCCGTCCCAGCCTCCCCCTGCAGATTAGGGGAGCAGTTCAGTCACGTCGTGATCGACTGGCTCAATTGCGTACAGCGCGGCGCGCGATCACCTCTCGCATGTCCCTGCCGCGCTGATGACCAGTGCATCTACTAAACGGGAGCAACTGGCTCAACTGTCCACTGAATTCGTCGTTATTGAGTCCGCGACTTTTGCGGCGTGCACTGTCGGGCTGTCGATGCGGCCCTGATCCGCATCCGGCAACACCGCCTGCAATCCGCGCGCCTCGATTTCGGCGAGCAACCGGCGGATCAAATCCAAGCTGTGCGCACCGCCTTCGTGCAGCATGATGATCGCGCCGGGCACGAGCCCGCTTCGTAGCCGCCGCAGCACGCGATCGTTGTCTGCGTCGACGCCGTCGAACCCACGCACGCTCCAGGACACACGCTGCAATCCGAGGTCGCTCAGTACGGGTTGCACGAACGGATTGGCCATCCCGGCGACGGCGCGAAACCAGTGCGGCTGAGCGCCTGCAATTGCACTGAGCGTGGCCTGCGCCTGTTCGATTTGCGCGCGCATGCGTGTCGGTGACAGCCGCCAGAACGCGGTCGCGTAGTGGCCATCGGTGTGATTACCGATGCCGTGCCCACACTCGATGATCGCGCGCACCAGTTGCGGACGTGCCGCTGCGCGCTCGCCGACCAGAAAAAACGTCGCGCGCGCGCCATGCGCATCCAGCAGATCAAGAATTGCGAGCGTATCGTCCGACGGGCCGTCGTCAATGGTCAGCCACAGCTGCGGCGTAGTCGCCGCAACGCGTTGCAACACCGGCCCGAACACGCGCGAATGCGGCCACAGGCTGCCAAAGAAATAACGTGCGTGATCAAGCACCATCACGCCGATGCCGATCCAGATATGTCCGATCACGATCAGTGCGATGCCCAATACATGCATCGGCAGCGAGAGCCACAGCGACCGCCGCAACCATGGCGACACGCGAACGGGTCCACCCATCGCGGCAGCGCTCATCGCGGCAGCATCAGGTCGTGCCAGATCGTGGGCATCTCGCGCCGCATGCGTTGCATGAAGCCGACGAAGTTGCCGTAGCGACCGCGATCCTCGGGAAACTTCATTTGCCGATACGCAAATTCGCCCACCATCAGCAACGCCGCGAGTCCGAAGTTGAACACATTGGCAAACCAGAACCACACCGTTTGCGGAATCCGCAATCCCGGTGCGATGCCGAACAATTCCAGCACGCCATTGGGATGGGCGAACAGCGCCAACAACAAATTGATCGCAGCCATGATGATGAAGTAAGTCGTCCACATCACGGTGATCTGCCGTGTGTAAACCAAATGGCCCGGCGACAGCGGTTCGCGATCGTGCATGTGCCAGGCCATCCGCTGGATCAGCGGACGGCTGCCACGCACCAGGGTGCGGCCGAAAAACCAGCCGAGGAAAACATTCAGCAGCACTGGTGGCAGATACAGTGGCAGCAACGACAGATTCAGCCACGCCAGCCCAGCGAGTGCGGCAGCAACGATCAACAAGGTGATCCACGCCGCCCGCCGGCGCGCCAGCAATCCGCCCAGCAGCAGCACCAAGGTCAACACGAATGCGGCCAGTAACGTCAGCGCGGCGCTGTGGTAGTGGAGCGCGACCCGGGTGAGGACTGGATAGAGCAACGCCAGCCAGCCGGTGCCACCCCCGCCCAGCATTGGTGGTGCGGCGTTCGGGCGCACGGCGGCGGGTGGGGTCGGCGGCATCGTGGTATGCAATCGTGGCGGTGAAGGAAATGCAGGCCGCTGGATGGAACGTCGGCGCGGCCTGCGCGACGGCCACGGCGTAGAATAACCGTGTTCCGCCTGTTCAAGCGGCTGCCACTTTCCACTCATCGCACAGGACCAAGCCATGATCGATCCCGCCGTGCGCCAACGTATCGACGCGCTTCTGCAATCGCGTCGCGTGGTGCTGTTCATGAAAGGCCAGCCGCAGGCGCCGCAATGCGGCTTTTCGGCGAAGGCGGTCGGTATTCTCGACAGCCTCGGCGTCGACTACGCCGGTATCGACGTGCTCGCCGATGGCGCGATCCGCGACGGCATCAAGGCCTACGGCAACTGGCCGACGATTCCGCAGTTGTATGTCGACGGCGAACTGCTGGGCGGCTCCGACATCATCGAGGAGATGCTCAATTCGGGTGAGCTGCATGGCGCGCTGGGACTGGCGCCACCCGATCGCACGCCACCGACCCTGCACATCACGCCAGTCGCGGCCGACGCCATTCGCGGCGCCATGAACGATGTGCCCGATGGCGTCGGCCTGCACCTGTCGGTCGATCCGCAGTTCAACGCGCAGTTCCAGTTGCGGCCAGTCAGCGGTCGCGAAATCGTGGCAGAGGCCGCCGGCCTGCGCGTGCATCTGGATGCCGCCAGCGCCCCGCGTGCGAACGGACTGGAGATCGACTGGGTTGAAGACGTGCGCGGCGCTGGCCTCGCGCTCCGCAATCCGAATGCGCGCAAACCGGCTAGCGATGACACGCAATCTGCCGCGCGAGATGCGGATGGCGACCTGCCCGCGGTCAAATCAATCACCGTGCAGGAGCTGCACGACCGCATCTTCACCGGCACCATCGACGTGATCGACGTTCGCCCGTTGCAGGCGCGCGAACACGTCCTGTTTCCGCAAACGCACGACGTGCTCGACGACGCCAACCGCGAGCGCATCGAAGCGCTGCCCAAGGACATCCCGCTGGCCTTCATCTGCCACCACGGCAGTTCCAGCCGCCGCGCCGCCGAATATTTCCGTCAACTGGGCTTCCACGACGTGTACAACGTCGAAGGCGGGATCGATGCGTGGGCGAAGGAAATCGATCCAAACTTAGCGGTCTACTGAGCAACCCGGTGACGGACGTAACCGCCGACACGCACGCGCGCAATTTGCAAACGCGCTGCTGCATCGTCGGTGGCGGCCCTGCGGGAATGATGCTCGGACTTTTGCTTGCGCGTGCCGGCATCGCGGTCACGGTGCTGGAAAAGCACCCGGATTTCCTGCGCGATTTTCGCGGCGACACCGTCCATCCATCGACCTTGGAAATTCTCGATCAGATCGGGTTGCTGGACGCGTTCGAAGCCATTCCGCATCGACGCGAGTCCGAGATCGTCGCCCGCTTTGCCGACGGCTTTCATGCGCTGATCGAGATGCGCGGTTTGAAACCATTTCCCTACATCAGCATTGCGCCGCAATGGGATTTTCTGGACATGCTGGTGAGCGAAGGCCAAAAGCTGCCGACGTTCGAGCTGCGCATGCGCTGCGAAGCCAGCGGCCTGGTGCGCGACGACGCGAACCGCGTCACCGGCGTGCGTGCACGCGATCCGGACGGCGAACTGACCATCCACGCCGATCTGGTAGTCGCCTGCGATGGCCGCAGCTCGACGTTGCGCGCGGACGCCGGCTTGCCGGTGCGTGATTTCGGTGCGCCGATGGACGTGTTGTGGTTTCGCCTGCCCCGGCGGCCGGCCGATATCGACAACACCTTCGCGGTTCCTGCGAGCGGCCAGATGATGGTGATGCTCAATCGCAACGACTACTGGCAATCGGCGTTTCTGATCCGCAAGGGCAGCGGGTCTCAGTTGCGCGAGCGTTCGGTCGCCGAATTCCGCGAACGGGTCGCGTCACTGTTGCCATTCGAAGCCGAGCGCGCAGATGGGCTCACCGACTGGAATCAGGTCAAGATGCTGGAAGTGAAAGTCGATCGTTTGCAGCGCTGGCACCTGCCCGGCTTGCTGCTGATTGGTGACGCTGCGCATGCGATGTCGCCCATTGGCGGAGTCGGCATCAACCTGGCAATCCAGGACGCGGTGGCGGTGGCCAACCTGGTCGGGCCCGCCTTGCGCGATGGCGGACCGATCGCCGAAAAATTGCTGGCGCGCGTGTAGCGCCGACGCACACTGCCGACGCGGTTGACTCAATGGATTCAGCGCATCGCACAACGCGCGCTGATTGCACGTTTGCTGGAAGGCGAAACTGGCGGCCCGCTTCCATTTCCGCCGCTGCTGCGACTGCTGTCGCGCGTTCGCTTCGTGCGGCAGATTCCCGCGCGCGTTTTCGGCTACGGATTTCGCCGCGAGCGGGTACGACTGCCGGCGGCCTAGGCAACAATCGGCGCAGCGCACGGGGCGACTATTGTGCAGCCACCGCTACCTCGCTTCAGGCCTGGAAACCACCTGAATCGAGATACGCCTGTTCTTCCGCTGTCGTCTCGCGCCCGAACGCAGCGTTGCGATGCGGAAAGCGGCCGAAGCGCGCGATCAGGTCGCGATGCATCTCGGCATATTTCAGGTAGGTCGCGTCGCCCAATTCCGCACACAGCGCGACAGCACGCTGTTGGTCGGCGATGTCCTCGGAGTGTTCGAACGGCAGATAAAAAAACAGCCGCAGCGGCGGATCGACCTCTCGATCGAATCCGGCATCGATGGCTTGCGTGGCATAGTGCTTGGCAAGGCTGTCGGTGGCAAATGCATGCGCGCTGCCGCGAAAGCAGTTGCGCGGAAACTGGTCTAGCAGAAGCACCAGCGCCAGCGAACCCGCAGCGTAATCCAGCCAGCCATTGAGCTCGCGCCGCGCCGCCGCAAAATGCGCATCCTCGAAGCGTTCGCGAAACTGCTCATCGAAGGCCGCGTCTTTCGCAAACCAGCGCGCCGGTCCGGCCTCATGCCAAAAGCTGATGATGTCGTCTGGATGGAAATTGTTCATGGTGCTTGTCACTCAAACCGAAGATGTTTTACGGATTTTCCGTGCCGGCGGATCAGCTTCAGCGCTTCGATGCCGACGGTGACGTGGCGCTCGACAAATTGTTCGGTGACCACGCGATCGCTGGCTTCGGTCTTTACGCCGTCTGCCACCATTGGCTGATCGGAGACGAGCAGCAAGGCGCCGGTCGGGATCGAATTGGCGAAGCCGGCGGCGAAGATGGTCGCAGTCTCCATGTCGATCGCCATGCAGCGCAATTTGCGCAAATAGGTTTTGAACGCGGCGTCGTGTTCCCACACGCGGCGGTTGGTTGTGTACACCGTGCCGGTCCAGTAATCATGGCCGGCATCGCGAATGCTGGTGGAGACCACACGCTGCATCGCGAACGCGGGCAGCGCGGGCACTTCCGGCGGCATGTAATCGTTGGAAGTGCCTTCGCCGCGGATTGCGGCGATCGGAAGGATCAAATCGCCCAGCGCGTTCTTGCGCTTGAGGCCGCCGCACTTGCCCAGAAACAGCACCGCGTGCGGCGCAATCGCACTGAGCAGATCCATCATGGTCGCCGCATTGGGGCTGCCCATGCCGAAGTTGATCATGGTGATGCCGTCGAAGGTGGCGCTAGGCATCGGCCGATCCAGGCCGACAACTTCCGCGCCCGTCAGTCGCGCAAACGTGTGCAGGTAGCCGCCGAAATTGGTCAGCAGGATGTGTTGGCCGAACGCGTCCAGCGGCAACCCGGTGTAGCGCGGCAGCCAGTTGCTGACGATCGCCTCCTTGTTTTTCATGCACGGCTCCTCCTGATATTCACGCATTCTGCCGGAGGCATGCCGGCGTGGCGATGACATGTGCGTGGCGGTTTGCCGCTGCGCGCGGCTCCCGCTACAGTGCCGCAGCCATGCACTGGGCTGCGTGGCCACAGGATCGGAATGGATATCAATTATTGGGCGGTTCTTGCGGCTGCCGCCAGCAGCTTCGTACTCGGCGGCTTGTGGTACGGGCCGCTGTTCAAGCATGCGTGGTGTCGCGAAGCCAGCATTGACCCGCAGCGCAAACCACCGCATCAGGCCGCGATCTTCGGCGGCGCGTTCGTGTTCAGCCTGCTGGCCGCTTACGTGTTTGCCGCATTCCTGCCGGCGCATGTGAGTATCGCCAACGCGGCCGGCGTGGGCGCGACGGTCGGCGTGTGCTGGATCGCGACCAGTTTCGGCATCAATTATCTGTTTGCGCAGCGCGGCCTGAAATTGTGGCTGATCGATGCCGGCTATCACACGCTGCAGTTCACCCTGTACGGGCTGATCCTTGGCGCATGGCGATGAATTCCACTCGCAAACCATCGTAAGCCGCACACTGTTCGCCAAAGCGTTGGACACTGACCGACCGATTGCGTTGCGCCACGCGCCCGTTATCCTGTCGACATGCTGCAAGATCACTCGACTTTCGGAGGCCATGCATGACCCACTACTACTTCACCATTGCAGATCCCGCAGGCGCGCGCGGCAGCGACGCCGAACTGGCATTCGACTCGCACAGCCCCGATGGCATGGCGCATGAACTGCAGGATGCGCTGACCAGCGACTCGCTGTTCAAGCGCTGGAAGGCGAAGCAGGAGGATCCGGATGCGATCAATGCACGGATGGCGGAAACCGATCCGTCGGCAACCGTGTCCGGCGCGCAACGCGATCTCAAGGTCACCTTGGAAGTCGTCACCACGCTGTCCAGCGACGTATTGCGGCATCGGCTGACACTGTTGGCTGGTCACCATTGGCAGTTGCGTGACGTGACCTCGTAAGGCGCGCCGCGCCTTGCCGATGCCGCCCGGCCCGCGCCAGCAGGTAGTCGTTTCGTGGTCCGGCGGCAAGGATGCGGCGTGGACTCTGCATGCGCTGCAGCAATTGCCGGATTACGACGTCGTCGGATTGCTGACCACGGTCACCGAAGGCTTCGAGCGTATCGCGATGCACGGCATTCGCCGCGACGTGTTGCATGCGCAAGCCGAGGCGGTTGGCCTGCCGGTGATCGAGGCGCGGCTGCCGCAACGTGCGGACAACGCAACCTACGAAGCCGTATTCGCCGACGGTTTGCGTCGTGCGGCCGAACGCTGGCTTGGTATCCGCCATATCGCCTTCGGCGACCTGCATCTGGCCGATATCAAGGTCTATCGCGATGCGTTGTGCGAGCGACTGGATTGGACGCCGTTGTATCCGCTGTTCGGTAGCGACACGCGCACACTCGCCGGCGAAATGCTGGACGGCAACCTGAATGCAATCCTGTGCTGCGTGGACACGCAACAACTCGATGCGCGCTTCGTCGGTCGCGACTTTGATGCGCAACTGCTGGGCGAATTGCCGCCGTCGGTCGACCGCTGCGGCGAGCACGGCGAGTTCCATACGTGCGTGCATGCGGGGCCGATGTTCAAGCACGCACTCGAACTGCAGCGAGGTGAAGTCGTGTTGCGCGACGAGCGTTTTTCGTTCGTCGATTTGACGATGACTCAATCAGCGAATTGATAGACCACGCTTCAGGTCAATACGCAAACTCGCGAAACACCGGATCGACCGAGCCCTTCCACTCACCATGGAACAGTTCCAGCTTGCGTTCCGCCGGGGTCTGGTTGGCGTCGATGAATTCGGCCAGTGGTTCGAGATAGACGCGCTCGTCGCTGTCGTTTTCATTGAGCCGTGCGCGTCGCTGCAGGCCGTGCGCCGCAATCGTCAACGCTTCGCGGGCAAGATCGCGCAGGGTGCCATCACGGTGCGGCGTCTTCAGCGCCAGTCGCGGCACGCCGTCGCGCAACGCGTTGCGTTCGGCCAGCGAAAAATCCTTGACCAGATCCCACGCCGCATCCAGCGCGGTCTGGTCGTACAACAGACCGACCCAGAACGCCGGCAGTGCGCACAGGCGGTTCCACGGACCACCATCAGCGCCGCGCATCTCCAGGTATTTCTTCAGCCGCACCTCGGGGAACGATGTGGTCATGTGGTCGGCCCAGTCGGTCAGCGTAGGCTTTTCGCCCGGCAGCGCGGGCAGTTTGCCAGCCAGGAAATCGCGAAAACTCTGGCCGGATGCATCGATGTAATTTCCGTCGCGATAGACGAAGTACATCGGCACATCGAGCAAATAGTCGACGTGCCTCTCGAAACCAAACCCGTCGGCAAACACGAAATCCATCATCCCGGTGCGATCCGGGTCGGTGTCGGTCCAGATCTGCGAGCGATAGCTGAGGTAACCGTTGGGCTTGCCGTCGGTGAACGGCGAATCGGCAAACAGTGCAGTCGCGACTGGCTGCAACGCCAGCGAGACACGAAATTTCTTGACCATGTCGGCCTCAGAGCCGAAATCAAGATTCGTCTGCACAGTGCAGGTGCGCGTCATCATGTCGAGGCCGAGATTGCCGACCTTCGGCATGTAGTCGCGCCTGATCTTGTAGCGACCTTTCGGCATCCACGGCATGTCCTCCCGTCGCCACTTGGGCTGGAAGCCCATGCCGAGGAAACCCAGACCGAGTTCGCTGGCGACGGTTTTCACTTCTTCCAGATGCTGCGTGGTTTCGCAGCAGGTGTCGTGGATGGTTTCCAGCGGCGCGCCGGAGAGTTCCAGTTGGCCGGCGGGCTCGAGCGTGACCGAGGCCCCGTCGCGTAGCAGCGCGATCAACTTGCCGTGCTCCTCGACTGGTTGCCATCCGAACCGAGTCAACCCCTGCAACATCGCGCGAATGCCGCGTTCGCCATCCCAGGTCGGCGGTCGCAAGTCATCCAGATGGAATCCGAACTTTTCGTGTTCGGTGCCCACGCGCCATTCGGATTTAGGCTTAGAGCCAGACGCGAGGTAATCGACCAGCTGCTGGCGATGTTCGATCGTTTCGACGCGCGCGCTGCTGGGGCTGGACATGCTTGCGACTCTCGGGCTGCGTCAGGATCGACTCAATGCGGGCGCGTCGCGCGAATGCAAGCGATGCAACCCCTACAATCGCAGCAGTGTACCCATCCGCCGTGATGCCGCCTTGAAACACACAATCCCGATCCTGCAATGCATTGTCTTGTGTGTGTTGGCATCGGCTTACGCCGGCGCGGGCGCCGCGACAGGTATTGACGTGCTCGATCGCGGCAATGGTCCGGAGCCGTCCACGCTGGATGTGCATCGCTGTCAGGAAGTGGCCTGCGCGAATGTGCTGCGCGACTTGTACGAAGGGCTGGTCAGCGAAGGCGCGGATGGTGCGCTGATTCCCGGCATGGCCGAGCGCTGGGAGGTCTCGCGCGACGGCCTGCGTTGGGATTTCCATTTGCGCGACGACTTGCGCTGGTCGAATGGCGAGCCGCTGCGCGCCGGACAGGTCGTCGCCAGCTTTCGCCGTGCGTTTGCGCCGTCCACCACCGCGCCGTTTGCCGAGTCGCTGGATGCGATCGCGAATGCGCGCGCCGTGCAACAGGGCAAGCTGCCGTTGGCCGCGCTGGGCGTCAGCAGCCCCGACGCGCGCACTGTTCGATTCCAGCTCACCCGACCCGTGCCGCTACCGCGCCTGCTCCTGTTGCCAATTGCGTATCCGGTGTACCTGCCTGCCGTGATCACGCACGGCGCGCAGCACACGCGACCGGGCAATCTGGTCAGCAATGGCGCCTACGCGTTGCAGGCGTGGACGCCGCAATCGGCGATCACCTTGCGTCGCAACGGGCAATTCCATTCGGGTGCAATGAGCGACGCGCCACCGATCGCAACCGTTCGCTATCACGTCACCGAGGATGCCGGCAGCGAACTCAAGCGCTTTGAAGCCGGCGATCTCGACATTACCGAAACCCTGCCGCCGCAGCCCCTGGCAGGATTGCGCGCGCGCTTCGGATCGCAGTTGCAGATCAGCCCGTATCTCGGTGCGTTCTGGTTCGGCTTCAACTTGACCAAGACGCCGTTCAATTCGACGCGTTCGCTCGCGTTGCGACAGGCGCTGTCGCTGGCGATTGATCGCAGCAAGCTGACCGATTTCATCACCGGTTTTGGCGAACAACCCGCATACGGCATCGTGCCGCCAACCGTGTCCGGCTACATGCCGCCAGCGTCGCTCTTTGCTGCGATGACGCAATCGCAACGCGAAGGGCTGGCGAAAACCTTGTTCCGTGCTACGGGATATTCCGGTGTCCATCCGCTCACGATCGAACTGCGCTACAACACTTCCACTCTTCACCGCCGCCTCGCGCTGGCGGTGGCTGCAATGTGGCGCGAGACGCTCGGCGTGCACACACAACTACGCAACGAAGAGTGGAAGGTGTTCGTGCAAAACCGGCGTCAACGCACGCTGACCCAAATGTTTCGCGGCGGCTGGATCGCCGATGTCGATGATGCCCGCGATTTTCTTGCCGCGTTCGCCAGCGACGGACCGTTGAACTGGGTCGGTTATCGCGATCCGGAATTCAACGCGTTGCTGCAGCGCGCCGATGCCAGCGCCGGTCCAACCGAGCGCAACGCGTTACTGGCGCAAGCCGAGACACGATTGTTGGACAACCAGGCGATGATCCCGTTGTATTTCTACGCGTCCAAGCATCTGGTCAAACCACGCGTGCGCGGATTCGTTGCAAATCCGCTGGACCACCACGCCAGTCGGTTTTTGTCACTGGGTCAAGCACCACCGAAGCAGGCGCATCTGGATCAAGCGCATTGAATGCCGGGCTGGTCAAGCGCATCGCGCGCGCATGGTTCGAGGCCGTGCTCACGTTGTGGTTGCTGGCGACGCTGTGTTTCCTGTTGCTACACGCCGCGCCGGGCGGCCCGTTTGATTCGGAAAAATCCGCGCCGCCGGAAGTGATCGCGGCCTTGTCCGCGCAATACCATCTCGACCAGTCGCTGCCTTTGCAATACGCGCACTGGCTGGGCGACGTGCTGCGCGGCAACCTCGGCCCGTCGTTCCAGTATCCGGATTACCGCGTCAGCGAATTGATCGCGCTGGGCTTGCCGGTCTCAGCGATCACCGGCGGATTGGCCTTGCTGATGGCGCTCGGCTTCGGCATTCCGCTCGGCATGCTGGCGGCGTTGCACCGAGCGAGCTGGATTGATCGCGCGTTGATGGGCGTGTCCGGACTCGGACTCGCGGTACCGAAATTCGTGGTCGCGCCGTTACTGGTGCTGCTGTTCGCAGTCGGACTGCATTGGCTGCCCGGCGGCGGTTGGGACGCCAGTACGCCGCTCTCGTTGTTACGCAGCGCAATTCTTCCAGCGATTGCGTTGGCGCTGCCCAATCTCGCGTTTTGCGCGCGCCTGACGCGTAGTGGTTTTCTCGACGTGTTGTCCAGCGACTACCTGCGCGCCGCCCGCGCCCGCGGCCTGCCCGAATCGCGCGTGCTGTTGGTACACGCCATGCCGCCCGCGCTGCTGCCGGTGATCGCCTGGCTAGGACCGGCATTGATCAATATCGTCACCGGCTCGGCGGTGGTCGAACAGGTGTTCGGCATCCCCGGCATGGGCCGCTATTTCGTGCAGGGCGCGCTCAATCGCGATTACACGCTGGTGCTGGGTGTGGTGCTGGTGGTGGGCGCGTTGATCGTGTTGATCAACGCAGCGACGGATGCGTTGCGGGCGTGGATTGATCCGCGGTTGCGGGAGGATTGATTCGTCTGCGGGATCGATCCGTTCGTGGCGCACTCTGTAACCGTTCGTGGTGAGCTTGTCGAACCACAACACTCTCAGTTGTTGTGGTAAGCAGCGGAGCGAAGTACGCAGCAAACGCGAAGCAGGTGCAAAGCTTCCGCGCTTAGCGCGTGTCACTTTTCTTTCGGGAAAAGTAACCAAAACCATTTGCACCGGACACTCGCCGAGACGATGAAGCTGTCTCGGTACCCTGCGCTCCTCAGCACGAACGGGCCGGCCCGAACTCGCACATCCATGTGTTCAAACATGCGGGCCTTGCTCCCGTTCCTGCTTCCGGTGCTCGGCTCGCTTTACGGCGCAAGAGCAAGAACACACTACAACACGAGCAAGGCCGTTATGCTTCGTTAGAAACCGCTCCACGTGCTGAACATCGGGTGTAATTTCTCGAATTTTGGTCCGCTTCGCGCTATTCAACATAGGAGAGGCATGTGAACTTCGTTGTGATCGACGTCGAGACTGCTAATCCAGACTTTGCAAGCATCTGTCAGGTTGGCATTGCTGTCTTTCGCAATGGGACACTATCTGACACATGGGAATCTTTGGTCGACCCAGAAGATTACTTCGATGCCATAAATATTGCTGTTCATGGGATAGACGAAGAAGCTGTTGAAGGCGCACCAAAGTGGCGGGCTGTTCACGAGCAACTCGCTCCCTGGTTACAAGGTCAAATAGTCGCGAGTCACACGCCATTTGATCGTGCAGCTCTATCTCGCGCGTGTGAGAAAAATTATATAGCTCCTTACACTTGCACTTGGCTCGATACCGCACGCGTGGTGCGGCGCGCTTGGCCCACCTTTGCGCAAAAGGGGTATGGCTTAGCCAATGTGGCAAAACACCTGAACATCCAGTTTCAGCATCACAATGCCAAAGAAGATGCGAGAGCTACCGGCGAAATATTGCTGCGAGCAATGACGGAAACTGGCCTTACAGTTGAGCAATGGCTCGACCGAACGGCAAAGCCAATCAATCCATTTTTTGCAGCGCCAATTTCAAGGCTTGGCAATCCAGATGGCCCACTATTTGGTGAAAAGTTGGTCTTCACAGGCGCGCTTTCGATGCCACGCCGTGAAGCAGCAGACCTAGCTGCGATCGCTGGTTGTGAAGTCGACAGTGGCGTAACCAAGCACACGACAGTTTTGGTGGTCGGTGACCAAGATATCACCAAACTCCTAGGACACGAGAAGAGCACCAAGCATCGCAAAGCTGAGGAGTTAATGGCTAAAGGACAAGGTATTCGAATCATTGGCGAAAGCGATTTTCGGCGACTATTAGCTCTCGCTATATGACAGAGCTTAGAGCGGACTGACAAAGCGCAATCTTCCAGCTGGTTTTTGAAACCGCGCAGGAGCGCGGTGCTTTTCATGGGGCCCCTTCGATGCGGCGGGTGCTGGCGGTTAGACCCGGAGGGCGGCGTGCACGATGCACGCCGTTTTTCGTTGGTGCATGGACGCACCATCGAAAAATCCCGGCGGCGCACGCGCACTTTCAGGACATGGATGTCATGAAAGCGCTAAGTCGGGGTGTCCTTCTTTCTGGTTCCGTCTTTCTTGGACAAGCAAGAAAGATGAACCCGGACGCGTAGCGGGCGGAACGCTCTGGCTTGATTGTTCTTCGTCTACCTCGACAACAACCTTTCCAGCGAT
>JBBQQH010000060.1:0-18045 GCA_038216155.1 Lysobacterales bacterium
TTTTGTGGGGATACCTCAGGGTCTGATCACCCACCAGATCCTTGATGATCGGCATGTTGGCCAGCGGGTAAATCGTGCTGCGTTCATCGGTGTCGGTGATGAACCGGGTGCACGCCAGCCAGTTGGTGCCGTCGATATTCATCGAGCACGAACCACAAATCCCCTCGCGGCAGGAACGGCGAAAAGTCAGCGTGGAATCGACCTTGTTCTTTATCCAGATCAGCGCATCCAGAACCATCGGGCCACAATCGTCGAGATCGACGCAATACGTATCGACGTGCGGGTTGTCCGTCGAATCCGGATCGTAGCGATACACGTTGAACGTCTTCACCCGAATTGCGCCGGTCGGCTGCGGCCATGTCCGCCCGCTCCCGATGCGCGACTGCGGCGACACCCCGAGGTTGCGCGGCAGCGGGAAGCGCTTGAGCAACGTGAACCGGGGTACCTGCTCCGGAGATTCGATGATCATGACAATGGTTCCACGGCATTGTTCCTTCCGTCTTCGCACTCATGCGTTGTTGCCAGCGTGCTGGGCAAGACTCGGATGCTCGCCAGCGATTCGCTTCGCCAGCGAATGATTGAGGTGCCGTTCTCTACGTCGCGGCGCGAGTCAGCGCTTTGCCGGAATGGTGAACAACGGCTGGTTCACCGGGGTGATGGTCATGTTGTTTGACGGAGTACATCGTGTTGTCGGCCGTCGTGCCGTGCTTGTGGATGCCGGTAACGGTGCCGTGGCCAATGGCACTGCGATAGTGCCAGGTTACGGCGGTGCCAGTGGGTATCGTCTTGAATGGCGATGTTTTTTTTTGGGCGTTCTTGGTTGGCATGACGATTCCTCTTCTTTAGATAGCTCAACGTCTGGCGACTCAGTCGCCGGGATCAGCGATGACAGTGCGCGGCACATCATCCTGCAGCCGGATGCTCGTGGTTGAACGGCTCCTTGACCACGTGTGTTCAATCGTCGCGCTCAGTCCAGGTTTTATCCGTGCGCTAGCGAACGGAGCAGGCGCATTGGAAAGCGCCCAATGGAAAGTGAGGTTATGCGCGATGACAACAGTGACTGATCCAGACGAACCCACGACGGAGCATCAGCGTCCGGTTGAGTGTGGGCCTACGCTCACGTCAGCGCTGCGGTCTTCCGAGTCGGGTCTGAATGGCCGTAACAGGCGCGATCGCTTGGCGCACAATCAACGTTTCGGGAGCATGACATGAGCGAAGATAAACCCGAACTGAGCGGCCCGGACTTTTCACAAGGTGTCGATATCGCAACGATCCCGGACAACGGCATGTTGTTGGGCCACGCGTTGGGTGATCCGGTGTTGCTGGTTCGACGCGGTGAGAAATTTTTCGCGATCGGTGCCACCTGCACCCATTACGGCGCGCCGTTGGTGGACGGGCTGCTGGTCGATGACACGATCCGCTGCCCGTGGCATCACGCCTGCTTCCGTCTCGACACCGGTGAAGTCGAACGCGCGCCAGCGCTGTGTTCCGTGTCGGTCTGGCGCGTCGAGTATGCGCGCGATGAGGCACGCCAGTTCACGCCAGTCGAACAAAAGGCCAGCATCGTGTATGTGCGCGAAAAACTGCAACCGGCGCCACGCAGCATCGCGACGACGCCCAATGCATCCGGCGTGCCGCAGTCGATCGTGATCGTCGGCAGCGGTGGCGCGGGTAACGCAGCGGCGCTGATGCTGCGCGAGGAAGGCTACGCCGGCGCGATCACCATGCTGAGCGCTGATGATTCGCCGCCTTACGATCGGCCCAACCTCTCCAAGGGAACGCTCGCTGGCACCGGCGACGCCATGGTCACCCCGCCGTACACGCAGGCGTTTTACCGCGAACACGGAATCGACCTGCGCTTGAACACGCGTGTCACCCGCATCGACACCACACATAAACGGATCGATCTCGAGGGCGGCGGCGTGTGCAATTACGACGCGTTGCTACTCGCCACCGGCGCGGATCCGGTGCACCTGGACTTGCCCGGCTCGGATCTGCCGCACGTCCATTATTTGCGCACCCAGGCCGACTGCAATGCGTTGATCGCCGGCGCCAAGGATGCCAAACGCGTGGTCGTGATCGGCGCGAGTTTCATCGGTCTGGAAGTGGCTGCATCGCTGCGTGCGCGCGCTCTTGGCGTTGACGTGGTGGGGCGCGAAACCGTACCGATGGAAAAAGTGCTCGGCACCGACGTCGGCGGATTCATTCGTCGCCTGCACGAGCAGCACGGCGTGACCTTCCATCTCGGTGCTTCGCCCGCATCGATCGATGCAACGGGGGTAACCCTGGACAACGGCAAACGGCTCGACGCCGATCTCGTGGTGATTGGCGTGGGCGTCAAGCCGAACATCGCGCTGGCGCAGCAGGCCGGTCTGGCGATCGATCGCGGAGTCAGCGTGGACCAATACCTGCAGACCAGCGTGCCCGGCATCTACGCCGCCGGCGATATCGCGCGCTGGCCCGATCGCCTGACCGGCGAATGCATCCGGGTCGAACACTGGGTGGTAGCCCAGCGTCAGGGCCAGACCGTCGCGCGCAACATGCTTGGGAGGCGTGAACGGTTTGATGCGACGCCCTTTTTCTGGACTGAACAATACGATTTCGGTCTGGCCTATATCGGCCACGCCGCGCCGTTCGATGAAGCGCACATCGACGGTGATCTCGAAAATCGCGACTGCACCATCAGCTACTCGCGTGGCGGCAAGCAACTGGCCGTAGCCGTGATCCATCGCGATCTTGCAGGTTTGCGTGCGGAAGTCGCGTTCGAACAGATCATCGCCGACCACGTCGATGATGTGCCGAGCGAGCGACAAGGCGCACCTACGAATGCCAAGCGGTAGTCAGGAGTGAGTACGAGCGTCTGCTTCCGGCATTGATTGCGGCTTGAGCAGCCCTCCGGATCGGCGGTGTCTGCTTTCGCATCGACTGTGACGCCTGTGCGGTGATGCCAGGGCCAAGAAAATTTGTTGTATGTGCGGTGACGAGCGGATCGCAGATTCAGGCTATCGCAAGATTTCGTCAACCGATTGGATCAATCGAGTCCGCCCCTGTTGATTTGATCTCGTTGATTTGATCGGGTTGATTTGACCCCATTGATTGCAACCTCATCGGTTGCACCCTTGATGACAGGATGAAAATCATGCCCGACACGATTGACCAGCAATGCATCGATACGCTCCGATTTCTATCCGTCGATATGGTGCAAAAAGCCAATAGCGGGCACCCGGGCCTGCCTCTCGGGGCGGCACCGATGGCTTACGTCTTGTGGACCCGGCATCTGAAACACCATCCGACCGATCCGCATTGGGCTGACCGCGACCGTTTTGTGCTTTCGGCCGGACACGGTTCGGCACTCCTCTACAGTTTGCTATACGTCACCGGGTACGACCTGTCGCTCGACGACATCAAGAATTTTCGCCAATGGGGCAGCAAGGCACCCGGCCATCCAGAGCGCGGCCACACTGCGGGCGTTGAAGTCACCACCGGACCGCTTGGGCAAGGCATGGCCAACGCGGTGGGCATGGCGATCGGCGAGGCGCATCTGGCCGCGCGCTACAACCGCGATAGCCACAGCGTGATCGATCATCGCACTTGGGCGATCGTCAGCGACGGCGATCTTATGGAAGGCGTGGCATCGGAAGCTGCCTCGTTGGCAGGCCATCTCAAACTGGGCAAGCTGACCTGTCTATACGACGACAACTACGTCACGTTATCGGCCGGTACCGAGATAACGTTTTCCGAGGATCGTGCGAAGCGTTTTGAAGCCTATGGATGGCAAATCCTGCGCGTTGCCGGCGGCAACGACGTGGCCGCGATCGATGCTGCGCTCGACGCTGCCAGCGCCGACGCCACCCGCCCCTCGCTGATCCTGATCCGTACGCACATCGGCTTCGGATCGCCCGAGCAAGGCAGCTTCAAAGCGCATGGCTCGCCACTGGGCGTGGAAGATGTAAAGAAGACCAAGCAAGCGCTTGACTGGCCAGTGGATCCACCGTTCCTGGTACCGGCTCCAGCGCTCGCCCATTTTCGCCAGGCGCTGGAGCGTGGCGCGCGTGCAGAAGACGATTGGAATGAACGCCTGACGGCTTATGCGAAGGCATTTCCCGAACTGGCACAGGAACTCCAGGATCGACTGCACGCGCAGCTTCCCTCGGATTGGGACGCGGACATCCCGGTATTCCCGGCCGATGCCAAGGGCATGGCAACCCGTGTCGCCGGTGGCAAGGTGATGAATGCCATTGCGCCGCGATTGCCGGCGCTGGTGGGCGGGTCAGCCGATCTGGATCCATCCACCCACACAGCGTTGAAAGGGCTGGGCGACTTCAACCCGACGCCGACCCCGAACGAAGACGAACAAGGTTCCGACGGCGGCGGCTGGAGTCGCGCCGGTCGCAATCTGCATTTTGGCGTGCGTGAACATGCGATGGGCGCGATCGTCAACGGACTGGCCGCGCACGGTGGCTTTATTCCGTTTGGTGCCACCTTCCTGATCTTCTCCGACTACATGCGTCCAGCCATTCGCTTGGCCGCGCTGATGGGCGTTCACGTGATCTACGTGTTCACCCACGACAGCATCGCCCTCGGCGAGGACGGCCCCACCCATCAACCGGTGGAACAACTCGCCACCCTGCGCGCGATTCCGAACATCACCGTGCTGCGTCCTTGCGACGCGAATGAAACCGCGGTTGCATGGAAAGTGGCGGTGGAAACGCGGGATCGCCCGATTGCGTTGGTGCTGACGCGGCAGGATGTAGCTACCCTGGATCGCACCCGCTACGCCAGTGCTGATGGCCTGCGCAAAGGCGCGTACATCTTGAGCGATGCGCCGGATGGCAAGCCTCAGCTCATTCTGATCGGCACCGGTTCGGAAGTCGGCCTGATCGTGGAAGCCGCTCAGCGGCTGCAAGCGGAAGGCATTGCGGTGCGCTGTGTTTCGATGCCGAGTTGGGAGTTGTTCGATGCACAGCCGCAAAGCTACCGCGACGCAATTCTGCCGCCCAATGTGTTGGCCCGACTGGCGGTTGAGCTGGGTGTGTCGCAGGGCTGGTGTCGCTATGTCGGCGCGCGTGGCGACATGCTCGGTGTGGAGCACTTCGGCGCATCGGCGCCGGCAGCGGTCTTGTTGCACAACTTTGGCTTCACCGTAGACAACATCTGCAAACAGGCCAAGACGCTCTTGGCATGAACATCATGTTCTTGGACAAGGAATCATCATGACCAAACATTTCAAGACGGGCGACCATGTCGGTTGGAATTCCGAGGCCGGCCAGGTCCGGGGCAAGATCATCAAGGTCCATACCCGAGACTTCGATTACAAGGGTCACACCCACCACGCGGACGCTGACGATCCGCAGTACGAGATCAAGAGTGACACGACCGATCATATCGCCGCGCACAAGGGCGCTGCGCTACATAAGATCAAGTGACGATGACTCCCGCCACGATGTCGCGTTCATTCGGGCGCACGCGCAGGCATTGGCAGCAAACGTGACATCCGAATTGACCATTTGGACGATCGGTCATTCGACGCGTCCGCTGGATGAATTTCTCGCGCTGCTCGATGAAAATGGCATTCAAATGCTTGCCGATGTGCGCAGTCACCCCGGCTCTCGGCATTGTCCGCAGTATGGACAGGCGGCGTTGTCTGAGTCACTGATTGGACACGGATTGCACTATCGCTGGATCCAGACACTGGGCGGACGTCGCAAGGTCCGCGTGGACTCAGTCAATACGGCATGGCGCAATGCTTCGTTTCGCGGCTACGCCGATTACATGCAAACCGATGGCTTTGCTGCCGGGCTAGATGAATTGCTCGAGTTGGCGCAAGACACACGCACAACCATCATGTGCGCGGAGGCGGTCTGGTGGAGGTGTCACCGTTCAATGGTCGCCGACGCACTAAAGGCTCGCGGTGTGCGCGTGTTGCATATCATGGGACCGGACAGCGTGATCGAACATCCGTGGACCGCCCCGGCACGCATCGCGGACGGCAAGCTGACCTACGTGTCGAACGAATGAGAGCCCGCGCGAAATGGACGCACTGAACCCAGAGATGAACCTCGAAGCCCCAATGGATGCACCGATTGACACACAACCGCACTGGTGCCCTGACAACGTGTTACCGCGTTCGTTCTACCATCGGGATGCACGCTGCGTCGCCCCTGAGTTACTGAACAAAGTGCTCGTGTCCTCCGACGGTCGAAGTGGCAGGATTGTCGAAGTGGAGGCTTATTACGGTTCCATCGATCCGGCGGCGCATACCTTTCGTGGCAAGACGGAACGCAATACGACCATGTTCGGCCCCGCCGGGTTCATGCACCTCTACTTCACGTATGGCATGTATTGGTGTTGCAACGCGGTTTGCGGTGACGAAGGCGACGGCTCGGGCGTGTTGCTCCGGGCACTCGAGCCCCTGACCGGCCTTGAACACATGCGCATCGCGCGTCCACGCGCTCGTCGAGACCGCGATCTGTGCAGTGGTCCGGGAAAGCTTACCCAAGCCATGGGGATTACCGGTGCCCAGAACGGAATCGACCTAGTTGCGGCACAGGACGGCTTCACGATTGTCAGCGACGGCATGATGCCCCCTCAGGATCCGCTCGCGAGCACGCGGATCGGGATCAGCCTTGGCGAGGACCTTCCCTGGCGGTGGCGCATCGAGGCAACGACCACGTTTCAAGACGCGGACTGCGTCTGACTAGCACGATCCCTTCAGATATCGACCTGACGTGGGCAACAGAAATCCCGGATATTGGCTTGTCAGAGTCGGCTAGAGCGTACCGTTGGTCATCGCCAGTGCTCTGCTCAGCGATCACCGCAGGCCGTTCAAAACAGCCCAGCGCACGCACCTGTCAAAGCCATGCGGCAACGGTGTGCGCCCCCGAAACTAGCGTTATGTGGAAATCCAAGCCGTGTTTACAATGCTGAAATGCACTGAAATTCACACGGCAAACGACCTACCATGAATCACCTCGATGCGTTACGGGCCGGCGTTGGCGAACATCACGTGTTGACGGGCGAGGATGCCGCACCGTATCTGACCGATTGGCGCGGGCGTTACAGCGGCCAGGCGCTGGCGGTGGTGCGCCCTGGATCGACCGACGAGGTTGCTGCGGTGGTGCGTGTGTGCGCAGGCGCTGGTTTACCGATCGTGCCGCAAGGCGGCAACACCGGGCTGTGCGGAGGTGCGACGCCGGACGATTCTGGGCGCGCGATCGTGCTTAACCTGCAACGGCTGAACCGTATTCGCGGCATGGATCTGGACAACGACACGATGGAGGTCGAGGCAGGTTGTGTTTTGCAGACGGTGCAGGAGGCCGCTCGTGACGCCGGACGCTTGTTCCCGCTCAGCCTCGCCGCCGAGGGCAGTTGCACGATCGGCGGCAACCTCGCCACCAATGCCGGCGGCACCCAGGTGCTGCGTTACGGCACGATGCGCGAGCTGACACTGGGCCTCGAAGTTGTCACCGCGCAGGGCGAGATCTGGCATGGTCTGCGCGGGCTGCGCAAGGACAACACCGGCTACGATCTGCGCGATCTGTTCATCGGCAGCGAAGGCACGCTCGGGATCATCACTGCCGCCACACTCAAGCTGTATCCGCTGCCAGTCGCGCGCTGCACCGCGCTGCTGGCGTTGGCGTCGATTGCGGACGCGATCGCCATGCTGGCGCGTGCACGGCACGGATTCAGCGCCTCGCTCACCGGCTTCGAGCTAATGGCGGTCGATTGCCTCGCCGATGTGGTGCGCTGCTTTCCGCAGCAACGGCTGCCGTTCGACGGCGACTCGGCGGTATTGCCCTGGTATGCCTTGCTGGAATTGTCTGACAGTGAAAGCGAGGCGCACGCGCAGGAACGTTTCGAGACGGTGCTGGGCGAGGCGATCGAATCGGGTTGCGTCAAGGATGCAGTGATCGCCGGATCGATGGCGCAGAGCAAAGCGTTATGGCATCTGCGCGAGAGCATTCCGCTGGCCGAGAAGGAATCGGGCAAGAGCATCAAGCACGACGTGTCGATTCCGGTGTCGCGGATGGCTGCCTTTGTCGAGGACACCAACCGTGCGTTGCAGCAGGCGTTCCCCGGAATCCGCAACGTCGTCTTCGGTCACTTGGGCGACGGCAACCTGCACTACAACGTGGCCCGTGGCGAGAGCTTGAGCGAAGGCGATCTGCTGACCAGACAGGATGCGATCTACGAGTTGGTGCACGATGCTGTTCACGCCGTGGGCGGGTCGATCAGTGCCGAGCACGGTGTGGGTCAGCTCAAGCGCGACGCGTTGGCGCAGTACAAGGATCCAGTCGAGTTGGCGCTGATGCATTCGATCAAGCGTGCACTGGATCCGCAGGGCATCATGAATCCGGGCAAGGTGTTGGTGGCAACCAGGGTTTGAGTACTTGTTCGGCGAGCGCTGGCCATTCTCGGTTCGCCAGCGGATTGGCCGGGCTCGGATGGATCAGGTAACGCACGTCCGCATCCTCGCCCAGTACGGCCTTGGCGCGCCGTTCTGCATAGCGTCCGATGCTGACGACGGTAGCCGGTGCCAGCGCGTGGATCACGGCGGCCAGGGAGCGATCGCACACCGCGGTGAGTACGGCTGTCTCGTCCTTGTTCAACTGCTCGGGAATGAGGTTGCGTCCGTTCCCGATGAACAGCAGCGGACAATAATTCCACACGAAAAAGCGCTCGAAAAATGCATCGGGTTTGCCCACGCGTGCGTCTGCCCAACGCCACAGGCGAGAACCGCTGCCTTCATTGCGGTGACAGGCCATGCCGAGGATCGGATATTTGGGATGTTGCTCCGGCAACGTCTTGCCTAGCTGTGACGTGATACCGAACCATTCGCGCACCGTCACTACATCGCCAAACGGCACGCCCGTTTGCGCCATCCCCCAAGGCCCGGGATTCATGCCCAGCAGCAACACTCGTCCTCGCTGTGATCCGTAGCGCCGCAGGTATTCCTGATGGCCAGCCCACGCATACGCCAATGGGTTGTAGACGTGACTAGGCGTGGTCAGTTTCAAACCGGCGACATCACGTGCCAGCGAGCGGGCAATTCTCAGCAGATCCGGTTCACTCATGATCGGTGCAATATAGCGTGCGATCCGGCACCCGCATTTGCATGTCGTTGACGGGTAGATCGACTCCGGATTTCGAGCTGTCCATAGCAGCCAGAAAATTGCGCGCAAAGTTCATGGTGGAACTGTTCGCGCGGCGCGCCTTATCGCGACAAGACCACCGTGTCTTTGCACGCGGCCATGATCTGAATGGCAGGCCAGCAATGACGATGACCATCGAATCTCGGCATGACCGAAAACATGCATAGCGCGTATCATGAATCCGAAGGGCTGGCCCGCTTCAAATCATGCACTCCGGTGACGCCGGACGCGACCCCGGAGCTGCAACACATCGCACAGAACCGGCACGCCTGGCTCGATCGCATACGCGACAGCTTTCCCTTCATTGTCGGCGGCCGATTGACCACCGCCGACATCTGGCCGGGTGTGTCGCTGGATTTTGCAGTTGCTGCCGGCCAGTTGTTCGACCGCGCCACTCCCAGTGTCGCGTCGTGGTTCGCACGTATCACAGCGTGACCTGCGGCGGCATCGAGTCTGCATCCAGACTGCAAACCGGTGGTGTGCGCGGCTGATGCCAGTCCGCAGCTTTGCCGCAACCGTGGAGTGATCCCATGACACAACGAATCCGATACGCCCAAGCCTCACCCGATGGCTTCAAAGCCATGCGTAAGCTACAGGAATACGTCGAGAACTCGGGACTAGAACACTCCCTGCTGGAATTGGTGAAGATGCGCGCATCGCAGATCAACCACTGCGCGTACTGCCTTGACATGCACAGCAAGGACGCCCGCGCTGGCGGCGAGACTGAGCAGCGGCTATATGCGCTCGATGCCTGGCGTGAAACGCCGTTCTACAGTGAGCGCGAACGCGCGGCGCTGGCATGGACCGAGGCGCTGACCCGAATTTCGGAGAACGACGTGTCGGACGCGCTGTACGCCGAAGCACGCCAGCATTTCAGTGAAAAAGAACTGGTCGATCTGTCGCTGGCGATCATCGCCATCAACGGCTGGAATCGATTGGCAATCGCGTTCCGTTCGATCCCGGGAACCTATCAACCCAGCGCGGCGACAACGCAGACGTAAGTCGACGTACCGGGCCCATTCAAGCAAGGCACGGTTTGACGGCTCGCACGATCAGCACAAAGGAGAAACACGATGAACGCATTGATCCAGGAAGTTCTCGACCAGGATCTTGATCCGACCGAAACCCGCGAATGGGTCGAATCGATCGAAGCCGTCATCAGCGCCGACGGAACCGAGCGCGCGCACCAGTTGCTGGAAAAACTGGTCGATGAAACCCGCCGCGCGGGCGGTTATTTGCCGTTTTCTCCCACCACCGAATACGTCAACACCATCCCGTCGCATTTAGAGGCGAAATCGCCCGGCGACGCGGCGATGGAATGGCGGATCCGTTGCATCATCCGCTGGAATGCGATGGCGATGGTGGTGCGTGCCAATCGCCGGCCCGGCAAGCTCGGTGGTCACATCGCCAGCTTTGCCTCGTCGGCGACGTTGTACGACGTCGGCTTCAACCATTTCTGGCGCGCGGCTTCCAAGGACCATCCGGGCGACCTGATCGGTTATCAGGGCCATTCCAGCCCGGGCTTGTACGCGCGTTCGTTCCTCGAAGGGCGCCTGAGCGCCGAGCAGATGGACAATTTCCGCCGCGAGGCCAGTTATCCGCAGGGCATGGCGCTGTCGTCCTACCCGCACCCGTGGTTGATGCCCGATTACTGGCAGGTGCCGACCGTGTCCTGTGGGCTGGGGCCGATCCAGGCGATCTACCAGGCGCAATTCATGAAGTATCTGGAAGCGCGCGGATTGATGCCGAAGACCGACCGCAAGGTGTGGTGTTTCCTCGGCGACGGCGAATCCGACGAACCCGAATCGCTGGGGGCCATTTCGCTGGCCGGGCGCGAACATCTGGACAACCTGATCTTCGTGGTCAACTGCAACCTGCAACGCCTGGACGGCCCGGTGCGTGGCAACGGCAAGATCATCCAGGAACTCGAAGGTGTGTTCCGTGGTGCCGACTGGAACGTGATCAAGCTGGTCTGGGGATCGTATTGGGATCCGCTGCTGGCGCGCGACAACGAGGGCGTGCTGCGCAAGCTGATGATGGAAACCGTGGACGGCGAGTATCAGGCCTGCAAGGCGCTGGGCGGTGCGTACACGCGCGAGCATTTCTTCAACAAATATCCGCAGACCGCCGCGATGGTTGCCAACTTGTCCGATCAGGACGTATGGCGACTCAATCGCGGTGGCCATGATCCGCACAAGGTGTATGCGGCCTACGACGCCGCAGTTCGCACCGAAGGCATGCCGACGGTGATCCTGGCTAAAACGGTCAAGGGCTACGGCATGGGTACGGCCGGCGAGTCGATGAATATCGCGCACCAGGCCAAGAAGATGGACCACAACGCTGTCAAAGTCTTTCGCGACCGCTTCAAGATTCCGATCGACGACAAGCAACTGGAAGGCGACGGCCCCGAATCTGTACCGTACTACCACCCCGGCAAGGATTCGCCGGAAGTGAAGTACATGCACGAACGCCGCCGCGCACTCGGCGGCTTCCTGCCGCAGCGTCGCGAAAAATCCTCGGTCTCGCTGCGCGCGCCGGACCTGAAGGAATTCGAGAGCATCACCAAGAGCACCGGTGAGCGCGAGATCAGCAACACCATGGCGCTGGTGCGCGGCATGAACCTGCTGTTGCGCAACGAGCAACTCGCGCCGCACGTAGTACCGATCGTGGTCGACGAGGCCCGCACGTTCGGCATGGAGGGTATGTTTCGCCAGATCGCGATCTACGCGCCGGGTGGCCAGAAATACACGCCGCAGGACTCGGATCAGTTGATGTATTACCGCGAAGCCAAGGACGGCCAGGTATTGCAGCAAGGCATGACCGAAGCCGGCGGCGTGTCGTCGTGGATCGCGGCCGGCACCAGTTATTCGGTGTCCGACCAGCCGATGCTGCCGTTCTTCCTGTTCTACTCGTTCTTCGGCTTCCGCCGCGTCGGCGACCTGATCTGGGCCGCAGGCGACCAGCACACGCGCGGCTTCCTGATCGGCTCCACTGCCGGCTGCAGTTTCCCCGGCGAAGGCTTGCAGCACAACGATTGCGCCTCGCCGCTGATGGCGGCCACCGTGCCCAACTGTCGCGCGTACGATCCCACCTTTGCGTACGAGGTGGCGGTCATCCTGCACAAGGGCATCCAGGAAATGTACGAGGAACAGCGCGACGTTTTCTATTACATCACCACCACCAACGAGAATTACAACCACCCGGACATGCCCGACGGCTGTTATGACGGCATCATCAAGGGGATGTATTTGTTGAAGGCGGGCAACGGGAAACGGGGAACTGGGAACGGAAACAACAACGGTGCTGGCACCGTGAAAGACAGCGGCAAGACCCATACACCGCGCGTGCAGTTGCTCGGTGCGGGAGGTTCCCTGCGCTGCGCGATCGAGGCTGCTGAATTGCTGGAAAAGGAATTCGGCGTCATCGCCGACGTCTGGTCATGCCCGAGCTTCAGTGAACTTTCCCGCGATGGCGTCGATTGCGAACGCTGGAATCGTCTGCACCCGAAGCACAAACGCGTGCCCTACATCACCCAGTGCCTGACCGATCACCACGGGCCGGTCGTTGTCACCAGCGAGTACGTGCGTGCCGTGGGCGATCAGGTACGCGCGTTCATGCCCGCCGGCCGGCACTGCACTGTGCTTGGCGCCGATGGCTTCGGCCGCAGTGACACCCGCGAAGCACTGCGCGCTTTCTTCGAGGTCGGCCCACGCTGGATCGCGCATGCTGCGATCGCCGCCTTGGCCGAGGACGGCGTGATGAGCGAACAGGATGTCGAGCGCGCGATCGGGGTTTGGGGTCTTGATCCGGACAAGCCGAATCCGCTGACGGTGTGATCTCCGGCTTGCCGCACAAGGTTCGCGAACCTTGGGGTAGGTATCCTTTGACTCAGTCAGGGATGCCTTCCCAAGTCGCTGGCATCGGCTTGGTTCGCCACCAGTCAATTCCTCAGCTCGTATGGATCAACGATGGACATGGCTTCCCAAGTCGCCAAGGCACACGTCTTCCGCAACCTGCACGACAGATCGAACCTGCTGTTGCTGCCCAACGCCTGGGATGCCGGCAGCGCTGCCCTGTTCGCACGTCACGGTTTTGCCGCGATTGCCACCACCAGCGCCGGCATGGCGTGGTCGCTGGGTTATCAGGACGGTCAGCAGGCACCACTAGCCGAGGTGTTGGCAGCAACGGCGCGGATCACCCGGGTCACTGATTTGCCGGTGACGGTGGATCTGGAGTCCGGTTACGGCGAGACGCCCGCTGCGGTCGCCACCACGGTGCGCGGAGCGATTGCTGCCGGTGCGGTCGGTATCAATCTGGAAGACAGCCTCCCGGGCCACGGCCCGCTGCGCACGATCGATGCGTCGGCGGCGCGGATCAGCGCGGCGCGAACTGCGGCTGACGATGCCGGAATCCCCGTCGTGATCAACGCACGCGTGGACGTGTGGATGCGGCCGGACTTGTCTGATCCAGCAGCCGGCTTGGATGACGCGATACGCCGCGCGCAGGCGTACCTGGCGGCCGGTGCCGATGGCATCTTTCCAATCGGCCTGGCCGATCGGGACGTGCTGGCAGCTCTGGTGCAGTCAATCGATGCACCGATCAATGTGGCTGCGATATCCGGCGTACCGAGTTTGCAGGAACTGGCCCGGATCGGGGTGGCGCGGGTCAGTACCGCGACGCGCTTTGCCACGCTGGCGCTGGGCGCGGTCGATCAAGCGGTCGCCCGCTTGTTGATCGACCGGAACTTCGATGGCCTCGCATCGGGTTTTGCCTATCGCGATGCGCAGCGGCTGTTCGCTGGAGAATCGGAATCACGGCAATCGTCGACATGAAACGCGGATCTTCGCGATCCGGCTCGTGCAAGTCTACAACTTGCTTTCGTCGAACAACTCGGAATAGCGCGCCAGCACATCGCGAACCTGAAACACCGGGATGAAGTCGGTCGGATGCTCGCGCAGTGCCTGACTGGCGGCCAACATCCTGGCCAGCAGCGGATGCAGGGCGGCGTCCGGCGCCGGATCGAGTTTGCAGTTCGCGAACATGTCGTTCACCGCTTCGGTGACTTCATCGGCTAACGCGCGCACTTGCCGGGCGTCCAGATGGCCATGCTGCAGATGCGCCAGCGCGTCGGACGCGGTGCGTACCCGAGCCATGCCCGCTTGCAACGGTGCATCGGCGTGCCAGCGACGGGCCGCCGTCGTCGCTTGTTCGGCGGAGCTGGCGCTTTCAGCAGGTGCGGCGCGAACGGCCTTTGCTTCGTGCCCGTAGGCGGTGCCCGCGCTGGCCAGCAGGACAACCATCAACAGCAGCGATTTCATGACATCGATCCTCGTTTGAGTGGCTGCGCGGACTCGCGTGACGCACGACCGGATGCTGCAACGCCTGCGTGCCGTTGTACCTGACGCAGATCAAGGACACGGCAGGCCCGGCAGGCGAGGATCGACCGGTTCGCAACAGGGAGTGCCGCCATGCAACTAGTCTGTCCCGCCGGCAACCTGCCGGCCCTGATGGCTGCGGTCGACAGCGGCGCGGATGCGGTCTATGCCGGCTTCCGCGACCAGACCAACGCGCGCGCCTTCCCCGGCCTGAACTTCAGTGAAGCGGATCTGCGTCGCGGCATCGCCTACGCGCATGCCCGTGGCCGGCAGGTCTACCTCGCCCTCAACACCTATCCGGACAGCGTGCGCCTGGGCCAGTGGCAGGTGGCCGTGGACAAGGCCGCCGAATCCGGTTGCGATGCGATCATCGCCGCCGAAATCGCGGTGCTCGATTACGCTGCGCGCACCCACCCGACGATGAACCGGCACCTGTCGGTGCAAGGCTCGGCGACCACGCAAGCGGCGTTGCGCTATTACCACGAGCGCTTCGGCATCGCCCGCGCCGTGCTGCCTCGCGTGTTGTCGGTGCAGCAGGTCGAGCGTCTGTGCGCGGCCTCGCCGGTACCGCTGGAAGTGTTCGCGTTCGGCAGCCTGTGCATCATGGTCGAGGGCCGCTGCCAGCTTTCCAGCTACGTCACCGGCGCATCGCCCAATCGCCACGGCGTGTGCTCGCCAGCAAATTTCGTGCGCTGGGAAGAACACAGCGACGGCCGTCGCAGCGTGCGCCTGAACAATGTACTGGTCGACCGCTACGAACCGGCCGAACCGGCCGGTTATCCCACCGTGTGCAAGGGCCGATTCGACGTCGGCGGCGAAATTTTCCATGCGCTGGAAGAACCAACCAGCCTCAACACCTTGGAGTTGCTGCCGCGTCTGAAGCAGGCCGGTGTCGCGGCGCTGAAGATCGAGGGACGCCAGCGCGGCGTGGCCTATGTCGGCTCGGTGACCAAGGTGTGGCGGCAGGCAATCGACCAGCACGCACTGGCGCCGGCGACATGGCAGGTGCGTCCCGACGCGCAGGTCACCCTGGCTGCACTCTCCGAAGGCCACCAGACCACTCTCGGCCCCTATCACCGCGCATGGCATTGACGATGAAACTCAGCCTCGGACCGCTGCAATATTTCTGGCCGCGCGAGCGTGTGCTGGCATTCTACCGCGAAGCGGTCGAGTGGCCGGTGGACATCATCTATCTCGGCGAAACCGTGTGCAGCAAGCGCCGCGAATTGCGCACCAGCGATTGGCTTGCGCTCGCCAACGAGCTGGCCGCGTCAGGCAAGCAGATCGTGCTGTCATCGCTGGCCCTGATCGAGGCCGAATCGGAACTGGGCATGCTGCAGCGGCTGGTCGGCGATGCGCGCTTCCTGATCGAAGCCAACGACATGTCGGCGGTACAACTGTGCCGCGAGCGCGGCCTGCCGTTCGTGGCCGGGCCGACGCTCAACATCTACAACCACCGCGCGCTGGCGCTGCTGATCGAAGACGGCTTGTGTCGCTGGGTGCCGGGCGTTGAACTAGGCCACGCCTTGCTGCGCGAGGTGCGCGAGGCAATGCAGGCCGAACAGCGCGCGATGCCAGAACTGGAACTGATCGCCTTCGGCCGCCTGCCGCTGGCGTTTTCGGCCCGTTGCTTCACCGCCCGTGCGCTCGACGTTGCCAAGGACCAGTGCGAATTCCGCTGCATCGAGTATTCCGACGGCATGCCGCTGGCCACCCGCGAGGGCAAGCCCTTCCTGCGCATCAACGGCATCCAGATCCAGGGTGAGGAGATCACCGATCTCGGCCCGGAAATTGCGATCTTGCGCGCCCTCGATGTCGGCATCCTGCGGCTGTATCCGCAGGCCGATGGCATGGCCGAAGTCGTCACCCATTTCGATCGCGTCCGCGATGCCCCGCAACCGCCGCCACGGATCGGCGCACGCAACGGCTACTGGCATGGCGAGCAGGGGATGCAGTTGTCGGGCGCGCGGGCCTGAAGCAGGAATTGTCCCTGAAAGCGCGTGATCAGCGATCACTCACTCCGCAGTTGTCGCTGCCCGTGAATGCCGTCGCAAACATGCGCGGCGCCACCGTCACGAAGCGTAAAGAAGGACTGCGAAGAAGTGGCAACCGGTGCCCGTGAGAACGAACAGGTGCCAGATGAAATGGCTGTATCGAAGTCTTTCATGCGACACGTAGAACACCACTCCCAGGGTATAGGCAACGCCACCGCCCAGAAGCCAGATCAGGCCCGCTGGCGCCATATGCAGCCATAGCGGGCGGATCGCTATCACTGCCAGCCACCCCATTGCCAAGTACAGCACGGTAGACAACCGGTGGAAACGGGCCCCGGCGAAGGCTTTGAAGACCAGACCCGCCAACGCCAGGGTCCAGACCGCGCCAAGCATGGCCCAGCCCCAGCCACCGCGCAGGACGCCAAGGGTGATGGGCGTATAGGTTCCGGCGATCAGGAGATAGATAGCGCCGTGGTCCAGCATGCGGAGAACAACCTTCGCGCGCCGATGGGGTATCGCGTGATACAGGGTTGACGCAAGTTACAGCAGGATGATGGTGCTGCCGAAGATCGCCGCGCCGACGATCGACGACGTGCTGCCCGTGTGCGCCGCATTGACGATCAGGAAGGGCAATCCAATGATGGCCAGCAACAGACCCAGACCGTGGCTGACGCTGTTGGCGACTTCCTCGCCGATCGTGGAGTTCCGTCGTTTCGAAACAGCGGGAATGGATGTCATGGGAGTGGCACTCGCAACAGGTCGAAAATGAATCAACGGGATCCAGGGAAAGGATCCGGCCAGAAAGACAGACGTCAGACGCGCGAAAACACCAAGCTCGCATTGGTGCCGCCGAAGCCGAAGCTGTTCGACATCACCGTGGCGAGCCTTGTTTCGCGACTCTCGCGTACGATCGGAAAGCCCTCGGCACGCGGATCGATCTCGTCGATGTTGGCCGATCCGGCCATGAAATCATCCCTGAGCATCAGCAGGCTGTAGATCGCCTCGTGGACGCTGGCCGCGCCCAGCGAATGCCCGGTCAGCGACTTGGTCGAGGACAGCGGCGGCACTTCATTGCCGAACACCTCGCGCACCGCCTGCAACTCGACGACGTCGCCGAGCGGCGTCGCTGTGCCATGGGTGTTGAGGTAATCGACCGGCGCAGTCACGTTCTGCAGCGCCATCCGCATGCAGCGCACCGCGCCTTCGCCGGACGGTGCGACCATGTCAGCGCCATCGGAGGTCACGCCGTAACCGACGAGTTCGGCATGGATGCATGCGCCGCGCGCTTTCGCATGTTCGAATTCTTCCAGCACCAGGATGCCGCCACCGCCGCCAATGACGAATCCGTCGCGCCCCGCATCGTAGGGCCGCGACGCCGCTTGCGGCGTGTCGTTGTAGCCGTGCGACAGCGCACCCATCGCGTCGAACTGCGAGGTCATGCCCCAGTGCAGCTCCTCCCCGCCACCGGCGAACATCACATCCTGCGCGCCGTGCCGGATCAGGTCGGCGGCGGCGCCGATGCAA
>JBBQQH010000061.1:0-17994 GCA_038216155.1 Lysobacterales bacterium
GGCGACTGCAACTGGATCGTCGACGATAATTTTGAAGTGGCTAGCGACGCCATCGCCCAGACACAGGCGCAAAAAGCGATCGATTTGCTCAAAATACGCCACCGATTCCTTCGGCCCCGACAACACCAGAGGAAACGGCTCGTCCGCGTTATCCGGATGCAGCAGCAACCCGAGCAAATACAGGATTTCCTCTGCGGTGCCGACGCCACCCGGAAAGATCACGATGCCGTGGCCGAGGCGCACGAATGCCTCCAGCCGCTTCTCGATGTCCGGCATGATCACCAGTTGATTGACGATCGGATTGGGCGATTCGGCCGCGATGATGCCGGGTTCGGTGATGCCGATGTAACGGTTGTGCAGGCGGCGCTGCTTGGCGTGCGCGATCGTCGCGCCCTTCATCGGCCCCTTCATCGCGCCCGGCCCGCAGCCAGTGCAGATATCCAGTCCGCGCAGGCCGAGTTCGTAACCGACCGCCTTGGTGTAGATGTATTCCTCGCGCGAAATCGAGTGACCGCCCCAGCACACCACCAGATTCGGGTCGACGTTGGCCTTGAGCACGCGCGCATTGCGCAGGATCTCGAACACAGCCGAGGTAATGCCTTCCGGATTGTCAAGGTCGAAGTGCCCGCTCTCGATTTCAATATCGGTGTAGACGATGTCGCGCACCACCGCGCACAGCAGTTGCGCGACGCCGCGAATGATTTCGCCATCGACAAATGCGCTACCTGGCGCGTTCAGCAGTTCGATCTTGATGCCGCGATCGTGCTGGCGAATCTGGATGTCGAAATCCGGATACAGGTCCTGCGTGGCGCGCGGATCATCCGAATGGCTGCCGGTGGTCAGCACTGCCAGTGCGCAGCGTCGAAACAGGTCGTGCAGTCCGCCACTGGACACATCGTGCAGGCGCACAATCTCCTCGCGCGATAGAACATCTAGACCACCACCGCGCGGCGTCACCAGCGCGTTGTTGGTTGGCATGCGATCGGTGGTCATCGGCGTATCGGTGGCTTCTTCGGATGTTGCAGTCATTGATGGACAAACCTGAAGTCGAGCGGGATGGATTGAAATCTAGCATGCGCGCCGAATAGCGTAAGGGTGGCCTTTGGATATTCATCCACGAAAAAGATAACGGCCGGAAATCCGGCCGTTGTCTTAGCGCAGTTTCTCGGATGGATCAGAAGCTATAACGCAATGTCACCAGCACCGACCAGCGCGAGATCGCGTTGTCGTCATAGGTGATCAACTGGCCCGGTGCGTAGTTGCCGTTGGCATCCTTCGGTAGCGAGTAGATGTACTTGCCAGTAACCGGATCCACGCCCGCGTAGTTGGCCAAGTCGCGAGTGAACGGGAAGCCGACTCGGCGTTCCTGGCCCCACTTCTTGTTCAACGCATTGAGGAAGTTGAACACGTCCAGCCGCAACTCACCCTTCTGATCGCCAAAACCAGGCACTTGCTGACGGAAGCTCAGGTCAATTTGGTTGATCCACGGCGAACGAGCTCCGTTGCGGTCGGTAATGCCGCCGGCGTGGCCGGCCAGATACGAGTCGTGCGCGATGAAGTCGTAAAACTGATCGATCTGTGCCGCCGTGGTGCCAGTCGCAAACTGCACGTCGCCACGATTGGGCACGAACGCCAAGTCGCGACTGTAGGAATCGCCATTGGCGTCGTTGCCGAAGGTCCAACTGTATGGCGCGCCCGAGTGGCCATCGTAGAACGCCGAGAACGAGGTGACATAGTTGCCGAAGAAATGGTGCTGCCACGTCAGCGACGCGTTCAGGCGCTGGCGAATCGAGTAATTCGATTCACTGGCGATGTCTTCGTTCGGATTCACCCACACGTTGTTGCTGAAGTTGGAGCTAGCCTGCGAAGACGTCGCCGGATTGACTTCAGTGGCCTTGCCGATGGTGGTGCTGACCGATGCCGACCAGTTGTCGGAAAACGGCTTGCGCAAGGCAAAGGTGAAGAAGCTGGCGAAACCCTTGCTGGTGTTGTCCAAGACGGTGATGGCTTGGCCGAACGAGGAATTCGCGTTGCAACGATTCCTGCTCGATGACGTGCCGATCGTGCCGCCCGCGCCAAGGCAGTAGTAACTGTTGCGTCCGTCGGGTAGCACGCCCGTGGGATCACCGATATTGAGGTTCCGATAATAGACCGCGTCTCTGACTTTGATCCCCTGCCATTCGGCCGATGCGACCGTGCCCCAGAAAGGCAGTTCATGATCGATCGCAAGACTGGCCTTCCAGACGGTCGGCTGCTTGAAATTTGGATCCAGCGTGTCCACTACCATCTGGCTACTGCGGGGCGGGGGAACGTTCTGGTTGAAGGGATCGGGGCTAAAGGGGAATTGCCCGGATATCGCCGGGTTGTCAGTGGGATTGCGCACTGAATACGTCGAAACGGTCAGACCGTTGTTCTGGTAAGGATTGGTCAACCAAACGCCCAATGTGTTCGCCTGAAACAGGCCGACGCCGCCGCGCAACTGGGTCGGCCGCTCTGTCGCGAACGCGTAGTTGAATGAGAAGCGCGGCTGGATGACGCTGTTGCCGTCAATCGTGGTGTTGTTGGGAAAGCCGAAACCGCCATTCGGGCAAGTGGTGTTCAATGGATCCGGCGCATGCCGTGCCGTCGCGAAGCACGCATTGTAGGGCGGCGCATCGCTAGTCTTGGGCACGTCATAGCGCAAGCCGTACTGCACCGACAACTTGTCGTTGACTTGCCAAGTATCCTCGGCAAACAAGCCGTACTGGCGCAACGTCCAGCGTGCGGCGACATCAGCCAGCGTGTAACCCGGCGCCGGCTGGTACAGATCAAACTGGCGATAGACGCCATTGGCGAAATTGTCGATGCCATTAAAGGTGTAGGCGCCGAACTCGGTGCGACCAAACAGGTTGTAGAACTTGTCCTGCTGGAAGTCGCCACCGAACTTGAAGGTGTGATCGCCTGCGTACAACGTGCCCGCCAGGAATGCGTTCCAGGTCTTAACGCCCAGCACGTTGTAGTGCGAGAACTGCTCCTCGCCCAAATCCACATATGGGCTGGTGTTGTTGTACTGACCGAGGGCATTCCTGCCCAAGTTGATGAAGACTTGCGGCTGGTCGCCGTTCAGACCGTCGCGCAACACGTTGTAGTCGGCGTAGGAGATGTTGCCTTCGGTCGAGAACGAGTCGCTCCAGTCGTCATACAGGTTCAGCACGTAGTTATCGTTGCTGCGGTTGCGCGCATACCAGTAACTCGATAGCGATATGCCACTGCTGCTGAATCCGGTAAGTACCGGCTCCACTTCACGCACGCGGTTGTAGCGGAAGCTCAGACGATGCGCATCGTTGATGTTCCAGTCGATCTTGCCTAGCAGGCGCTTGCTATCAATATTGACATTGGCCGAGCCAAGGTCGCCCGGGCGCAAGCCCTTGGCTGTGGCAATCTGGATGATGCGATCGATATCGGCCTGGGTCAGGCCGTTGATTTGATTGGTGACGTTCGCGCCCACCGGACCGTAGTCGGGACCCGGCGCAATGGTCTTGCTTTCCTCGTAGCTGAGGAAGAAAAACAGCTTGTCCTTGATGATGGGACCACCGAAGGTTGCGCCCGCTGTCCATTGGCGCTCGAAGCCTTTGAACGTGTTGGGCTCTTCGCTGACCAAGTGTTTGGCGTCCTTGAAAGCGTAGTACACCGATCCATGGAAATCGTTGCTGCCGGATTTGGTCACCGCATTGATGTTGACACCGACCGAGCGACGGTTGGTGACATCGAAGTTTGCGGTCGAGATCTTGTAGGCCTGGATGCTGTCCTCGGAGATCGGCGTGCCCACATACGGCAGCCCGTTGGGTTCGATTCCGAACGGATCGTTGACGCCGACCGCGTCGACGCTGATGTTGTTCATGCGGCTGTTCTGGCCAAGCGCCGAAATCTCGCCACGGTTGCGGTCGGTGATGTTGACGCGCGGATCCAGTCGCGCGATATCCTGGATCGAGCGACCCGGCGTCGGCGCGTTGTCGAGATCAGCGCGGCTCAGGCTGGTATCCAGGCCCTTGTTGTCGCGTGAGAATACGGCTGCGTTGCGCACGCCGGTGACCTTGATCGCTTCCAGATTGACGGCATCGGCGGCGGTCGCGCCGCCCATTGCCAGTTGCGCATCAACCGAGCCTTCCTTGTCGAGCGCGAGGTAGATGTCGTTTTCGGTATCGCTGATGCCGTCCTTGGTGACCAGCACCGTGTACGGGCCGCCCACGCGCAGGCCGCGCGCGACGTAACGACCGCTGGCATCGGTGGTGGCTCGAGTGACCGTGCCCGATGGCGTATGCGTGATGGTGACCTGCGCACCAGCGACGGCGTGACCATCGGTGGCGACGACATGGCCGCTCATCGAGGATGCGGTGTCTTGCGCGAATGCAGGCGCAGTGGCGAGCGCCACGACGAGAGCGAGAGACAAGCGGGACAGTCGGACCCGGTGCGTACGATTCATGATGGTGTTGACCCTGGTGGATGATGGTGCGCGCTGCACCGCTACTGGCAGACGCCTTCGTCCACCGCCTGATTTGCCTTGGTTTTTGCTGGGACAAGTCGCGCGAGAGCCCCGACGCGCTTGATTAACTATAGATTAACAGCTTACCCGCCAAATGTGACAGGTTTTGGACTTTCGCAAATTGCCTGCGAGATCCTAGTTATATTTCTATTAATCAATCACTTGAGCATTGTTTTTCAGTGCGAATCTGGCCTGATTTGTCGTTACGGCGCCGGCGCCGCGTGCAAATACACGGCGATGCCGTCGAGCAGCATCTGCACCGAGATCGCGACCAGCAGCATCCCCATCAGCCGCTCCACCGCCACCAGCACCCGCTTGCCCAGAAGCTTGTAGAGATACGTCGCGGAAAACAGCAGCACTGCTGTGGCCGCCCAAGCGATTAGTAGCGCGATGCTCCACTCGGCGTTGCGCTGCGGATTCGAATTGCTCATCAGCATTACCGCCGCCATCCCGGACGGGCCGGCGATCAGGGGGATCGCCATCGGCACGATGAAGGGTTCGCCATCGGGCACGTCGCCGAACAATCCTTCACTGGTCGGAAAGATCATCCGCAAGCTGATCAGGAACAACACGATCCCACCGGCGATGCTGACCGATTCCTGCCTTAGGTGCATCGCTGCGAGCACGTACTTGCCGCCGAACAGAAACGCCATCAGCACCAGCAGGGCGATCACCAACTCACGCGCCAGCACGATGCGTCGACGCGCCGGCGGCAGTGGCCGCAGCAAGCCGAGAAACACCGGAATGTTGCCCAACGGGTCGAGGATCAGGAACAGCAGCAGTGCCGCCGACAGCGTAGTCATGCCTGCGCCTTGCTGTGATTGTCGTTACGGGCCGATGCCGTTTGCGCGGATCGATGTGGGTTGGATTGGGCGTCTGGTTGCGGCGACCAGATCTTGCCACGTTGATCCGCACCAGCGGCCGACAACAGATGCACGCAGGCCTGCGCATACGCGCTCGCTTTCGGCCACTGATCGGGCGCCTCGTTCATGAAGGCCTTGGCGCGCAATGCGGTGTGCATTGGGCCGGGCTGCAGGGCCGCGACTCGCACGCTGGAGTTTTCCAGTTCGTCGGCCAGCACCTTGCGTAATCCATCCAGTGCGTGTTTCGCCACCGCATAGCCGCCCCAATAGGCCCGACCGATGCGGCTCGGATCGTCCAGCACAAACACCACCGCGCTGTCGGGCGCACGGCGCAACAACGGCAAGCAGGCACGAGTGAGAAGGAACGGTGCGGTGACGTTGACGTGCAACGCGTTGAAGAAGTCGACCGGATCAGTGTTCTCGATCGGCGTCAGGCCGCGAAACTCTGCCGCGGTGTGCAAGATTCCGTCGAGCCGTCCGAATTCGGCCTCGATGCGCGCGGCGAGATCGGCGTGATCCTGCGGCGTGGCGCCGAGCAGATCCATCGGATAAATCGCCGGTTCCGGCCCGATCGAAGCCACCGCATCGAAGACGCGATTGAGCTTGGGTACTCGCCGACCGAGCAGCACGACGGTAGCACCAGCGCGCGCGCACGCGAGTGACGCCGCTTCGCCCAGCGCGCCATGCGCGCCGGTGATCAGGATCACGCGTCCGGCGAGTGCACCTTGGTCCAACCGCGGCAATGCAATCCGTTGCGGCGCGCACGAATCGTGGGGCACTTCACTCATCGCCAGTCCGTCACGCGGCCTTGTTGACGTCAGCCACCATCGACTTGAGCTGACCGCTTTCGTGCAACTCCAGCGCGATGTCACAACCGCCAATCAACTCGCCGTTGATGAAGAGTTGTGGAAACGTCGGCCAGTCGGAATAACGCGGCAGGTTGGCGCGAATTTCGGGATCCTCCAGCACGTTGACCGCATGCACCTTCGCCCCGCATTCCTTCAGCGCCTGCGCGGTGCGACTGGAGAATCCGCACATTGGAAACTGCGGCGTACCCTTCATGAACAACACGATTGGATGCCTGTCGAGCTCGGATTGGATCCGGTCCAGTACGTTCATATGAGTCTCCTTGTCGTCGATGCACGCCATCACGGCGCGCACGCTTGAATTTGGTCTGAATGTGCGGGCGGTCGCCCCCCCTGTGCTGATAGAATTGTAAGCCCTGCATGCAAACCGTGCCCCGTCCACGACGAAGGAGTTTCCCCATGTCGATCGAATTGCCCGCCCTGCCGTACGAGAAGACCGCGCTGGAACCGCACATCTCGGCCGAAACCCTCGAATTCCACTACGGCAAGCACCACAAGGCCTACGTGGACAATCTCAACAAGATGATCGAGGGCACCGACTTCGCCGACATGGGGCTGGAAGACATCATCCGCAAGGCGCAAGGCGGGATGTTCAACAACGCCGCGCAAGTCTGGAACCACACTTTTTACTGGAACTGCCTCTCGCCCAAGGGCGGCGGCGAGCCCTCCGGCAAGCTGGGCGAAGCAATCACCAAGGCATTCGGCTCGTTTGCGAGTTTCAAAGAAGAGTTCACCAAGACCGCCATCGGCACCTTCGGCTCCGGTTGGGGCTGGCTGGTGCAGCGCGCCGATGGCTCACTGGCCTTGGTCAGCACATCCAACGCCGGCACCCCTATCACTGGCAGCGACAAGCCACTGCTGACCTGCGATGTGTGGGAACACGCCTACTACATCGACTACCGCAACGCGCGCCCAAAATATGTCGAAGCATTTTGGAACTTGGTGAATTGGGATTTCGTTTCCCAGAACATGGGTTGATCGCAGCCCACTGCAACGACAACGTCCAGACACCACACCCAAGCCCTCCCCCTTCAAGGCGAGGGCTTTAACCCTTCAGTCGCGCAACCACCGGCGCCACCTGGGCTTCGCGGCCGAGTGCCGCCCCAATCTGATGCAGCCGCGTTGCCAGTTCCGCCGCCGATCGTGTGCGCACGGTGGCGTGGCCCACCTTGCGGCCTTCGCGCGGCGATTTGCCGTAGTCGTGCCAGTGTCCACACGGATCCGACAGCACCACGCTGGCATCGGGCAACGCGCCAATCCAGTTGAGCATGCAACTGTGGCCCAGCAGACGCGTACTACCCAGCGGCAGGCCAAGCACCGCGCGCAGGTGATTTTCGAACTGCGACGTTTCCGACCCTTCGATTGTCCAGTGCCCCGAGTTGTGGACGCGCGGCGCCATCTCGTTGGCCAGAAGCTGGCCATCGGCGAGAAACAATTCCAGCGCGAATACGCCCACGTAGTCGAGACGTTCGGCAATGCGGCGCGCGTATTCCACTGCGGTCGCCGCTATTTGCGACTCGACTTCCGCGCCAGCAAGACTCGCCGAAAGAATGCCGTGATCGTGCCAGTTTTCGGTCAGCGGCCAGTGCCTGAACTCGCCATCGCGACCGCGCACGGCGATGACCGACAGCTCGCGTTCGAATGGCACGAACGCCTCCAGAATCAATCCGACTGTCTGCGCTTGCGCGCCGAGTGCAGCCCAGGCGGCGTCTGGATTCGCGTCGGCGTCGTCGGTCACATCTTTGCCGTCACCGCTGGCGGAGCTCTTGATCCGAAATTGTCCCTTGCCGTCGTAGCCCAGGCGCCGAGTCTTGAGGATGCATGGGAATCCGATCGTCTTGATTGCCGCATCCAGCGATTCGCGCGAATCAACGTCGGCGAATGTCGGCACCGGAATGTCCAGTTCGCGAAACAGGGTTTTTTCCTCGATGCGATCCTGAGCCGTGGCCAGCGCGCGCGGATTCGGAAACACCGGACAACGCTCGGCGAGCCACCGCGCTGCATCGGCCGGCACGTTTTCAAAATCGAACGTTGCCACATCCACCCGCGCTGCGAATTCGGCGAGTGCGGCCTGGTCACGATAATCGGCGCGCAGCAGCGGCGCGCAGTGCGCGGCGCAGGAATCCTCGGCCGCGTCCAGAACCAGAAAGCGCAAACCCAACGGCACACCTGCGATGGCCAGCATGCGCGCAAGCTGGCCGCCGCCGAGAATGCCGACCGTGCTCACGCGCGCGGATCCGGCCGACTCAGAACCTCGTTGGTCTGTTGCTGGCGGAATGCTTCCAGCGCTTCACGCACGGCAGCGTGGTCGTGCGCGAGCAAGGCGGCGGCGAACAATGCTGCATTGGCCGCACCCGCCGCGCCGATCGCGAAGGTCGCAACAGGAATGCCGGCCGGCATTTGCACGATCGAGAGCAGCGAATCGATCCCGTTGAGCATTTTCGATTGCACCGGAACGCCCAGCACCGGCACCCGCGTTTTTGCCGCCAGCATGCCGGGCAGGTGCGCCGCGCCGCCGGCACCGGCGATGATCGCGCGCAATCCGCGCTCTGCCGCTTTGGCGGCATAGTCAAAGAGCAAATCGGGGGTTCGGTGCGCCGATACCACGCGCACTTCGTGCGCGATGCCCAATGCTTCAAGCTGGGCTGCAGCGTGCTGCAAAGTGTCCCAGTCCGAACGCGAACCCATCACCACGCCGATCACGGGATTGAGAACATTCACCTTGGTATCAGCAGCCGGCATATCGCGCATCCGATTAAAAAGCGATTGTAAATGGCGGGAAACCAATACAAAATCCCGATCGGCCCGACCGGAATTCCCGTGGACAAACGACTGCTCGACATCCTGTGTTGCCCGACCACCCGTCAGCCTCTGCATTGGCTTGATGGCCCGAGTCTGGAAGCGCTCAATCGAGCCGTTTCTGCGGGCAGTCTGCGGCGGGCCGATGGCAGCATGCAAGTGGAACCGTTGCGCGAAGGTTTACTAACCCGCGATCGCGCCATTGCCTATCGGATTGATGATGGCATTCCGGTCCTGCTTGCTGACGAATCCATTTCCACTACCCAGGTCACGGATTTCCCCGGGTGAGTCGACCTATTCTGTTGCCATCCCCCACGCAGCAGTGTCTGAAAATGTCCCCGTCTCCGTCATCGCTGCGCGCATGAGCAGCGAATCGCTCCGCCCGTTGCCGGCCGCAAGCGTCGTGCGCCTGATGCGCGAGATGATCGAGTGCCTGCGCCAGCATCTGCGTGGCCCGGTGACGGCCTTGTTCGACGCCGTAGACGACACCCTGTTTGAGATGAGCGAGCACGCCACCAACGGCGAATCGCAGCAGCGTTATTTCGTTTCGCTGCGCGAATGCCGGCGCAAGCGCGGAGAGTTGCAAGAGATGTTGCTGCTCGGCTTGGGGCAGGCGCGTCCAGCTATGGCCGACGAACCAGTGCATCCGCTATACGCGCAGCTCTCGCTGGTCGCGCCGGAAGACCTTGAGGAAGATCTCGCAATCAATGGCATGGCCACGCGCACCGCGCAACGCCTGTCTGGACCGCTGTATACGCTGACCCAACGCATCGGCTTTCTGCTCGGCGATCCGCTAATGGATGGGCTCAGCAATCCGCTCGGACCGTTGCGGATCGGCCAAGTGTTTGGCGACGCCGCGCGCGATCTCGACGTCGATCTGCAAACCCGATTGGTGATCTACAAGCTGTTCGAACGCCAGGTGCTCGGTGCACTAGAACCGGCCTACTCTGAGATGAACGTGCGACTGGCCGCAGCCGGCGTGCTGGCAACCTTGAACCCGCGTCAGACTCGCGAAGCGTCCCGCACTCGGAGTGCGCCGCAGTCCTCGACGCCGCGACATGTGGACATGGCGGCATCGCCGGCTACCACAACGGCCTCGCTCCCGCCGATGAGTGAAGCCTCGACGGTCGCGTCCTCGACCACCGCTGCGGCCGCGATCAGTCAGCAGGAACGCGATTTGTTGGCGGCTTTGCGCGTCCTGTTGACGCGACCATCGACTGCCGACACTGCGACGAGCGCACCAAGCGGCACGGATTCCGCGACTGCATCGGCGATCCCCAACCCGGCGCCCGAATCCGCAAACGCACCATCGCAAATGCTGGAGCAGGCGATGGCGCGACTGTGCGCACGGTCCACCGACCAGCCACCGCCGCCACCGCGCATGCTGGCCGCGCAATTGCTGGCCGAGGCGCGCTACGCCGAACACGGCCTGCCGCCGAGCCCGCAGCAAACCGCAACCGTGGATATCGTCGGTCGCGTGTTCGATGCGCTGTCGCGCGACACCACCGTGCCGCAACCGATGCAGCCAGTCATGCAGACCCTGTTGCTACCAGTGATGCGGGCCTCGCTGCAGCAGCCCGGGATGCTGGCCGAAACCGCGCATCCCTTGCGTCAACTGCTCGACCTGATCGTTGAACAGGCGATCGGCTGGTGTCCGCGCGTCGATCCGCAACATGCCTTACTCGATGAACTGCAACACTCGCTGCGGCAGATCGCCAGCAGCGAGCGCGTCGAGGATGCCGAACGCACCATCACCCAATTGCGCGGCCAACTGGACATCCAGCGTCGCCGCGCCGAACTGGCCGAACAACGCGCGGTGGAGGCCACCGCCGGCCGGGAACGCCTGTGGCACGCACGGCGCGAGGTTCACCAGACCGTCTCGGCTATTCTTGCGCGGGCGCCGGCACCAGCCTGGGTGAGTTACCTGATCACGCACCCGTGGGCCAACTGCCTGGTGCTGTTGTGGTTGCGCCAGGGTGCGCAATCGACCTCGTATCGCGAAGCGGTACAGTTCGCCGAATCGCTGGTGTGGTGCGTCACCGCCGGCACCGACCGGGTCGAGCAATTGCGCCTGCGTGCGCTGCTGCCGGTGATGGAAGTGCAACTGCGTCAGGGCTTGTCGACGGTGGCCTACCAGGACAACGAAGTGCGCCAGTTGATCGGCGAACTGCAGCAATTCCTGCATTACCGGATGGGCGAGCTGGCCGCGCCCGTGTTCCTTGAGCAGGAACCGCCGGCGGCGCGCGCGCCTGGCGCCATCGCCACCGACCCGGCGGCGATCGAGGACCAACCGCAACCGCAAGATGTCGACGCGCAATTGCTCGAGCGCATCCGCGCATTGCGCCCGGGGACCTGGTTCGAGTTCGGGATTGCCGATGCCGATCTGCGCGAGCGCGGGCGGCTATCGTGGGTCAGCCCCTATTCGGGCCGCTGCATGTTCGTCAACCGCAACGGCTTGAAGATCGCCGAACGCAGGCCCGAGCAATTGGCCAGCGAGATCGAGCAAGGCCTGTCCAGCGTGCTGGAGGATGCAAACCTGCTCAAGCGCGCGCTGGCCAGCGTTCTGGCGCAATTGCGCGGCGAGCAGCCGACCGCAGTTCGCAGCGCTTGAAGTAATCCGGTCTCTGCGGCATCCGCATCAGTAGACAGCGTTGCACGTTCGGCGCAATCGAACGCAGGCGGTAGTTACGCCGGATCGCTACACTGCCCGCATGTCCGATTCCCTAACGTCAGGCTGCCATTCGCATCTCACTGCGCCTGCGCAGGCGAGCATCGATGAAGACGTGGCCAAGGCGCTGCGCGAGGATCTTGGCAGCGGCGACGTCACGGCCGACTTGCTGCCGGATGTGCCATGCGACGCCCATGTGCTGTGCAAGCAGGCGACTGCCGTCATCGCGGGTCGACCCTGGTTCGACGCGGTGTTTCGCGCGCTCGATCCAGACCTGGTCATCGTCTGGGACGTGCACGAAGGCGAGCGTGTGCAGGCCGGCCGCGTGTTATGCCAGTTGCGTGGTCGGGCCCGCGCCCTGCTCAGCGGTGAACGCACCGCTCTGAATTTTCTGCAAACGCTGTCGGCGACAGCGACCACGACCGCTGCGTACGTGGATGCCGTCGCCGGCACAGATACGCGCATCCTGGACACACGCAAGACATTGCCCGGACTGCGACTTGCGCAGAAATATGCGGTTCGCGCCGGCGGCGGTTGCAACCACCGGCTTGGCCTGTTCGACGCGATGATGCTCAAGGAAAACCACATCCTCGCCGCCGGCTCGCTGACAGCGGCCGTGGTGCGCGGCCGCGCGCTGCATCCGGGGGTGGCATTGATTGTGGAAGTGGAAACGCTGGCAGAATTCGACGAGGCACTGGCGGCCCGGCCCGAACGCATCCTGCTGGACGAATTCAGCCTGGCGGACTTGCGCGAAGCGGTGCGGCGCAGTGCGGGGTCGGTGCGGCTGGAAGTCTCAGGCGGGGTCGAACTGGAAGGTTTGCGCGAGATTGCGCGCACTGGCGTGGATTGCATTTCGATCGGCGCGCTGACCAAACATGTGCAGGCAATCGATCTTTCGATGCGCTTCGATTCAGCCTCTTGAGCGGCTCGTTGCAACGCGCGTGATCGCGATGTCTCGGGAAGCTCAGCGCGTGAGCATGACCCCGAGCACGATCGCAACTGCCAGCACCACCGCCAGCGCGATCCAGACACCCTTGTTGGTCGCATTGCCGCGCGCGGGCGCGCTGGAGTCGGGCTTGCGCGTGCTGGCCACTTCCTCGCCTGGCGCAACCAGCATGAAGCGCACCGAGTCCAGCCGCAGCTCGTCGCCGCCCTTCATGAAGCCCGTGGTCACGCGCTGGCCGTTGATGAAGGTGCCATTGGCCGAGCCCAGATCCTCGACATTCACGCCATCCGTCGTTGGTTTGAGCTGCACGTGTCGGCGCGAGATCTCGTCTACCGTCACCGGGATCGTGCATTCAGGGGCGCGGCCAATCACTGTCGGGCCGGCGACTGCAAACACCTTGCCAAACACCGGACCGGACACGCCGCGCAGGATGAACTTGGGCACCGCCATGCGCATGCGGGTGGCGCCATTGTCCTCACCCATATCTAACGGCATCGGTGCCGTCGGCCCGCCGCTTTGCGCACGTGGTGCGTCCATCGCCGCGATGCGCATCACGATGCCGGCGATGGTGATGGTGTCGCCAGAACGCAGCGCGATCATTTCATGCGCCGGCGTCTCGTTCACCGTCACTGCGCCACCAGTCGGTGGCACCTGCAGATTGACGCCGGCGCTGGTTTGCTGGATGACGCAATGCAACGGCTTGACGCCGGGCTTGTCCAGTACCACGCCGTTGTCCGGCGCCGAGCCAATCCGGTTGGCGCCCTTGTTGAGCAGCACCTGCGAATGCTCGCCATTGGGAAAAATCAATTTCATGCTGACAGCCCCTGACAGGATGACGGCGGCTGGCTGGCAGACGCACGGCGGCGCCAACCATTCAACGCGCAACGATTGCTCAAGATAACGCAATCCATGGGAAAAAACGGCAATCCGGTCGCGCGCGCGCGGTCAATCGCCAGAGTCGAAGCGTCGCCCAATTACTTGATCACCCGCAAATGTGGCGGGCGCGGCGGGCGATCACGGCCCGGCCTGTCCGCGTCGGCACCGCGAGGCTCGCCCGATTCGCCGGCATCATCGTCCTGCGTGGACGAGGGGTGCGCCGGCACCGCACTGAGTAGCGGACGCGCAGAGGTGCTGCCCGGTTCTTCGCCGCCCCGTTCTTCGCTGCCCGGTTCTGCACCAACTGTTGCGGCGTCGGACGTCTCGGCCGGCAAGGCCATGCCCTGCCCACTTTCCAGCGCGTAGATCGCCAGCACCGCCGCCAATGGCACCCGAATCGCTTGGCTGACGCCACCAAAGCGCGCCAGGAAATGGATTTCCTGGTTGCCCAATTCCAACTGGTTTACCGCACGCGTGGCAATGTTGAGCACCACACGCCCATCCTTGATCGCCTGCGCCGGCACACGCACGCCTTCTTGCCGGGCATCGACAAGCAGATGCGGAGTCATGTTGTTTTCGATGATCCACTCGTGGATCGCGCGCAGCAAGTACGGGCGATTGGACGTCATCGCGGGAGCCTGGTCGCTCATGGCTTGGGCAGGCTCATGATTCAATCATGCGATGCGCAATCGCCGTCACGCGAGCGGCTCGCGTAGCGCCTTTTCCTCCGGGGTCAAGCTGCGCGTGAATCCGGGGTTGCGGAAGATGCGCATGCCGTAATCCTCGATCGGCTTGCACTCCTTCGGCAACGCGATCCCCAGCGACGGCAGTCGCCAGATGATCGGCGCCATCGCGCAATCGGCCAGACTCATCTCCGGATTGAGGAAGAATTTGCTGGCCTTGAACAATGGCAGGGCCGCGATCACTAATTCGCGCAGACGCTTGCGCGCAGCTTCGGCGGGCGCCTTGCTGGCGGTCTGGATGGCTTGCACGTGCGGCACCCATTCGTGCTCCATGCGCAGCATCGCTAGCCGCAGTCGTGCGCGCGCCAGTGGATCGACCGGCATCAACGGCGGGTGCGGATAGCGCTCGTCGAGGAATTCGGTGACCACCGACGCGGCATACAGCACCAGGTCGCGATCGACCAGGGTCGGTACCGAGTGGTAGGGGTTGAGATCAACCAGGTCCTCGGGCGGATGCGCCGGATCGACGATCACCAGTTCATAGGTGACCCCTTTCGCGGCCAGCACGAGACGGACCCGATGGCAGACCACGCAGTCACGCGAGGAAAACAAGGTCAACACATTACGCAAACGTGGATTCGCAGCCATCTCGCCCCCCCGACCGCCGCAAACGCGTCGGTCATCGATGCCATCGGCCGGTTGCCTCAGGTCACCGCATCCTCAGTGTACGTCGCGCCAGTATTCGTGCTTGAGCAGCCATGCCAGGAGCGTCAGCACGGCCAGGAACAGCACCACCCAAACGCCCATCGACTGCCGCGTCAAGGCCGCCGGCTCGCCCGCATATTGCAGGAAAGCGGAGATATCGCGCGTCGCTTGGCGGTACTGGGCTGCGCTCATCTGTCCCGTGCGCGTTTCGGGTATCTTGAATCCGGTGACGCATTGCGTCTGGAATTCACCGGCCTCGCACTGCATCTCGTGGCCCTGACCATCTTTCTTCTTCGGCTCGGTCACCGGAATCTGCGACCCCTGCAACTGCCACAACACATGCGGCATCGACGCTCCCGGCAGAAGCGTGTTGTTCCAGCCCAGCGGCCGATCCTCGTCGACATAGAACGAATTGAGGTAGGTGTAGATCCAGTCCGCGCCACGCGCGCGCGCTTCCAGCGACAGGTCCGGCGGCGCCTTGCCGAACCAGTTGATGGCATCGGTCGGGTTCATCGCGACCCTGACGTGATCGCCAACCTTTTCGCCGGTGAACACCAGGTTTTTCGCAACCTCGTCCTCGGAGAGCCCCAAGTCCTCGCCAATCCGCGAGTAGCGCAGGTATTGCAGCGAATGACAGCCCGAGCAGTAGTTCATGAACAATCCGGCGCCGCGTTGCAGCGAAGCGGGATCGTCCAGATGCACATTGGCCGCCATCAGGTGACCGCCTTCCTCGGCGCGCACCAGCCCGGCAACACCCAGCAACAGCGCAGCGGCAAAGCCCAGCACCAACCCGCCCATCGAAACGCCAAGCTTAGTCATGCGTGGTCACCCGTTCCGGCACCGGCTTGAATGTCCCCATACGCGACCAAACCGGCATCGTGATGAAGAACGCGAAGTAGAGGAATGTGAAAACGCGCGCCGCAATGGTCTTGCTGCCTTCAGCCGGTTGCGTGCCGAGCCAGCCCAGCACCACGAACGAGATCACAAATACCGCGATCGCCAACTTAGCAATCAGTGGGCGGTAGCGGATCGAGCGCACCGGGCTGCGGTCCAGCCACGGGATGCCGAACAGGATCAGCACTGCCCCACCCATCACGATCACGCCCCACACCTGGGTGCCGAGGAACGAGGGCACCGCGCGCAACATGGCGTAGTACGGAGTGAAGTACCAGACCGGCTTGATGTGCTCGGGGGTGACCAGCGGGTTGGCTGGCATGAAATTGTCGTGTTCCAGGAACCAGCCGCCGACGGTCGGCTCGAAGAAGATGATGAAGGCAGCAATCGTCAGGAAGAACGCGGTGCCGAACAGATCCTTGACCGTGTAATACGGATGGAACGGGATGCCGTCGGTCGGCGCAGTGGGCGACCAACGGTTGCCCTTCGGTCCCTTCTTGATCTCTACGCCGTCGGGATTGTTCGACCCGACCTCGTGCAGCGCGCCCAAGTGCAGCACCACCAGCAACAACAGCACCAGCGGCAGGGCGACCACATGCAGCGCGAAGAAGCGATTGAGGGTGGCATCGCCAACCACGAAGTCGCCGCGAATCCACTCGGTCAGGCCCGGCCCGACCACCGGGATCGCGCCGAACAGATTGATGATTACGTTGGCGCCGTGATAGCTCATGTTGCCGTAGGGCAAGATGTAGCCCATGAACGCTTCGGCCATCGCGGTCAGAAAGATCACCATGCCTAAAATCCACACCAGCTCGCGCGGCTTTTTGCCCGAGCCGTAGATCAAGCCTCGGAACATGTGCAGGTAAATCACGATGAAAAACAGCGACGCCCCGGTCGAGTGCATGTAGCGGATCAGCCAGCCCCACGGCACGTCGCGCATGATCGCCTCGACCGAGCCAAACGCCTCGGCCGCATTGGGCTTGTAATGCATGGTGAGGAAGATGCCAGTGACGATCTGATTGATCAGTACCAGCAGCGCCAGCGATCCGAAGTAATACCAGAGGTTGAAATTCTTCGGCGCGTAATACTCGGACATGTGCTTGCGGTACGCCGGCATCAGGCCGGGCGCGCGCTCGTTGACCCAGCCCATCAATCCGTTCGTACCACGCGTGATTAAATTCGCCATCACGCCACTCCCTTCGTGCTGACGCCCACGGTGATGTGGGTGTCGTCGTTGAACTTGTATTCCGGCACCTCAAGGTTTTTCGGCGCCGGCACGCCCTTGAACACGCGTCCTGCCACGTCATAGGTCGAGCCGTGGCAGGGGCAGTAGAAGCCGCCTTTCCAGTTGGAATTGAACGGCTGCGGTTGCACTTCGGGCTTATACGCCGGCACGCAACCCAGATGGGTGCAGATGCCGACCAGCACGCCGATCTCGGGCTTGATCGAGCGATGTTCGTTCTTGGCGAACGCTGGCGTCTGGCTGGCGTCCTCGGAGTTGGGATCGACCATCTCGCCATCAAGACTCGACAGCAACTTGAGCTGCTCGGGAGTGCGCTGATAGACGAACACCGGCTTGCCGCGCCACTTGACGATCATGAACATACCGGGCTCTGCGGCCAGCTTGCTGATATCGACGTCGACCGGCGCACCGGCCAGCAGCGTTTCCGCGCTGGGCAACCACGACTTGATGAAGGGTACCGCCGCAAACCCAACCCCGACCGCGCCAACCACGGCGGTACTGGCGGTCAGGAAGCGTCGGCGCCCGGTGTTGACCTCGTGGTTCGCCATCCGGCTCTCCGCAAAAATGACTGACTGACTTGCAATAAGCGCATGCCGGCGCACCGCACCGGCAAAGACGCGCAAGTGTAACGGAAGCGCCGATGGCGCGACAACGGAAACTTGTCTTTTCGCGTGCCTGCAGGGGGCGCCAGCGGGGCCTGTCTACTTAGTATTGGCGCGATAGCGCTGTGCCAGCGTATCCACCCGCTGGACGTAGCCTTGGGTTTCGGCATACGGCGGCACCCCGCCATAACGATCCACCGCGCCTTCGCCAGCATTGTAGGCAGCCGCGATCAGGCGAACGTCACCATTGAAGCGCTTGGACAGGAACGCCAGGTATTGAACGCCGCCACTGATGTTGTCGGCTGCCTGAAACGCATTTCCTACGCC
>JBBQQH010000062.1:0-17165 GCA_038216155.1 Lysobacterales bacterium
GCTGGCCCGGTTCGACCAGCTGCCGGGCTAGAAGATCGGCATCGGCCACGGCAACGCCCAGCGTTTGAAAACGCCACGTGACCTCCGACTTGCCCGAGGCAATGCCGCCGGTGATTGCGACCGTGAATGTGCTCATGCAGCTGTCACCGAAGCGGCGCCTTCAACCAGCTCAGTGGATGCCGCTGATGCGCAGATAGGTCGCGATCAGTTGCGGTCCCCACAGCAACTGGATGCAGCCGGCCAGCGCCAGATACGGACCGAACGGAATCGGCGTGGCACGATCGCGCCCGCGCAGGGCGAGCCACGCGCTGCCGATGACGGCCCCGACCAGCGCCGAGATCAGCACGATCGGCAGGATGCCCTGCCATCCGCACCATGCGCCCAAGGCCGCCAGCAACTTGAAATCACCGTGGCCCATGCCTTCCTTGCCGGTCGCCAGCTTGAACAGCCAGTACACCGACCACAGGCTCAAATACCCGACCAACGCGCCGATGATGGCTGCGACTGGCACGACGAAAATTCCGAACACCGACAGCAATAAGCCGAGCCATAGCAGCGGGTAGGTCAACTGGTCTGGAAGCAAAGTCGTACGCAGGTCGATCCCGGTCAATGCAATCAGTAACGCGCAGTAGACCATCCCTGCCATAGCCTGCCAGCTAATTCCGAAGCGCCAGACGCATGCCACCATCATCAAACCGGTGACCAACTCGACAAGCGGATACTGCCAGGAAATCGTCGCCTGACAGCTGCGGCACTTGCCACGCAAGACGACGAAGCTGATCAGCGGGATGTTTTCCCAGGCAGACAATTGCCGGTTGCAGCGCGGGCAGTGCGAGCGTTCCCATACCAAGCCGCCAGGCGCCTTGATCGACTCATCCGCCGCCAGCCCCAGCAGATCCCTGCTGTCGCGCTTCCAGATCCATTCCAACCGAGCAGGCAGGCGCAGGATCACTACGTTGAGAAAGCTGCCGATCAGCAGGCCGTAGAAGAAGGCGCAGGCAAATGCCAGCGCCGGCCATGCAGACAATGTCTCAAACACTTATGCGCGATATCAAACCGCGGCAGCGAGTTTGAAGATGGGCAGGTACATGCCGATGACCATTGCACCGACCAGTGTGCCGATGATCACCATGATGAACGGCTCAAGCAGGCTTGACAGCGTGTCCACTGCGTTATTTACTTCTTCCTCGTAGAACGCTGCAACCTTGAACAGCATGGTGTCGAGCGCGCCGGCTTCCTCGCCGATCGCGACCATCTGCACCACCATGTGCGGAAACAGGTTGACCTGTTTCATCGCCATGTTCAGTTGGTAACCCACGGAGACATCGTCGCGAATGCGCTTTACTGCATCCGCATACACCACACTGCCGGTGGCGCCGCCCACCGTCTCCAACGCTTCGACCAGCGGTACGCCGGCCTTGAAGGTCAGCGCCAACGTGCGGGCGAAGCGCGAGATGGCGGACTGGTGCAAGATTTTCCCGATAATCGGCAGCTTGAGCATCACACGATCGACGAAATGCGCGAACTTTTTCGAGCGCTTCTTGGCCATGACGAACGCTGTGATGCAGCCACCCATAATCAGCACTATCAACCACCAGTAGCTCACCATGAAATGCGACAGCTCCACCAGCACTTGCGTGAATGCGGGTAATTCGGCGCCAAAGTTCTTGAACACCAAATCGAACTGCGGCACGACAAAAATCAGCAAGATGGCGCTAACCAAGATCGCCACCGCGATGATCGCTGCTGGATAGTACAGCGCCTTCTTGATCTTGCCCTTAAGCGATTCGATGCGCTCCTTGTAGGTGGCGACCGTATCCAGCACTGTGTCGAGCACTCCGGCGCCTTCGCCTGCCTTGACCAAGTTGCAATAGAGCTCGTCGAACTGCACCGGATGCTTGCTGATCGCTTCGTGCAGCGAGGAGCCACCCTCGATATCGGCGCGAATGCTGTCGAGCAGCGCTTTCATCCGCGGATTCTTCTGGCCGCCGCCGATAATCTCGAATCCCGACACCATCGGTATACCCGACTGCATCATGGTTGCCAGCTGGCGGCTGAAAATGGCGATATCTCGCGGCGAGATACGCTTGCCGGTCTTGCCGAAGATCGATTTCGGCTTGGGCTTGACTACGCTCGGGTTAATGCCCTGCCGGCGCAGGTCGGCGCGCAGCAGGTTGGCGTTTTTCGCCAGCTGCTCACCCTTCATCTTGGTTCCGCGCTTGTCCACGCCTTGCCAGACGAACACCTGCAGCGGATTGGGATTGCGCGCGGTGGTGGTGGCGGTCTGTGCGCGAACCGCAGACTTGGTGGCGGCCATGGTTTATTCCTTCGTCACACGGTTGATTTCGGCAAGGCTGGTCATGCCCTGTTTGACTTTCATCAACGCCGACTGGCGCAGATCGCGGATGCCTTCTCGCTCGGCCGCTTGGCCAATTGCCATCGCATTGCCGCCTTCAAGGATGATTTTCTGGATCTCCGCGCTCATCGGCATCACCTGATAGATGCCCACGCGCCCTTTATACCCTTCATTGCAGTCATCGCAACCCACCTGCTCGAAAACCTTAAGCCCGTCGCGGATATCGGCCTCGGTGAATCCTTCGGCTAGCAGGGCATGCTCAGGCAGTTGCACCTCGCGCTTGCAGTCGTGCAGACGCCGCGCGAGTCGTTGCGCGATAACCAGGGTGACAGAGGATGTGATGTTGTAAGGCGCGATGCCCATGTTCATCAAGCGCGCGATGGTTTGCGGGGCGTCATTGGTATGCAGCGTGGACAACACCATGTGCCCGGTTTGCGCGGCCTTGATCGCAATCTCGGCGGTTTCCAGGTCGCGAATCTCGCCGACCATGATCACGTCTGGATCCTGACGCAGGAACGAGCGCAACGCCGCGGCGAAGGTCATGCCCTTCTTGGTGCTCATCTGCACCTGGTTGATGCCAGCGACTCGAATCTCGACCGGATCCTCGACAGTTGAAATATTGCGCTCTTCGGTATTGAGAATGTTCAACCCGGTATACAAGGAAACCGTCTTTCCCGAACCGGTGGGTCCGGTGACCAGCACCATGCCATAGGGCTTCTGGATCGCCCCAAGAAACAACTCCTTTTGGTCTGCCTCGTAACCGAGCTTGTCGATTCCGAGCTTGGCCGAACTGCTGTCGAGCAGGCGCAACACTACTTTTTCGCCGAACAGAGTCGGGCAAGTGCTCACACGAAAATCCATCGAGCGTGTTTTCGACAGACTGAGCTTGATGCGACCGTCCTGCGGCACGCGCCGCTCGGCGATATCCAACTGCGCCATCACCTTCAGTCGCGCCGACAGTCGCTGCTGCAGCTTGACCGGTGCCTTGGCCACGGTGCGCAGGATGCCGTCCATGCGCAGGCGAACGCGGTAATCCGTCTCATACGGTTCGAAATGGATATCCGATGCGCCACGCTTGATCGCATCCACCAGCACCTTGTTGACAAACTTGACGACCGGCGCGTCATCGCCGCTGGTGTCTCCAGTCGGCGCAGCGTCATCGCCCTCGTCACCACTGGCGACCAGACTTTCCATACCCTCGTCGTCGCCACCGGCATCGAATGCCTGGGTATTGGTCAACGCCTGTTCGGTGAAGCGCTTGAGTCGATCTTCGTCGACCAGAATGGGTTCCACACCCAGATTAGTCTGAAACTTGATCTCGTCCAGCGCCAGCGTGTCAGTGGGATCGGAAATAGCCACGAACAATCGGCTGCCACGCTTGAACAACGGCAGCATCCGATGCTTCTGGATCAACTCCTCGCTGACCAGTTTGGTCGCGGCTTGACGCAGGTCCATCACCGACGCATCAAACAGGGGAATTCCGAACTCGATCGAATTGGCCGCTGCCACTTGTGCTGCGGTGACCAGCTTCTTTTCCTGCAGATATTGATGAAGCGGCTTTTTCTCTTTGGTGGCCTCGTCCATCGCGCGCCGAGCATCGGGCTCGGCCAGAGCGCCATCCAGCACCAAGCGCCGGGCAATGCCGGTGATGCCAACCAGATTGGCGTTGACAACTGCGTTCATGCGTTCCCCGCGAAGATACCCACGCCGAATCTACCGCAATTCCAATGACTTCGATACTCTTTGCACGGCTTTTTTCAACCGCGGCAGCCCGCCTTTCGGTTCCGCACGTCGGTCGCGCTATGCTGGCTGAGCCAACCACGCCTCTAGCGCCTCTAGGATCGCAATTGTCCGATTCCCTGCCGCCAGTCCAGATCTCGCCGGAGAACACCGCACCTGGTGTGATGGCGTTGAACCCGACGACGCTTTCATCAAATACGACGATCAGTTTCGTGCTGCCGGCGAAGAATGAGGAAGCAGGCATCGCGCAGACGCTACCACGGCTGCGGGCTTTGTATCCAAACGCGCAGATTATCGTGGTGGACGATGGATCGAGCGACCGCACTGCAACGGTGGCTCGCGAGGCTGGTGCGCAAGTACTGTCCTCGCCCTACAGCATGGGCAATGGCGCGGCAATCAAGCGCGGCGCGCGCGCAGCGAGCGGCTCAATTCTGGTTTTCATGGACGCCGATGGACAGCACGAACCCGCCGACGTTGCGTTGTTGCTGGAGCGGCTGGGCGAAGGCTTTGATATGGCAGTCGGATCGCGCGATGCAGGGGGGCAGGCCAATGTCGGGCGCGGCCTGGCCAATGGCCTGTACAACCGACTGTCGAGCTGGATGACCGACCACGAGATCCGCGACCTCACCTCTGGCTTCCGCGCCGTCCGCGCCGAAAAATTCCTGGAATTCCTTCACCTGTTGCCGAACGGATTCTCCTATCCCACTACGATCACCATGGCCTTCTTCCGCAGCGCTTACCCGGTGAGCTACGTGCCGATCAAAGTCAAACAACGCCTCGGCCGCAGCCACATCAAACCGCTGCGCGACGGTGTGCGCTTTCTGCTGATCATTTTCAAGATCGCTACCCTCTATTCGCCGTTAAAGCTGTTTGTGCCAGTCGCGCTAGCCTTCTTCGTCACGGGTTTGGGCTATTACGCTTATACGTTCACCGCAATGCATCGTTTTACTAACATGACTGTTTTGTTGTTTAGTGCAGCAGTCATCGTTTTCTTGATTGGTTTGATCTCCGAGCAGATCACTTCGCTAACCTACCTCGGCGCGTCGGCATCGGCGAAACAGCCGGGCACATGAGCTTCATGGGCCGATTGCGCTGTTGGTCGGCGCCGCTAGCGAACACTCCCTTCCACCCGCAATGGTTCACCCTGCGCGGCGACGTGGCCAAGTGGCGCTGGGTCGGCTCGCGTGCGAACGGGAGGGTGCTCGATGTGGGATGCGCTGACGGCCGCGCCCGCCGCGAGCTGCCCGGTTGCAACGTGATCGGGCTTGACTACCCTGGAACCGTTGGAGTGATGTACCAGAGCCGCCCCGACGTGTTCGCCGACGGAGCGCACCTGCCGTTCCAGGACCATATGTTCGACACTGTACTGCTGCTGGATGTGCTCGAGCACGTCGCTGACGCGCGCAGCATGCTGAATGAATCGGCGCGCGTCCTAAAGCGCGGAGGCCGGTTGCTGGTCGGTATGCCCTTCCTCTATCCGGTGCACGACGCCCCTCACGACTACCGGCGCTACACGACGCAGGGCCTAGAACTGGCATTGCGACGCGCCGGGCTGGAACTCGACCAGCCGCCGCGCGCGATCGGCGGGGCCTTCGAGACCGCAGCTTTGTTGAGTGCGGTCGCCTGTGCCTCGGCGGTGCATGAAGCGCTCCGCACGCGGCACTGGCGGCTCCTATTCGCACCATTGTTGGTGCTAGCGATACCGATCGTTAATGCGCTGGGATGGGTGCTTGAGCGCGTGTTTGGCGATAGTTCGATGATGGCCCACGGCTATTTCGTCGAAGCTCGGTCGGCAGATGCAGCGACTTGATGCCGTCCTAGCTGGTCCGAGATCGCGAGGCCTTGGTCATCGGCAAGCCTCCGTGCGGGGCATACCCACATGAGCAGCCGCGGGCTGCTGATCGTCACGACCTCGTATCCGGACTCCGGCGATGGCAGCGAGGCCGCCGGTTCGTTCGTGGCCGACGTTGCCGTTGATCTGGCACAACGAATTCCTGTACGCGTGGTAGCGCCGGGACGGGTCGCCAGCGTCGGCCGCGACGAAGGCGGAGTCCTCGTCCACCGGTTCGCGTCGTCGGGCCGGCCGCTGTCCCTTTTGTCACCAAAACGGCTGACGGATTGGCCGGCGATAGCCGGCGTTCTGCGGTCGCTGCGCGCGCAGACGCTGGCCGCAGCCGATGCGGGCGATATCGCGCACACCCTGGCGTTGTGGGCGCTTCCGTCCGGCTGGGCGGCCGCGTCCCTGCAGCGCGCGCGTGGGGTCCCGTATTCCGTGTGGGTGCTTGGCAGTGACATTTGGTCGCTCGGACGCCTACCGTTGGTGCGCGGCGTACTCGCGCGAGTCATTCGTGGGGCTAGGCATCGCTTTGCTGACGGGCTGGCTCTGGCGGACGACGCTGCCAGCATCAGCGGCGAGCCGTTTGAGTTTCTGGCAAGCACTCGGCAGCGCACGCGACTGGCGCCATCGCCGCTCGCTTCGGCGCCCCCATATCGCCTGCTATTTCTGGGCCGCTGGCACCCAAACAAAGGGATTGACTTGTTGCTGGCAGCGCTTGAGCGCCTGCCCGAGGCCGCATGGTCGCAAATTGCCAGCCTGCGGATCGCCGGAGGTGGGCCGCTTGAAACACAGGTTCATGCCGGCGTCAAACGACTGCGCACGGCGGGCCGGCCGATCGTGATTGATGGCTTTCTCACTCAAGTCGATGCCGAGGCGGCCGTGGCTGCCTGCGATTGGGTGCTGATTCCGTCCCGGATCGAGAGCATCCCAATCGTCTTTTCCGATGCCGTGAATGCCGGACGCGCGGTGCTGGCGACTCCGGTGGGCGACCTGCCGGCGCTGGTCGCCGGCAGGTCGCCCTGCGGTGTGCTGTGCGCGGCCGCATCCGCCGACGCGATCGCCGATGGTATCTCGCGTGCGCTCTCTGCGCCGCCGACGCGCTTTGCCGAGGGCATCGCCGCGGCTGGCGTAAAGTTCGACCTCGCTGAGGTGACGGCGCGCTTGCAGTCGCTGACGTGCGAAAATCCCTGACGACCTCGAGGGCAATGAATGACAGCGATGATTGTCGGCGTAGTTGGACTAGGAGGCGCCGGTCGCGCGCACGTGCAGCGGTTCCGCCGCAACCGCCACGTTGGCCGCATCGTCGGTTTCGATATCCGTCACGAAGCGATCGCGCAGGCGGCCTGCGAACCAGCGGAGAGCCTCGCGGCGCTACTCGCCCAGGTCGACGTGGTCTCGATCTGCACGCCCGACCACCTGCACCTGCAAGGAATCGCTAGCGCGATCGGCGCCGGCAAGCACGTGCTGGTCGAAAAGCCGATGGTGGCCAGCCACCGCGAGGCGCTGGAGCTGAAGGCGATCCTCGCCGCACGCCCCGACCTGGTGTTCGCGATTCATCACCAGATGCGACACGCGGCGCCGTTCGAGAAGGCGGCCGAACTCGCCGCGTCCGGCGCGCTCGGCAAGGTCTACTACATCGAGGCCAACTACTGGCACGACATGACCTACCGCAGCACGAAGTTCGACAACTGGCGGATCGAGCATGGCCAGAGCCTGCTGTTCGGGCACGCCTGCCATCCGTTCGACCTGATCATGCACATCGCTGGCGGCGAGCCGGAGCGGCATGCGACCTACCTGAGCAAGATCGGCTACGCCGCCTCGCCGGAGGCGTACACCGCGGCGACCACGATGATGGGTTTCCCCGGTGGTTTGGTCGGCAAATCGCACGTCAACAGTTGCGCGATCTTTCCCCAGCTGAACGATGTTGTGGTGCTTGGCAGCGAGGCTTCCTACATCGACGGCATCGTGTTCCGCGATGGGCGCTTTGAGCAGGTGGCGGGATTCTTTCGGCCGGGTCAGCCAGACGTGGCGGTAAACGTAGTCGACATCCGCATTCCGCCACGCTTCGTGTCGCTGTCGTTCAACGTCTACTTGCGGACCATGAACTGGCTCGCCGGCCGGCTCATGAAGAAACCTGACTACGGTTTTCGGCGGCAGCCGATGACCGTCTACAACCACGACGGCGCCTGCCAGACAATCATCGACAACTTCATCGCTGCGGTGCAGGGACGCGAACCGGTGTTGGTCGGTTATGGCGACGGCGAGCGTGTCATCCGCCTGTGCGAGGAAACCGAGCGCGACGGGCTGGCGTCTTTGGCCGAGCGTCCGCTGTGACACGGCCGCGGGCTCAGCCCGATGTCGGCTTGCGCAAGAGCCATAGATAGTCGGGAAATACCCAGTACGCGGTGTCAGCGACCAGCAGCGCGAGCCGCTGTTTGGCCGATCCCGGCGCGACGAGGTCAGTCGCGGCGAACGCTTCCGGATCGGCGACCACCCGTCGCGTGTAGTCGATGCGCTCGAATCCGGCGACCAGTTTCTTGAGCTGCCAGTAAGTCAGCAGGGTCTCGTAGTAGTGGTCGCCGCGCCCGGCGAGGCGCAGATAGCGGTGGGCGAGGAATTTCGGAAGAATCGACAGGAATGGCAGCCGGTAGTCGCCCTCGCGGTAAACTAGGCGGTTCTCGCAAGCGAAATAGCATACGCCGCCAGGCGCGAGGATTCGTCGGATCTCGACCATCATTCGCTGCGGGTCCGGCACGTGCTCGTAGACGTGCGCGCAGACCACAACATCGACCGAGCCTTCCTGAAGTCCGGTCTCCATCGCATCGCCGACGCGGAACGTAATATGTTCGGATGCATTATGGCCGGTCGCGTGGACGATCGCCTTGGTGTCGATGTCGATGCCGGTGACGCGACCGAAATGCTCGCCGAGAATCTGGCTCATCGTCCCGGTGGAGCAGCCGACGTCGAGTACGTGGAATGGGCGCAGGTCGTCACCGAGGTGGTCGCGCAGGATGCGCAGCATCTTCTCGGCTTTGCGCGCGCGGTTGCCGGGATCGTAGTAGATCTCCGGGTGCATGTCGGAGAAGTTTTCCTGGTAACCCTTCATCGCCTTCTCCGGTGGGCGGGGCTGGACGGTCGCGACGACGGCATCAGCATTTCTCGTAGACGACCCATCTGTACAGCACCAGCCGCCCGCAGGCAACGGCGCGGCCGGGACGCGGGCGGTCGAGCCACTCGGCCATCGCGCTCAGCCGCCGATACAGCGAGGGTACGCGCGTGCACACCGCCAGCAACGGCAGCATCAAGGTCATCCAGCGTGCGCAACCGGCGGCGCGTGGACGCCAATGGGCTGGGGCCAGTTCGGCGCGTACCTGCTCGAGCGAGAACCCCGGCATCGTCAGCGTTTCGTGGCGCTTGCGGCGCAGCACCGAGCGCACCGCCACATTGAACTCGCGGCTGGGCTCGAGCACCAGAATGCGTGCTCCGGGCTGCATGCAACGGTCGATTTCGCGCAGCGCGGCGGCGGCCGTGTCGCCGTCCAGGTACATCAGCGCGGTCACTGCGTAGGCGTGCGCGAACACACCGTCGGCGAACGGCAGTCGCGACAGCTCTGCACACACGGCGGGGCCGTGGTCGGCTGCGAAATCGACGCAGAAACGCGGCGCGAAGTCTATGCCGACCGGCGCGAGCCCGCAGTCGGCGGCAACGCCGGCAAGTCGCCCGTAGCCGCAGCCGACGTCGAGCGCGCGGTCCAACGTTGCGAGGGAAGGTTGTGATTGCGTAAGTGCTTGTGATGGGGCAAACGCCGCCCGCAATACCGCCTTATGCCAGCGGTCGATGGTGTCGTTGAGCAGCGGATGCAGGCCTTTCATCAAAACTGCGCGCGACTGCTTGCCGTGCACGCGTTGGCGTTCGATCCACTCGCTGCGCAGCTGCTGGTTGGTGTCGGGTCGGTTCATGGCGGAGTCGATCCGATCGCCGTGCTGCGACTGCGGGTTGCCGCGCTCCAGAGGGAGCAGAACAGCGCAGTGGCGAGTTCTCCAGCGGTGAGTGCGAGCCTCGTCACGACACCGATAAACAGCAGCAGCGGCGCCGGGAACCCGCATGCGACTCCGATCCAGACGAACGCAGCTTCGCGCACGACTAGACCGGACGGAACCACCACCACAAGCAGCGAGATCACCGCAGCAAGCAGGTAGGCGATGCCGACAACAATGCCGTCGGCGAAGGACAGCTCGTGCCCGAACCCGAGGGCCATGCCCAGCAGCATCGGCAGCCACTCGGCCATCAACACCAATGTGATGGCCAGTCCCGCGCGCCGACCGTAGGATTCGCTCGGCGGTTCGTCAACGAACCGTCGAAGAAACGGCACTGCCAAAACCAACCGTTCGCACCACAAGCGCGCATGCGCATGCCATAACGCCAGCATCAGCAAGGGCAACGTCAGCAGCGGCCAGCCGGAATTCAGGAAATAGCTAGCTAGTAGAATGCCTGCGAATGCAAAGGTCCATGCGTAGTCGAACAGCATCTGCACAAGCAATGCCATTACGATCGTACTGCCGCGCACTCGCCCGGTAAGCAGCCTCACTTGGAACATGACGCCGACCACTTTGCCCGGCACGTACCGCGCGATCTGCCCGAGCGCGTACGCCATCGCAACGCGTGCCGGCTGCTGCCCGTGCACCTGCAGTCGCCCCACTTCCAACACATGGTAGGCCACACTCAGCAGCAGCGTGCCGGTGGTGCCAGCTAGCAGCAGCAGCGCTTCGCCAATGCCTATCGCATACGCAAACCCGCGGAGCTGAACGATGCCGCCGGAGAGGCTGCGCCACAGGTAGGCCGCGCTGACGATCACCAGCAGAATGCCGGCGACCAAGCGCAGTCGCGATCCCATGCGGCGAGTCGGAGTCGCGTCGGCGGAGCTGTCGGTCATCGCGCGTACGCCGTCAACCACATCAGTCGGCACTCAGCACATTCCTCACTGCCGTGACGACGCGCTCCACGTCGGCATCGTCTAGCTTCGGCGACAACGGCAAGCTCACGGTGCCGCGCCCGATCCGCATAGCGTGCGGGAACTGTTCGGGCCGCCAGCCAAAGCGCTGCTGGTAGTAAGGGTGTTCCGGCACCGACATGTAGTGGACGCCGGTGCCGATGCGGAGGGCGTTCATCGCGTCGAGGAATCCATCGCGGGTGATGCCGCTGCGCGCCTCCTCGATTTGCACGGTGTACAGATGATAGGCGTGCCGCGTGTGCGCTTCTGGTTCGGCCGGTAGGCCAAGTGGCATGTCCGCAAAGGCCTGCTGGTAGCGGTCCCAGATCGCGCGCCTACGCTGCCAACTGCGCTCGACCCGCGCGAGCTGGTGCAGTCCGATCGCGGCTTGGAGGTCCATCATGTTGTATTTGAAGCCCGCCTCGACGACCTGATAGTGCTTGTACCCCTGGTCGCCAAAGCGGTGCCACGCGTCCTTGCTCATGCCGTGCAGGGCGAGCATGCGCGCGCGCGCGATTTGCTCTTCGTTGCGGCCGGTGATCATCCCGCCTTCACCGGTCGCGACGTTTTTGGTCGCGTAGAAGCTGAAGCATCCGAAGTCGCCGAACGTGCCTGCCTTCGTGTCGTGGTATTCGGTTTCGATCGCGTGCGCGCAATCCTCGATAACCATCAGATCGTGGCGTTTTGCGATCACCATGATCCTGTCCATATCGCAGGAACGGCCAGCGAAATGGACCGGCACGATCGCGCGCGTGCGAGGCGTGATCGCAGCCTCCAATGCATCAGGATCGATATTTTGTGTAACGGGGTCGATATCAGCCAGCACCGGCGTGAGCCCCGCATGGATGATCGCGTTGACGCTTGCGCAGAACGTCATAGGCGTAGTCACTACTTCCGCGCCAGGCTCCAGGCCGGCGGCGACCAAGCTGACGTGCAACGCGGCAGTGCACGAGTTGACCGCAGCGACGCGCGTCGCATCGAGACCCTTGTAGGCGGCGAAGTCGCGTTCGAACTGCGCAACCCGCGGGCCGGTACCAAGCCATCCGGAATGCATGCAGGCGACGACTTCGTCGATCTCGGCGTTTTCGATCAGCGGTGCGCCGAATACCAGGAAAGGAAATGTACTGTCGGTTGTCATGTCAAGTCCGCCCCGTAATTCCCAGCTGAAAGACTGCCAAGCCGCCCCGTGCCGATGCATGTTATCGCGGATTGTTGTGTTGCAATCCGTCGCGCATCGCCTCCGCGCTGCGCCGCAGCGGAAGATTCTTAGTCCTGATATCGAGAAACCAGCTCTTGGGCCATGGTGCGGGGGTACTATCGCTGCGATCGAGGTAGTGCAGTGCCTGCTCCGGCAGACCCGCACTCAACAGATGGATAGCCTGCTCGCGCGGCACTAGCGGATTCGGGCGCAATGCATAGGAGAGATCCATCTCGCGCATCAGGCCGTCAAGGTCGCGATCTGCCAATGCCAGTTTCGCCAGTTCGTAGTGCATGTAGCCGCGCGTATCGTCGTCGCGGCTGAATCTGGGGTTGGCCAGCAGGGCCGCTATGAGCTGGCGGGTAGCTGTCGCCTCGAGCGTGCCATGACACCGATCGGTTCCGATTGCCTGCTTCCCGAAAGCGCTCACCACGTCAGGAATCGCGCGGCCGTAGCGAGTCGTTCCGGCTATCGTCACGAGCGATTGCCATTGTCCGGGCGCTAATCCCCGGTCGAGACAGTCGATCAGTGTGCGCTGGAATCGCAGTTCATCATGTTCGGGAAACCGAACGATCGCGGCATCAAAGGTGTCACGAGCAAGCTCGCGGGCGCCGCGGTCATAATAATAGATCCCCAGGGTTTGAGTTGCGCGTATCGAGTCCGGGCTCTGTCGTGCCCAAACCAATGTCAATTTACCCCGGTCCCCCCAGATGCCGGCGTTGTACCGAGTCAAGAACGCTGCCGAGCAGATCCAAACGACAAGCAGGGCCACGGCCGCATAAAGATACCTGCGCGGAGTCGCGCAAGCCAGGTAGGCCAACGCGAACAGCGGGCCTACCATCGGGAGGTAGTTACGGTGCTCGAAATAGAGTTCCAGTGGCACCACTGTTGACTCAATCAAATGGCCAGCGAAGAACCACAACACCGCGAAGCTGTAGACCGGATAGCGGCGACGCAGCCAAACCGAGGAGCATGCCAATGCGCAAATTCCGATCAGCGCGACGATTGTCGACGCCGGGTCGAGCAGCGAATGGGACACGACATAGTCGTCGTGAAAGATGCCTTGGCCTCCGATACGCGGGAGCAGAATCATGCCCAGATACTGGAAAAGGATTCTCGGCTCGGTAAGGAGGCGCTCGGTGAGGCTGAAATTGACGTAGTGGTAGTCCCTCAGCAAGCTGTCATGATGGACAAGCGCCAGCGACAGCAGCAGCAATATCGGCGCCGCGGTGCCCCATAGCAGCAGGCCCCTATTGAACGGGCGAAGTTGCAGCACACGGTCGCGCAGCAATGTTAGGTTGAGTGCGGTTGCATAGGCGAAAATCAGCGCGCCGTTTTCCTTGCACAGCAGCGCGATGGTGCCAAATAAACCGAGAGAGATGCCGGCAGCGGCGACTCGCGCGAACTCCGGCAGTCGTGCCACGTCGAGGACTTTGAGGTACGCCAGCAACCCCGCCAGCATGAAAACCGTCGAAAGGATGTTCATGCGTTGGACCACCAGCATGGTGGCGGAGAGTTGCATGGGTTGCAGCAGCCACATGGCAGTGCAAGCGAGCGCAATGACCGCCGGCACCATGGCCGTTTCGCGATTGCGCAGTTTAGCCAACAACAGTGCCAACCAGAACACTAGCGTGCCGGCAACCAGATGGAACAGGATGTTGTCGCGCTTGAAGGCTGCTGGGAGTGTCGGCCAGGTCGAGTCCTCAATCAGGAAGCTCAGCGCGGCCAGGGGGCGCCCGGGGTTGTCGAGAAACGCGTAGAGATAGTAGCCGAGCGACTCGCGATTGATGTGACCACCCAGTTCTGCCAGGTTTTGCAGGTTGGGGAAATCGTCGAATACGAACGGACCGGTGGTGGCTGGCCAGAAACACCAAGCCGCCAGTAGCAACAGTATCCAGAGACCGAGCCCGACGCGGTACGAACGTCCGGAATTGCCATCATCAAGGGTGTTGTTGGCCACGAACATCACTTCCTTGCGTCTGCCTGTCGGTTACAACCCGCAGCATGCGCCAAAAAAAACCCCCGTTGCCGGGGGCTCTTTTCAGCCAGATACTGGCTTCAACGGCAGGTCGACGGCCGATACTTCGAGATCAGCGTACCGCCGGTGACGCAGCTCCAACGCATGGAACCGTCGGCGTCGACGAAGGTCGGCGTCAGAAGCAGAGTGGTGCTGCTGAGCGGCGCAGTGCTGGTATAGGTGATGGTGATGACGCCCGTGCCATTCGCGGCGGAAACGCTCTTGACGTTATTGCCAAAAATGCTGGTCGCCGGCGGCAGGCCATACGACAGGTTGGCGACAGACGGGTACGAACCAAGCGTCTGACGCGTCTCGGCGACAGCCAACTTGGCTGCGTCTGCAACGCTGAGTCCTTCAGACACCTTGGCGCGGACGGCGTAGTCCTGATAGGCCGGGATGGCGATGGCGGCAAGGATGCCGATAATCGCGATCACGATCATCAGTTCGATCAGGGTGAAGCCTTTCTGCATCTTGTTCATGTTGATTCCTTAGAGTGGTGGGTTAACTAACCGTGCGTGCCCCGCTGGTTGCTACGAGCCTCTTCCCTGGGAGCGTTGCATCCAAGGGGGAGCATGCGAAGTGCTTGTTGCAAGCTCCGTGCCAACTGCGAAATGAGAAATGGCTCACAGTTAACGTTCGCTCAGCTTGAGCGGAATCTGCCGATTGCGCAAGTCGTCAATTGGTGCGGTCAGGAAGTGACGCGCTTGGTCAGGTGCCGGCGTTTGAAAACCCGGGGACCTGGTATGTGTTTCGAAATTCTTGGCTCTTCAACGGAGAAATAAAGCTTTCCGCTTTCTCTTCAACGGAGAAATAAAGCTTTCCGCTTTCGCCCAGCAGACGACCCCTAACCGATTGGGTCGGCGACTTTCCATGCCAGGTCAATCAATTGCGAGCTTCTTCAACTTGTAGCGCAACGCGCGGAAGGTGATGCCTAGCTTGGCGGCGGCTTTGGTCTTGTTGTAGCGGGTTTCCTCAAGTACGCGGACGATCGCGTCGCGTTCAAGCTGATCCATGTAGTCGGGCAGGGCGTCGGCGCCGGGGCGGCCGGGGGCAGCCGCAGGCGCATGGGAGCGACGTTCGCCGCTGGGCGGAGGGATGTCTTGGCCGCCGCCGAACATTGGGTGCGGCGGCGGCCCGCCGGTGGGCATGCGGAAGATGGGATGCTCGCCGGTCACGCGTGCGTTGGATGGGCGATGGCCGTTGCCGGGCAGCCGCAGGTCTGCGGCGCCAATGCGGTCGCTTTCGCATAGCGCAACAGCGCGCTCCAGGATGTTTTCCAGCTCGCGCACGTTGCCCGGGAAGCCATACTCACGCAGCGCCTGTTCGGCATCGACACCCAGCGCCGGCACCGCCTCCCCGGGGGCGCCGACGAGGCGTTGCAGGATCGCGCGCGTCAGTGCCGGAATGTCGTCGCGACGCTCACGCAGCGGCGGCACCCGCAGTTCGATCACGTTGAGACGATAGAACAGGTCGTGACGGAAACGGTTGTCCTCGACCAGATGCGCCAGATCCTTGTGCGTGGCCGAGAGGATGCGCACGTCCACCGGCGATTCGGCCGAGGCCCCGATCGGGCGCACCGATTTTTCTTGGATCACGCGCAACAGTTTTACCTGCATGTGCAGCGGCAGTTCGGCGACCTCATCGAGAAACAGCGTACCGCCATTGGCCGCCTGGAATAGGCCGTCCTTGTCGGCGTGCGCGCCGGTGAAGCTGCCTTTCTTGTGGCCGAAGAACTCGCTTTCCATCAGTTCGGCCGGAATCGCACCGCAGTTGACCGGCACGAACGGTCCGTTCGCTCGCGGTCCCTGTTCATGGATCAGGCGCGCCACGCGCTCTTTGCCGGCGCCGGATTCTCCGGCGATATACACCGGCGCCTGGCTGCGGGCGAGCTTGGCGATGGTCTGCCGTAACTGCTGCATGATCTCGGATTCACCGGTCAGGCCCGACTCTGGCGGCGACGCCGCACGGCGTTGCTGGTGCAGATCCAGCGCGTTTTGGACTAGCCGCCGCAGCACGGTCAGGTCGACCGGCTTGGAGACGAAATCGAATGCGCCAGCCTTGAGTGCGCCGACCGCAGCTTCGACATTTCCATACGCGGTGATCATCGCCACCGGGGTGTCGGGATAGCGCGCGGCGATGTGCGCGATCAGGTCAAGGCCGCTGCCGTCTGGCAGGCGCATGTCGGTCAGGCATAGCTCGTAGGCGTGTTCAGCCAACTGCGCGCGAGCGCTGCTGACATCGGCGGCGGTGTCGACCCGCAGGCCCATCCGCCCGAGGGTGAGCACCAGCAATTCGCGAATATCGCGTTCGTCATCGACGACCAAAGCGCTACGGGGGGTGGTCATTCGGGTCGCCTTGGGGGATTACGCGCTGCAAACATAGCCGAACGCGATGACGCGGCCAAGCAGCATCGGTTGGCGAAGCGTCAGCGGGTCCAGAAAATCGGTTACGACGATTGATGCGGCAACACCAAAACAAGACGATTCAGTGCCGACCAGACATTGACAGCGGCTCGCTGCGCGCCAGTTTCACCCGGAACGAGCTGCCACCACCTGGGAGCGAGGCGTAGTCCATCGTGGCCTGATTCGCTTCGCAAAGCTGCCGCGCGATATACAGGCCCAGGCCGGTGCCGTGCTCGCTAGTGGTGAAAAATGGCTCAAACAGGCGTTCGACCACCGCCACCGGAATGCCAGGCCCTCGATCGACCACTTCCAGCATCGGTGCGCCATCCTCGGCGTCCGTGTGCGCCACCACAGTGATTCGCGCGGGTTCGCCCGGCATGCGGCCATAGGTCAGCGCGTTCTGTACCAGCGCCGTCATCACCTGTTGCAGATGTTGAGGGTCCATCATTGCCTGCACCTGGCCTTGCGGCGCACTGGCGCGCAGCTCGTCGCGATCGCCGCTTTTGGCATGATGGAAATCGGCAACGAAGTGCTTGGCCCATGACCCCAGCTCCAGTGGTTCGGGTCGTGATCGTTCGCGTCGCGCCAGGCCGAGCACGTTTTGCACGATGCCGTCCATGCGCTG
>JBBQQH010000063.1:0-16988 GCA_038216155.1 Lysobacterales bacterium
TTTGGTTGAACACGCGCCGCACTGACAGGCAACAAGCAACACAAACACAGAACAACACGATCACCAGCATTAGCCCAACAGCTCAGGGCAAGAGCGTCATGCACCCGGAGTTGACAGGAAGTCTCTTACGGAATTGTTAGAGCTCATTTAAAGGTCTGCTTTGCATGTTCCGGGAGGATGTATACGCCCAGTAACAAATGATCGAGAACATCAAACGCTAGGCCTAGTTCCTTTGGCGTGTGCGGTTTCACTTCATGCGCAGCATTGTTACCAAGAGTTCGAAGCTTGTGCAGAATGTTGGCGCCGTCTTGAGTCAGGACTCCGAGTCCGACCAGCGAATTGATCTTAGAAAAAAGTTCACCGCCCGCGGCGCTCTTATCCTTACAAACCGTCTCCACGATAGCGCGAATGCCAATCCCGCAAAGAACCTCTTGTTGGCTGTTCAAGGCCGTAAGCGTCTCCTCGTAGATCCGTTGGATCTTGTCGGGGAGTAGGTTGGCGTCTGAGAGAGGTTGCCGCCCTTCGTGAGGGCTCGGAAACAGCTCCTCATGAAAGTTCTCCTCCCACTCGTCCTCTCCAACTTGTATGTAGCTGTCCTCCGAGTTGCTGTTAACGCGGCGGAAAGAAAGCGTTTCGCAGCCACGACAAAGAACCACCTGATACTCGGTAGCCCAATGTATTTCATAGTCTCTCGAGCCGGCAGAGCCACTCTTCGTGGCTTCAGTGACGATCTCGTGCTTTGTCGAGCGATGACATTCTCGGCACGAGCATTCAACCGTCTGGCCTTGGCGCTTATTGATTGCGAGATCATCTGTCATGAGGGCTAACGCTTAATAGACCCCGGAACCGGGGGATAGCATCGAATGTTCAGGTGCGCAACTGTGCCTGTCAACGGAAAAATATTCTGCCCTATCAATGCGTTCCTCAGCGGGGCGTGCAGAAAGTGTGGTGCTAAGCGACTTTGCATATCAGCGTTTTCGGGGTGCTATCTCTTATCACCGCGGAAGTGCGGTGCTAACAGCAGCCAATCCACACTTCACAATGTGCGCCTGTTGAGCGAACTTCACCGCATTCTGCAGGGCATTGGCGGCCGGCTGCATCCGAGTCGGATTTTCGGGATGAGCCTGCTCGTTCAGATAAGGGGTGCAGGGTCATCAGCGCAAGGCTTATCCACCGCCTTCGTGTTGCGAATCTCAGTGACCGTGAGCATGGTAGATACCCCCAACCCGTTTTTTTGGCTGTTTAAACCCCCGCATATACCCCCAAGCCCAACCGGCTGCAATAGGACGCTCTAGGACGCCACGCAACAAAAAACCCGCACTGGTGGCGGGTTTCGTGTGCTTTTTGGGTTGTCTTGGGACTGCCTGAAACCCCCTCATGGTGCCGGCACCCGGATTCGAACTGGGGACCTACCGCTTACAAGGCGGTTGCTCTACCAACTGAGCTATGCCGGCAAAAAAGGCGTGATCGATCAAGCTTGACGACGGCAATTGTAACGGACGCAACCGCTGACGGCTCACGACGAACACACCGCCAGAGCGATCGTCCTGCTTCGGTATTGCGTGCGCGGCCTCGTCCAGTCAATCGCTGCGATTAGAAACAGGCAATCGGCTTGGCACCCACGCCCGAGTAGCCGCCGAGTTGCTGCCGCCAGTCGAAGTCGCCGGCTGCGGCGATGTCTATCCAGTACTGGTCGACGTCCTCGGTGCGTGGCTCCAGGCGCGCGTCAAAGCCTATCGCGCGCGCTTCGCGTTGCCGCGTCTCGGCGTTTGGCAAGGCGCGGAACAGGCCCAGCGAAATGGTGTTCTCCTGCGCGCCCGAGGTCACCACGTACAGATCGCGCAGGCCTTTTGCCGCGAGGTCCCGCGCAGCTGCCAGTGCTTCGTCGCGCCCCGCAAATGCCGGGATGTACACCTTGTAGCCATGCAGCTCGGTGCCGCGCACCTTGCGAAACTGGATGCGTCCGGCAGCCGGCGTCAACGCGTTCATCGCCTTACGCAGATCGGCCTGTGTCTGCAACGGACCGATGCTCAAACACTTCGGCGTGGCCGATAGTGGATCAGGCGCGGCGGCGAGTTCGGACGACGGATCACTGGGATGGCTGTCCTCGTGCGCGGCGTCAGCTTCGCTCAGCAGCACCAGCGGCGGCACGTTGGGCGCGGTGACAGCCACAGCCGCCGGCGCCGCGGACGCATGCAGCCCCCACCAGGCGAACAGGCCGAGCAGCATCATGCTCATCAACAGGACGAAGGCGCGGGGCAACATGCGCGCAGTCTATCGCGGCGGCGAGGATGACTGTTGCGCCTGCATCCATAAACGCAGGCCACGAAGCACCAGATCGGGCTGGCACAACGACTGCATCGACCAGCCTGCTGCAAGCGCGTCGGCGCCGCCTCCTGCCAGCAACAGACGTGGCGCGGCGCCGAGCAGACGTTCTGCCGCGCCAAGGCTGCGCTCAATTAATCCGCGCGCGGCCAAGGTACTGCCGCTGGCCAATGCGTCAATCGTGCTGGATGCGAAATCATGGATCGCGCCACCGGTGGGTGGCAATTGCGGCGCACGCTGCGCCAACGCCTGCCGCATCAAATCCGGCGACGGCGCGATCAGTCCGCCGTGATGGCGGCCGTCGACGGCCAGCAGGTCCAAGGTCAATGCCGTGCCGACGTTGACGATCAACCACGGCCCGCCAGCCAGTGCATGCGCCGCAACCAGCGACAGGAAGCGATCGACGCCAAGCTGCGATGGCGTTGCATAGGCAATACGCACGCCAGCAAATTCCGCTAGCGTGTGCGCCTTGATCACGCGCGCACCGCGATCACGCAGCGCGTTTTCAACCGAGGTGTTGACCGTCGTAGCGGTGACCGACGCCAACCATGCCGTATCGCCTGGCTGGATCGCTGCCAACGCCGCATCCAGACCGATGCATGGATCGACCGCTTGATGATGCGCCAGCGCGTGAACCGGCGCATCGTCACTGGCATCGGCGGCTACCCATTTCAGGCGCGTGTTGCCGAGATCGAACAGCCAGTTCATGCCGCGCGATCCGGTTGCCTTGGCGCCGCTGTGCGGACGCTGACTTCACCGCCGTGGTGCAGGCGTTCGCCACCAGCATGACGCACCCGCAAGGCGCCGTTGTCAGCGATCCCCAGCGCGACGCCGACGTAACCCGGGCCTTCCCCGATGACCGTAACTTCGCGTCCACGCAACACATCTCGCGCATGCCAGCGCGCCTGGAACGGCGCAAGACCCTCAGCCTCGAACTGATCCAGTGCTGGCAACAACGCGTCCAGCAATGCCGCTGCAATCTTGTTGCGTGCCAGCGCTCGGCTGCTGTCGAGTTGGCGCAGGTCGATCCAGGGTTGATCGATTGCTGTCACGGGCACGGGCGGCAACGCGAGGTTGATGCCGATACCGATTACCACGCGCGCCGGCCCTGCATATTCGCCGCCCAACTCGATCAGGATTCCGCCGAGCTTGCGCCCGTCGACCATCAGATCGTTCGGCCATTTCAGGCCAATCTGCGGATAACCCGCAGCCGCAAGCCCGTCGGCGACGGCGACGCCGACGGCCAAACTCAGCCCCGCCAGCGCGCCGATGCCATGGTCGAATCGGCGTCGCAGTGAAAACGCCAGTTGCGCGCCCAGCGGGGTCACCCAGTCGCGTCCACGACGGCCGCGACCTGCGAGTTGGCGCTCGGCAAACAGCACCTCGCAATGCGCATCCGACGTGCGCCGCAGCAGTTCGCTGTTGGTGGAGTCGATCTCCCAGACAACTTCAAGCCGCTCCAGCCGCCGCGCGTTCGCCGGCGCCAGCATCGAACCGATCCGGTCGGCAGCAAGCCATTCGATCGGCTGCTGTAGTCGATAGCCTTGCCCGGGCGCAGCGTCGATCGTCAGTCCAGCCTTGCGCAATCCCTGGATGCGCTTCCACACGCCAGCGCGGCCCACTCCAAGCAACGCAGCCAGGTGTGGACCGCTGCATGGGCCTTCGGCGAGCCGTTGCAGCAGGGCGCGGTCGTGATCGTTGTCAGAGGCAGTGGTCAAGAGATTGGACAGGCGCAGATAGGCCCGGAATTCTAGCCCAGCCGCTGTCGTTGGCCCCGATCGAGTTTGTCGCGCCGCCGCATGCGGCCATCTGGCCGGCGCGCTAGACTGGGCGGTGCAACCAGTTGTGCGCGCCGCGTATCCCTCGTGATACCGCCGCCAAGAGAGGGGAATTCCGATGTCGCATCCAAGCGAGCTTCATCCAGTCAAGCGTCTTGCGAGCGCGCGTCAAGATCGCCGGCGACATCAGGCTGAGCTGCTCGGCTTTGCGTTGTTCGCGCTGTGCATCTGCACTGGCGCCGCGGCAGGCCCGTTGGCCATGCCCGTGGCGAACAAGCCGGTTTGCGATCGCATCGACAGCAGCTCCCCGGCGATCGCCAGTACCGCGGTCAAGCCAGTCGCGCGTGCTGCGACCGTCACCAACGCGGCCAGTACTACCACCAGCACCGACAACGACGCGCCGGTTTCGCGCTCACACACCGGCGGCGCCAGTATCGGTCGCGCACACGGCGGGCCGCGCTGGCAGTCATTCCTGCCGGGGATGTACAAGTAGACCGAGTCGCCTGCGGTCGCGGACGCCGCGACGGTTGAACCGGGGCGCTTACAGCAAACCGGGAGGAATGCGCACGGTGAACCGCGTCCCGCCCAGTTCCGGCGATCGATCGACTTCCAGTTCGCCGTTATAGGCGCGCACGATGTTTTGCACGATCGACAAGCCGATGCCGTGGCCCTGCACCCGCTCGTCGCCGCGCACGCCCCGCTGCAGCAGGCGCTCAACTGAATCATCGGGAATTCCGGGGCCGTCATCCTCCACGCTCAGCACCAGTCCCGGCCGCCGCCGGCCCGCGGCGACTTCATTGCGACTGCTCAACAGCACGCGTTGCTTGGCCCACTTGAACGCATTTTCCAGCAGGTTGCCCAACAGTTCCATCAGGTCACCCTGGGCGCCGTGGAAGCGGGCCTCGGCGTCGAGGTCAAATTCGCACAGCACGCGCTTGCCGGCGTAGACCTTTTCCAGGCTGACGACGATGCCTTCAGCCAGCGCTTCAATCTCCAGCGGCACTGCAAACAGCTTGTGGCCCGCAGTCGCGCCGCGCGAAAGCTGGTAGGAGACGATCTCGCTCATCCGCTGCACCTGCCCGTGCACGTCGTTACGCAATTCCTCGACGCTGACGTCGTCGGCCAGTCGCGCGCGCAGCACCGCCAGTGGCGTCTTCAAGCTGTGCGCCAGGTCAGACAGCGTATTGCGATAGCGCTCCATGTGTTCGCGCTCGCTGACGATGAACGCATTGATGCTGTCGGTCAGCGGTTCGAGTTCACGCGGATGGCTGCTGCTCATGCGCTCGATGTTGCCGCGTTGCACCCGCAGCAGTTCCCGCCGCATCCGCCGCAAGGGTTGCAAGCTCCAACGCAGGATCAGCGCCTGCACGCCCAGCAGCAGCAGCGCCGCGGCGCCCAGGTAGCCCCAAAGCGCGCGTCGGAACACTTCCACGTGCTGACGCAGCACGTTGGCATCTTCAAATACGTAAAAAGTGAACGGGATGTCTTGCGTCTTCTGCTTGCCGATCGACTGTTCCCAGATGATGCCGCGGGCGTAACGATACAGATGCTCGGGCGCGCCACCATTTTTGTCGGGCACGTCGATGGGACCATCGAACGCATCCTTGCCCGCCGGCACGCTTCGATCCAGCGGCAATGCGCGATCCAGCGTCGACGCCGAGCGCCAGTCGACTTTCGGGCCCAGCACCGCGGCATACAGGCCGCTGCTGGGCTGGGTGAAGCGCGGATCAGGCGGCAGGTAGGGCGGCTCGAAATCCTGATTGCGGGTGAACTCACCGCCGGCAAGATACGCGCTGGAATAGCCTTTCATCCGCTCTTGTTCGCTGCTGACGGCAGCGTCGGTGAACGCGCGATCAAGCGCGTAGCCGGTCAACCCCAGGAATGCAACCAGGCCCAGGCTTGCGGCCAGCAGCTGTCGGGCTTCCAGCGACAGCGTCCGCGCCACGCGGGATTACTCGGTGCGCGGAATGGCAAAGCGGTAGCCGCGACCGCGCACCGTCTCGATCGGCTTGAGCGCGCCCTCGGGATCGAGCTTTTTGCGCAGGCGCCCGATGAAGACTTCCAGCACGTTTGAATCACGATCAAAATCCTGCTGGTAAATGTGCTCGGTCAGATCGGCCTTGGAGACCAATTCGCCAGCGTGCAGCATCAGGTATTCCAGCACCTTGTATTCGTAGCTGGTGAGGTCGATTGGCTGCTCGTTCACGGCGACATTCTGCGCGGCCAGATCGAGTACGATCGGCCCGCAATCGAGGGTCGGCTTGCTCCAGCCCGCGGCACGCCGCAACAATGCGTTCAGCCGCGCCAGCAATTCTTCGACATGGAATGGTTTCACCACGTAATCGTCGGCGCCGGCCTTGAGGCCTTCGACCTTGTCCTGCCAACTGGTGCGCGCAGTCAGGATCAGGATCGGAAACTTTTTCTGCTCCTCGCGCAGCGCGCGGACCAGGTCCATGCCCGACATTTTCGGCAAGCCCAGATCGATAATCGCCAGATCGAACGGCACCTCGCGGCCCATGTACAGACCCTCCTCGCCATCGCTGGCGGCGTCCACCGCGAATCCTTCGCGCTTCAGGCGGGCGCTCAGGGTCTCGCGCAACGGGGCTTCATCTTCAACCAGCAGAATTCGCATCTGCAGCTCCTTGAAAAAAATGCTGGGCACCGCTAGGTGCATCGCAGCCGGTCATGATGGGATCAGCATTGGATTGGCAAGTCATGCTTGGATCAGGGGTTCGACTGTGACGTGTGAAATTCGATGCCTATCCTTGTCATGCACTACCTGAACAGACGCTGCGTGATCGCTATGGCAACCCCTTGCAGTTTCGCGCGAAGGCCTGCGGTTTCATCGGTGGTCGCGCTCGGGCGGCGCTGGCGGGTTCGCGGGCGCCTGCGGCGCTTCGCGATCGTTTTCGACCACCTTGACCCGGCCTTGCGGCGTCAGCACCTTGACCCGGTAAACCTCGCGACCATCGCGCTGGATCGGCTGCGCGCGTAGCACTTGGCCTCCGGTTTCGCGCTCGGCTCGACGCACCGAATCTGGCAGATTGTTGTCCGCCGGCTCGGCCTGCGTGCTTACTTGGCTGCGGTCGTGGGCTTTGCCTTGGTCACCGCGATCACCGCCGCCAGCCGCCCAAGCCGCTGCACTCGTCGCAAGGGCGAGAACGGCGGCAGACAGTAGGCGTAACGGGCGCAACATGTTCAATATCCTGTTCGAATCAATCCCGGCTGATCGATCGCATTTTGCTAGAACGGTTTATCGTCGACGGCGCTGGTCACCCAGCGCGGCATTGGCAGGAAATGTTTGAGGCCAGCAGTGTGATCGCCCGAGCGTGAATCAGCTGTTAACTTAAATGTAACAACAGCCAGCCGGCGTTCATCGCGATGACGACGTTTTCAGCGAAACCGCGCCAGCAGCGTGTGCGGAGACAAGCGCTGGATCGTGCAATTTAGAACAGTTCGCCAACGCAACAACGCAGGCTACCACCAGCTTTCTCAATTTCGTCCAACTCCACGGTTTCAACGGCGAAGCCTGCCGACTGCAACGCGTCGCGAGTGGACTGCCGCAGCGTGCGACCGGCCAGTTCACTCATCCACACAGATGACGGTGTGATTGCGATGCAATTGCCGGCAAAGGCGGCTTTTTCCGCGTCGTCCAGTTCAATCATCGCGTCTGGATAAAGCGCCGCCAGCTTACTCGGCAAGGACGAATCGCCGAAGCCTGCCGGGCATGCGACCAACGCTCGACCAGCGAGTACGCTCATCACCACATTGGTGTGGTATTCGCCCGCTGCCAAATCGAACATCAACGTGGTGCGCAAATCGAACGCCGCGTGCATCGCCGCCGCGCCAGCGGCATCGCAGCGCTCGGACAACCCGCAATAACCCAGGCCCCGAGCGCGATCGATCACCATCGAGCCGGTCAATTCGCAGACGCCCGGTTGCTGACTCAGATCAATCAAGCGATAGCCCAGCACGCCGGTGAAGAAGTCGCGGATATCGCTGCGCGCGGTTTCGCGCTGACGCAACGGATGACGCATGTGGCCGATCAGCAGCCGCCCGGGCGCGGTGCCGAACGCATTATTGGGAAACACCGCATCGGGCGTGACGGGATCGCCGGCAAAGCACAAAGACGGCAACTGCGCTGACAGTGCGCGATGCAACGCGCGATGTTGCGCCAGCGCCTGCGGACCATCCACCGTCCTCGTCATGTCCATGTAGTGGTTGTCGCTGGCCGAGTCGGCTGCCAGACTGAAACCGTCAGGCGCCACCAGGTACACCGCCTTCGCGCAAGCGGCGCGATCGGCCGGCAGCTCGTGCGCAAAACGCAGGAACGCATCCACGTCGCGCGTGATCATCGGCAAACCCTCATGCAGCCGAGCGCAGATGCTGTTGGGTCGCGTCCAGCGCTCGCTCGATCAGGCTCCAGTCGGCGTCCGCACGATGCATGCCCTGGCTCAATACCTGCCGGAACGCACGACCGCCCGGTTGGCCATGAAACAGACCCAGTACGTGCCGCGCCATGTGCTTGAGTGCAAGGCCTTCGACCAGTCGTGCCTCGACGTACGGGCGCATCGTCAGCAATAGTTGCTCGCGCGAGCGCGGCGCGGCAGCTGACAGCGCGCAACCCAACTCGTGCAATACATACGGTTCGTGATACGCGGCCCGACCCAGCACCACACCATCGACGTGTGGCAGCTGCGTCAACGCCTGGTCCACCGTGGCGATGCCGCCATTGATCAACACCGCCAGCGCCGGACGCTCGCGCTTGAGCTGGTGCACCCAGTCGTAACGCAGCGGCGGCACTTCGCGATTTTCCTTCGGACTCAGCCCCTTCAGCCAGGCATTGCGCGCGTGCACCACAAACACCTCGCAGCCTTCGGCAGCGACCCGATCGACGAAGTCGCGAAACAGCGCGTAATCGTCATCGGTATCGATGCCCAAACGGCACTTCACCGTGACCGACACCTGCGATCCTGCTGCACGCAGCGCTTGGATCATCGCCGCAACGCAATCGGCGACCAGCGCAGGCTCGCGCATCAGGCAGGCACCAAAGCGGCCGGCCTGGACGCGATCGGACGGGCAACCGATGTTGAGATTGATCTCGTCATAACCCCACTGCGCGCCGACCACCGCTGCGGCGGCCAGGTGCTGCGGATCACTGCCGCCCAACTGCAGGGCGAGCGGATGTTCGGCGGGATCGAATCCCAGCAGACGCTCGCGCGAGCCATGCAACACCGCCTGCGCGTGCACCATCTCGGTGTATAGCCGCGCAGCGGGCGCGAGCAGCCGATGGAAGTAGCGGCAATGGCGATCGGTCCAGTCCATCATCGGCGCGACGGACAGGCGCGAGAATGTTGTTGGTGGCGATGCGGGTGGCGGCATTGGCATGCGCTTATTGTACTTGGGCCGCGTCGGCTAGACTGGCGCGCATGCCCATTTCAGATGCGACCACCAAGCATTCGGCAAACCCTGTTGACGCTGAAGCGCCGTTGCTGGCGCGCACCTGGTTCTATCCATATCGATTGCCTTCCGGACGCATCGTGCCGACCTGCGACGGAGAGGAAATCGTGGCGATTCACCACACTCGCTTGCAGATGCTCGACGCCGCGCTGGCGAACGCATTTCCGGCTGACGTTGCAGCGCTGACCGCAGTCGACTTGGCCTGCCATCAAGGCTGGTTTGCCGCGCATCTGGCGCAGCAGGGCTTCAGCGACGTGCTCGGCATCGATGCGCGCGCGCAACACATCGCCGACGCATCGCTGATGCGCGACGCACTCGCCCTTCCAGCGCTGCAATACGAACACGCTGATGTGCATGCACTGGATGTCGGCGCGATCGGCGCACGCGATCTTGTGCTGTGCTTCGGCCTGCTCTACCACCTGGAAAATCCGGTCGGCGCACTGCGCACGGCACGCGCCTTATGCAAACGGCTGTGCCTGATCGAAACCCAGATCGCGCCCGGGTTGTCGGGCTGGATCGATTACGGCAATCATCAATACGTGCGACCGCTGCAAGGCAGTTTCGCCGTGATCGACGAGACACAAGAAACGCATGGTCCGGAAGCATCGACAACCGGCATTTGCCTGGTGCCGAGCACTGACGCGTTGTTGTGGATCCTGCACAAGGTCGGCTTTGCCCGGGTCGACGTGCTACCGGTGCCCGATAACGGCTACGAGCAGTTGCTGCACCACAAACGGGTGATGGTCGCGGCTTGGGTTGACTGACATCGCGCTGCCGAATCGATAAGCGCCTGCTGCACTTGAGTTACTCACGCGACAAATCCGCGAGCGCCGCCGCCGACGACTCCCAATTGCGCCCGTCGTGCGGCGAGATGCGAACGCCCGCGATGCTTGCCTGGTCCAGGCAACGCACGTTGACGTCGATACCGTCGGGATTGGAGCGCGGCACGTAAAAACTCTTGATCCCGCACGTCGCGCAAAACAGATGCCGAGCACTGCCGGTGTTGAATTGATATTCGACCAGCGCTCCCTCGCCATGCAGCAATCGAAATCGAGACTGCGGCACGATCAGGTGCAGGAAGCCGGCCATGCTGCAGATCGAACAGTTGCATTCGAGCGCATCAAGCATGGCCGGTGCATCCACTTCGAATGCAACCCGGCTGCAATGACAGCCGCCGCTATGGGTCACCCACTCGGCGGCTGGATCCGACGAATTACTTGCCGTGGCCGTGGCCATGTCCCTTTTCACCACCATGGCCTTTGCTTTGCTTGCCTTCGCCATGGCCATGTTTACCGCTGTCGCCATCTCCATGTTTGACGGACGATCCGTGTCCGTTTTTCGCCGGCTTGAACTTGCCATGCATGGCTTTGCCCGAATGCTCCGACTCCGACTTGCCGTTTTCATGCCACTTCACGTGCCTTGAGCTGTTCACCGCGATCGGATGACCCCAGCGGCCATAGGTATGTGAAACCCCATTCTTGAGCATGAAAAATTCCCGCGAACCCGGCTTGATGCCCAGGCGACGGGCGGTTACGCCCCAGCCTTGCCCATGATCGCGCTCATATTCTTCAACCACATAGGAGCATGGACGACCAAGCGAATGCGCCAGCGAGCAAGCCATGTACACATCGCCTGGCGCCCAGTGACGCTGAACCATCAACTCGTCCACATACGGGCGCGGCACGTCGTAATAGCTGACCATCTCATTGACAAACGGATCGCGATATTCATTCCCATACTGGTTGATCTCGACCACCCGGGTATCCATCCAGACATCGCCAGTGCGGATGTTGAAGCCGATGGTTTGGGCATGCGCATTGGCCGCGACGCCGAGCGCAAGCATGGCGGCAAGTGGCAACAGGGTGTGGCTGATGTTGGTCTGCATGAATCTCTCCAGTTGGATGCGGGACTCGTCGAGTCTGGAGGTACGCGATGAACCCAGTCTGATGTCCTGCGCACGTCCACACCACCCTCCATACCCGCTGCCATCCGGACGCTGGTTTACGCCGCCAGTCGGCGACCCCTTTACGCCGTCCATACCCGAGCGTATGTTCAATGTTGCCGGCTTCGGCAACCCCGTTTGACGCCGGCCTACGTTTGCAGTGATGCGTTCTCGCCAACCGGAGGTGCACCATGCCGCACACAGCCTTGTTTCATTCCGAAAAACCTCGCCTGGATGCGGCCCGCATCGCCGGCATCACCGCTGCAGTGGTACTCAATGCCGCATTGGCGATGGTGCTGCTCAAGCCGGTCAATCTGGCACCGCTGGTCGCAGCGATCACGACGACGCCGCCGATCATCATCATCAGGCCGCTGCCGGTGCAGCCGAAGCCGCCGGAACTGCCGGTTTCCAAACCGCGACCGGTGACGCCACAGCAAGTTGCCGCTCGGCGAATCGCGCCGACCATCAGCATCACGCCGCAACGGATCGCGGAGCAGACAGTTGCCGCCGACACTGCGATTCTCACCGATCCAATCGGTCCTGCAACAGGCGAGATTGGCCCGGTGCAAAGCACGCCGATCCAGGCCAGCCTCGACTACGTTCGCGCACCGGCGCCAATCTATCCGCGCGGTCCATTGATGGCAGGCATCGAAGGCACCGTGCAGTTGCGCGTGTTGGTCGATACCAATGGATCGGTGCTGGACGTGCAGGTGGAACGCAGCAGCGGCAATCGCGAACTCGATGCCGCGGCGCGCGAGCAGGTGCTGCGCCACTGGTTGTTCCAGCCGGCGCAGCGCAATGGTGTGCCGATGCAGGCCTGGGGGCGGGTGCCGATCGTGTTTACGCTTGGCGGAAAATAACGTTGCGCCGATGAATGATTCCGCGTGCGGAGCCGGCATTCGCGGCTCCGCCGATTTTCACGGCGGGGGCAAGTTGTCGACCAGCGGCGGTGCAGGATTCGACGTCGATGCCGGATGCCGCAGGATGCCGACGTAATACGCGATGTAATAGCCAGCCAGCAATCCAACCATGCTCAGTGTCAGCGGATTCAACGGCGGCAATCCGGAATTCGCCACCGGGCCGGTCATCGCGTCCTGCCGCAAGACCATCGCCCGATAGACCAGGCGACTGAGCAACAGCACGCTTAACGCCACGCCGAGAAAAACGTTGGGCGTGTAATAAATCCCATCGACGCGGGTCGAGAATTTGGTCAGGCGCAAGTTGAACAGGCCCAAAGCCACGCCGAGCACGGCGCCGGCAATCACTGCTTCGGCAACCCGCAGGTTTTGCGTTGCGAGCGCCAACAACAGCAGCAGGGCCAGGCCCAGCAGGCCGATGCGGAACTTCATCGCTCGCGGCCTGAGTTTTTGCGCGCCGATATTGCGGCGCACGCGTCGGTAGACGGCAAACAGCATCACCGGAATGATCAGCAGGGGCGCAATCGTGTGCGGGGTCATGACAACTCGTTGCGACAATCGCAGTGCGATCGATGCGCCATGCTACCGCGCCGGCGAGCCGCACCCACCGTGCCGAAGGTCCCATCATTTGTCATCGCAAATAAAGACGGCCCGCACAGGCGGGCCGTCGTTTCATCATGAAGCTGAAACCGTTGCGGCAGTCAGCGACGCGAAATGGTGAAGCCACTGAACGCCACGCCCAGATCCCAGCCCTGGCCGGTGCCCGAAAGCGCCAGCGAGACATTGCCCTTGGTCATCGCGACCGCACCGGCAGATTTCACGGCGCCGGCATGCGCGTCAGCCGAACCATAGGTGCCAAGCGTCTGCTTGATGCTCTCGACGTCGGAGAACTTGCCGATGCCATCCTCGATCTTCGACTTGCCGACGGTCAATCCGCCGCCTTTAGCGCTGAGCCTGACGTTCATGCGCTCGCCGTTGTCACAGACGATGGTGCCAGAGCCCTTCGCGGTTTTGTAGAACAGCGACCAGCTCTTGAGGGTGAAGTGCATTTTGCAGTCGATGTCCTTGGCGCTGGCAATCGGTGCAACGAACGCGCTGGCCAGCAGGCCGGCGGCGGAAATTGCGAGTAGAGATTTCATGTTGGACTCCATTGGGTGGTGCGGTGGGACAGCCGGTTGATTTCAACATCACTAACATGAATACGCCGGAAACCGGCTTCGATCGCCGGTGGCGGATGGTGAGGATTCGCTCAGGCCTTGGCGCGCACCTTGCCCGCTTTCTTCATCGCGGCGGTGTACTTGCCGTATTCGGCAGCCGACAGTGAACCGTCCTTGTTTTTGTCGTAGGTGGAGAACTTGGCGCTGAGCTCGGCGTCGGCCGCAGCCTCTTCCTTTGACACCTTGCCATCGCTATTGGCGTCCAGGCTCGTCCAGGTGCTGGCCTTGGCGTCGGTGCTGGCCTTGGCGTCGGTGCTAGACATGGATACGTCGGCTTTCATTGCGTCCTTCGCCTTTGAATCCTTGGCCATCGAGCTTTCCGACTGCATCGAGGTGTTGCCCTTGCCCGACATATCGGTGTTGGTAAACGGATCGGGTTCGACCGTGTTCGCCACCGGCGCTGGTGGCGCGGTTTCTGGCATCGCTGGCGCAGTCGGTGTGGGCACCGCTGGCGGGGATGGCGGTGTGGCCGGTTGCGCAAAGGCAGCCGGAATGGCAAAGCTGGCTGCGAGGATAGCGACTGCAATCGGGCGTTTGGCAAAGGTCAGTTTCATGGTGGAAATTTCCTCGGTGGGATTTAGCTGACCTGATCGGAACGATCCGTTGAGTCAGTGGACGATCCGCCGGCCCGGCGGTCGGTCATGTACAGCAGGCGGTGGCGCAGCATCCGCCCATCCTGCTGTATCGGTTGTGAGCCGGAAATCGCGTATTGACGAATGTTTAACCACTACACCACCGAATGCGACTAGGGAAGGTCTGAACAAGTCCGTCATTCCCGCGAAGGCGGGAACCCATGGGCTCTAACTGCTTGATCTATAAGTCACTGGATTCCCGCTTTCGCGGGAATGACGATCAAAGGTGGGCTTGTTCAGACCTTACCTAGGGCAGCCCGCCGCCGCCTTGTCGCAAGCGCCACAATCACTTGCTCAATCGCCGTCGAGTGCAAGTGCGCTGCGGCGTGCGACTGCTGATCGCGCGCTGGTGAGCAAACTCGATTGCAGCGAACCCCGATTCAGCATTGCTGGCGACCGCCTGGTTCCATCGCTACTCGCGCAGCGCCAATCGCCCGAAGCTCGCAAAGTTCATTGACGACAGCGTCACCGGCAACAGCCTGCGGCGGGCCCAGGCGCACATCGAGGAGCTCAAGCGCTTCGAGCTGGAATGACTGGCCGAGGTGCTTGGATCACAGATCATCCGACAGTTGCGTCTACTGCGCCGCGGGCAACTGGATGAACGGCACTGCGTTCGATGAGACCTGCGGTAGCTTGCCGTCCCACTTGTCGATCGCGTGCAGTTGCGCTTCGACCTTGCGCAACTCGATCAACTCCGGCGTCACCGCCTCGCGCTGCTTGGCCATCGCAAATGCCTGGCCTTCGCCGGCCAGCTTGGTCGCCTCGGCTTCGCCGCGCGCCTGGGTGATGCGCTGCTCGGCCTCCACGCGAATGCGCTGAAGGTCACGCTCGGCCTTCAGCTTCTGCTGCTCGGCCACGGTCTTGGCCTCGATCGCCTGATCGAAGGAATCGGAAAACTTGAAGTTGGTCACCGAGAATTCGTCAATCGCGATACCGTGCCGCTGCAACCGCTTTGTCAGCGCATCGTGGATCGCCTGCGCCACCAGCGGCCGTCGGGTGATCAACTGCTCGGCGGTGTATTGCGCGGTCACTGCCTTCATCGCTTCCTGCACCGCGGGGTCGATGATGTTGGGTTCGACATTCTCGATCACGCCCAGGTGCCGATAGACGAACACCACCTTGGTCGGATCAATGTGGTAATTCAGCACCACCGTGGTGTGCACGCGCTGCAGATCGGCCGACGCCGCCTCGCTCTCGGTTTCCGAGCGCTCGATCATCACCGGCATCTTGTATACCGACTGCACCAGTGGAATGCGAAAGTGGAGGCCTTCCTGTAACGGTGCATCAGCCGCACGCGAGAACGTCAACAGCACGCCGCGATACCCGGTTGGCACGATCGCGACCGGCGTGAACACCAGCACGACCACCAGCAAGACCACCGCCCCGATCACGAAGCGCAACCAGCCCGGCAGCGAGCCGCGTGCTGTCATATCACCCAGTCGAAGATTTGCCATGTTGACTCCTTATCCGAAATGCACACGGTTGAGATTATTGCAGTTGGCAGCGTCGCATAGGTGCTCGCATGCGCGAGAGCAGAATTTAGAATGCTCAATTGGCTAAACCAAGCGTCAGGAATTCCAGACGCATCCTTGAAATCGCCGAACCTAGAGGATTGGCGTCGATTCTTCTTGGCTTTGTTTAGTTAGTCGAACTAACTGAGCAACTTCTGGAAAATTCGTAACTTTGCTTTTCGTCAGAAAGGCACCCACTGAATAGTCCAGAGAACCCGCTGAGCTTGTTGGCGCTGAATCGCAGCGCATTGCTATTGCCGCAACGTGGCGATGTTCGTCGAATGTTCTGCCTATCAAATACGTGAAGAGCTCGTCTTCCATAAAGACCATTGGACTATCGATACTCTCCCATTCGAAGATCAGCATGGCCCCACGCTCCCCACTGCATTGAGTCGCTGCACGACCAAACTTCCTTTCCCAGAGATATTCGATAAGCTTCACTCCGGCACGCTTCGGGCTGATCATTTGAAGATGTACAGGATCAACCGCCATTCCTTCAACTGCTCTTGCGTGAGCGTAGATTCTTCCACCATCCAACTTTCGATTACTAATCTCTGCTTGCCACTGTTTGGCATTCAGTGCGTTGCCGCTGGCAGGTCTTAAGTCTCCCTTGAGGCATAGCGCGCCTGGAAGCTCGATGTCTATTTCACCCGGCTCTGCAATCCCATCTAGGGCGGCTGTCCAGTTACAAGAATCAAACCAAGTATTTGCTTCAAATTCCAAGGGAACCTCCAGCCGCAGTTCTCCTTGCAGCCTTTTATCCAATACGCGCCGAATCAGCTGTTCGGCTAGATGGTCCGCTTCACTGTCTCCGAGCACTTCGAGAATCATGTACGACTGTCGCTTGCACTCTACTTCCCACTCGATCCCTTGAGCGCGAGCCACGAACTCGGGGCCAGTTTGGTTGACGTCGAGCCAAGCTATTTCTGCGTTATTCGTCCGAGCAAAATGAGATGCCGTCTTCCACTCCAAGAGCAACGGCTTGAGCTGGCCGTTAAGGTCGATCAACTTTTCGCGGTGGTGAGTTTCTATCGCACCTGTAAGAGTGGGCGCAACAACAGAGCAAGGGTTCTACCCCGTTTCCACGGACGGTTTGATTAAGGCCTGAAACTCCCGATCACGCCGGGCAACTCTACGACGCATTCGCGGATTGTGGAACCGCTCCAGGTAGTCGAACAGATCGGCCCGAGCCTCATCGCGGGTCCG
>JBBQQH010000064.1:0-16256 GCA_038216155.1 Lysobacterales bacterium
CCGCTGCCATGCGCGGCGATCAGGGCAAACGCGGGCAGAGCTGACTGGGCGAGCGGGCTGGCGGCAAAAACAAGAGCGGCATGCGCGCTGCTTTGTTGAGCTTGTTATACCCCATGCACCATCGACGGGCGGACTTTTCCGCCCGTCATCGAGGCCAGCTGCGCTATTTGCTGCGGCATTGCCTTCGCAATGATCGACGTTATTCAGGCGATCGCGATCACCTTGATCTCGACGCCATCCAAAGTAACCGTCTGCCCCGCGCGAATTTTGCACGTTTTGCGCGTTTCCATCTGGCCATCGACGCACACATCGCCACTGGCGACGATCATCTTGCCCGCGCCACCGCTAGCGACGACGCCGGTGAGCTTGAGCAGGTTGTTGAGCTCGATGTACTCGCGATCGAGCTGGAATTCGAGAGGCTGCATGGGAGCGTCAACATGAAGGTGTGCTGCCGTCACCATCGCTTTTTGACCGTCAAATGGCAACAGGGGTTTTCACGGTACGAAGGCAATTGATGCGGCTATGATGGCCGCTGGCCAGCCACCCGGAGAGTGCGATGATCGGTTACGTCACCTTGGGCACCAACGACCTTGAACGCGCCGCGAAATTCTATGATGCATTGCTGGCTGAAATCGGCGGCAAGCGATTCATGGAAGATGACCGCTTCATCGCCTGGGCGTCGTCGCACGAGCATGCTGGCCTTGGTTTGACCCAACCATTCGACGGCAAGCCGGCGACCGTTGGCAACGGGGTGATGGTGGCGTTGGCTGTCAAAAGCCGCGACAAGGTCGATCGGCTGTATGCGAAGGCTCTGGAACTGGGTGCGACTGATGAAGGCCCGGCTGGCCCGCGCGGCGACCAGTTTTATGCCGGTTACTTCCGCGATCTCGATGGCAACAAGCTCAACGTCTTCTGCATGGGCTGAGCTATCCGGCCGAAAAACTTGGGTGTCCACCGCGGATGCCATTCACAACCGAGGAGCACAAGATGGGCATCGAACTGAAACTGCTGGTGTGGTCAGTATTGCTGGGTCTGTTGCAACTGGTGCTTGCGGCGACATTGGGAACGCAGCAGCGTGGCCTGTCCTGGAACGTTGGGGCCCGCGATGGAACGCCCGAGCCGTTGACCGGCGTCGCGGCGCGTCTGGATCGTGCATTCCGCAATTTCCTGGAGACATTCCCTTTTTTCGCCGCGGCGGTGCTAGCGGTGGTGTTGGCCCAGAAGACCAGCGATCACACGGCGCTGGGCGCACAACTGTATTTCTGGGCGCGCGTGGCCTATGTGCCGCTCTACGCGGCAGGCATTCCATATGTGCGCACTTTGGTGTGGGCGGTGTCGCTGGCTGGCGTGTTGATGGTACTCAGCCCGCTTTGGTGAGCGGGCCGAACGGATAGACGGATGGGGATTATTCCCGCAGCCGCGCAATCGCGTGGTAAGCCAGCATGCCGATACCGGCGGCGCCAATCACCAAGCCGATCACGCCGGGTGAATCGCCATCCAGATGCAGCCAGCCGATCAGGCCGAAGGCGAGCCCCTGCAAGGTCAGTACCAGGCCCCACTTGAGCGCGGACAGGCGGCGGGCCTGTTCGTCGGCACGCAGCATGCTGCGAATGAGTTCATCGGACGCATTGGTTTCGGCAAAACGCCGGCGCATGCGCGCATCGACGACGATCTTGATCGCGTAAGTGATGCATAAGAACAGGACAATGGGAATCATCTCAGTGATCATGGAAAGGCTCCGGCAGGGCCACCATGGCCCTTCAACACGACAGAGACGGTCGACTGGCGCAAGGTTGCACCAGTTGCAGGATTGTTTCGACTGCGTTGATGAGCGGATGCAACCTGCGGCCGGAATGCAGTCTCCATCGATGACATGAGCGAAGACCGCGAGATCGTCCGTGCCGTGCTGGACAAGCGCGCGGGCGCGTTCGAGCGCTTGATCACGCGGCACCAGGCGCTGGTCTGGCATCTGGTACACCGCATGGTTCGTCAACCCGAGGACGCGCGCGAACTCTGCCAGGACGTGTTCCTGCGCGTCCACGACTGCCTGTATCAATACCGCTTTGAAAGCTCGCTGGCCACATGGATCGGCCGCGTCGCGTTCAGCATCGCCACCCGGCATCTGCAGAAAAAACGTCTGTCGTTAGTCAGTGAATTCGATGGCGAAAACGGTGAAAGTCTGTTCGATCGCGTCAGCGATGATTTCGATCTGGAAGCGGCCAGCACAAACCGCGAATCGATGCAGCATCTGGCGCAGGCAATCGAAGGCTTGCCGCCGCTGCAACGGACACTGATTACGCTTTATCATCTGGACGAAATGTCGGTTGTCGAGATCGCCCAGATCACTGAACTGCCGATCGGCACGGTCAAGAATTACCTGTTTCGCGCGCGCCTGAAATTGCGCCAGGCGCTGGAACATTCATTGGGTCTGCAGGTGGCGGAGACAGTGGCATGAACAACATGGGCACGAATGAGCACGACAGCATTCACAACATTGAACCGTTGCGAATGCGCGAACAGGCCTTGCAGGACGCGGCCGAGCGCGCCGAACGCGATGGCGTGCCGCCCGGTGATCCGGCCGTCGACCCGTATCGGCTAGTGCTGCGAGGCGTACGTCAGGCGCCTATACAGGAGATTCCCGCCGATTTCGCGCAGTCCACGCTGCGCCGCCAGCAGGCGCTGCAGCAGGCGGATCTGCTGGAACGATCATTGACACAGGTTCTGGTTGGACTGCTGGCAGTCGCCGGTTCGGTGCTGGCGCTGCCGCCGACGCTGGCAGCGATCATCGGCGCGATCCGGCATGACGGCAATTCTGCCCTGCAATGGCCGCTGATACTCAGCGCCGGTTTGGCGCTGGCGCTGGTTTGGGCGATCGATCGAGCGTGGGCGCGGCGTACGCCGTCGATGCGAGATTCAACTGGATCGTGATTGTCGCAGTCGCTGCAACAACGCTAACGCCGCGGCTGGCGCGCGCTGCTTGGCGCCACTGATGAAATACACGAACACATCGTGCGGTTGGCGATCGAGCAGCGGCGCAGTGAAGTGGGGCAACTCTGGATTGTCCTGCCCGTGGGCCCAGCGACGGATACGCGCGAGCCACCGATCCAGATCGGCAGCGCGATAGCCGGTCTTGATTTGCGGTTGTGTGCGCATGAGCCGCGCGTAGACGAAGTCGCCAGTGATGTCCGCGATGCACGGATAGTCGGTCGAATCGGTGCACACCGTCGGGAATCCGTGGGCGCGCGCCAGCGCGATGAAATCGGCGCAGGCAAACGACGGATGCCGCACATCCAGCACATGCCGCAATGTGGTGTCGCCGGTTGACTTGGGCAGCAGAGCGAGGAACGCGGCAAAGTCGTCGTGTTCGAATGCCTTAGTTGGGGCGAACTGCCAGACGATCGGGCCGAGCCGATCGCCCAAGCTGGCGATGCCTTCAAGGAAGCTGGTGATCGCCCCGCCGCCGTTCGCGAGCGTACGCGCCGCAGTGATTCGGCCGGGTGCCTTAACCGAGAACACGAAGCTGGCAGGCGTCTGTTCACGCCACTTCAGGTAGGTCGCGACGGACTGCTGGCGTTGGAATGTGCCGTTGATCTCGATCGAGGTCAGTTGTCGGCTGGCATATTCCAGTTCAAGCCGCTGGACCAGTCCCGCCGGATAGAAATTGTCACGCCACGGCGCGTAAGTCCAACCGCCGATGCCGACACGAATGTCCCCGGTGTCGCTGGCGACCGGTCGAGAAGCGGATGTTCGGCGTGCTGTCGTCACTATTCCGATCATGCCGCCCTCGGGCGAGTCAGGCAATGACGGTTTCAGACCAGCTTCAAGATCGGTTCGCGCATGGCGACGAGTTGTTCCTGCAGTTGCACGATCACATCTTCCCAGTGTCGGGGCGAATCGAACCAGGGAAATGCCGCGGGAAACGCCGGGTCGTGCCAACGCCGCGCGATCCAGGCGTGGTAATGCAGCAGTCGAATCGCGCGCAGTGGCTGCAGCAAATGCAACTCGCGCGGGTCGAACTTGCGAAACACTTCGTAGCCCTGCAGCAGCCAAGCCAGCTGCTGCGCGCAAGCATGGCGATCGCCCGACAGCAGCATCCATAAATCCTGCATCGCCGGGCCTTGCATCGCATCATCCAGATCGACAAAGTGCACGGTGCCGTTGCGCCATAGCAGATTGCCCGGATGGCAGTCGCCGTGCAGGCGCAGCGTCTTGAATGCGCCAGCGCGTGACCAGCCGGATTCAATCGCGTCGATCAACTGCTCGCACAGCACGATGAAATTCTCTTCCAGCTGTGGCGGCAGCCAGTGCGCGTCAATCAGGTAATCGACCGCGTCCACCGCGAATGCATCGATAGCAAACGTCGGTCGATGCTCGAATGGCTGCAGCGCACCGACCATGTGCAAGCGTCCCAGCGCACGACCGATGTGGATCAACGTGTCGCGATCACCAGGCTCCGGCGCGCGACCACCCTGCATTGGAAACAGCGCGAAGCGAAAATCCTGGAAGTGGTGCAGGGTTCGACCATGCATCTCGATCGGCGCTACCACCGAGAGTTCGGCCTCGCGCAATTCCTGCGCAAACGCGTGCTCCTCGATGATAGCTGCATCGGTCCAGCGGCCGGGGCGATAAAACTTCGCGACCACGGTCCTGGCGGGCGCGGAACTGGCAAGTAAAACGGAACTGGCAATCGCGGGCTCATCTGCGGTTCCATCCGAATCGTCGATACCGATCCGGTAGACGCGATTTTCGTAGCTATTGAGCGCCAGCAGACTGCCGTCGGCGTACAAGCCGACTGATTCGATCGCAGCCAGAATGCGTTCGGCGTCAAGTTTTCCGAATGGCGGCGCTTGATCAGCGCGCATCGCGGTGAATCAGCTCGCTGCGCGCGTCTTCATGCGGGCTTTCTGCGATCAGACGTAAACCACACAGCCACGTTCGCGCAATTCCGGAAGCCACGCTGGCAGCGTCAACATCCGGTTCCAGCGCAGATCGAGCTTGAGCAATTGCGGCAAAGCGGCGATTCCGTCCGGCAGCGAAGTGAGGGCATTGCCGCGCAGGTCGAGATAGGTGAGCTGCGGCAGGTGGCCAATGGCATCCGGCAGTTTGCTCAGCCGATTATTGCGCAAGTCAAGACGTCGCAGACTGCTGAGGCCATCGATGCTGTCGGGCAAGGTCGCGATCGCATTGTTGGACAGATGCAGTTCCTTCAGCGCGTGCAGGCGACCAATGCTTTCGGGCAACGCGGTGAGGCGATTATTCGACAAATGCAATTCCAGCAGTCGCGGCAGCATGCCGATCGACTGCGGCAGTGACTGAAGCAAATTGTTGTACAGCCGCAATTCCTGCAAGCCCTGCATTGCTCCGAGCGAGGCCGGCAGCACCGAGAGCTTGTTTTCGCTGACATTCAAATACGCTAACTGGGTCAGGCCTGCGCATAGGGCATCAGGAATCGATTGCAACTGGTTGTTGCTCAGATACAGAAATTCGCTGAGCTGGGTCAATCGGGCCATCGTGGTCGGCAGCACCGCAAGCGCGTTGTGACCCAGATCGAGCATCTTCAAGTTTTGTAGCGAATCAATCGCCGCCGGCAATGCGGCGATGCGGTTCTGGCCGAGGTTCAGCGACTCAAGTGCGGTCAGGCGGCACATCGCGGTCGGCATCATCACCAACTGGTTGTTGGCCAGGCTCAGGTGTCGCAAGTCGCGCAACTGCGCGATCGAATCGGGTACCTCATTGATCTTGTTGTCGACCAGACTCAATCGCTGCAGGTGGCCCATGCCATCGAGTTGCGATGGCCACGTGTCCAGCTGATTGCCATCCAGAAACAGACTGCGCGCCTGCACCTGGCCGGTCAGGGTGGACAACCCCTTTCCGCAAAGATCCAGCACGTCAACAATGCCCGCCAGTGTTGGCGAGGCGAGCGACGGTTGCAGTGGCTGCGCAAGCGACGGGACAGCGGGCGCAGCAGGCGTCGGCGTGGCCAGCGGCACCACGTTGGATGAGGTTGAGTCGGTGCCCTGCTGGAAGCGCTGCGGAAGCTTTTCCTGGTCGATCAGCCGTTCGATGCGGCTGAACACTTCCGCGCGCGAAAAGGGTTTCTTCATGAAATCGTTGGCGCCGATGCGCTGCAGATAAAACTGCTCGGTCGCCTGTTCGTTGCCGCTGATCATCACGATCGGAATATGCTTGGTCGCCTGGTCGCGGCGCAGTGCACGCAGTGCCGCAAAGCCGCTCATGCCCGGCATCACGATGTCGAGAAAGATGATGTCGGGGATTTCGCTGCGCGCGATCTCGACGCCAGCAGCGCCGTCGTTGGCTTCCAGGATGATGAAATCGTTCTGTTCGAGCATGCGTGCGATCATGGTCACGATCGTGGGCGAGTCGTCCACCACGAGTACCTTGGTGCCACCTGGCGGCACGACGCGAGGCTTCTTGCGGCGTTCGACGACGTTGGCCGGATCGGTTTCGTTGGCGCGTTCGGCGGCTGCGCGCTCGGCCTTCAAATTGGCGTCGGCGAACAATTGTTTGAGACGATCTGCTAGGCCCATCAGTGTTACCCCCTGTTGCATGGCGCCGCCTGGATCCGGCGCCGTGGAATGACAAGTTTGGCACGAGCCGGCGACAAACGCTTCAGCGCTAGCGTGAACGCCATGCCATTGACGCTCCGGCGCGGTTTCGCAGGCATCCGGGAAGGCCCGGAGCCGGCCGGTTCAGGCCGGTAGGCGCGCCGCCTCTTGCTGCCGCCGCTGAGTTGGCGATAATCCGTACGCTGTCCCTGATGTCCTTCCGCAGCATTTCATACACCCGGAGAACCCGTCATGAGTAAAGGCCTGGACAAAAAGAAGGAAACCAAGAAGAAGCCCGAGAAGACGCTTAAGGAAAAGCGGGCCGAGAAGCAGACCAAGAAGGGCAAGTAGTCGGCTGCATTCGAAATCGGCTGCATTTGATCGCCATTACGCATCCGGCTGGCGTGGCGCAATCGCGTCAGTCGGGTCGCGCAAGCGAGCCTAGATTCACGAGAGGTGTCGCGCCATGCACGCGAACGCAGCAGACGGGTGCACATCGTGTGCGCAGCGAGCGCTACGAGCGGGGCTGCTGTTGCTCTGCAGCCGTGTTGCTCGCGCACAACGCGCGTTTCTGTTGCGGCGACAGACGCTTGATTGCTGCCTCCGCCTTGGTTGCGCTGGAACGATCGGGATATGGAAAACTGGCCAGCACCCGCTGCGGCGGATGCGCGCGCAGATAGCGCGAGCCCTTGCCGCTCGCGTGCACCGCGAAGCGCGCGGCAACGTCGGTGCTGATTCCGGTGTATAGGCTGCCGTCGCGGCATTCGATCAGGTAGACGAACCACGCCATCGCCGTTCAGTTACTTCAATTCGATTGCGATCGATCGATCCCACGATGCGCGTTCGTCGCGGCAGTGCGGACCGCCCATGGCGAAATCGCGACAGATCGACGGTCGCTGCTGGTAGATGCTGCACCCCATCGTGTTGCGATCAAGCGCGACGCACCAGCCGTCCTCATCCTTGGCCATGCGGTGCAAGCCGCGTTCGTCGATGTCGACCAGGCGTGGGTCGATGCGATCCCCCGGCATCAGCAGCACCGTCAAGCGGCAACACACCGCAGCGCAGCGCTCGCACGCCACCGACGAATCGATGTCCTCGCCGATGTCATCGTCGTGATCGAGCAAGTGCCAGGGTCCTTTGTCGACAGCGAGCGGATCATCGACGTGTCGAACGCTGTTGGCTGGAGCTGAATCGATCGGTGGCATCAGCCATTCTTGCACGCGGAAATTGACTTCTGCATCTCAGCACGCCGCTGACCGCCGGACACGCGCCCTCGGGCTTAGCGTGCCCGCCACGGCTTCGCGATATCGCTCCACGCCAGCAATCGCCCCTGGATCGCGACGCGCGCCCACATCACTGCGTATGTCAGTGCAAACGCCGCCCCGACAATCGCCAGCGGCCTGTGCATCGCGAACGTCGCCAACAGTCCCATGGCACAACCGCAGGCCCAGAGCACAGCCAGTAGCGCGGCGGCAAACCGGTTGACATGCGACTGCGGTTCGCCGCGCATCCCGACGCGGTTATTTGATCGGAAGATCGAGCATCAGCTCGCGCACGTAGAGTCCTGGCGGCGAGCCATAGGCCAGCACCGCATCGTTATAGCGCTTGAGTGAGAAGTTCTTGCCCCACTTGGTTTCCATTTCGCGGCGCAGGTCAAAGTGTTCCTGCGAGCCGACGAAATAGGTCGAGAGTTGGGTCGAACTGAGCTGTGCGCGCACCCACTTCAATGCTGCCTCGCGTTCCTCCTGGAAGGTCTGTTGCGTCATCAACGTCATTGCCTGCTCGCGGGTCATGCCATCGACCTGAATTGCCTGGTCGATGATCGCATTGGCAATCGCGCGCAGATACCACTTGCGCTGCACCAGCGCGTACAGCGGATCGTGGTCCAGAAAGCCCTCGTCCACCATCATCCGCTCGGTATAAACGGCCCAGCCTTCGATAAACGAACCCGAGCCCAATACCGCGCGCAGCGTCGAAGGAAATTTGTTGGAATGCCAGAGCTGCACGTAGTGTCCTGGCATCGCCTCGTGCACGGTCAACTCGGCGATTGAGCGCGTGTTGTATTCGCGCAGATACGAATCCACTTGTGCATCGGTCCAGTCATCCGGAATCGGCGACACCGCGTAAAAGGTTTTCTGGCCCTTGTCCAACGGACCGGGCGAATCGCTATAGGCGGTCGAGACGCCACGCGCAAACTCGGGCATCAGGATCACGTCGACCGGCGCATCGGGTAGCGTGATCAAATCCTTGCTGCGCACGAAATCGGTGGCCTGCGCCAATTCGCGCTTGGCGGTATCGACCACGTCGCCACGTGCGGGATGGTCGGCATTGGCGATCGCCAGTGCGTTAACAATCACCGCCTGCTGCTGGTCCGGAGTCGGGGCATCGGGCATTGGCGGCGCACCGGATTTGCCGGCAAGCGCTTTGCGTGCAATCTCATACATCTCGGCGCGCACGCGCACGATTTCGGCCTGCGCACGCTCGCGGATTTTCTGCCGCGACAACGGCGAGTTCAGCGCGAATGCCAGTTTTTCGTCGAACAATTTCTGGCCCAGACGAAACTCGCCTTTCGCGTTGGGCACCAGCGTCTTGTCCAGCCATTTCTGGTTTTCGGCAACCGCCTTGCGCAAGTCGGCGGCGGCAGCTTCGAGTTGCTTGCGATCGGTGTCTGGCAACTCGCCTGCTTGCGGCAGAATCATGCCGTCAATGATGCCGAGCACGCCCTGGTTCTGCTTGGCAACCGTCTCGGCGTGGATTTTCGGCACGCGTGCGGGATCGAGATTGGCGCGCATCTGCGCAAACAACTCTGGCAGCTTGCGCATGCGTGCAGTCGCCGCGCGCAAGCGATCAGGCAGCGGCGCATAGTCGCGCGCCATCAGCGTGTATAGCGAACCGCCGGCCAACTGACTGTACACCTGCGGATCCCAAGCCCAGGATTGCAGGGTTTGCGCAGTCCACAGGTCATAGCGCAACTGGTTGCGCAGGATGCCGGCATCAACCTGATTTTCGCGCGAGAGCTTGGCCACGTCGATGCGATCAAGCTGCGCAAGGATGTTCTTGGCAAATGCGACACCCTTGGCGCGACCGGCTGCGCTCAGGTCATCGAGTTCACTGTCGAATCGATGATCGCCGGTTTGCGTCGCCGACACCGGACTCAGGCGCATGGCGCCATCCAATGCGCGCATGGAAAGATCGGCAAACTGATGATCGACCGCACCCTCCGAGGGATTGGTGGTCATCGCTGGGGGCGACGCTGACATCATCGGCGCGGTGCCCGAGTGCTCTGCAGCCATCGGTGCGGCTTGCAAGGGCGCTGTCAGTCCCAACATTAGCGATGCGGCAATCGAAAAACAAAACAGGTTAGGACGCGACATGAGCAGTTCTCCTGAAGCAGTCAACCGTGTACTTGAGACCCGCTCCCTTTGGGAGAGGGTTGGGGTGAGGGCAAACGTGCCAATCCGTTTGCCGATAGTGCGATCCAAGCGCTTCAGCTCTTCGGCACAGCCTTCGGTATCAACGTCGGATCGCGCGCCGGCAATGGCACATTGCAAAGATCAATATGTCCCGCCGGATGCACGTACCAGGTGTCACGCCGATTGCGTCGCGCTTCGGTGGCGCGTGCAAACGTGTCGCTATCGGTGCGCAACAATTCCAGCGGCGTGCGCTCGGCTTCGGGCACGTCCGCTGCCAACCGAATTGCTCTGATCGGCGTACGCTGTGCGGGCTTTTCGTAAAAACCCAGCGCGCCGGTGCCGCGCGGGAGTGCTGACAATAATTCCATGCCCTGCACAACGCGGCCCACCAACGTGATGTTGAGGTCGAGCTGGCGCGGCGATTGCCCGGTCACCACATACAACTCGGTGCCGTTGCTGCTGTCTGGCGCGTTGTTGCGACCGGCGCCGATTGCGCCGTAGCAGTGCGTCATCCAGGCAGTGCCGGAGCGCAGATCGCGCGCCACGGCGAAATCGCCCGAGAATCCAACCTGCGGCGCCCAGCCATCGGCATCGGGCAACCGGGTAAATGCGAGGTCATTCGATGGCCTACTGAATTCGGCAGGCAACTTCTCCTTCGCGGTTCCCAGCGATTTCGCATTCGCCTCGCCCGAATCCGGATCGCCCCACTGCACCACGAAATTGTCCTGGCTGCGCAGAATCGCCAAGCCATCCCAGTAATGTTCGTGCGCCAGGGTGCGGATGTTGGCGACGTGCGCCGGGGCGAAGTCCGGTGCCAACTCGATGATGACGCGGCCACTGGCCAATTCCAGATACAACGTGTTCGTAGGATCCAGCGCGCGCCAGTCCGATTTTGGCGAGGCATCGAGGATTTCCTGCGCGCTTGGATGCTTGGGAGGTATCGCATCGGCGGCAGTGGCTGCTGCAGCGGGTAGCCACAGGCAGGCGAGCAGTGCGACTGTCAACACACATGGATGCGTCATGCGGGGTCCTTGCGAACGAAGCTCAGAAACGATCGACAAACTCGATTGTCATTCCTTTGCGGTAAGCGACTTCCTGCGCCAGATCGCGGAGCTTGTCGGCGATCTCGTCGTCCGGCGCCTCGGCTTCCACACAATGCAGGCCGGGGCCGGCGAGATCGGACAGGCCGGCCGAACTGGAATCGTCGTCGTCCATGTGTTTCATCATGTCGTCGACTTCTTCGACGCGTTCGATGTCATCGACGCTTTGCAGAAAGTTCATCAAATCCTGGGTGTCGTCTTCACTTGCGATCAGGCGAAAGCGGACGAGAGGCATGGCGTTACTCCGGTCGGGTCTGCAAGCCTAGCGCAGAGCAGCGACGCTTGCCGAGAGTTCCAATGCGGTGGCATCCGCCGCCAACGCCGGCGAGAGGTAGCAATGCGTGCCGCACGCAGTGAAACCCACCTGTGCAAACGCGCGACGGTAGAAGTCGGCACTTCGCGCACAAAAACCCTGCTCGTCGCCGACGATGTCGTCGCCGCGGCAAAACACCTCGAAAAACCCCACGCCATCGCACAATTCGGAAAATCCCGACAAGCCCTGATGCACCTCGCGCGCAGGCAGGTAATGCAGCACGTCCGAGCACACCAGTAAATCGACCGGTGCACCGAATCGCAATTGCGCCAGCTGGCCAAAACGTACGTGCTTCAGATTTCGCCGGCGTCCAAAACGAGCCACGGCATATTCGCTCGCATCCACGCCCGTATAGGCAAGTTTCGGACGCAGCGCCAGCAGCGGTGCGCGCCAGACCCCCTCGCCGCAGCCGACATCCAGCACGCTGCGTAATGGCCTCTGCAAGTGGTATTCCGCCATGGCCACCGCGAGCGCCACTTTGCGCGCGAGCAATGCGCGGCGGCCTTTGCGATGGTCGTCGGCGCGATACCAGTGATCGAAATAGGCTGCATCGTAAGGCTTGGGCATCGGCGCAGTGTGCCGCGCAAGGATCGGCTGCGCCAGCCGCAGGATGGCCTTGCATGACCGTGCGCGATGCCAAACGCCAGCGATTTATGCTGCAATGCACATCGAATGGATCATCGGGGCTGCAAGGTCGCACAATGCCACGCAACAAGATCATCGCCTGCATCGGCGCCAGCGAAGAGGAGGTCGCGCACTTGCGCCTGCTGCTGCGTACGGCCGCTTCGCAGCTGTCCGCGGCATGGGACTGGGGCACCGAGCACCATGCCGACCTGATCGTGGTCGATCCCGGAAACCTGGTCGGCGAAGCTGCACGTGGTCGTGCGGTGCAACGCGGCGTACCGTGCGCGGAGCTGATCGCGGCCGATGTGCTGGAACCTGACGGCCCGTATCTGAAGCGACCCTTGCGCCGCGAAGATTTCGTTGAGCTGCTCAACGATGGCGGAAAAAAGCGCGCGGTCGCGCCGTTCTCGGTGCTCAGTCAGGGCGATGATTTTTTCATGGTCGATCTGGGCGAATACGACGACGGCGCTCCCATGGAGATGGCGGCGCCGTTGCCGCCCCAGCGCGAACGGCCTTCAAGCGATGAACTCGACGCATTTGAATCGCTATTCAAGCGCGACGAACTGGACGCGACGCCGCAGTTCATGGTTCCGGACAAGCTCAAGGTCGGGACTGGCGTGGAATACACCGGCGAGCAAACCGATCGCAGTTCGCGCAACGCACTCTCGCGCGATCCCTTCGCGACCGCAGCGATCAGTGGCGACCAGGTAAACGTTGACCCGTCGCTGCGCAGCTTTTCGGTCCTGGGCGATGAGGGCGAGTACCCGTTGCACGACTATTTGACGGGCACGCTGCTGGGTGGTCCCTCCGCCATCTCATTGGCCGGCTTGCCGCTGCTGGTGCTGGATCCGAAACAGCAAATGTTCCACGCTGATGGAGGGCTGAAATCGCTCGAGGGCTATTGTGGCAAACCGTTGCGGCGTTCGGACTGGCGCAATGTGTTGAGCGCGGAATTGGCTGACCTGCGCGCCAGAATTCCGGCGCAGCCGTACATCCGCCTGCAGTGGCTGCAGCGCATGATCACCGCCGATGGTTACCTCGCCCAGCATCTCGATCCCGGCGGCAGTTATCGCCTTACGCGGGTGTTAGAACTCGCGCACGACTATCCGCGTGCCTTCCGTATTGGCGCGGCGATGTTAGGGCCGCTGCAGAAGCTGCACGACATCGTGGCCGCCAGCAACACCAGCATGGCCGAAGTGTTTTCAGTCGTCAGTGCGTACGAAGCGATCGGCTATATGGAATGGCAATTGCGCGACAGCATGCGGAAGTAAGTGCGCGCGTTAAGCGCCGTCGCATTAGCGATTAGGGAATGAACAGCACCTTGCCGCTGACGCCGCGCGCCTCAAGTGTGGCGTGCGCGCGCACCGTCACGCAATTCGAAGCGTGCTGCAATCGGCACCTTCAGCCCGCCGCCGCTGATCGCATCGAACAACGCATCAGCGCGTGACTGCCGCGCCGCGGCCGTGGTCAACACATTCCACAGGTCGCCGCCGACCAGTGTCAGCAAACGATCCATCAGCAGTCGCGGATTGACCGGGTCCGGATCGCCTGCCGCCATACCGTAAAACACCACGGTTCCGCCCGTGCGAGCCACAGACAGGCTGTCGAGCAGGGTGCGACCGATCGAGTCATAGACCGCGTCGGCGCCATCGGGTAGCGCAGCGCGCACTCGCTCAACCCAACCATCGCCGGATTCCAGTGCCATCTGCGCGCCCGCATTGATCGCTGCCGCGCGTTTGTCTTTGCTCGACGCCAGTGCGATCACTGCTCCGCCGCGCGCCGTAAAAAGTTGCGTCAACAACAGTCCCAGGCCACCACCGGCGGCATGCACGACTACGTGATCGCCACGTCGTACCGGATAGCTTTCCGCGCTGAGGAACTGCGCCGTCAACCCTTGTAGCAAAACGGCAGCGGCGGTTTCGAAGTTGATTACATCCGGCAACCGGATCAGCTTTTACAGCGGCGCAGCGATCCGCTCGGCGTTGGCGTGCGGAACATCCGCGACCGCAACGCGATCGCCGATTTGCCAGCCGCGATCGCGATCGTCCGCATGCAGGTCGATGATCTCGCCGGCCGCTCCATAACCCGCGATCCAAGGGCGGCGAACCTTGCATGTGGTAACGGCCCTGTCGGCGGTAGATATCGGCAAAATTCAGCCCGATCGCACGCGTTCGCAGCACAGCGACACCCGGCGCGGCGATCGGATCGGGCAGCTCGCTCCATTGCAGGACATCGGGTCCGCCGAAGCGCGAGAACGTCAGCGCATGCATGCAAGCAGCTTAGCCGAACCGCGCCGGCTACTGCGTGCGCCCCTGACGGAGCGGCCGGCCAACGCAGACCGCTGCGGCCGCAATGAAAATGGCCGGCTTGCGCCGGCCATCATTCACTCCATTAGCATCGATCAGCTCAACGGCTGCGCGTCGGCTTTCGATCGTACGGATTCGGCGCGCGACCCGTGCGGGCACCCGCTGCGGCATGCGACGCGCCATCGCGTCCTGCTTGCCCACGCGCACCGGCACCGGCATGACCCTGGCGTGGGCCACTGGCGTGCGGCCGACGTGCATGTCCGCGCGGCGGCTGGTTGCCACCTGGGCGTCCACTGCTCGGGCCATCGTTGCCCACACGAAACTGGCGTGACGGCTCAAAACCCGCAACCGGCACCATTTCCAGATCCTGCTTCAGCAATCGCTGGATTGCGCGCAGCAGGCTGGCCTCGGCCGGCGCCACCAGCGACAGCGCGAGGCCTTCCGAACCCGCGCGACCGGTGCGGCCGATGCGGTGCACATAATCCTCGGCCACCATCGGCAGATCGTAATTGATCACAACCGGCAACTGTTCGATATCCAGGCCACGCGCAGCGACGTCGGTGCCGACCAGCGCGGTGATGCGGCCTTGCTTGAAGTCCTTCAGTGCGCGCATGCGGGCGCCTTGGGTCTTGTTGCCGTGGATCGCCGCCGAACGAATGCCGGCTGCTTCAAGCTGGCCGGACAATCGATCCGCGCCGTGCTTGGTGCGGGCAAAGATCAGCGTCTGACGACGGCTGTCCTGCGACAGGATGTGCAGCAGAAGATCGCGCTTGCGGTCGCCATCGACCGGATGCACGCGATGGGTCACGGTCGCGGCAACGGCATTGCTCGGCGCCACCTGCACCTCAACCGGATTACGCAGGAACTGCGCAGCCAGCGTCTTGATCTGCGTATCGAACGTGGCCGAAAACAGCAACGTCTGCCGAGTCGCCGGCAACGCGGTGAGGATGCGCTTGATCGCGGGCAAAAAGCCCATGTCGAGCATGCGGTCGGCTTCGTCCAGCACCAGCAGTTCAACGTGCGACAGATCGACGCTGCGACGATCCAGGTGATCGATCAACCGGCCGGGCGTTGCCACCAGCAAATCCTGGCCGCGACGCAACGCTTCAAGCTGCTGTTGCATGCCGGCACCACCATAGATCGTGGTCGACTGCAGGCGCATGTGCTTGCCGTAGCCGCGCACGGAATCGTGCACCTGCTGCGCCAGCTCGCGGGTAGGGGTGAGCACCAGCGCACGAATCTTGCGCGGGCCGCGAATTTCAGTCGCGTCGAGTCTCTGCAGCAAGGGCAGCGCGAACGCGGCGGTCTTGCCGGTGCCGGTTTGCGCGCCGGCCATCAGGTCCTTGCCGGCAAGCGCCAGCGGAATTGCCTGTGACTGGATCGGGGTAGGTTGCGTGTAGCCGAGATCGGCGAGCGCGCGCACGAGTGCGGGCGTCAGCCCGAGGGTTTCAAATGACATTGGATAAAACTCCGAAAAATAATTCCATCGCTGGCGGTCAGGCCGGCGACGGACAGGCGGCTCAAGCGACAGTCGATCCGATCAACCCAAAGGCCGACCACGACAATCGATGAACCATGAATCCCGGAGCGTTCCCTTTCAATGAAAACCGCGCTGCGAGCAAACTGATTGAACACGGATCAGCGGTTGCAGATCCGGCGTTTGCGCATCGAAACAGGCGGTGATGGACCGGACGCCGCGCGCGGAAAAACCGGGCAAACGACATCGGGTAACCGGGCGGGAGACAAGCCACGGCGCGCTAACCGGCGAAGTGTACGCTGCAATGCTGCGATGCACAAGGACTGCTCAATCCGTCTCTACCGCGCAGGTACAGCCGCAGCGACACAGCTTCTACGCGTCGGCATGCGTCTCCTGCACTTGTTGTGCATATCGGGCCATCCATGCTGCAACAGCCCTGAGGCGCACGCTGAATGTT
>JBBQQH010000065.1:0-15940 GCA_038216155.1 Lysobacterales bacterium
TTGCGGGCGCGATGCACTTCGGCCTGCTTGGCGCGCTTCTTTGCGGACTTGATGTTGGCCAAGGTAAAACTCCTGAATGATTCGTTGGTGGGTTCTGAAACGAAAGGTTGGGGCGTGAAAAGACTGCGAATTATGGTGGATACATGGGCTTGAGTCAAACCCCTGGACCCGCTCCGGGCCTGTCGGGCGAATCCGCGCGCAAGCGGCCATCGATGCTGCGCTCGCTGGCCTCGTTCAGCAGCATGACCATGATCAGCCGGGTGTTCGGGCTGCTGCGCGATGTCGTCATCAACAGCGTGTTCGGCGCCAACGCAGCCACCGATGCGTTCTGGGTCGCATTCCGGATCCCGAACTTCATGCGCCGGCTGTTCGCCGAAGGCTCGTTCTCGACTGCGTTCGTGCCGGTGTTCACCGAGATCAAGGAGACCCGCGACCACGCCGATCTCAAGGCGCTGGTCGCTCGTACCGCCGGGACACTCGGTGGCATCCTGGCGGTGATCGTGGCACTGGGCATGCTGTTCGCCCCGCAGGTGACACTCCTGTTTTCACCGGGCGCCGTGGACGAGCCGCAGAAGTTCGTGCTCACGGTCGAGCTGTTGCGGCTGACTTTCCCGTTCCTGCTGTTCGTCTCGCTGACCGCATTGGCCGGCGGCGCACTCAACAGCTTCCACCGCTTCGGCATGCCGGCGTTGACGCCGGTGATCCTCAACCTGTGCATGATCGGCGGCGCGCTCTGGCTGTCGCCACGGCTGAATACTCCAATTCTGGCATTGGGCTGGGCCATCTTCGCCGCCGGCATCCTGCAGTTGCTGTTCCAGTTGCCGCAACTCGCGCAGCTTGATCTGCTGGCGTGGCCACGCTGGGGCTGGTCGCATCCGGATGTGCGCAAGGTGATGCGCCTGATGGTTCCGACCCTGTTCGGCTCGTCGGTCGCGCAGGTGAACCTGCTGCTCGACACCGTGATCGCGTCGCTGTTGTTCGTCGGTTCGCAGACGTGGTTGTCGCAGGCCGACCGGTTTCTCGAATTGCCGCTGGGCGTATTCGGCATCGCGCTCGGCACGGTGATCCTGCCGACCTTGTCTCGACATCACGTCAACACCGATCGCGAGGGTTTCTCGAAGGCGCTCGACTGGGGCTTGCGCACCACCCTGATGATCGCGGTCCCAGCGATGCTGGGCCTGATGCTACTGTCGGTGCCGCTGGTGGCGACGCTGTTCCAGCACGGGCGCTTCACGCCCTTCGATACGCGCATGGCGGCACTGTCCGTGTTCGGCCTGAGCTTCGGTCTGCCCGCTTTCGCCATGGTCAAGGTTGTCTTGCCAGCGTTCTACGCACGCCAGGACACCCGCACTCCGGTCAAGGCCGGCATCGCTTCGCTGGTCGCCAACATGCTGTTCAACGTGCTGATTCTCGCGCTTCTCTACAAGTTGAAAGTTCCGGCTGAACTGCAGCAGGGTTCGGTCTGGGTCGCGTTGTCGAAAGTTCCCGGCCTGCATTTCGCTTTGGGCCTGGCCAGCGCGATTGCCAGCTATCTGAATCTCGCGTTGCTCTGGCGCTGGTTGAAACGCGCGGGCGTCTATCAGCGCCAACCGGGCTGGGGGAAATTTCTTCTGCGCCTGCTGCTGGCCTGCAGTGCGATGATCGCCGCAGTATTGCTGGGACTGCATCTGGCGCCGGATTTCACCGCCGTCGAGCCGCTACCACGGATCCTGTGGCTCGGTGCATTGGTCGCTGCGGGAGTTGGCGCCTATGGAATGGCGATGCTGGCGCTGGGCTTCCGCATTCGAGAGTTGCGCGAGGCATGATTTAATTCAACATCCCTGTTGAAAAACCAGGCCATCCTTGGCCGGACTCTCAAAGTTAAAATCATTCCATGACTTGGTTATTTCGTGACGTCGATGGTGGGCCCTTGTGCCCGCAGGGCAGCGTGGTCTGCATCGGCGCTTTCGATGGCCTGCATCTCGGCCATCGGGCACTGCTGGGCCGTGCGCGCGAGCGTGCTGATGTGCTTGGCTTGCCACTTGTCGCGCTGAGCTTTGAGCCGTTGCCGCGCGAGTATTTTGCCGACGCGGCGCAACCGCCACGATTGCCGCCACCACGATTGTTGCTGCCGCGCATGAAATTCGAGGGCCTGCGCGAGAGGGGCGCGGACGTGGTCGGCTTGCTGCGGTTCGATGCCGTTCTCTCGGCGATGCCGGCAACCGAATTCGTGCGTCGCGTGCTGGTCCAGCGCCTGTCGGCGCGCGAGGTTTGGGTCGGTCTCGGGTTTCGGTTCGGTCATGACCGCGCGGGCGATTTCGATCTGCTGCAGCGATTGGGTAGCGAATATGACTTCAGCGCGCATGCGATCGAACCGGTATTGCTGGATTGCGAGCGCGTCTCGAGTTCCTCGATCAGGCGCCAGCTTGCGGCAGGCGATCTGGACGAAGCCGCACGCGCGCTGGGACGACCCTATGCGATCGGCGGCACCGTCGTGCGTGGACGCCAGCTCGGGCGCACCTTGGGTTATCCGACCGCGAACCTGCGATTGCAGGGCAAGATACCAGCGCTGGAAGGCGTTTACGCCAGCCACGTGCACGGTGTGGGTCAACGGCCGTGGCCCAGTGTATCCAGCCTCGGCACACGGCCAACCGTGCACGGCGTGGAGCCTTTGCTCGAAGCGCATCTGTTCGACTTCGATGGCGACCTGTACGGCCAGCGCATCGAAGTGGAATTCGTCGCCAGGTTGCGAAACGAGGAAAAATTCGACGGGCTGGACGCATTGGTCGCGCAGATGCATCGCGACGCAGCGCAAGCCCGGGCTATCCTGCAGCATCCCGAACACGGCCACGAACATAAACGGATCAACGCGTGAGCAAGGACTACAAAGCCACCATCCACCTGCCGGCCACCGATTTCCCGATGCGCGGCGACCTGCCCAAGCGCGAGCCGGGCATGCTTGCGCGCTGGGAATCCGAACGCTTGTATGCGCAGATTCGCGAACACGCGCGTGGTCGTCCTAGCTTCGTGCTGCACGACGGCCCGCCGTATGCGAATGGCCCGATCCACATTGGCCACGCGGTCAACAAGATCCTGAAAGACATGGTGGTGAAGTCGAAGCTGCTCGCCGGCTTCGATGCGCCGTACGTGCCGGGTTGGGATTGCCATGGGCTGCCGATCGAGCTGGCGGTCGAGAAGAAATTCGGCAAGGTCGGCGACAAGCTTGATGCCGCCGCATTCCGCGCCCAATGCCGCAAGTACGCGGGCGAGCAGATCGACGACCAGCGTCGCGATTTCAAGCGCTTGGGCGTGTTGGGCGCGTGGGAAAACCCATATCGCACGATGGATTTCAGCTACGAAGCCGGCATGTTGCGGGCGCTCGCGAAGATCATCGAGAACGGGCATCTCGCGCGCGGCGCCAAGCCGGTGCACTGGTGTTTCGATTGCGGTTCGGCGCTGGCCGAGGCCGAGATCGAATACGCCGACAAGGCGTCGCCTGCGATCGACGTCGCCTATGACGCGATCGATCCGCAGGTGCTTGCGTCGAAGTTTGAATACGACGCAGGCGATGCGATCGTCGCGGTACCGATCTGGACCACCACGCCATGGACGTTGCCAGCGAGCCTCGCCGTCACGCTGGGTGGCGAACTCGACTATGTATTGGTCGAAGGTCCGCCGCGCGAAGGGCGCCGTTTGCTCCTGGTACTTGCTGAGGCATTGGTCGGTACTGCGCTGCATCGGTACGGAATCGAATCGCCGTTTGTACTCGGCCACAGCCAGGGCGCGGGACTGGAACGATTGTTGCTCCAGCATCCTTTCTACGAGCGCAAGATTCCGATCATTCTCGGCGACCACGTCTCCAACGAGGATGGCACCGGCGCCGTGCACACCGCGCCAGGCCACGGCCAGGAAGACTACGCGGTCGGGCAGAAATACGGCTTGCTCGCCGACTACACAGCGGCGCAGATCAATCCAGTCGATGCGCGCGGTGTGTATCTGCCTGGCACGCCACCGGCTGGCGATGTCGAACTTGCCGGCCTACATATCTGGAAAGCCAACAACACCATTGTCGAGGTGCTGCGCGCTCATGGCGTTCTGCTCGCCCATCACACCATCAACCACAGCTATCCGCATTGCTGGCGGCACAAGACACCGGTGGTGTTCCGCGCGACGCCGCAATGGTTCATCGCGATGGACCAGGCGAACCTGCGTGCAGATGCGCTGGAGGCGATCAAGCATGTGCGCTGGGTACCGGAATGGGGCGAGGCACGCATCACCTCGATGATCGAACATCGCCCCGACTGGTGCATCTCACGCCAGCGCACCTGGGGCGTGCCGATCGCGCTGTTCGCGCACCGCGTGACCAACGAACCGCATCCGCGTTCGGCCGAACTGATGCGGCTGGTCGCCGATCGGGTCGAGCGCGATGGCGTCGATGCGTGGTACGCGCTGGATGCATCCGAATTGATCGGCGATGACGCCATCGACTACGTGAAAGTCACCGACATCCTCGATGTGTGGTTCGATTCGGGCGTGAGCCACGAATGCGTGCTCGCCGCGCGTTCCGAGGATGGATTGCGCAAGCCGGCCGACCTGTACCTGGAAGGGTCCGACCAGCATCGCGGCTGGTTCCAGTCCTCGCTGCTGACCGGCATCGGCATGGATCGTGCTGCGCCGTACAAGCAGTGCCTCACGCACGGATTCGCGGTGGATCCGGCGGGCCGCAAGATGTCGAAATCGCTCGGCAATGTGGTCGAGCCGCAGAAGGTGATCGACAATGTCGGCGCCGACGTGCTGCGTCTATGGGTTGCGTCCGCCGACTACCGCAACGAGATGTCGGTGTCGGATGAGATCCTCAAGCGCTCGGCCGATTCCTACCGGCGCATCCGCAACACCACTCGCTTCCTGATCGGCAACCTCGCCGGCTTCGATCCGGCGCTGCATCTGGTTCCGCACGCCGAACTGTTGTTGCTGGACCAATGGGCGGTGCATCGCGCATACGAACTGCAGGAACGCATCAAGCAGGCCTACGAGAATTACGACTACAGCGCGGCGGTGCAGGCGGTGCAGAACTTCTGCACCAACGACCTCGGTGCGCTATACCTCGATGTCACCAAGGATCGGTTGTACACGATGCAGGAGAACAGCCACGGACGGCGTTCCGCGCAGAGCGCGATGTTCCATATCGTCGAGGCTATGACGCGCTGGATCGCGCCAATTTTGAGTTTCACAGCGGACGAGGCTTGGCAGTACTTGCCCGGTGAGCGGGTAGGGAATGTGTTGTTTGCTACGTGGTATGAGGGGTTGGCTGAAATGCCTCCCGATGCCGTTACGCTGATGCAGGAAGTGCTTGAGCTTCGGACCAAGGTTATCGGCGATCTGGAAGTTCGCCGTAACGAAGGCATGGTCGGCTCGTCGTTGCAGGCCGAAGTGCGGCTCGGTCTCGATCCCACAACGCTTGGTCGCCTAGAGCCGTATCGTGACGAATTACGGTTTCTGTTCTTGACATCAGCCCTCGATATCGGGCTGTATGCCTTAGGCTCTACAGCTGGTTATCCTGCCGAATTGTCATTCAGCCACAAGGGCAACAATGCAAAGATCGAGGTGCGCGGTTCCGCCTTGCCCAAATGCATCCGCTGCTGGCACTACGTCGCTGATGTCGGTGCGAATCCTGAGCATCCGGAAATCTGCATGCGCTGCGTCGAGAACGTGGATGGCGCTGGCGAAGTACGTCGCTATTTCTGAAGCCCATGCGCCGTCATCCCGGCGAAAGCCGGAATCCATTGTGAAAGATCAAGATGGATCCCGGCTTTCACCGGGATGACGAACCAAAGCAATCAACGAGTACTCAAGTGAACCCCAAACCCAACGCACTGCCATGGCTCGCCGTCTCTGCACTGCTGATCGGTCTCGACCAGTGGACCAAATGGACTGCGGTCTCCAAGCTCGCCTATCAGCAGGCGGTGACCGTGATCCCCGGCTTCTGGAACTGGACGCTGACCCATAACACCGGCGCGGCTTTCAGCTTCCTAGCACACGCGGGCGGCTGGCAGCATGCATTCTTCATCTGTCTTGCGTTCGTGATCAGTGCGGTATTGATCGCTTGGCTCGCACGCACGCCGCGACGCGATTGGCGCACCGCATTGCCATTGGCGCTGATCGTCGGTGGTGCGCTCGGTAATGTGATCGACCGTTTCCGCTTCGGCTACGTGATCGATTTCATCCAGTGGTATTGGCACGATCATTACTGGCCAGTGTTCAACCTCGCCGACTCCTCGATCGTGGTTGGCGCGGTCGCGCTGGCGCTGTTCGGATTGTTCGCCCGCAAGGAACAGGCAGTTCGCTGATCTATCATTCGCATATGGACGTTATCCTCGCCAATCCCCGTGGTTTCTGCGCCGGAGTCGACCGCGCGATCGAAATCGTCAAGCGCGCACTCGAGAGTTTCGGCGCGCCGATCTACGTGCGCCATGAAGTCGTGCACAACCGCTTCGTGGTCGACGACCTGAAGCGCCGCGGCGCGGTGTTCGTTGAGGAACTCGATGAAGTGCCCGACGGCGGCACGGTAATTTTCAGTGCGCACGGCGTGTCGCAGGCGGTGCGCAACGAGGCGGATTTGCGCGGATTGAAAGTGTTCGATGCGACCTGCCCGCTGGTGACCAAGGTGCATATCGAGGTGGCCCGCCATTGCCGCGCAGGTCGCGACGTGGTGTTGATCGGGCATGCCGGGCATCCCGAAGTAGAAGGCACGATGGGGCAGTGGAACGCCGAATCGGGCACGGGGCGGATCTACCTGGTCGAGGATGTCGCCGATGTCGCTCGCATGGATGTGAGCCAACCCGACAACCTTGCCTATACGACACAGACCACCCTGTCGGTCGACGACACGCGTGCGGTGATCGCCGCGCTGCAAGAACGCTATCCGGCGATCCAGGGCCCGAAGCACGACGACATTTGCTACGCCACGCAGAATCGCCAGGACGCCGTGCGTCGCCTCGCCGCGGAATGCGATCTGGTGCTGGTGGTCGGCTCCGTCAACAGTTCCAATTCCAATCGACTGAGCGAACTGGCGCAACGCGAACTTGCTCAACACGAGCCGGACAGCGGCCGCGGCGTCGAAGCGCACCTGATCGATGGCGCCGAATTCATCCGCCCCGAATGGCTGCAAGGAAAGCGCTGCATCGGTGTTACCGCAGGCGCGTCAGCGCCCGAAGTGTTGGTCGAGGGCGTGATCGCGCGGCTGCGCGAACTCGGTGCAAACACGGTCCGCGAACTCGACGGCGACCCGGAGGACATGGTGTTCGCGCTGCCCAAGGAGTTGCGGGTGACGCTGGTCGATTGAGTCACATTGCGCGCGTGTCCAAGCGTCGGAATGCGCGGCGAAATTGACCCTGCGCCGCGCGAAGCCTTACACTGCGGCCCCACTGCGCCGACGTAGCTCAGTTGGTAGAGCAACTGATTCGTAATCAGTAGGTCGGAGGTTCGACTCCTCTCGTCGGCACCATGGATATAGACGGTACGCACGTCCGCCAGCACCATCCCTGCGAAGCCTGCGCCACCCGAATGCGGCGCTTCTTGTACAAATCGTTGAAGGCCGCATTACGCAAGACCGCAGTCTCGATCCCTGCGACCATCATCCGGTTAGAGTAGGCGCCTCGTTCAGCGCTCCCGGATTCCGCGTGGCCAAACCCAAAACCGCCTACGTCTGCAGTCAGTGCGGCGCTTCCTATGGCAAGTGGCAAGGCCAGTGCGGGGAATGCGGCGCGTGGAACACGCTGTCGGAAATCGTGCTCGAAGTGGCGAGCAAGGGCGCGATGCGCAATTCGAGTTATGCCGGCGGCGGGGCGGGTGCGCCAGTCATCACCCGGCTACGCGACGTCGGCGACCATGTCGAACAGCGCACGCGCATCGGCATCGGCGAATTCGATCGCGTGCTCGGCGGCGGCCTGGTCGAAGGCTCGGTGGTACTGGTTGGCGGCGATCCGGGCATTGGCAAGTCCACGCTGCTGCTGCAGACGGTGTCAGCGCTCGGCGCACGCTTGCCGGGTTTGTATGTCACCGGCGAGGAAAGCCTGGCGCAGGTTGCGTCGCGCGGCCGCCGGCTTGGACTCGATCTAGAGCACGTCAGCGCGCTCGCGGAAACCTGCGTCGAGCGCGTCATCCAGCAGGCCGCAGTGGACAAGCCGCGGCTGATCATCGCGGATTCCATTCAAACATTGTGGTCCGAACAACTCACCGCCGCGCCGGGCTCAGTCAGCCAGGTGCGCGAGAGTGCGGCGCGCCTGGTTCGCTTCGCCAAGGAAAGCGCGACCAGCGTGTTCCTGATCGGCCACGTGACCAAGGAAGGCGGCATCGCTGGCCCGCGCGTGCTCGAGCACATGGTCGATGCGGTGCTGTATTTCGAGGGCGAATCCGGCAATCGCTATCGGGTGTTGCGCGCGCTGAAGAATCGCTACGGCGCGGTCAACGAACTGGGCGTGTTCGCGATGAGCGACAAGGGCCTGAAGGAAGTGCCGAATCCATCGGCGATATTTTTGTCCGGTTCGCGCGAACCGCAGCCAGGTAGCGTGGTGATGGTGACCCGCGAAGGCACGCGACCGCTGCTGGTCGAAGTGCAGGCACTCGTCGACAAGTCGCCGCTGTCGAATCCGCGCCGCGTCACTCTTGGGCTGGAACAGAATCGCCTCGCCATGTTGCTGGCGGTGCTGCATAGGCACGGCGGCGTCGGTGTCTACGACCAGGACGTGTTCGTCAACGTGGTCGGCGGCATTCGCGTGCAGGAAACCGCCGCCGACTTGCCGGTACTGCTGGCGGTGCTGTCGTCCTTACGTGATAAGCCGTTGGCGGAAAAAACCGTCGCCTTCGGCGAAGTCGGCCTGTCCGGCGAAATCCGCCCGGTGCCCAATGGCGAAGAGCGCCTGAAGGAAGCCGCCACGCATGGCTTCAAGCGCGCGATCGTGCCCAAGGCGAATGCGCCGAAGAAGGGGCGGGTTGGTGAGATGGAAGTGCTGGGGGTGGAGCGGCTGGCTGAGGCGTTGGAAGCTGCGTCGTGAATATTTGGCGAAGAGCGTTGGAGTGCGCGTTACTGAAAATAAACGGCGACGCAAAAAAGTTTAGCTTTATTCCTAAATAGTCGAAAAAGTGAAGTCATTTTTTCCAAAGTTTTACCATTGAGACAATCAATACGATGATAAAAACGAAAGTCATGAACCAAAGGAAATTGTTGCCACCGCTTCGAACAAAAAATGCCATTTGATTGAGTGAGCAATTCATTTTCCAGGGATTTGTCGAGTAGCTGCATCCTAACGACACCGCCCACCATAGCTCACCTAAGAAGATAAAAATCAGTGCGGCACCCCAGAGTGCTTTTTCTTGCCAAGACATAATTTTCTAGTTCGTCCGATGCAAGATCAATTCCAGAACAAACTTGCTACCAAAAAACGCCAGCAACAACAGCGCCATCGCACTCAATGTGAACTTCACCGCTCGCGGTCCGCGCCAGCCGTAGCGCCAGCGACCGATCAGCAGCCAGCCGAATACCAGCCAGGACAGCGCGCTGAGCACGGTCTTGTGGACCAGGTGCTGGGCCATCAAATTATCGACGAAGACCACGCCGGTGATCAGCGCCAGAGTCAGCAACGCAAAACCGGCGGCGATGGTGCGAAACAATAATGTTTCCAGTTGCACCAGCGGTGGCAGCGCGCGCAGCCAGCCACCGAGTTCGCGTCTCTGCAATGCGCGTTCCTGCAGCCACAGCAATGCGGCGAGCAATGCGGCGATCGCCAGCGTCGCGAATGCCAGTAGTGCCAGCCACGCATGCAGCTGCAGCCGCCAGTCGAGCGGTTCTGCGCGCACATGCCCGTAACCGACCGCGAGCGCGAGCATCAATGCCGCCAGCGGATACACCACGATGCCCAGTGCCTGCAGTCGCCGCATGAAGGTCATCGCGGCGGTCAGCGCGGCCATGCCGAGCGCGACCAGCGATAGCGCGGAGAAGAAATGCATGTCCGGGCCGCCAGTGACATGCCAGCCGTGCAGGTGCCAGCCGGCGTGCAGCACGATCGCGATCAGCGCAAGTGGCAAGGCCATGTCGCGCCCAGGCATGTCGCCACGCACCGCACGCAGCGCGAGCAACAGGCCCGCACTGACGTAGGCCAGGATCGGCAGGACCAGGAAAATCACCAGCAACAGGGTTTCATTCACAGCGCGAGTGTCGCATAGGCGTCGAAAGCATCAAACGCCGCGCGCGTCCTTCGACGGGCTCAGAATGAGCGGGCTTTTGCGGGATTGGGATGACCGCTCGTGGTGAGCCTGACGAACTACCAACCACACAAGTCCGCTCATGCTGAGCCCGTCGAACCACGGCTCGGCCCGCAACAGCCGCTGCGCTATACTCCGCGCCCCTTCCGCGCATCCGCCAACGCCATGTTCGAATCGCTGACCCAGCGCCTGTCTTCCACCGTCCAGCGCTTGCGCGGACGCGGCCGGCTAACCGAGGAAAATATCCGCGAAGCCTTGCGCGAAGTGCGCGTGGCGCTGCTGGAAGCCGACGTCGCGTTGCCGGTCGTGCAGGCGCTGATCGAGCGAATCAAGGTGCGCGCGGTCGGGCAGGAAGTGCTGAAAAGCCTGACGCCGGGACAGGCGCTGATCAAGGTCGTACGCGACGAGTTGACCACGGTGATGGGCTCGGCGACCAGCGAACTGAACCTCAATGTTCCGGCGCCAGCAGTGATCCTGATGGCCGGCCTGCAGGGCGCGGGCAAGACGACAACGGTCGCCAAGCTCGCCAAGCACCTCAAGGAACGCCGCAAGAAGAAAGTCATGGTGGTCAGTTGCGACGTGTATCGCCCGGCCGCGATCCAGCAGCTGGAAACGCTGGCGAACCAGGTCGGCGCGCTGTTCTTCGCCAGCGATGCAGGGCAGGACCCGGTAGCGATTGCGAAAGCCGCGATCGATGCCGCGCGCAGGAATTTCGCCGATGTGCTGATCGTCGACACCGCTGGCCGGCTCGCGATCGACGCCGCGATGATGGCCGAGATCCAGGCCCTGCACGCCGCGATCCATCCGGTCGAAACTCTGTTCGTGGTCGATGCGATGACCGGCCAGGATGCAGCGAATACCGCAAAAGCGTTTGCCGAAGCGCTGCCACTGACTGGCGTGGTGCTGACCAAGACCGATGGCGATGCGCGCGGCGGCGCGGCATTGTCGGTGCGTTACATCACCGGCAAGCCGATCAAGTTCATCGGCGTCGGCGAGAAGCCCGACGGGCTGGATGTGTTCCATCCCGATCGCATCGCCAGCCGCATCCTCGACATGGGCGACGTGCTGTCGCTGGTCGAGCAGGTCGAGCAGGGCGTCGATCAGGACAAGGCGAAAAAACTCGCCGAGAAAGTCGCCAAGGGCAAGAAGTTCGACATGAACGACATGCGCGATCAGCTCGACCAGATGCAGAACATGGGCGGCATCGGCGCGCTGATGGACAAGTTGCCGGGGCTGGCGAATGTTTCAGAAGGCCTGAAGAGTCAGGTCACCGGCAAACACGTGCCGCAGATGATCGCGATGATCAATTCGATGACCAAAAAGGAGCGTCGGCATCCGGCTTTGCTCAACGGTTCGCGCCGCGCACGCATCGCCAAGGGATCAGGCACCACGCCGGCGGATGTGAATCGCTTGATGAAACAGTTCCAGCAAATGGAGAAGATGATGTCCAAGCTCTCCATGGGCGGCATGAAGGGCATGATGCGCGGCATGAAGGGCCTGATGGGCCGAGGCGGCATGGGTGGCCCTGGCGGAGCGGGCGGATTCGGCGGCTTTGGCGGCGGAATGCCCCACTAAGAAAAAACCCTTCCGGCGAGAATGCCGGAAGGGCTCATCACACTCAGCGATCGCTAGCCCTAGTCGCTTCAGATGCAACCCGGGAACTTGAAGCTCGCGATGCGCGTGCTCCAGTTGAACGCGCCGGTCGTTTGCAGGTACTCGTTGACGTACCAGAACGTGCAGTTGTCGACCGGATCGACGGTGATGGTGCTGTAGTCGCCCCAGCGCGACAGGCCGCTGGTCTGTGATCCCGCCCCGTCGATGATGGTGGCCTCTGCCTGCATCGTGTTCAGCGGGTCGGTAGCCAGCCGGCCGGTGTAGCGGATGGATGGGAACAGCGATTTGCTGGACACGCTGTAACCCATGGCGATATTGCCTTGCTTGTCCATCGCCAACGACCCCATGAAACGGAAGTTTCCATCCGGCGCAAAGGTCGATTGCTGGTACACGACCGGCGTCCCGCCTGGATTGCGCAACTCGTACCAGCGCACACCGGTGTGCGGATCGAAACGCTTGGCAGGGTCGGCTCGAACGGTGTGGTTGATCACCAGCGACTCGTGATTGCCGAAGTTGCGGTAGCCAACGCGGAACATCAAACGATCCGCGAGCGAGTCCAGCCTCTGCTGGGTATTGGGCTGCGGAATGCAGGTACCGCCGCCTCGGCAAGCCGGCGAGAATGTCGCCGCCGGAATGTTGATCGGACCGATCAGGCTGGTGTTATTCGGGGCCAACCAGTCAACGTGGAACTTCCACAGGTTGAGCGAATTGGTATCGAAATTCACCAGATAGTTGGGCGAACCGGCGGGTGGCGGTGTGGAACCGTCGAGATCGGCCGGCAACACGCCGCCGAAACTGGAAGACAGCTGGAAACATTGCTGCGTGGCGGGATTGCCGTTCAACATCGCGCCGCGATCGTAGGCGCATAGTCTGGCGCCGTTGAACGAACTGCCGAAGATGTTGAACGTGATGTAGTACGCATCCGGCCAAACTCCGAGTTTCGGATAGTCCGGAAAATCGCTGGGACCGTAGTCGAACGCATAGCGCCAGTAGCCGCCGGTGGCGTCGCTGGTCTTGGACACTGCGACGCATTGCAGGTTCGTTGCGCCTTCGACCGCGAACTGGGTGACGACCCAGCGATTGGCGGTCTTGTCGTATACGACTACGCCGTCGCCGTCGTTGTCGCTTTCGCAGTGACCGCCAAATCCTTGCCACAGGATATTGGTGGGCGCCGGGCCATAGGTGGCGACCTTGGTGGTTTTGTCGAAGATCGCAATCCCGGTGTTGACGATCTGCATGAACTGCGTGGCGCCGATCGCGCCGCTCGGATCGGGGGGTGCGCTATCGACGCTGAATGCCCCGCTCGGACCGGTGAAGCCTTCACCCAGCCCGAGAACCCCGGAGCCCAATACTGGAGCGGCCCGGATACCGCTGACACTTTGCACGACGATGTCGTCCTGATCGCCGGCGGGCAGCGGGATTGGCCGTACCGGATGAGCGGGGCTCTTGTGGAAATCCTGCGGCCGGACGATCGCGTTGCGCAGCGATGGCAGCGAACTGCCACGCACCGCCGCGGTGACTTGCGGCGCGCCGTAATTGCCAGCGGTTGCCGCGTGGGCGGCAGTTGCCGAAAGCGCCGCACCGACACACGCCGACAGCAACAGGTTTTTGTATGCATGCATGACGGGACTCCTGATTGTTTTCTTGCGTGACGATCGAGAAGCGACTGTGTACATTTGCAACGGCGCTGTCCGTCGCTGGAAGGGCGCCACGGTTGCGCGAACGGGTTACTGCAGATTCAATTCCCGCCGTCAGGCTTGATGATTCCGCCCGCATTGCCACTGTCATCATAGGCGCTTGATATGGCGCCGCAAGCAGCAAGACCCCCCTGAAACTGGGTACCCCCAGCACCCACATCAGGCCGTCCACCACCGTGCGTCTCGACGTTGTCGTTGACGGTTTCTTCCAGCCATAGTTGCCACGCCCCGTTGCACCGAGTGGGGAAGGACTCAATTCTTGCCGGTGGGCTTGATATCCCCGTCGGCCTTGGCGTTGGTGACCGCCAGCGATTGGTAGCGCACCGCAAGTTGCCAGTCCTCGCCTTTTTTCCTCCACACGTCCACGACGAATGCTGCAGCAGGCGCTTTCGCGGTTCTCGAATTGGATACGAAGCTCACCACGGCGGTCTCGCCATAGTCATGCACGGCCATCTGTTCCGGTGCGGCGCCGGAATTGGCCGCGAGCCATTGCTCGCGCGGTACAGGTTGCAGGGGAGCTGCGCCATCACGCTGTTCGAAATCGATTGCGACCAGATGATCGAGCGCCGCACGATCGGACTTGCGCAACGCATCGGCCAGTGCGTGCTCTCGCTGCGAGAACGCCTGTACCTGGCGGGTCACGCTGGCAATCCTCGCGCCAGCCGGAGCTTCCGTGGCCGCACCCGCAGCGCTGGCCAACGCCCACACCGACAGCGCAAGGCACGCAGCGAAGCGGTTCATGGCGAATGCTCCGGCACGAGTTGTCATCGCGATGCTCCACAAAGAAAAAAACCGCGTGCACCAAGGCGCACGCGGTTCTTGTAAGGCACTTGGAAGGGGATCAGTAGGACATCGCGCAGGAACCACCGTTCGCATTGACCCAGTTCTGCTGGATCAGATACTTCAGGCCACCCAGGGTGACGTTGTACTTGGAGCCGTTGGACGCCGTCGACTGGGTGCCGAATGTCCATGCGCACTTGTCGGCATTTTCCGCACCGCGGCCGTCGTACCACGCGTTCAGATCCGGATCCGAAGTCGATTCCTCGAACTCGTGGGCGATGATGCTGGCCATGCCATCGGCGCCAGCGTTGCTGTTGGGGCTGGTGGTCTGGGCGGCGCACGAACTTGGGCAGCGATCGGGGTTGCCGACGAAGGAATACTTGATGTCCGAACCCAGGATCGAACCATTCGTGTGCCAGCCGCAGTACTGCGTGCAGAAGCCCGAGGTCTCGTTCACGTCGGACGAGGTCAGCACAAAGTAGACCGCGTTGGTGTTCTTCGGCAAGCGGCCGGCGCTGATTGCGCTGGTCACGATGGTCTGGATATCGCCATCGCTCAGCGCGGTGCCGCGCGAATAGCTGTCGGTAGTGGAGCCACCATAGGACACGGCATTGGACACGTGCCGATTGCTGCCGTCGTAGTACGTGGTGTTGATATTGTAGTAGGGCGAGGCAAAGTTGCTGATCAGGTTCTGCAGGATCGTGGTTGCGCTATTCCCCGACCAGTTGCCGTACCAGATGTAATAGGCAGTCGTCGTCCCGAGCATGACCGGACCGCCGTGGTAGGAGATTCCGGAACCGCGCTTGAAGCGGCCAGCCGTCTGCGCGGCGGCGCCGTCCGCAAGCTCGCCAGGATTGGCGGGTCGGCCAATGCCCTTGCCGGTGGGGACCATCTCGGTGTTCTTGTCGCTGATCCCGCGAACGCTGCCTGCGTTCGCGGATGTGAAGGAGAGTGCCGCGCCGACACAGGCCGACAGCAATAGGATCTTGGAAAGTTGCATTGAGGTGCTCCAGGAATGTTTGAAGAGTGGTGGAACAGGACAGGTGGTGGGTCGGCTCCCTGCCGGCATGACGGTCGCCCCGTGACGCCCATCACACTTAGAAATCGCGCAAACGATGGGGTGGCGCAATCAGCCAGTCACGCTGCATTGCAGCAATATCGGTGGCTTTGGTGCAGGACAAGCGCTTCAGCCAAGGGGGAGGCTTTTACTGCGCCGCCCGAATCAGGTATCCTGCGCTGCTCACCGCGTGCTTGGTTCAGGTAAGCGGTCCGGCCAAATCACTTCACCCTTATCGAAATTGGGCAAATCACCATGGTCAAGATCCGCCTAAGCCGCGGCGGCGCCAAGAAGCGTCCGTTCTACCACATCGTCGTCACCGATCAGCGCAACAAGCGCGACGGTCGCTCGCTGGAGCGCCTGGGTTACTTCAATCCGATCGCAGCTGGCAACGAGAAGCGCCTGGAACTCGACACCGCCCGTGTCCAGCATTGGCTGGATCTCGGTGCGCAGATGACCGACAAGGTCCGCGTGCTGGCCAAGCAGGCCGCGCAGCCGGCCGCTGCAGCCGCCGCCTGAACGAGTCCGGTTGCGCGTGAGCGCGACCTCGCAA
>JBBQQH010000066.1:0-15686 GCA_038216155.1 Lysobacterales bacterium
GAGCAAATCGAGACGAATTCGATGCGCTTACTGTGGTTCGCCCTGTGCAGCTTGTCCAAGTGGCGATCGAAGCGTTCGAATTCGGTAAAGAAATCGGCTTCGGGAAAGTGACTGTCGATGATTCCGACGGAATCATTTGGATCGTAGGCCGCGACCAATTGATTGCCTGTGGCTTTGATGGCCTGCATGTGGCGCGGCGCGATATAGCCGGCGGCACCGATAAGTGCAAAATTCTTCATGTGGGTTGTGTTCCGGATAATAGCGAATGGTTGAATCTGACATTTCAATCGACCGAACGATTATGGGGATAGCCTTGGATCAGGAATGCGCCGAAGAATCCGCCGGATGTCTTGCCATTGAATCGTCATCATGGCGCAGCTCGCGCGCGCGTTTCGACTCTGGCTTCGGCGCAAAGCGGGCGCTTGACAGCAATGCGCAACACAATCCAGTCAGCGCGATAATGGCGGTCTTTCGCAATGGGTAGTCAAGCCACGAGTGCCCCAGCACGACGAGAATGGAAATCGTCGCGGCCCAGCCCAGCACCAGCGCCGGATACGGCCGGGTTCGCAGCGTCCAAGCCCGTGTTCCGCGCCAGGCGAACCAGGCAACGAACATGAGGATCAAGGCAACGCCCGGAATGCCGGTTTCCAGCCAGAGTTGGTGGTAGTCACTGTGGGCAAAGTTGGCATAACTCGAGCCTAACTCGCGCTGCGGCATCACTGCTTGATAGGCCGACACGAATGTCCCCAAGCCCGATCCAAGCGGTCCAAAATGATCTGCTGCTTTCAGGGTGGTCGCATGGATTAGCCAGCGTGCATCGTCCACCGGATCCTTCTGAAATCGCACAAGCACGCGATCGACCCCGATCTGAACGGTCAACACGACAGCGAGCAGGCCGACACCCGTGAGTGCGAGCATCACGCGACGCGCCAGGTTGGCCCGCAACAACATCGCGAAACTTCCAAGGATCGCCAGCGCGCCTAGAATCACTGCCACGCGCGACCCGTTGACGGGCAACGCGATCAACAAGCTGGCTATCGTCATAACCAGAAACAGCAGCCAGGCCACAGACACATACCGTCCTGCTACTCGACGTTTTAGCGCCGTCACCAGCAACGCGAACGCCAGCGGAATGGTCATCGCCAGCATGCAGGCCAGGTGATTGCGGTTCGAAAAAAATCCATCCGCAGCGAATTGTAGGTCGTTGCCATAAAACCGCAGGATGCCGTTCTGGCCACCCGCCACTTGCCCGACCTCAATCAACAACGAGAACAATGCAACGGCAAAAACCACGACGACCAGCCTGATTCGCTCTTGCTCGTTCATGACGCAGGCCGACAGATACGTCGCGATTCCAGGCAATACCCAGAACAAGGATCGTTCAGTTTCCGCCGGATTGAGCGAAAGCGCGTGCCATCCGCTGGCCTGAATGCCCGCCGTTGCCATTTCTTTAACCAGTTCGGCACGACCGCCCAGAGAATGCCAGATCGATGGGGGTAGCGGCACCAATTGCAATGCTGCCAGCAGCACGAAGCCGACCATCAGCATCAGCATCGGCACATCCCATCGGACAACCTGCGAGCTCGCGCGCCACACTGCCAGCAAGATCAAACTCAGTGATGCGATCTGCAGCACATAGTCCTGCAGGCCGCCTGGCCCACCGCCCAGAACGAGACAGCAAAACAGAAATGCCGACACTAGCCAGCAATACAGAGTGCCAGTCGAGGGTCTCGATAATGACGGCAGGGCTGACAAGGAAGCGGATCCGTATAAAGACAACGTAGGCGGGCCGCAACAGCTAGGCACCAGCAATCGACAAAGCTTGTGGGTGCACGCGGAGCAACAAAAAAGCCAAGCCGCTCAGTGGCGGCTTGGCTCAATTTGATGCGTAATCAGTGATTGATCAGGGAAGGCTGACGCCATCCGCTTTATTATTGTTGTTGACGACGACCGTCGCGACAATAACTGCAGTCAGAACACCGGCAATCCAGACCCATTGGACTTCTGAGGCCTCGTGAGCAGCGGTATCACCCACTGCTTCCGCATACATTGGTCCGACCTTGCGAGCGCTTTTGCCACATTTTGCCGTATTGATATCGACCATCGAGCCGGACTTTACGTTGGCGATGCAACCGTTGGCGTAGGTAATGGTGGCGGTACCGCCTTCCATGACCATGACCCGATCGCCCTGCTTCAGCGACTGACCGGCTTTAGCGCTGACAAACTGCTTGCCGGAGTTCACCATCACCGTACCTTTCTGGCCCGTCAAAGTGACTTCGGAGTCGCCGGCATAAGCGACCGATGCGCACATCAGGGCGGCTGAAATCAACAAGGTTGCGCGGATCATGGGAGTTCCCTTTGTTTGCGTGCCGATGGATGGCGGAATCGTAATATTGAAGCAAGCAACAACCTATTGCGAGTGCCTGCAAAGACGAAGTTACATCAAAACACTTCCCGTTTGCAAGCTTTGTGTCGAGGCGGCCTTCCGTTCAGGGTCACGCTTCATTGATGCTTGACTGCAACAGGAGGGCTTTCTCCGGCAGGCTGCTTCGGGGGTGCGTCTAGTGCTTCATCTTGACGCTCAATGGAGAGACCAGTGGTCTCAAGATGGCCATCGATCCGGTCTCTTGCAGCCATCTGGAAGTGCAACCATTGCCCCCCGCATTGATCATCGGGCACATCGAACGGCACGTCAAAGGTCCGCCAAGGCTGAGTCCCGTTCAGCAAAGGCGAGGCAGCCAGGATTTGATGCCGCCGTTCGGCGCAGGTAATCACCCATTGCAGCCCCCGACTGGTGACGAGGTCGACTGAACGCATGCGGCCATGGAAAATGTAGTGCCCTTCACCGAGAGCGAGCTGCTGCTTGAGACCGTCGAAGCGCACGCGGGCCTGATCAAAGTCGACACTCAGCCCATTAGCCGAACCGTCGCTGAGCTGACCGATGCGCGCCTGCACTTGGACATCGTTGGCCAGTCTCCAGCCGAAACCAACGTCGGATGGGGGGAAGCGGAATTCGCCATCGAACACGTTACCAAGCACCTTCTGCTGGGCCGCAGTCAGCGACGCGACCCAGGTGACGTAGGCCGAGTTCCAGTCGCTATCGCGAATCTGGCGATCGATCAGGAATGCGGTCTCGGCCTCAGACAGATGAAGACCATTGAAAATCGCTGCGACTGCATTGCCGTCGCTGACTTGCGTCGCCAGCACGCGCAGGAATGCGGTACGCCATGGCGGGCTCTCGGAGAGTGCGCTGATGAGTTCAGGCCTGGCTTGAGGCACGATCGCTAGCGTCACCATCCTGGGCAGCAGCAACGGCTGAAGTTTTGGCTGGATGCGCAGGATGAGACTGAACTCCTGCAGGGCCAAGCTGACATCACGAGATTTGAGGGCCCGGGTAACAAGCAGTCCATGTGTCGGCAAATCGAACGGCGCACGGCGTTCGGCAATCGCCAGCAAATCCGGAATGCGCGATTTACGATCTTGCGCAGCGTCCGCCATCGCCAGCACGCGATAGTTGATGCCGTCTAGCGGATACGCCCGAATCCCGCGAATGGCCATGCTGCGCGCGGTGTCATAATCGTTTCGTGCGATTGCACTTTCAGCCGCCTCCTCGAGGGCACGGGGCTCGTGCGGCCGCCAGGACAACGCTCTGGATGGCTGCGAGCGCGACCATTGATCTGCCAAACCGATCGTGAGGATGCGCCACGAGAGTGCGCCAGCGACTGCAACCAGCAGTGCAAGAGCAACCCGGGTCATCCGGCTACGTACCATCAAGGCGCGCTCTTGTGCATGATGCGCTTGATGCGCCATTCGCCGTCGTCAACCGTTGCCTCGATGGTGAGCCATCCTCTGACGGTTTCCGCAGGGGCGTCCTGCTTGCGCTGGATGATCGCCTCGAAAGGCCCACTGCCGATGATGCGGTCGGCGCTAGTCGTCCAGGCCAAGCGGTCGAGCTTGAGTTGCCGCGACAGCGTCGTGCTGAACAAGTGGTTGTAGTCTTCTGCAATCGCCTGCACGCCGCCGCGATTACTGACAGCGTCCACGCTGAACAATTGCATCATTGTCGGCAGGTCGCCGGATGCATAGGCACGTGCAAATGATCGGGAAATGCTGCGTGTCGCATTTTGCGATGACTCGACCGCTGTGTCTGCGCTGGCAGCGGTCGATGCTCGATGGGGGCTGTCGGCGTCTGTCGCCGAAGCATTGGCAGTCGCGGCAACAGTGTTTTGCAGGTCCTGCCTCGATTCCTTGCGGTCTCGCGATTTGCGTCCGGAATCTGGCTGTAGAGGGACATCGGATTGCCGTTTCACCTGGGGCGAAGACGCAATCGGTGCGGCGCGAACAGTAGCCAATGGCGGTGCTGATGATCGCGGCGGCGGACGCGTCGTCGTTGACGCCGCTACCGCAGGCAAGGACATGCCGCGGACTACCGCACTTGCTGGCGAGCCCTTCGGCTGAATCGGAGCGCGCGCTGCTGCTTTGGTTTTTCTCGCAAGCGCTTGCTCACGCACATCGGCCAGGACTTGATCTGACGACGGGATCGCCTGCGGAAGCTGTGCATGCACCGCGGCCTGCTCTGCATCGGGTTGCGGATCGAAGGCAGGGATTTCCTGCTGTGTGACATACAACAGCGCGACCATAGCCACTGCTGTCAGTGCCAGTCCGCCCAACACCAGGATCGGCAAGCGGGTGGTCATGCGTGCCGATAACAGGGGGCGTGCTACAGCAACGGGTGCCGGCGTCAATCGCATCGCGCGATTGCGTTGCGTTGGTTCCCAAGGTGCCGAGTCGGCTTCGTCTAACGGCGCACTGACGTAGCTGTCGCGGCGGTCGGGTCGCAACGCCTGCCAGGCGCGGTTGACGCGATCGGAATACACCACTTCCCAGCGCTCGGATTGACGATCCGGATGCAGCCAGCGCATCAGCCAGCGATAGTGATCCTTGATCTGCGCATTGGGCGCATCAGGATGCACGCCCAGCAATCGATAGGCATCGGAGGTCGCGGCAAACAGGACCTGCTGGATGTACAGGATGGCGGCGTCAACCAGGGTATCCGGCGTCTCGCCGGTGGTGTGCGTGGCGGTCTCCAGTGCGACCCGATCGTTGGCGACAATCCGCAGCAACAACAACACGGCGGTGGGCAGCGGGCGTTCGTGCAACAGCGGCAGCCGTCCCGGCGCCCGATACAGGGCGATTGCCTGTTCCAGGGCGTCGGTCCCACCGCGCGTCATTGCCGTGTCAGCTCGCTCGTCATTGCCGTGTCAGCTTCGGAGTATCGCCGCCGTAGGTGTAGTAGTTGTAGTCGCCGTAGCCATAACCATACGAGCCGCTCTTGGCATCGACCTTGGTCAGCAGCGCGCCCACCAATCTGGCGCGTGCCGACAGCAAGCGCTTGACCGCACCCTTGGCGATCGGCTTGCGGGTCTCGCCGGCATCGATCACCAGCAACGTGCCCATCGCCACATGCGCGATGATCGGGGCGTCGGCCAGACCAATCGTCGGCGGGCCATCAATGATCACCTGATCGTATTTCGCCATCGCCACCGTCAGCAGCGAGAGCATCTTCGGGCCGGCCAGCAACTCGGCGGGATTGGGCGGAATCGGCCCCGACAGGATCACGTGCAGGGTACTGTCATCCGGCATATGGATGACATCCTGCGGTTTGGCCGCGCCAGCCAGGCAGTTGCTCAATCCCAGCGTGTTGTCCAGGCCCAGCGTCTTGTGCAAGGTCGGGTTGCGCAAGTCGGCATCGATCAGCAACACGCGCTTGCCCAGCTGCGCGAAGTTTTTCGCCAGCGTCAGCGCGCTGGTCGATTTGCCCTCGGCCGGCCGCGCGCTGGTTACCAGCAGGCTGCGTGGCACGCCAGACTCGGTCGAGAACTGCAACGCCGTGCGCACCGAACGATAGGATTCGGAGAAGGCCGAACGCGGATCTTCCAGCGCCTGTGTCGGCGTCATGTTCTTGAGTTTCGGAATGATGCCCAGCACCGCGAGGCCGAGTTGCTTCTCGATATCGGCCGGCGTCTTCAGCGTGTCATCCAGGAACTCGAAGCCCAGCGCCAACATGCCGCCCAACAACAATCCGCCCAGCAGGGCCAGTGCAAGGTTGCGTGGCAGATTGGGCTTGTACGGGCCGATCGGGACTTCCGCTGGATCGACGATGCTGATGTTGTTGGTCGCCACGCCACCGGCCAGGCCGACTTCCTTGTAGCGTTGCAACAGGCCATCGTAGAGCTGGCGGTTGGTGTCAACCTCACGCTTGAGCACGTTGTACTGGATGCTGCGACCGGCCAGATCGAGCACGTCACCTTTGGCGCTGTCGATCTGTTGCTTGAGCAAGGTTTCCTGCGCCAGCGCCGACTGGTAATCGGCACGCGCCGAGCCCTTGACATTGCCGGTCTCACTGCGGATCTGCTTGTCGATCTCGTCGACCTGGCTTTTGAGCTGCATCATCAGCGGATAGGCCGGCTTGTAGGTGGTCAGCTTGTCCTGGTATTGGCCCATCAGCTCCGCACGCCTGGCCTGCAGCGACTTGATGATGGAATTGCCCAGCATGTCCGAGGGAAGCTCGGTCCCGCTCGCACTGGACGCCTGCCGCCAGCGGGCCTCGGCCACGATGCGCGTGGCCTGTGCACCCGACAACGAGGCATTGAGCTGGGCCAGCGACTGGTCGGATAACGTCTGATTATCGGTGCTGTTGAAGATCTTTTCTTTTTGCGCGACCGCGACCAGCTGCTTCTCGGAATCCTCCAGCTTGGCCTTGAGTTGCGCCAGTCCGTCCTCGAGGTATTTCTTGGCGTAAGCCGACGCATCAAACCCGTGTTCGATATTGCTGGCAATAAAACTCGCCGCAATCGTGTTCGCGGCCTTTGCCGCGAAGCCGGCCGACGGACTGTCGAAGCTGATCTCCACCAGCCGCGAGTCCTTCACCGGTTGCACGACCAAGCCCCCTTGCACCACGTCGGTCATCGCCTCGACGTTCTCCTTGGCGCTGGTGGCCGTGGCCTTTGCAGACGACTTGCGACCGTGCAGCAGGCCGCTGAGCTTGCTCCACGGCGAGTCGCCGCCGATCGACAGATACTGGGTGCCGGTCTGCGTGACCAACGTCTGCCCGGCCCGTTTGGCCAGCGACCGACTGCGCAGCAGCGCGTACTGGGTTTGGTAATAGTCCGCACTGTAGCCATAGCCCCCCGTCCCGGCGGCATCGGTAGAACCTACTTCCACCACCTTGGTGGCCTCCAGATCAATCTGGATGGTGGCCGTGGACCGATAGATCGGCGTGGTCACCAGGGTCGCAATCAATACCGTGAACACGATGATCGCCAGCGTCGTGAGCACCGTCCATTTGCGCTTGAGCAGAATGTGCCAATAGCTCAGCAGGTCGATCTCATCGCCGTCCTGACCAGCATCGGGATCGCGCACGTCGGTCGACAACGCGCCTGCGTTCGCGCCACGCTCGACCAGTGCTGAGCCAGCGCGAGTGTTGGCATGAACCGGCAACTGATCCCGGCCGCCTGCCGCAGCGCGGTCGTCGGTCGAGTCTTCTGGAAATTCCTCATCCTGCATAAATCATGTGTCCTGGAAAAACGGAAGTACCGGAGCGATAGGCTCAGGGGAACAAACGGAACAGGCCCAGCGCCGGGACGGCCTGAATGAAGTTGCGAAACGCGCTCTTGGAGCCAGACTTGTCGACCACCACGATGTCATCGCCATACACCTGCGGATCTTCGGCCGATCCCCGGCGAATCGCCGACAGGTCGAACACCGCGGCCATCTTCTGGCCCTTGATCATGCGAAACACCACCACGCCCTTGGGATCGGCCAGATCATCCAGACCGCCACCAATGGCGATCACCTGGATCAGCGAAGTCTTGCCGGTCAACGGATAGATCCCCGGCTTCTTCACCGAGCCCTCCACCGTGACGCGCTGGCTGGTGTATTCCTTGATGAAGACGCTGACCTGCGGCGATTGCAGGTAGCCTTCGGACAACTTCTTTGTCAGATCGCTCTGCAATTCCTCGACCGACTTGCCGCCGGCCTGCAACGTGCCCACCAGCGGTAGCGAGATCATGCCGGTCGAGCCCACGCGCACGTCCTGGGTCAGTTCGGCCACGCCAAACACGGTGATCGTCAGCAGGTCCTGCGCGCCGATGCGGTAGTCCGACACCCCTTGGTACGCACCGCTGGCGCTGGTGGTATCGGGCGCTGCAAGCTGCGCGCCCGACTGCGAGACCTGCCGCGTGCTGCCGGCTTTGAGTCCTGAACTGGATCCGCATGCACCCAACATTGCGCACACAAACGCGAGCAGCAGCCAGCTGGCCAGATTCGACTTCATGGTGTCTGATTCCTCAGTAAAACGACGCGGGAGCCGCGTCACCGGGTGGCGAACAGCCGTCGCAACCGGCCGCCTGCCGGTTTGGAGCCGGCTATCTTACCTTGTGGAAGCGCCGGAAGCTCGTTCGGGGGACGGTTCTCGATGATTCCCCGAGGACGATTCAGCACCAGATTGACTGCCTCGGCTTCGCCCAGGCGCAACGCCGCAGCGTCGCGGGCTTCGGCCAGCAACGGCGGACGCTTGTCGATGTGATGCGCGTCGGTCGCCAGCAGATGCACCTGGCGCTCGTCGAGCATGCGCTCGGCCCAGTACTTGGGGCGGCGTCCGAAGCGACCGGTGACGCTGCCGGCGGTGATCTGCATCAAGGCGCCGGCATGCGCAAGACGACCGAAGACTTCGTAATGGGTGTCGATCCAGGACAGTCGCTCGGGATGCGTGACCACCGGAACAATGCCAGCCGCCAACAGGTTGAACACCTGTTCTTCGAGTCGCGGCGGCGCAACGTGGTGTGGCGGTTCAAACAACAGATAGCGGGTGTTGTTGAGGGTGGGAATGCGACCGGCGCGGATGTCGGTCAGCAGGTCCGGCGTGAGATGGGTGTCGGCACCGATCATCAGGGTCAGCTTGATGCCCTCCTCGTTCAGCGTCGCCTGCAAGGAAGTGATCGCCGCGGCAATGCCGTCGCGGTGGTTCTCGTATAACCCGGGGTAGATATGCGGCGTGCAGGCGACGTGGGTGATGCCGTCGCTCTCGGCACACCGCGCCATCGCCAGCGCCACCTCAAGGTTAGGCGCGCCATCGTCGATGCCGGGCAACATGTGACAATGCAGGTCAATCATTGGCTACTAAATACCACAGGCAATGCGAATCGCGTGTGCGGGCCGAATGGACGTTCAGGATGGGCGGACGGACGGGTGTGCACACGCCGGTCGATTTCGTTCAGCCAGCCCGATTCCGTAACGTGCGCCGTGCGTGCCAGCTACGCTGTCCGTTGCCCTCTTTGACCGCCATGGATGGCGGGAATGCCGAAAATGCAGGGCGTAATTTTCGGCCGGGCTTCGCAGTCCTACTCCCAACCACCTATTCCAACTTGCTGCGCCGCAACTCTGCGACCTGACTCGGCGGGCTGAACGCGTCCGCGCTGGCGGCCATCCAGAACTCCTGGAACACCACGTGGTCGGGCACGCCACGCAGCAGTTCACCGGGCTTGAGATAACGGTACAAGCCGGCCAGCGAACTGATCTGGGTCGGCGACAGGCGGCGGATGATGTGTTCGGGGCCGAGTTCTTCGGGATGGCTCAGGCCCGCCGCTGCCAGTAGTTCCTTGAGCGCGTGCAAGGTGTTCTGGTGGAATCGATACACGCGCATCGCCTTGGTTTCGACATCCAGCGCACGCTGGCGCAACGGATCCTGCGTTGCCACGCCGCTCGGGCAGCGGTCGGTGTGACAACTCAGCGACTGGATGCAGCCCAGCGCGATGATCCGGGCCAGCTCATAGGCACTGGTGATCTTGCCCGCCGCGCCGATCCGGATACGGCTGCGCAGGTCCAGTCCGACCAGCGTGTTGTGCACCAGCAGCAACGCTTCGCGCAGCGGTACGCCGACGTGATCGATGAACTCGGCCGGTGCCGCGCCGGTGCCGCCCTCGCCGCCGTCGACGACGATGAAATCCGGCAGGATGCCGGTGCGCTGCATCGCCTTGGCGATGCCGAACCATTCCCACGGATGGCCGATCGCCAGCTTGAATCCTGTCGGCTTGCCGCCCGACAGCTCGCGCAGTCGGGCAACGAATTCCAGCAATCCAACCGGGGTGGAGAATTCCGAATGGCTGGCGGGCGAAATGCAATCCACGCCCTGCCGAATGCCGCGCGCTTCGGCGATCTCGGCCGACACCTTCGCCGCTGGCAGCACGCCGCCATGACCGGGCTTGGCGCCTTGCGAGAGCTTGATCTCGATCATCTTTACCTGCGGCGACCGCGCATTCTCGGTGAAGCGCTCAGCGCTGAAACTGCCGTCGTCGTTGCGACACCCGAAGTAACCCGACGCCACTTCCCAGACCAGATCGCCGCCCTTGGCACGGTGATGGCGAGAGATCGATCCTTCGCCGGTGTCGTGATAGAAGTTGCCGCGCTGCGCGCCTTCGTTGAGGGCAAGAATTGCGTTGGCTGACAGTGAGCCGAAACTCATCGCCGAGATGTTGAACACGCTGGCCGAATACGGATGCGCGCACTCGGCGCCGATGACGATGCGGAAATCGTGGCTGTCGATTGCCGCTGGCCGCACCGAATGATTAATCCATTCGTAGTTTGTGGCGTAGACGTCGGCCTGAGTACCGAACGGTCGAGTGTCGCGCTGGCCTTTCGCACGCTGGTATATCAGTGCACGTTGCAGGCGGGAGAACGGATTCTTCTGGGTGTCCGGCTCGATGAAGTACTGGCGGATTTCCGGGCCGATCGATTCCAGGAAATAGCGGAAATGCGCCAGCACCGGATAGTTGCGACTGACCGTATGCCGTCGCTGGAACACATCGATGATGCCGATCGCGCTCAGTGCACCGAAGATCGCCGCGCCCCACCACCAATCATGATCGGTTTGAGCGCGCCAGACGCTGAGCACGCTTAGCGCAAGGCACGCCAGAAACGCCAGGTAGCGAGCGGGAAACAGATTGACAAACAGATTGCGAACGCGATCGCGCATGCCGCCCCCGACGACAGTGGTGCCCAGGGCGGGGGTCGAACCCGCACAACCTTGCGGTCGAGGGATTTTAAGTCCCTTGCGTCTACCAGTTTCGCCACCCGGGCCAGGTTGCATGGTGCCGCAGTGGGCTGGCTGAAGGAAGAGCCCGACGGGAGGTTGGGAGAAGCCGCCTTCCTGATCGGCAAGCGCGTCCTCACCCGCAGCCACTGCGACCTCTCCGAGAGGAGAAGAGAGGAGAGCACTTTTTGTGAAAATCGATTGGAGGCCGAGGTCGGAATTGAACCGGCGTACGCGGCTTTGCAGGCCGCTGCATAACCACTCTGCCACCCGGCCAAGGGTGTTTACTTTGCCGCCAATTCCCGTTCCGCTGAGCTATGACGCTGTTCGCGCGCTTGCACACAACTCACGCTACCTGAAACGTCACCAGTTTCGCACACACATCGCAATTCGCTTAAACACAACACGAATTGCCACGCCTATAAACAACAAGACCCCGGAAATCCGAGGTCGGGATCAACATCAAACCTGTCGAAGACGACCGACTCTCAGCAATCGACCATCGTCTGGAGCGGGAAACGAGACTCGAACTCGCGACCCCGACCTTGGCAAGGTCGTGCTCTACCAACTGAGCTATTCCCGCTTGGGAGCGGCAAGGATACGGATTCGCGCAGGACTGTCAACTTTTCGTCAACTTTTCTCGCTCAACACAGGCCATGAAGCGCGCACGTAGGTGAACGCGGAAACCAGCGTCAGCGCGGCCGCCACGGCCAGCAGCCATTCGCCGATGTGGAAGATCGGCAGGCCGAGAAAATCCTCCCTGTACAGCAGGAAGGAAATCGCCACCATTTGCAGGATGGTCTTGATCTTGCCCAGCGCCGCGACCTTGACGTGCCCGCGCTGACCGACCTCCGCCATCCATTCGCGCAGGGCCGAGACGGCGATTTCGCGACCAATGATCACCACTGCCAACAACGTCATCCAGTGTGTGTTGTGCTTTTCGACGATCAGCAACAGCGCGACAGTCACCGCCAGCTTGTCGGCGACCGGATCAAGAAACTCGCCGAAGGCCGACGACATGTTCCAGCGCCGCGCCACCCAACCATCGGCCCAGTCGGTGATCGCGCCGAGCACGAAGACGCTGGTCGCGGCGATATTGGTCCAGCCCTGCGGCAGGTAAAACACGGTGATCAGCACCGGGATCAGCAGAATCCGGAACAAGGTCAGCACGGTTGGAATAGTCAGCTTCATCGCGGCGCCAGTCTGGCGTTTGCGTGTGCGCGAGCGCAAGCGCGGCGGAATCGTCGGACGCGCGCACTCATGCCTGCGGACCGGCTTCGCTCAAGCCATGCAGCGCGGCGTAGATACGCTGCGCGAGCGCGGCACTGACACCACCGACGCGCGCGATCTCTTCGACGCCAGCTGCTTTGAGTCCAGTGAGTCCGCCGAAATGCTTGAGCACACCGGCGCGCCGGCGCGGGCCGATCCCAGGAATATCCTCCAGCCGACTGCTGTCACGCACTTTTTGCCGGCGACCCCGGTGGCCGGTGATCGCGAAGCGATGTGCCTCGTCGCGGATCTGCTGGATCACCTGCAGCGCGGGCGATCCTGGCCCAGGATGCAGGCTGCTGCCGTCCGGGCGCACCAGTGTTTCATCGCCCGCGCGGCGTTCCTCGCCCTTGGCGATGCCGACCAGTTCCACGCCCTGCACGCCGAGCGTGTTCAGCACATCGTGCGCCTGTGCCAACTGGCCAACGCCACCGTCGATGAACAGCACGTCCGGCACCACGCCATCCTCTATCGCACGCCGAAAGCGACGTTCCAGCGCCTGGTGCATCGCCGCGTAATCATCGCCCGGCGTGATGCCGGCGATGTTGTATCGGCGGTATTGCGAACGCAGCGGACCGTCAGCATCGAACACTACGCACGATGCCACGGTAGCCTCGCCCATCGTATGGCTGATGTCGAAACATTCCATGCGTGCAGGGATCGCAGCGAGCCCGAGCAATTCCTGCAAAGACGCCATCCTTGCGCGTTGGCTGGCGTGGCTGGCCAGTTGCTGGGCCAGCGCGTGCGTGGCGTTGCGGCGCGCAAGATCGAGATAGCCAGCGCGATCGCCGCGCACGTTCGCCTTGATCTCGACCCGGCGGCCGGCGGTTTCGCTGAAGGCCGCTTGCAGCAATTCGGCGTCGGCGATGACGTGATCAAGCACGATCTCGCGCGGCAGCCGTTGCTCGACGTAATACTGCGCAAGAAACGCAGACAGCACTTCGCTGGCGGAGTCCACGCCATTGGTACGCGGGAAAAACGCGCGCGTCCCCTGGTTCATGCTGTTGCGGAACGACAGCAGCACCACACACGCTACGCCTTTCGTCAATTCACACGCGAGCACGTCCATGTCGACTGCGTCGCCATCGACGTATTGGCGTGCCTGCACATTGCGCACGCCGGTGATCAGGTCGCGCAGCCGCGCCGCTTCCTCGAACGCCAGGCCGGCGCTGGCCTGCTCCATCGCGGCGGCCAGTTCGCTACTCAGCGCATCGCTGCGTCCATCCAGAAACAGTCCGGCCTGGCGCACGCTGTCGTCATATGCGCGCGCCTCGATCAGTCCCACACAAGGCGCGCTGCAGCGACCGATCTGGTGTTGCAGGCAGGGCCGGCTGCGGTTACGGAACACGCTGTCCTCGCAAGTGCGCAGCTTGAACAGTTTCTGCATCAGCCCCAGGGTTTCGCGCACCGCACCGACACTGGTGTATGGACCGAAATAGCGACCGGCCAGGTTGCGCGGGCCGCGATGGAAGGCCACGCGCGGCCAGGTTTCCTGAGTCAGGACCAGATACGGGTAACTCTTGTCGTCGCGCAGCAGCACGTTGTAACGGGGCTTGAGCGATTTGATCAGCTGGTTCTCCAGCACCAGCGCCTCACTCGCGGTGCGGGTGACGGTGACCTCGATGCGCGCGACCTGCGCCAGCATCGAGGCAATCCGCGGCGACTGCGCGCTCTTGCTGAAGTAGCTGGCGACGCGCTTGTTCAGCGCCGCGGCTTTGCCGACATACAACACACTGTCGTCGTTGCCGAGCATGCGATACACGCCCGGCGCGCCACTCAAGCCGCGCGCAAAGGCCTTGCCGTCAAAGGATTCCCGCGCCGCTTTTGTCGTCATTCGCCGATCGGAAGCCGGCGCACCGCGCCGCTGATCGCATCGATGCGCAGCACTTCATGCGCATCGGTATTGGCCACCCACAACGATCCCTGCCCGACCGCCAGCGCACCCGGGCGTTGCAGTTTGTGGTCGACATCGAACCGCAGCAATTCGCCGCCGCCCAGCCGCAACTTCTTGATCGTATGGTTGTAGCTGTCGAGGATCCAGACCGCCGAAGCGTCCGGATCCTTGGCCAACGCCAGCGGAAACTGCAGGCGCGCGTCGCTGCGCTGTCCGCTTGAGTCGCCAAATTCGAACAATCCCTGGCCAAGGAGGGTCTGCACCTTGCCGGTGGAGGTTTGCAACGAGCGCACCGCTGAGCCGGCGGCGTCGGCGACATACAGCAGCGAATGCACCAGCGCCAGTGCGGCTGGTTGCGCAAACGCGCTGTCACGGCCATCGCCATCGACCAGCGCCAACGCGCCCGAGCCTGCGACATGCATGAACGTGTTTTTCATCCGGTCCAGCGCCCAGATCTGGTTACTGCCGGCCAGCGCAATGAAAACGCGATCCTCGGCCGCCGCCACCGACCACGGCTGGTTTAGCGCGACCGAGCGCATGTTGGCCGATGCGCCATCGACGGGTTGGCCGGCGGTGCCACGACCGGCAACGGTCAGCACATCGCCGTCGGCCAGGCGGATGCGTCGCAGCGCATGATTGCCGGTGTCGGCAACGAACAGAATCTCGCGCGACATTGACAGGCCGCGCGGCAGCCGGAACGAGGCCGCGGCGCTGTTGCCATCCATGAAATCCGCCGTGCCGCTGCCAAACTTGCGCAGCACGCGACCCTCCAAGGTGCATTCCAGGATGGTGTTGTGACCGGTATCAGCCACGTACAACACGCGCTCGGTAAGGCACAAACCGGACGGAAACGCGAGCGCTGTGGGCGGCTCGGCATTACCGAGTTGCGGTGCCTGACCTGCAAATGTGCGAATGCCGCCTTCAGCGATCAGCTGATTGATCAAGGCGTCCAGCGCATCTCCCTGGCGATCGCCGACGATGTATTCGCGCAGAACGCCGCTCGCATCGACCACGGCGACGGTCGGCCACGCCGCAATGCCGTAATGCTGCCAGGTGACGAAATCCGGATCGTGCACCACCCGCACGCCAATCTGCAGCCGATTGCAGGCTTTGCGCAGCAACGCCATTTCGCGTTCGGCCTGGAACTTGGGCGTGTGCACGGCAATCACCTGAACCGCGCCGGCAAACTTCACCTGCAAGCGGCGGAGATCTTCCAGCACATTCTGGCAATAGGCCGAACCGGCGCTGAAAAACGCCACCAGCGTCACGTAGCCGTGCAGATCACGCATCCGTACCGGCGCGCTATTGACCCATTCAAGCTTTGACGAAAATTCGGGTGCTGGCTCGTTTCGCATGGTTTCCGGATCCAATCTCTGGCGGATGGCACATCCAAACGACTGCTACAGGCTAACGCATCGACGCAGGCCATTCGGC
>JBBQQH010000067.1:0-15506 GCA_038216155.1 Lysobacterales bacterium
CGTCGTGAGAGTCGCGAACGCGTGCATCCAAAGCCTGACTCGTCGGCGGAAGTGAGCGCCGGTGAGACATTGTTCGACTCGCAGTCTGATCGCAAACCCAGTCGCAAACCCGTGCGCCGTGATGCCAGTGGATCGGAACCCGGCATGGAGACCTTCCGCATCGAAGTCGGCCACGCGCACGGCGTGCAGCCAGGCAATATCGTCGGCGCGATCGCCAATGAGGCTGACCTCGAGAGTCGCTACATCGGACGCATCGACATCCGCGACAACTACAGCTTGGTCGATCTGCCCGAAGGCATGCCCAAACCGTTGCTGGAACACCTCAAGCGCGTTCGCGTCGGCGGCCTGCCCTTGCGCATTGCCCGCGCGGGACCGAACGATATTGCCGGGACCGAAGAGCAGCGCGGCGCGGCGCGGCCACCGGCTGAAGGCGACCGTGCGCGGCCGTCCTACAAGAAAAAGGCGCCGCCTCGCCGCGACCGTTGATGCGGCGAGCACAGAAGAACCGAACGCGATCCTGTCTTCGGCGCTGACGATCCAATGAGCCAATCCTTCGACGCGGTAATCATTGGCGGCGGCGCGGCCGGCTTGATGTGCGCGCTGACGGCGGGCCAACGCGGCCGACGCGTGCTGTTGATCGAGCACGCCAATCGCATCGGCAAGAAGATCCTGATGTCCGGCGGTGGGCGCTGCAATTTCACCAACACCGGTTGCACGCCGGCGCAGTTCCTGTCCGCCAATCCACACTTCTGCAAGTCGGCACTGGCGCGGTTCACTCCAGCCGATTTCATTGCGATGGTGGATCGCCACCGCATCGCCTGGCATGAGAAGGAACTCGGGCAATTGTTCTGCGACGATTCGTCGAAGCAGATCGTGCAGATGCTGGCCGATGAGTGCGCGGCAGGCGATGTGCAGATACTCACCGATTGCAGCGTGGAGGCGGTCAAACGCGAGGAAGCCGACGGCGGGTCCACCTTCACGCTGCACACGACACGCCGCTCGGTAGCGGCGCCGGCGTTGGTGGTCGCATCCGGCGGCCTTTCGATCCCGCGCATGGGCGCCAGCGGCTTCGGTCACGCCCTCGCTCGCCAGTTTGGTCACCAGGTGTTGCTGCTACGCGCGGGATTGGTGCCGTTGACGTTGACCGGCATCCATTCCGAACACCTGCAGGACTTGAGTGGCGTGTCGCTACCCGTGTCTGCGTTGTGCAACGGCCAGTCGTTCGAGAATGCGATGCTGATCACCCACCGCGGTCTGAGTGGGCCGGCGATCCTGCAAATTTCGTCTTACTGGGAGCCCGGCGATGGGCTGCGCATCGATCTGTTGCCTGGACAGGATGCCTTGACGCAATTGCGCGCCGCACAGTCGGGGCGCCCCGCCGCCGAGCTCAAGACGGTACTGTCGGAGTGGCTGCCCAAGCGTCTTGCGCAACGATTGTGCGAGGTCTGGCTGCCGAACAAACCGATGCGTCAGTACGACATCGGTGAGTTGCGCCGTGTCGCCGAAGTGCTGCAACAGTTCCCGATCATCGCCAGCGGCACTGAAGGTTACCGTACGGCCGAGGTCACGCTCGGTGGCGTCGACACCAACGAGCTGTCGTCGAGCTCGATGCAGTCGCGGAAGGTGCCAGGACTGTATTTCATCGGTGAAGTCGTCGACGTCAGCGGCTGGCTGGGCGGCTACAACTTCCAGTGGGCCTGGGCGTCTGGGTTCGCGGCGGGCAATGCGGTGTGATGCACTGGCGCCGCCAGCTTTCTCCTCGATGCCTTCAGTCGGCTTTGAGCGCGTGTTACTGAAATCACCGAATGAAATCAGGCAGCTTTGGATTCGATAGACGAATCAGCTTCCAGTCGTTGTTCACCGATGGGCACAAGTCGCGGCGTCAGTGCAATCCGCTCGTCGAACACGAAGCAATTGCCATCGAATCCGGCACCGCCGATCTGCTCGAAATAGCCGAGAATTCCGCCATCGAGCTGCCAGACATTGCGCATGCCTTCGCTGCGCATGTGCAAGGCTGCTTTCTCGCAACGGATGCCGCCAGTGCAAAAGCTGACCACAGTCGCATCGGACAATGCCTCGCGATGTGCAGCGAGGTGCTGCGGAAAGTCGGTGAAGCGGTCGATTGGCAAGTGCAGCGCGCCGGCAAAACTGCCGTGTTCGACTTCTTCTCGGTTGCGTGTATCCAGCAGCACCAGCCGACGCCCGTCGTCATCGTGACCATCGGCAATCCAGCGCGCCAGCGTGCGCGGCGAAACGGAAGGGGCTCGATTATCCAACGGCGATGCACGTTCTCGCCGAAAGCTGATGATCTCGGTTTTGACCTTGACCTTGAGCCGCGCGAACGGTTGCGAGCGACTGCGGCTGCGCTTGACTTCGAGGTCAGCGAATCGCGCATCGCAGCGCAATGCATGCAGCCAAGCGTCGACCGCGTCCGACTGTCCCGCCAGAAACAGATTGATCCCCTCGCCCGCCACTAGCACGGTGCCCAGCAAGCTCCCGATTTCGGCACGCTCGCGCAGCACCTCGGCCAGCGCGATTGGATCGGCGATCAGCGTGAATCGATAGGCGGCGATGGATTCAATCATGGTTGCGTGCCAGTCGAGCCGAGTTCCGCAAGCCAATCACCTTGTGACAGCTCGAACCAAGCCAGCTGCCCTTGTTTGGCATACGCCGGATAGTCGAATGTGCGCTCGCCATTGCGTCGCAACCCCGACTTAACCGGCACCTTTTGGGAATCAATGTTATCCAGGCTGGTGATCGCCACGACTTGCGCCAGATGCATCGTTTCGAAGCCGTAGCGAACCAGTCCACGACACATTTCGGTCGCGTAACCCTTACCCCACGCCTCGCGCATCAGCGTATATCCGACCTGGATATGCGTCTCACCCGGAATATGGCTGAGCAGATGCATGCCGACGCATTGACCTGTCGATTTCTCCAGAGTCGCCCACATTCCGAACCCCGGATGCTGGTCGTAGTAGGCAAGGATGCGCTCGCGCAGCATCTGCTCCGATTCTTCGCGCGATTTCACGCCGCCGATGAAACGCATGACTTCGGTATCGGTGTGCATGCGAACGAGCAACTCGACTTCGTCCCCGGCAAATCGGCGCAGCGAAAGGCGCGTCGTCTGCGGCAATGCTGGATCGTCAACCACCAATCAAACGTCCACCGGTTTGCGCCCGGAGATCACTGGCACCTGCCAAACCGCGTACTGCGGCGGCGTACGAATCGCCTCGATCATGCAATCAAAGTCGGCGCGCACGTCCGCAAGTGATCGGCCGGTCACCTCGGACAGCGATGGCGCATAGCCGTCACGCCAGGCCACCATGATTCCGGCGAACGTCTTGCGCGCCACCCGCAAGGTGTCCACCACCACGTAATCCATCGCGATGTCGCGATAGCCGGCAGCGTCCATCAAAACGGGAGAGTGGCGACCGACCTGCGGATCGCAATCGATCCCGCGCAGGAACACCGCCGCGTGATGGTTCCAGAACCGGTCCGGATCGAACAGCTCTCCTTCGCGATCGATCGCCGGCATGTGCAGCATTCCGTAGTCTTCAGACAGCAGGTGCAACCAACCGCCGGGCTTCAGAACGCGGCTAATTTCATCCAGTACCAGCCGAAAATTTGGTACCGATTGCGAGACGTGTCGGCAGACGATGAGATCGAAATGGCTGTCAGGGAAATCCAGCGCGAAGGCATCGCCCTGCGCGTAGTGCACGCGATCGGCAAACGCTGCGTTCTCGCGCCGTGCCGGCACCAGGTTGGATTCGAGGATGTCGATGCCCGTCACTGACGCCTGCGGATAGCGCTCGGCCAGCCGCCGGGTGATCTCGCCAGTTCCGCAGCCCAGGTCAAGGATCTGCAGCTCGCCGGACAACCCGTAGCGGTCAAACAGTGGCGCCTCTTGCGGCCAGATCGCCTGCGCCTGATATGCCAGCGTGCGCGCCATCGACTCGTCGCCCATCTGCTGCGCTTGCGGGTTGCGGTTATCGCTCATGCGGGTTCTTCATCGCGTAGTTGCAAGCGGCGAATTATGCCCGAGCGCAGGACCTCTACCGCGAACTATTTACGCGAGACGTGCGGATCGCCTTCGACGTACCAGCGCCACGGTTCGTCCACCGCGCGGCTGATGCCGATCCGCTTGGCGATCACCGATAGCGCGGGCGGCGACGTGCCATCACTGGCGATGGTATACGCGGCGTCGCGAGCCGTGAGGTCGATGCCATCGAACGTCCGATCGATGCCAAATGCCTGGCGCAGCCGTGCCGGCCCACGACAGAGATCGCGATCATTACGGCACGCTGGCCGCGCCTCGCGCATCGTCTCAAGTCCGGTCAATGGCGCGAGCGCACGCAGCAGCACGGCGACGCCCTCGCCTTCCTCGCCACACACCGCATTCGCGCACCAATGCATGCCGTAGGTGAAATACACGTACATCAAGCCGGGCTTGCCGAACATGCTGGCATTGCGCGCGGTTTTGCCGCGATACGCATGCGCTGCGGGATCGAACGCGCCGCAGTACGCTTCCACTTCGACGATTCGCCCGCTGCGCCCGTCGGCGGTCAGCAAGACCTTGTTGAGCAATTCCGGGGCCACCTCGCGCGGATCACGACGATCGAAGCGTTGTGCGAGCGGCTTGATCTCCGTTTGCCTCGTGATATCGCGCTTGATGACATCAGGCCTCATGCCATCAAAACGCGCCCATGTAGTCGCGCTTGCCGACCTCGACGCCGTTATGTCGGAGGACCGCGTAGGTCGTGGTCACATGAAAGAAGAATTGCGGCAGGCCGTAGCTGAGTAGATAGGCCTTGCCGTCAAACGTGCGTTCGCGTGGTGTGCCCGGACGCGTCACGATCGAGCGCTGCTCGCTGCCTTCAAACAACGAGGGATCGAAGCCTTCGATGAAGGTCATCGTCTGCGTCACCCGATCGCGCAATTCGCTGAAAGTCTGTTCGGTGTCCTCGTAAGCCGGCACCTCGGCCTGCGCCAGCCGCGCGCTAACGCCCTTGGCAAAATCGGTTGCAATCTGCACCTGCCGGGTCAGCGGGAACATGTCGGGAAACAGGCGTGCCTGCAGCAGCACGCCAGGTTCGATCTTCTTCTCGCTCGCGTGTGCTTCGGCCTTGGCCAGCACCTGGTCCAGCGCACCCAGCATCTGCTTGAACACCGGAACCGACGCGTCGTACATGGTCAATGACATCGAAACACTCCTTGCAATGGGGCTGAGAAGCCGGTATGGCTCAGCGAACAGCGCAGCTGGTCAACGGGAAATTTACGCGGTGATGATAACGCCGTGCGTCGCACAAGACCGTGTTGCACGCCGGGCGATTAGACGCTCAGACGCTCAGGTCACGAAACAACAGACTGCAACAGGACACTGCGCCTTCGGCTTTCTGCAACTCCGACATCGGCACGGTCGTCACCGAAAAACCGGCATCCAGCAAGCGCTGACGCGTACGCGGAAATCCATCGGGCATCAGCAACTGATCGTTGACCCGCACCACGTTGGCCGCGTGCTCCTCGTCCGGATCGACCTCGATCACCCGCAAATGCGAGAACACGCCACGATCGACCCATGCCGGTTGCAGCAACACTGCATCATCGTCGATCTGGGTCACTGCCGATTTCAGGTGCAGACATTCGCGAGTAGCAACCGACTGCACAACGTAGCCATGCGGACCGAGTAGTGCGCCGAGCTGCGCGATGCCTTCGGCGTTGCTGCGCGCCGATGCACCGACATACAAGGTGCGTCCGATCCGCAACACATCACCGCCATCGAGCGTGCCGGGCGACTGGATCGATGCAAGCGGGCGAAACTCCGCCAAGGCTGTGGCGATGCTTTCCGACTCAACGCGACGCGACGGCGCGCCGGGCCGGGTCAATACCGCGATCTCATCCAGCACCACCGCGCAGTCCTCGACAAACACCGAATCGGGCATCGACGACTGCATCGGCAGCATCCGCACATCGCAGCCCAGTTTTGCAAGCACGCAACGATACTGCGCATGCTGCGCGCGTGCACGCTCGATATCGATCGGCTCACGCGCGACGAAAGAGAGTTCGCAGTCGGCAAGCGACGGTGCCGGTAGGCGGGTGATCGCAATCACGCTCATCGTGGCTTGTCCTCGCGTTCGCCCTCGTCAGTGCCCGACATCGGACCGGCGCCGGGATGCCGCAACTTCCATGCTGCCAGCAAGTAGTTGTAATGATGCATCGCTTCCTCGTGAATGTCGTGGATGCAGCGCACGCAGCCTTCGCCGCAACAGTCGAGTGGATCAGGTGCTTGCGGTTGCCGTGGTAGTGAATCGATGGCGTTGATCATGGCGATGAATTCGACGGCGCGCTGTAACAATCGATAACGATCAACCATTCCGTCATGGCAGCAGGCGCAGCCACTCGAGCGCATCGGACTCATCGTCGAACACGTTGGCGACCATCCCCAACTGGGCAGCGAGGATCAGTCCGAATCGCTCGGGATCTATGAACTCGGGCGCGCACACAAAGGCAGGCCGCACGATGCCGCCGGCCGCAGCGGCCCAGTGACGCATCAAAGCCGCACGCGTAGCCAACGTAGGAATGTCGTAGCCACTGGATCCGGTGATATCCATGAGCATGCGGGTGATGCGAAGGCCAGCGACAATCGCAATCATCTCGCCCACTCGGCGCATGCCCGCTTCCAGCGGCATCTCGCCCACCAGCCGATACACGGCGATCGGTTGATCCGGTTTGAAGTCCATGTATTCAATCTGGTTCATCGCAGAACGCGCCGGCGTCGACCCTCCTCGGGCTGTGCCTGATTCTATCTGACTGTACCGACCCGCAATCAAAGAAACGATGTGTAGTCCTCGAGTGGCAGGCGCTGGATATCCGGCACACGGCACTGCGCCGCTGGATGCCCGACTACCAGCAACAGATATGGCATCTCATTGCGTGGCCGCCCAAGAATTTCGTTGAGAAATCCCATGGGACTGGGTGTATGCGTCAGCGTCGCCAGCCCGGCATGATGCAACGCCGCAATCAGCAGGCCGGTGGCGATGCCGACCGATTCGTGCGGATAGTAGCGTTTGTGTTTTTCGCCTTGCGCATCCAGCCCGTAGCGCTCGTAAAATACGCCAATCAGCCAAGGCGCGATCTCCAGAAAGGGTTTGTCCGCATCGGTACCCAGCGGGCCGAGTGCCTGCAGCCACGCCGATGGTGCGCGATGGCTGTAGAACTCGCGTTCTTCTTCCTCTGCGGCCAGTCGGATGCGCTGCTTGATCGCAGCATCGGAGACTGCGACAAACCGCCACGGCTGCTGGTTGGCCCCGCTCGGTGCGGTGCCCGCCGCACGCAGGCACTGCTCGATCAGTTCGCGCGGAACAGCAGTCGGCGCGTAATCACGCACGCTGCGCCGGCCGGCCATTTCGCCAGCAAAAGCCCGCGCGCGGCCGATACGTTCGCCATCGGCGATCGGCTCGGCTTGTGGAAGTGCAATCGTCTTCAATTCCTGCACGACGTGCTCCAGGACAGATATGCATTCGCTGCAGCAACCGACCCAACGAGTTCAAGCATCATCGCTGCGCACCTGTGCGTGACTGATCAACGCAAAGATCAGGCTACCGCCGACGATATTGCCGGCCAGCGTGGGCAATCCGAACAACAGCACATAGTCGTGCCACGGCACGCGACCATCGAACACCGCGAACAGCACTTCGGTGGAGCCAGCGATGATATGCGTGAATCCGCCAAGCCCGATCAGATAGGTCATCAACACGATGATCGGCACCTTTGCGTTGTCGGCTGCCGGCACCAGCCAGACCATGGTTGCGATCAACCATCCCGCGACCACGCCCTTTGCGAACATCTGCCACGGCGTATTCGCCAAGATGTGCTGCGCGAGCGTCAGCATCGCATCGTGCACAGCGGGTTCGAGTACGCGCCCGTATAGCAGACCAAGGGCAAACACGGAAACGCCCAGCAGGTTGCCGATCAATACGATGCCCCAAAGCCGCAGCAGTTGGCGAAACGCCGACGCACTGGGCTTGGTCATCATCGGCAGCACAGCAGTCATGGTGTTTTCGGTAAACAATTGCTGACGGGCAAGGATCACGATCAGGAATCCCACCGCATATCCGAGCGTGGCGATCAGGAATCGCGACGGCCCCTCGGCCAGGTGCACGTTGAGGATGGCAGGCACCAGCGCGGAAAATCCCATCGACAGTCCCGCCGCCAGCGACGACCAGCCCAGCGCTGCGGCGTTGCGTTCGAGCTCGACCGTGCCTTGTTTGCGGATGGTTTCGTGCAGCACCTGCGCACGTGGCGGCAGGCTGTCGCGAACCTTTGCACGCTCGCTAGGCGACAGTTCGAATTGGGGATCTGGCTTCGCATTGGCGTCCGCTTCTTCGCCGGTTTGTTCAGCGCCACCTTCGTGGGTCGGACTGCTTGCGTTATCGGCCATCTCGCTACCTTCGCACGGGGGATGCAAGCTTAACCGCGAGGATGACGCCAGCGTCAACCCCAGCGCCCTATCCGTTGCACCCCGCAGGGGGTAGGCTTGAGTTACGCTTCGCATGGACCGTAGCCAGGATGATGGCCCTTGCTCAGGATGCATGAAACCCGTATCGATGTCGCCGATCTCATCGTCGGCATGTATGTCAGCAGGCTCGACCGGCCTTGGCTGGGCACCGGGTTTCCGCTGGAAGGCGTCGCCGTGCGCACAGTTGAGGAAGTCGAGCGACTGAGCACACTGTGTGAATACGTCTTTGTCGATCCACAGCGTGGTGTGGCGCCCCATCCACGCTACCTGAATGTTGATTCCTCACCCGAGCTGCTGAAGCGTGAGCTTGGTCAGGAGGAATTGGCAGCCCTGCGCAAGACCACCTGGCCCAGGACCGCCCAGTTCGCCGCCGAATTGCCGCAGGCCGCAAAGGCCCACGGACAGCTTGAGCACGGGATTCAGGAGGTCATGGTCGATCTGCGCAACGGCCGCGGCATCGACATGGAGAAGCTGCGCGAAGGTGTCGCCGCAATGCTGGATTCGATCACCCGCAACCCGGCCGCCTTTATCTGGCTCAAGGCCATCAAGCGAACCAGCGACTACGCCTATCAGCATGCGCTGGGCTGCTCGGTGTGGGCTGCGAGTTTCGGACGCCAACTAGGCATGAACCGCAACGAGCTCGACGAGCTCGCGCTGACTGGACTGCTCTTTGATGTCGGCAAGACACGGCTACCGCAGTCGCTACTCAGCCGGATTGATGTGTACAACGATGATGATCACGCGATCATGCGCGAACACGTTCAGTTTGGAGTTGAGATTCTGTCAGCCACAGACGGTGTGCCCAAGCGCGTGGTCACTGCTGTCGCCACCCATCACGAGCGCCACGATGGCAGTGGCTATCCGCAAGGCCTGAGCGGTAGCGAGATTCCGATCTTCGGTGCCATCACGGGACTGATCGACAGCTATGACGCGATGATCAGCGCGCAGCCGCACGCCCCCAGCCTGTCGCCCCACCAGAGCGTGATGCAATTGTACGAGGCACGCGACCGGCTGTTCCAGGCCGAACTCGTCGAGCAGTTCATCCAGACCTGCGGCATTTACCCCAGCGGGTCGTTGGTTGAACTCACCGACGGGAGTGTGGGCGTGGTCACCGCAGTGCATGACCTCAAGCGGCTGCGCCCGAGTGTGATGTTGCTGCTGGACGCCGGCAAATCGCCGTTGCGCGAATTCCGCTCGATCGACCTAAGCGAAATGCACGACCAACCGGGCGACGATGCCATCACCATTCGACGCGGCCTGCCTCAAGGCGCGTTCGGCGTCGATCCAGCCGAGCTGTTTCTCGACTGACGATGAAGGGAATCCTAGACGAGCTGACGGCACTGCCCAACCGCAATGGCTTCATGGCCACCTTGCAGCGGCATATCGCCTACGCCAACGAACACCGCAGCCAGGTCGGCCTGCTGGTGATCGACATTGACAACTTTGCGCAGATCAATGGCGTCAGCGGCTATGCGTTCGGCGACCACGTGCTCAAGCACATGACCACGCAACTGCAAAGCGTGGCACGTGCGCAGGATTTTGTTGCGCGCATCGGCGACAACCGCTTCGGCATGATCCTGCCGCGCATCCTCAATCAGGGTCATGCCGAACTTGCGGTCAAAAAACTGCTGCGCTTACTAGAAATGCCGGTGCAGTCAGGTGCGGTGCGGATGACAATCACAGTCACCGTCGGCATCGCTTTGTGCCCGGCGCATGCCACCCTCTCCGAGTTTCTGTTACGCAGCGCCGAACTGGCCTTGGTGTCGGCGCGCAACGAAGGCCAGCGCTATCTGTTTCCGCCCGAGGCTTCCCAGCCGCAACTGCTTTCAGACTTGTGGGATCTCGAACTCGAACTGGCCAACGCAATCGATCGCGGCGAGCTGAGCATGCATTATCAGCCGCAAGTGCGTATTGCGGATCGCCGCGTTATCGGCGCCGAGGCGTTAATGCGCTGGAAGTCGCGCGTGCATGGCGTGGTTTCGCCCAACGTGTTCATTCCTCTTGCAGAGCGAACCGGCCAGATTCGAAAACTTACGATATGGGCGATGAATACCGTGCTGCGCCAGGCCGCAGAATGGAAACACGACTTCGGCCCGCTAGCAGTCGCAGTCAACATGCCCAGCGGGCTGGTGGAGCAACGCGACCTGCCGGAACTGGTCGAAAATGCCCTGCAACTTTGGCAAACCGACAATGTCAGGCTGGTGCTGGAAATCACCGAACGCTCGCTGATGAATCGTGAGCACGCGTTGGCCAAGCTGACCCGGATACGCAATCTGGGCGTGAACATATCGATTGATGATTTCGGTACCGGCTACTCTTGTCTTGCCTACTTCAAGAATCTTCCAGCCGACGAGCTGAAGATCGATCAATCGTTCGTGCGCGACCTGCTGACCGACACCGCCAGCGCCGACATCACCACCTTGATCATCGAACTGGCACACCGGTTCGATCTGAGCGTGGTGGGCGAAGGCATCGAGGATTTGGCAACGCTTGAAAAGCTGCGCACCGGCGGCTGCGACATCGCGCAAGGCTATTTGTTTGCAAAACCCATGCCGTCGGCGCAGTTCCAGGGGTGGCTGGATACCTGCACTCCCGCTGCCCCGCTCGCTGTGGAGCCGACCACGGTCGAGTCACTGCCATGACCGCGAGGCATTCCGCGCAAACCTTGTCTGCACTTGATTTCATGCGCCAGAAACCACACGTCGTTGTAAAGGAGACTGCATGAAAATCCAGTTCAATACCGACAAGAACATTCAGGGTCATCAAGCGCTTGAGACCAGAGTGTCTGGGATGATCGAACAATATCTGGCACACGTGGCAACGCATCTCACCCGCGTCGAGGTGCATCTATCCGACAGCAATGCGGGCAAGGGTGGCGATGCGGACAAGCGTTGTGCGCTGGAGGCTCGACTTGAGCACGAGCGGCCAGTCGGCGTGAGCCACGACGACGAGAATGTCGAGAAAGCGGTCCGCGGCGCGTGCGAGAAACTAAAGTCGCGACTGGAGGGCGTGATCGAACGCCGTCGCAGTCATTGAGCGAACGGCAGCAGTCTATCGGCACTCTTAAATCTCCTGTCCCTCAGGCGCACGATCCGAATGCAGTTCAAGTCTTGCAGGCAATTTGGAGTTGCCTACCAGCGCGGCAGCGCCACGGGATAATCGTCAGGTTTGTGCCTGGTTGCGCACCTAAGCAAATTGCTCCTCTCACAGCAGGACTCAATCGCTGCGCGCGCTTTGCAGATTGGATGGAAACACCTTGTCCGCACCATCCCGGGCAGCGCTCCGCAGGCATAATCGGTGAAACTCCGCAGGCGCTGAAGTGGACGATGAACGAAACCCAACCCGATGCAATCAACTCGCCCGAAACTACCGTAGTCCTCGCCTGTGATGACCTGGATGCGTCGATTGCCGAGCACGTCGAACGGCTCGGCTATCGCCTAGACATGATCATGCCGGCCGATGCGCCGCGGATCGCATTGCTCTCGCGCGAAGGCCGTTATATCCGACTGGAACGCAAGCATGCGATCGCCATGCCGCCACCTGCCCCTGCGCCAAGGCCTTCGCTTCATGTCGAACGAGCGTCCGGGCAATGGCAACTCGGTCGCGCCGGCATGCAGTATCGCGACCTGATACCGGATCGAATGGGCGGACGCGTCATCGCATCACACATCCGCATTCCCGACGGCGGACCGGTGCCGGATTACGTGCACTATCACAAGGTCGGATTGCAGCTGATTTATTGCCGGCGTGGCTGGGTGCGCGTCGTCTATGAAGACCAAGGCGAACCGTTCGTGATGCAGGCAGGCGATTGCGTGCTGCAGCCTCCCACCATCCGCCACCGGGTGCTGGAAGCATCTGCCGGTCTTGAAGTCATTGAGGTCGGAGCGCCGGCCGAACACGAAACCTGGCGCGAACACGCTTTTGATTTGCCGACTGCGAGCGATCGACCTGACCGCCTTTTCGGAGGTCAGCGATTTGTCCGCGACATCGCCGAGCAGGCGCAGTGGACTGCCATCGATGGCAGTGTGTTCGCGCAGCGGGAAACCGCGATCGCTGCGGCGACCCAGGGGTTGGCGCAGGTTCGCGTGCTGCGCGAAGGCAACGCAGGACCCGACTCGACCGCTGGCGTGCCGCTACAGGTCCAGCATGACGGACTGCTGCTGTTGTTTGTGCTGGCAGGCCGACTTCGTGTCCAGTCGGACGGCGGGCAATCGCTGCAACTGGGGGAAGATGACGCGTGCACGATGCCCTCGGGCATTGGCTATCGCGTATTTGCCGATTCGCAATACGCACCGATCAGACGCGAGCAGGTGCATTGCGAGGTGTTGCAGGTGAACGTGGCAGCGCTTGCCTGATCTCGAGGATCAATCCTCCTGGACCTTGTCCGCTTTAAGGTCCTTGCGCGGCAGCGGCCAACGCTTATCCAGCAGGCTGCAAGCCGACATTGCGGAAGGAAGCACTCGGCGGCCAACCCATTAGCGCAGCTGGCTGTCTTTGCTGCCTCGGCGGTTGTATCCCGATGACGCAGATTGCTGTTGATCGTGCGCCGATTGACACGCGACGCACAGACGCACACCTGGAATCGCCTTGCGACGCGCAGCGGGAATCACCGCGTCGCACTCTTCGCAATGATCCAGGCCAGGACCGCTGGGCAACTGGCTACGCACGCGCTTGATCGCATCGGCAATCGTTGCATCAATCTGATCCTGCACTGCGCCATCACCTGCCCAACCGGTGGCCATGCTGTTCTCCTGAGACAGTGTTGCAAGAAATATCGGGTGCATCGTCGGAATGATCAAGCGTTGCGGGATTTTTGTCGCCGCCAGCCACCATTCCACACGCGGTCTTCGCAGTCAGCGGGGCAATTCTCGCGCTATTCATCCAATTGTGCTCTCCGCAAACGCCTTGCTGATACCCGGAGAGCACGTAAGCACAAGGGATTGAGGCAATCTGGCTTGCTCCGTGGGAATGTGGAACTTAAATTTTTTGTGAAGGCGAAAATTCTGTTAAGGCTGCGGATAGGCACACTGCGGCAAGGTGCACCCCAACGCGCCACCGAGGCGTCCGAGAGAGGTCGAATCCATGAAACGCATTGCCATTGGTGTACTCGCCGTTGCCATTTCCACCGCTGCGGGCGGCGCTTTCGCCCAAAATTATAATTATGGCGATCGCGGCAACAGCTACAACACCACCAGAACAGACAGAGCGCAGGTGCTCCGGATCCAGCGCGTCGGGCACGATCACGGTCCGCAGACCTATCAAACCCAGGAGTGCTGGAACGAGCGCACCCGCAACTACGACAGCGGGTACTACCGCGATGACAACAATCGCCTGTATCGCGGTAACAGCAACGGCAAAGTTGCGGGCACCCTTCTCGGTGCATTGGTTGGCGGCGCCTTGGGCAATCAGGTAGGCAAGGGCGACGGCAAGAAGGCCGCGACAATCGCCGGTGCCGTGATTGGCGGCGCGGTCGGTAACAATGTGGCCGACCACAACGACAACAACGGCTACAACGACGGTTACGGCGACCAGAACGATGACAACTATCGCTACAGTGATTACCGTGACGACGGTGGCGTGGTCCGCCGTTGCCGCACCGTGATCACCGCCAACGAGAACTACGATGGTCATCAAGTGGGCTACCAGGTGACCTATCGCTACGCCGGTCAAACCTATCAGGCAATGACCGATAGCAACCCGGGCAGGTGGATCCGCGTGCGGGTAGACGTGCAGCCGGCGGATGGCTATCAGCGCTGAGTAAAGTTGCTTTCACTTCGTTATGCGTTTGACAGAGGGCTCTTCGGAGCCCTCTTTTTTCCTCCGGGCTGCAGTTCTCAGCTCTACCTTGGTTTGCAATATTTGCGCGCGTCTCGCCCGAACTCGAGGTTGTCGATGAGTCGCGTTGTTGCCAGCCGTGCGGCAAGCAATTGACCAGTTGGATGCCGTCAGATCCATCGGTCGGGCCAAGATTGGGCTAACGAATTTCCACATAGTCGACAGAAATTTCCCGCTGGCGCAGCCGCTCCACTGCGGCGTATTCAATCGATGCAATCGACGCGCCGTTCGACGCGGCATCCCGCATCGCCAGCAGGGCCCGGTGGATCTCGGGCGCAACGGCACGCGCGAATGCACTCAGATATTGATTGCGCGAACTCAATGCCAGGCCGTCTTCGGTGCGCGCGGTTGGCGCGGCCAAGATTTCGATCGGGTACGAGAGATCACGCACCAGCGCGCGGATCACCTGCAATTGCTGGTAATCCTTCTGCCCGAACACCGCGATATCCGGCTGCACCATGTTGAACAGCTGCGCCACCACCGTGTCCACGCCATCGGGAATGTCCCGGTCGATGCGCGCGGCACTGCGGTCAGCATGCCAGGACCCCGCATGTCCACCGCACGCTCGATGCCATTGGAATACATCTGTTGCACATCCGGCGCAAACAGCAGATCGCAACCGGCCTCGCTCAAACCTGCCGCGTCGCGATCGGGCGTCCGTGGATAGCGGGCCAACCCGTCCAGCCAGGCAAGGATCGGTACCCGGTTCACACAGAGAGCTTCCAGGGCGCCCTGCCCGCACGATCTGGGCCGATACCGTCGAACACCCCGGAGCAGCCGGTTTATACTCACTCTGGCCGCTGGAACGGGGAGTCACATGGTCCGCATGCTCGTGGCAAAGAAAGACCACGCATGAACAGAGTCGCATTTGCGCGCGCGGCACTCGCGCATATCCCGAAACTCCTGACCCTGCAAGACCGCAATCCGCACAGCCCGACCTACGGCTGCTTCGACCGCAATTACTGGCACTACCGGATCATCGACTTCCCGAGCGGCATGGCGCAGGAATTCTGCTGGCCGCTCGCGCTCGCGGTCGTCATGCCGGGCCCCGGGAACCCGTGGGCCGGCGATGCGACGGTGCGAGAATGGGTGCGCGGGGGCATCGCGGTCGCGGCGCGCGCGGCGCATGCGGATGGATCCTGCGACGATTATT
>JBBQQH010000068.1:0-14874 GCA_038216155.1 Lysobacterales bacterium
TGCCGCCAGCGCCGATAGCGCGACATAGCCGTCGGCTTCGATCGTGAACGCATCCAGATCGACATAGCGTGCCGGATCGAGCAGGCGCAGTCGCGCAAAATGCCCGCTACGACCCAGTTGTTGCGGTGTCGCAGTCAGCAGGATCAGCCCAGGCGAACGTGCGGACAATTGCTCGACCAACGCATACGCCGGACTCGCAGCCTGTGGCGTCCATTCCAGGTGATGCGCCTCATCGACGACGACCAGATCCCATGGGGCAGCGATGAGTTGCCGCGCGCGTTGTGCGTCAGCGGCAAGCCAGCCGATATCGGCGATCACGCACTGCTCGTCCTCGAACGGATTACGCGTGTTCTCGCCAACTTCAATCGCCTCGCAGCGTTCCTCGTCAAACAATGCGAAGGGAAGATTGAACCGACGCAACAATTCGACAAACCATTGGCAGGTCAGGCTTGCGGGGCTGAGCACGAGGACGCGCGCAACGCGACCCGTGGCGAGCAGGCGCGCGACAATCATGCCCGCTTCGATGGTCTTGCCGAGCCCGACTTCATCGGCAAGCAAGGCACGCGGCGGCCGACGTTGCGCGACGATGCTGGCGACGCGCAACTGGTGCGCGATCAGGTCGATGCGTGAACTGGCCAGCCCGTACGCCGGTGAGCGCATCGCGTCGGCGCGGCGACGATGCGCCTGCAATCGGAAATCGAAGCGATCGGGTGCGTCAAGGCGCGCCGAAAGCAGTCGTTCGTCGGCGCGCGAAATCGGCTGCGTGTCATCAAGTTCCGCTTCCGGCAATGCGCGATCACCGGCGTGATAGGTCAGCAACCCATCGGCTTCGCTGACGCGTTCAATAACCAGGCTTTGTTTCTGGCCGGCGACTTTCTGGCCGACGCGAAAATCCGCACGCGCGAGCGGTGCCGCGTGCATCGCGTAATGACGCAGGACGCCGGCGGTCGCGAACAGGACCTGCACATTGCGCCCTTCGAGGCGGACGACGGTGCCGAGTCCCAGTTCGGGTTCGGCCTTGGAAATCCAGCGTTGACCTGGGACAAATGCCATGAGTGATGCGAAGAACCGGGGTGCGAATTATCCGCTACAGCAGCGCTCGCGGAAATAGCGCGGCGTGCGAGGCGAACATATGGATTTCGAAGATTGTTCCTGACATTGACCGGCAATCACCTGGAGCATTCGCGAGGGATCCAAGGTTGCGAGAGTCCGGATGGCCAGGAAAAGCGCGCGAAAAGCGCAAAAATCAGGGCGCGTGAACGCATATTATCGGGATGTTTCGATCGTGTGTATACTCGATTGAATCGAAGTTGCGGTCCATTTTTTTTGCATTGAGCTCAGGAGCTGTGCATGAATCCCGTTCGATTTCCCCCACTTGCAATTCTGACTGCGGCGATCGTCGCGGGATTGGCAACGGCTTCGTCATCGTATGCAGCGGTCATTTTGGTCGATGGGTCGACCTGTTTGCTTGGCGATGCGATTGTCGCGGCGAATACGGACGCAGTTGTCGGCGGCTGTGCATCCGGCAGCGGCGCCGATACGCTCCTGATCGTGGCCAGCCAGACCCTTGCGGCCGAGCTGCCCGCGGTCACCTCGGATATCGCATTCGTCGGACTCCCATCCCCAACTATCGCAATCACGGGCGACGGCGCACACCGATTGTTCATGATCGGAAACGCCAACAGCGCACCCGTCGTGAGCTTCAGCCAACTTGAGTTGAATGGCGGCGTCGCCCATGGCGGCACTTCCAGCGGCGGCGCCGGGGCGGGCGGCGGACTCGGCGGTGCGTTGTTCGTCTACGACGGCGTCGTCAGCACAAACGGAGTTTCATTCAATTCCAACAGTGCCGCGGGTGGTCCGGCGACCGGCTACGCGGCCCAACATGTGGGCGGTGGCGGCGGCGGCGGACTGTTCGGCAGTGGCGGCGCCGGCGGAAACAGCAACACAGGCCCCGCTTTCGGAGCTCCAGGTGGGTCTGGCGGTTTCGGCGGCGGCGGAGGGGGAGGTGGCGATACTTATACCCTCGAATCTGGCGGTGCCGGCGGCGGTTCGGGCGGTGGTTCGCTCGGGGGCAGTGGCGGCTTTGGCGTGACCTTGCCAACGGCTGGCGGCTTTGCGGGCGGTGCGGGCGGCGGTGGTGCAAATGGCACCGATCCGTCGCAATCAGGCGCGGCTGGCGGCTTTGGCGGGGGCGGCGGTGGTGGCGGCGGCGCGGGCGGGGGTGCCGGTAATTCGGAAGTGGCCGGTGCGGCAGGGAACGGCGGCTTCGGTGGTGGCGGCGGTGCAGGCGGTGGCGCGACAGCAATGCCTGGCGGCGCAGGTGGCATGGGCGGCTTCGGCAGCGGCGGAGGCTCCGGCGGATTTGGCGTTGCTTACGGCCCTAGTGGAATGGGCGGTTTCGGCGGCGGCAGTGGCGGGGCCGAAGGCGGTGGCGGTGGGGGTGCGGGATTTGGTGGCGCGATCTTCATCCGCAGCGGCCAGCTTGATCTGCAGCAGACCAATTTCACCGGCAATGCGGCAGCCGGCGGATTGGGTTCGGATTACGGCATCGGCAAGGGCGGAGCGGTTTCGGCGCTGCCGATCCTGAGCAGCGCGAACGGTAACGATCAGGGCATGCCGACGGCATTGCCGGTCGTGACCGGGTGCGCCAATACCTTCAGCGGCAACACGGCCAACGCCCCCTTCGGTGGCTCAGATGCAGGCAGCACGGACGGCGACAATCCCGATACCTTTGGCACCGGTCGCCTGGGTCTGACCCTCGCGTGCAACGATCGCATCTTCGCCGACAGTTTCGATCCGCCGTATTGATTTGCCATGCATATCATTCAAGCCAACTGATTCAATTCAACCACTGGTGCCCTCCACCCCGGGTGCAGGGCGTGCAAGTCGTAGCGCGCAAACGATTTGCGTGCTGCATCCCCTGGAAAAAATCAGTACGCACCTTGGCGACACTGCATGATTCTCTCGTTTCCCGACGTCATCACCGCCGATGAACAGCGCGCGATTCTGGCGCAAGTGAGCGCGGCAGAATTCGTCGATGGGCGCGAGACGGCGAGTTCGCTGCTCGCCGAGCGCAAGAATAATCAGCAACTTCAACGCGGCAGCGCTGCGCTGCAGATCATTACCGACATGCTGCTCGCCGCGCTGCGTCGACACGATGGGTTTTGTCGCGCCGTTTATCCCAAGCAACTGCATTCCCTGCTGGTGTCGCGCTATCGCGCGGGCATGCATTACGGTCCGCATGTCGATCGTGCCTTGATGGGCGACGCTACCCTCTGGCGCACTGATCTTTCGTTGACGTTGTTTCTAAACGAGCCGGACACATACGACGGTGGTGAACTGGCGCTGGAATCGGGCAGCGGCGTGTTCAAGGTGAAATTGCCGGCACGCGCGCTGGTTTGCTACCCGACCGGGCAGGTGCACCAGGTGTTGCCGGTATCGAGGGGTGAACGCCTCGTCGTGGTGGCGTGGATTCAGAGCCACGTGCGCGAAGCGCATGCGCGCGAAGTACTTTGCGATCTGGCCACCGCACTCGAACTGATGCGCACGCAAGGCGCGCTAGGTGCCGCTAGCGATCTCATTAACAAGACGCATGCCAACCTTCTGCGGCGATGGGCCGAGCCCTGAGCATCGCCTGCAAACAGGTTTGACAGTGCAATCGCTCATGCGTGATTCGGGTGCCTGGGACATACAGCAGTTGGCAATGGAGTTCGACCCGCTACCACACAACATCACGCTTGCGGGACTTGCTGAAGCAGGTCGGCCTGCCGTATCCGGCCACAAGCGACGAAGCGAAGCATCCAGGAGCCCGGCTCCATGAACATGTTTGCCGAACTCAAACGTCGCAACGTCATTCGTGCGGCCGGGCTGTATCTGGTGGGCGCATGGCTGCTGGTGCAGGTTTCCAGCACGATCCTGCCGATGTTCTCCGCACCCGACTGGTTGCCGCGCAGCATCGTGATCGCGCTGGCGATCGGTTTCGTGCCGATGCTGGTGTTTGCTTGGGTGTTCGAACTGACCCCGACCGGAATCCAGCGCGACGAGGATGTGCCTGCAGCGCAATCCATCGCCCCGCAAACGGCGCGGCGGCTGGATCGCGCGATCATCGTGGTGCTGGCCTGCGCACTGGCGTATTTTGCCGTCGACAAGTTCGTGATGAACCCGCGACATGAAACCGCCAACGATGCTCCCCGCCAGGTCCCCGCGGCCGTGGCCGACAACTCGATTGCTGTGCTGGCATTCAGCGACCTCAGCCAGTCGCAGGACCAGGCGCTGTTCTCTGAAGGCATGGCCGAAGAGATCCTCAACGCGCTTACGCGGATCAAGAGCCTGCGCGTGCTCGGGCGCAGTTCGTCGTTCCAGTTCCTGGGCAAGAATATCCCGCCCCCGGTGATCGCCCAGCAACTCGGTGTGGCTCATGTGCTGACCGGTTCAGTGCGCAAGCAGGGCAATGAATTACGCATTACGGTCGAGCTGGTGCGCGCCACCGATGGCGTGCAGCAGTGGTCCAACCAATACGACGGCAGTGTGGCCGATGTGTTCAAGCTGCAGGACGCCTGCGCACACGACGTCGCCAGCCAGTTGGACATTACCCTCAGCGATGCCGGCGCACGACGCCTGGTCGACAAGGTCACCGACAATCCGCAGGCCTATGCCCAGTTCATCGAGGCGCAGGAACTGGTGACAAAGCGGTTCGGCGACAGTCTGCCGCGTGCCATTGCGCTGCTGGACGAAGCAACCCGCCTCGACCCGCATTTCGCGCGCGCCTGGTCGACGCTGGCGGTGGCGTACGCGGTGCTGCCCCAATATGATGGCGATGCTGAGTGGACGACGAGCTGGCTCGCGTCCGATCAAGCGGCACACCACGCACTCACGCTTAATCCGGATGACGCGGATGCGTACGCAGCCCTGAGCTACAACCAGTTCTCGCAGCGGCACTACACTGCAATGGTGCAGCCGATGCAGCACGCGCTCGAACTGGCACCGGAGAATTCGGCGGTCAATTACTGGGCGGCGAACGAGTTGGCTTCGATGGGTCGCAGCCGCGATGCCGAAATGCGGATTGATGTGGCGCTGGCCAACGATCCGGCCAATATCTTGTTGTTGTTCTACAAGAGCATGATGCGTTGGCGCGTAGGCGATCAGGCCGGCGCATTCGATTTCATACATCGCCATGACGCCGCGAATTCTCCATTCGGCGGGTTGATGCTCGGGCTCTACGACGCGGCGCACGGTGACAAGGAAGCGGCCGTGCAGGAATTCACGAGATCGACCGGCCGCTTTGGCACCAAAATTCCTGGCGAAGATCTGCAAGCAATCTATCGCGGCACTTTTGGTGATGAGCAGCAAAGGCAGATGGCCTTCAATACCATTAGTGCGCATCTGGATGATCAGTGGGCCCCGGCTTTATTGCTTCAACTGGACGAACCGATGCGCTCGTTCGACCTGTACGAGCACGGTCACAGCGGATTGTCCGATGGCTACCTCAACTGGCTGTGGCAACCGGAGCCATGGTCGCGCAAGGCGCGCCAGGAAAGAGCCTTCCAGGGCTTCGCCAAACACATGGGCATGGTGGACTATTGGAAGCGCTATGGCTGGCCGGACCTGTGCCACCCGGCACCCGCCGTCGGGCCGGATGTATTCACATGCCAATGAGTACCCGATGCTCGTTCCTCGCCAAACTCAAATGCCGCGTGGAGCGCTGGTTGAATCTACAGGTCGCAGGTTCCGTCTGAATCACCGGTGTGACCAAGCTGGAAATTCGTTACGGTATTGAAATGCTCGATGACAGCAAGCGGCGTTTGCGTCTGAGCCAGACGTTCGATGTTGTGGTGCAGCGCGAGCTCGGTGGTCGCGTACTCGATCTGGACTCAAGCGCCGCCGATCACACCGCTCGATTGAGCGCGTTGGCAAAAAAACGCGGTCGCACCATGGAAATTCGCGACGCGATGATCGCCGGCATTGCAGTGGGCCACGGCGCAGTGCTGGCCACACGTAACCACCGGCGTTTCGTTGAATGCGGCGTCGAACTCGCAGGCCCTTGGCGAGAATGAACTTCATCGCTGAACTCAAACGTCGCAACGTCATCCGCGCCGCCGGCTTGTATCTGGTCGGTGCGTGGCTGCTGGTGCAAGTCGCTGGCACGGTGTTGCCTTGATTCGATGTGTCGGCACCGATTTTGCGCGGGCTGGTGATCGTTCTGACAATTGCCTTCCTTCCAGCGATGATCATGCCGTGGGTATTGGAGTTGACGCCCGACGGCATTAAGCGCGACGAGGGAGAAGCCGTGAGACTGATTGCCAAACTCAAGTACGGCAGCGCTCTTCGCAGGGTTCGATGCGTGGTGATACATGCACGTTATGCACATGCTAACATGTGCTGCACATGCAAATAGGAAAATGTTATGTCCGTCATGATCCAGATTCGCAATGTACCGGAGCAGCTGCATCGCACTCTCAAGGCCCGTTCTGCCTTGGCCGGCAAGAGCCTGAGCGACCTCATCCTCGAAGAACTCGTCGTAGTGGCGGCATTGCCGTCGGCGCAGGAACTTCAGGATAGTTTGCACAAGGCCGAGCCTTTCAAGATGAAGCAGTCTTCGGCTGCGCTGCTGCGCAAGGAACGCGATTCGGCGTGAAGCGGACTTGAGCGCGACTTGAGCCCGTCATGAGCCATATTCTCGTCGTGGATGCATCGATCGTCGTCGATTTGCTGGCGCGCTATCGCCCGCAACCGCTTGAAGATTTGCTGTGGGCACCTGATACGGTATTGGCCGCCCCCGAGTTGCTGGACATCGAGGTTCTGCAAGCATTGCGCAAGCTGGCGGCGTCGGGTGCTATCCCGACCAGTCGCAGTGGCGAATTATTGCGCTTGCTACGCGGCTTGCGCATCCGCAAATATCGTCACGACAACCTGCTCGAAGGCATCTGGGCGCTGCGCCGCAACGTAACCGCGTATGACGCTGCATACGTGGTGCTGGCGCGCTTGCTCGACGCAACGCTCGTCACCCGCGATGCGCGCCTCGCGAAATCGCCCCGCTTGGGCGTGCGCGTGCTCATGCCATGAGTTTCATCTGTGAATCCAAGCACCACAACGTCATTCTCATGACTTGAGATTGTTCGGTCACTTCAGCGCGGGAGCACAACCCGTGATTCTTCGTCGCTTCACCGCAAGCATGCGCAAGCAGGACTGGACAGCCATCGTGATCGAACTGGTCGTGGTCGTGGCCGGCGTGTTCATCGGCCTGCAGGCGTCGAACTGGAATTGAGAATCGAAAGTCCGACGCCAAGGCGGGTGTATACACGCAGCACCTGACCAAAGATTAGCGCAAGGAAGCGTGGGACTACCGGCTCATGATCGAATATAACCAGCAGGTGTGCGCAAACGTCGAGCTCGCCGCAGGTGCGCTGACTGGCCGCAAATCCATGCCTTCACGGACAAAATTGTCGATAGTGGGCATGCTGTAGACACGCATGGCCAGATCGCGCCTTGAGCTTGGTTGTTGAACGATTGTCACCCTTATTGCTTGGCCGTGCAGGCGTGTGTAGCATCGTGTGTAAGAGGTGACACGTGGCAACCAATCTGTCCGTCGATCCTGATCTGCTCGATCACGCACTACAGGTGAGCGGCGAACACACCAAGAAGGCCACCGTGACGCGTGCGCTGGAGGAGTTTATTGCCGGGCGCAAGCAAAGGCGTCTGCTTGAGTTGATGGGCAGCCTGGAGTGGGACACGCATTTCGACTACAAAGCCGAACGTCAGCGTCGATGAGCTTGCTTGTCGATACGTCCGTGTGGTCGCTGGCGTTTCAACGAGACGCCACACAAATCGAACCTGACATCAGGGCGCTGCGGCACGCGCTGGAGCGTGGCGATGGCATCGTCGGCACTGGGTTGGTGCTGCAGGAGTTGGTGCAGGGATTTGCCGGACCAAAGGCGCGTGACAGCCTGATCGAACGATTCGCCGCATTGCCATTCGTGAATCCGGATAGGCGGGATCACATCGATGCCGCCGAACTGCGCAACCTGTGCCGCAAGCAAGGTGTGCAACTCGGCACCATCGGCGCTCTGCTGGCGCAATTGTGCATTCGCCACGGGTTGGTGCTGCTGGGTGCCGATCAGGATTTCATGCATGCCACGAAGCATTGCGAGCTTCGAGTCTGGAAGACGCCATGAGCCTACTCGCTGAACTCAAACGTCGCAACGTCATCCGCGCCGCCGGCTTGTATCTGGTCGGTGCGTGGCTGCTCACGCAGGTGGCGGGAACCGTACTGCCGATGTTCGGCGCGCCGGAGTGGATCGCGCGCAGCGTGGTGACACTGCTCGCGATCGGGTTCGTGCCCGCGCTGGTGATCGCATGGGTATTCGAACTCACCCCGCAGGGATTGAAGCGCGACGAGGATGTCTCTTCGGAACAGTCGATTGCCCCACAGACTGCGCGGCGTATGGATCGGCTGTTGCTGCTCGTATCGATTCTGGCGATTGGTTATTTCGCGTTCGACAAGTTCGTGCTCGCGCCGCGACGCGAAGTCGCGCTGGTGGCACAGACGACGCAACAGATGGCCGACAAGGCGAACAAGGAAAAATCGGCGATCAATCCGCATTCGATCGCGGTGCTGCCATTCGTCAACATGTCAGGTGATGCGCAAAACGACTATTTTTCTGACGGGATCAGTGAGGAAATCCTCAACGTATTGGCGCGCATTCCCGAGTTGCAAGTCGCCGCGCGCACGTCGTCGTTCTCGTTCAAGGGCGGCAAGAAAGAAGTGCCGGAGATCGCGAACGAATTGAAAGTGCGCATGGTGCTCGAAGGTAGCGTGCGCAAGCAGGGCGAGCGCGTACGCATCACGGCGCAGCTGATCGATGCGAGCAATGGCTTTCATGTGTGGTCGCAGACCTACGACCGCGAGCTGAAGGACATCTTCGCGATTCAGGACGAGATTGCCAATGCAATTGCCGATGTGTTGAAAGTGAAGATTGGTGACGATGCTGCTTCGGTTGCGCCGAGCAAGGGAACGCAAAACGTCGAGGCCCACGACTCCTACTTGCGTGGTGCTGCGCTGTGGCAACTGCGCGGGGAAGACAATCTTTGGCAAGCGCTCAAACAATTCGAGCAATCCGCCGCCGCCGATCCAACGTTTGCCGAAGCCTACGCTGGGCAGGCGCTGGTCTATGTCATCCTCCCCGACAATAGCGCGCGCATCGTCTATGACGATGCCTTTGCGTGGGCCAGGGACAATGCCGAGCGCGCGCTGAGTCTCGATCCGACGTTGCCCGAGCCGTATGTCGCGCTCGGCTACCTCGCCGACGGCGATCGCCGTCGCGACACAGCGCAGGCATTGTACCGGCGCGCGATTGCGCTACGGCCCTCGTATGCGACGGCGTACCAGTGGCTCGGCAATTCGCTGTGGAGTGGCGGACAACTGGAACCTGGCATTGCTGCGCTCGAACGCGCATCCGTGCTCGACCCGCGTTCTGCGATTATTGCCAACAACCACGCCATGGCGCTGATCGCACGGGGCCGATACGCCGATGCCAAGGCGCTGTGCGAGTCGATTCTGAAGTCGGCGCCGGACAATCACTCGTGCCTGGAGGCGACCGCGTTCGCCGCGCTCGATGCAGGTGATTTCAGCCAGGCTCGTAGCTTGTTCGGGCGATATGCCGCTGTGACCAATCCCGGCGCGGAGGCGCAAGTGGGCTTGGTTTTCGATGCGTTGCAGGGCCATGGCGATCGCCACGCGGTGGCAGCACACCTGGCCGGCTTCATGCCGCAAAGCTCCAACGATCCCGACAGCGGCAATGCGTTCCAGCCGTATGTGATCACATCGCTGCTGGTTCAGCTGGGCGAACCCAAGTTGGCGATCGCCAACCTGCAGTCGTGGGCTTACACGGACGTTGCCGGACAGGCCGAGTGGGCGGTGATGATGGCCGCGCTCGGCCAGTTGCACTGCGATCCTGAATTCATCGCACTGGTCAAGAAGATCAAGACATCCGACCCGCACTACTGGCAATTGTGCGAGGCAAAGCACTGACGTGGACTGCGTCGCCGAACACAGGCACCGCAATGTGAGGCTTTTTGAGGCGCTTCGTTGCCTGGCAACGGCAGCGTGTGTAGCATCGTGTGTAAGAGGTGACACATGGCAACCAATCTTTCCATCGATCCCGACCTGCTCGAACACGCGCTGCAGGTGAGTGGTGAACGCACAAAGAAGGCGACAGTGACGCGCGCGCTGGAAGAATTCATTGCCCGCCGCAAGCAACGACGCCTGCTGGAGTTGATGGGCAGCCTGGAGTGGGACACGCGTTTCGACTACAAAGCCGAACGTCAGCGTCGATGAGCTTGCTTGTCGATACGCCCGTGTGGTCGCTGGCGTTTCGACGCGACGCCACGCAAATCGAGCCGGAAGTAATCGCGCTGAGGACGGCGCTGGAGCGTGGCGACGCCATCGTCAGCACCGGGTTGGTGTTGCAGGAGTTGTTGCAGGGATTTGCCGGACCGAAGACACGCGCCAGCCTGATCGAGCGATTCGCGGCATTGCCGTTCGTTAGTCCGGATCGGCAAGATCACATTGATGCCGCCGAACTGCGCAATCTATGTCGCAAGAAAGGTATCCAGCTCGGCACCATCGATGCATTGCTGGCGCAAATATGCGTTCGCCATGATCTGGTGCTGCTGAGTACCGATCAGGATTTCATGCATGCGGCGCAGCATTGCTCACTGCGACTCTGGCATCCCCAGTGAGCCTGATCGCCGAACTCAAACGCCGCAACGTGATCCGTGCCGCCGGGTTGTACCTGGTTGGTGCGTGGCTGCTGGTGCAAGTCGCTGGCACAGTGTTGCCGTGGTTCGACGTGTCGGCGTCGATTTTGCGTGGGCTGGTGATCGTTCTCGCCGTGGGTTTCATTCCGGTGTTGGTCGTAGCATGGACGTTTGAATTGACACCGGAAGGCATGAAGCGCGACGAAGACGTGACTGCACAAGATTCGATCGCTTCCCACCCCATGGGCACTTCCTTCAGGGCGCAAACCGCGCGTCGCATGGATCGCCTGATCATCGTGGTGCTGCTGCTGGCGCTGGGCTACTTCGGCGTCGACAAGTTCGTGCTGGTGCCGCAGCCCGAGTTGGCGCGCAGCGCGCAAGGATCGCGCATTGCCGCGCAAGATTCTGCGCACTCAACTCAAGCCATCACGGCCAAATCCATCGCCGTGCTGCCCTTCGAGAATTTGAGCGACGACAAGGCCAACGGCTACTTCGCCACCGGTATGCAGGACGAAATTCTCACCCGCCTGGCTGCCATTCGTGATCTGAAAGTCATCTCGCGCACGTCGACCGAGCAGTACGCCAGCCATCCGCCAAACCTGAAAATCGTCGCCGAGCAACTAGGGGTGGCAACCGTGCTCGAAGGCAGCGTGCAACGCGCCGGAGGCAAAGTACGCATCAACCTGCAGTTGATCAATGCGCATGACGACAGCCACCTGTGGGCGCAGAACTACGACCGCGATATTGCGGATGTGTTCGCCGTGCAGAGTGACGTGGCCGAGAAAGTCGCCGATGCGCTCAAAGCGCAATTGCTGCCGGCGGAATCCGTACGCATCGCCAGCGTCCCGACCACCAGTACGCAGGCCCACGACCTGTTCCTGAAGGGACAGGATTTATTCAATCAGCTACAGGCAGGCACCGTCAACGATCCGGCTGCCGCGGGTGCGCAGTCCGTCGACTTCTACCGTGGCGCCATTGCGGCCGACCCGCAGTTCGCGCTGGCCTATGCGCAACTGTCGTATCTGCTCAGCTATCTGCATTGGTACGCCATCGACAACCGCGCTTCGGTGGTCGCCGACTCCCGCGATGCTGTCGAACACGCCTTGAAACTGCAACCGGATTTGCCCGAAGCGCATTTGGCGATGGGCTACGTCCATTATTGGGGTCATCGCGACTATGCAGCGGCGCTGGCGGAATTCTCGATCGCGCGCGCAGGCATGCCGAACAGCGCAGAAGCGCTCGCAAGCATCGCATATGTGCATCGTCGGCAGGGTCTGTTTGCCCAATGCATCGCGGAACTTCAGCAAGCAAGCCTGCTCGATCCACGTAATCTGCTGATTCCACGTGAGATCGCCACTTCCTACGTGGCCCTGCGCCGCTATGCCGAAGCAGAACCAACTTATGCGCACGCGCTTGACGTTTCTCCCGGAGATGTCGAATCGCAGGTACAACACGCAACTAGCCGGATCCTCAGCGGCGATACCGAATCGGCAGGGCGCTTGCTTGGCGCCATTGCGCAGGGTACGGATCCACAAGGCACGGTGTCACTGCTGCGCTTCAGATTACACATGCTGTTGCGCCATCCCGATGCAGCGCTCGCCAGCATTGCGCACTCGCCTGATTGGCTGCTCGCCCGTTTCGAGCACAGCGCAACACCGATCGGGCTGTTGCGGGGTCAGGCGTTGGCGATGAAAGCGGAAACCACCGCGGCGCGTGTTGCTTTCCTGCAAGCGCGGCAAGCCTTGCAAGCCCGCCTTGAAAATCCCGTCACGGCTGCTGATGCCCAAAGCTTCCTTGGCCTCGTCGATGCAGGCCTTGGAGAGAAGCAATCCGCATTGGCAGCAGGCCGTGTCGCGGTCGAACAATTGTCGATGTCTCGCGATGCCATGGTCGGCAGCTATACCCTCGAACGCCTCGCGCGAGCCGAGGCGCAAGTCGGCGAGACGACGTCGGCAATTGTTCACCTTCGCCAGTTGATGGAATCACCCAGCGGCGAAGTCGTCTCCGTTGCAACGTTGCGTAACGATCCGGTTTGGGACCCGCTGCGCAAGGATCCGCGTTTCCAGAAGCTGATCGAAGACGGTGAAGCCGCCGAGAAGGCGCAGGCCAGCCACGACTGACCTCTGGCAACGCCTCAAGCAACGCAAGCCGCGGCAGCACACGAACGGACTGTTCACGCTCGATTCCGGCAGATCAAATTGACACCTGATTAGCCCCGAATCTCAGCCGATCCTCAATTAGGAAACCGCTCGATCTCGTCATTCCCGCATGCTCTCAGCGGGAATCCAGTGACTTGGTTTCTTACACTTGCAAGAAAGCGAGCCAAAGTCACTGGATTCCCGCGTTCGCGGGAATGACGAGCTGAAGAACTGAGCTAATCAGGAATTGACATCGATCAAGATGACGTATTACGCTTTTCTTATCGATCAAGTGGAGGTGCTACATGCCAGCGGTCACCGTTTCACCGAAGTTCCAAGTGGTGATTCCAAAAGAGGTGCGCGAGGCCATGGACCTTGCGCCGGGGGCCAAATTGCAGGTGGTGCAGTATGGCGACCGCATCGAGATGATTCCGGTGCGTTCCAGCAAATCCCTGCGTGGCTCGCTGCGTGGTATCGACACGTCGGTGCCGCGCGAGCGCGATCGCGTATGAGTCCGCGCGCATGAACGTAGTCGATTCCTCGGCGTGGCTGGAATACTTTGCCGACGGCCCGAACGCCAAGCATTTCGCCAAGGCCATCGAGAATCCCGACGACTTGTTGGTGCCCTCAATCACTTTGCTGGAGGTGTTCAAGCGCATCAGCCAGCAGCGTGATGAGTCCAGCGCGTTGCAGTACGTGGCCGTCATGCAGCAAAGCAAAGTCGTCGAGCTGGATGCTGGATTGGCCCTGCACGCGGCCAAGCTGGGATTGCGCCACAAGCTGCCGTTGGCGGACAGCATCATCTACGCGACGGCGCTTCAGCAGGGCGCGCAAGTCTGGACCCAGGACGCCGATTTCAAAGGCCTGCCAGACGTGCATTTCTGGGGCAAGGCCCAGGGTCCATCGACTTAGTCACAGGAAAAGCCATGACTGACCTCTGGCAACGCCTCAAGCAACGCAAGCTGGTGCAATGGGCGGTGGCCTACATCGCTGCAACGTTCGCGCTGCTGCAAGGCATCGACATCATCGCGCAGCGGTTCGCGTGGGATGCGATCCGCAACGATCGATGGCGATGCGCTCAAGACAACGCGTCTTGACCTTCCTTACGCTCCCGACGCGATGGGTGGTGCCGATTGCACAATGTCGCAAAATGTTTTCAGGTCGATATTGCCGCCGGAGACGATTGCGACGATCGGCCCCTGACCGGCTTTGCCCGTCATCGCGGCTGCCAATGACAGTGCCCCCGCACCTTCGGAAATAACGCGCGCTTTTTCCGCCATCAGGCGCATGGCTTGTTTGGTCTGCTCAAGCGTGACGACGATGCTGCCGTCCAGCAGCGGCTGTATGCGCTCCCACATGCGCGGGAAAACGCTGCGGCCGCCGGCACCGTCGACAAACGATGGTGTCCAGTTCTCGAAGACCTGGGGTGACCCCGCAGCGAACGACTGCGCGGCCGGCGCCGCCGTTTCCGGCTCGACGCTCCAGATTTTGATATCAGGTCGCAGCGCCTTGATCGCGCTGCCGACGCCTGCAATCAATCCACCGCCGCCCACCGCCGCAATAACGGCGACCGCATCGGGTGCATCTTCCATGATCTCCAGTCCCATCGTCGCGTGACCGGCGATGAAATCGTGATCGTCGAATGGATGCACAAAGGTCCCTTCGATGCCCGGAAACGCATGCGCGTCGAGCGCCGCCCATGCGACCTCATGCGGCACCAATACAAGTTCCGCGCCTAGCGCCTTCATCCTCTCGATCTTCGACGTCGGTGCCGTCTCTATCACCACGACCGTGCACGCGACGCCGGCTCGTCGTGCCGCGTACGCGATGCCCTGGCCCGCGTTGCCGGCGCTGATTGTCCACACGCCGCGTTGGCGTTCGGCGTCGGACAGCATCGCCACTGCGTTGGCAGCGCCACGTAATTTGTACGCGTTGATCGGCTGCAGATTTTCGAGTTTCAAGCGGATATCGGGATAGCCGG
>JBBQQH010000069.1:0-14727 GCA_038216155.1 Lysobacterales bacterium
CGCAGGCGAAGGATTACGCCGGCAAGCTCGGCATCCGCCACACGTATGCGAGCAATGGCCAGGGCATCTACGGCATCGACATGCAGACTGGTGTCGAGGGCGAGGTTGCGCGCTATCCAACGCCGGATGAGTTGTGGGCGCGGACGTTTGCGCAATCCAACGCGTGGCGCGACCGTTTCGCATCGGTGCCGTTCGAGAGCAAGAGCGGCAGCTGGCAGATCCGCTTCTATCAGGAGATCGCCGTCAACCGGGTGCTGGAGGCGATTGCGCTCGGCCAGCAGCGCGTGCTGCTGACGCTCGCCACCGGCACCGGCAAGACCTCGATCGCATTCCAGATCGCATGGAAGTTGTATCAGGCACGCTGGAGCCGCGAGGGAGAACCGCCGCACCCTTGCAACGCGCTGAGCGGGCTGCTGCGGCCGTGGCGGAGAGTCGCGCCCGTTACAACGACAAGCAGCAAGCCTTCGTCGACTTTGTGCTGGCGCAATACGTGGCGCAGGGCGTTGAGGAACTCGATCAGGAGAAGCTGGCGCCGCTGCTGCGGCTCAAGTACCGGAACGCGATTGCCGACGCGACGGCCGATCTGGGTAGCCCCGAGCAGATCAGGCGCGTGTTTCTGGGATTCCAGAAGTATCTGTATATCGAACAGCAGGGTTGAACGTTTGCGCCGAACTGATGCGGTTTAGGCCATCCATCGTCAGTCCAGCGACAAAAAAAAGCCGGCGCTGGGCCGGCTTTTCGTGCAATAGATTGGTCGGGGAGACAGGATTCGAACCTGCGACCTCTACGTCCCGAACGTAGCGCTCTACCAGACTGAGCTACACCCCGACTGAGCCGCACATTCTAGGGGTGCGGCGCTTGGCAGGCAAGCTCGCGCGGTGGCGGCTGCATTGAGCAAGGCGCAACGTGGCTCGCGGCAACGCCCGCAATTTCAGCCCGTTCTTTCAATCGACCCGCCGCGACGGGCCGCCAACTGATCCCTGATGCTCATCCAGCCACTGACGAGCGGTGGGCGCCGACGCTACACTGGCGGACCCTGATTTGCGCTGGAGTTGACCTGTTGATTAAGCCCCGCACCATGCCCGGCGTGATGGAGCTGTTGCCGCGCGAGCAGATCGCGTTTCAGCGTGTGCTCGATGCGATTCGCCGCAATTATGAGCGTTTCGGCTTTCTGCCGGTTGAAACGCCAGCGATCGAGCTGTCAGAGATGCTGCTGACCAAGAGTGGCGGTGAAACCGAGCGCCAAGTGTATTTTGTACAGTCCACCGGTGCGCTGGAAAAAGACGCGACCGGCGTGCCGGAACTGGCGTTGCGGTTCGATCTGACCGTGCCGCTGGCGCGCTACGTGGCCGAACACGAACACGATCTCGCGTTTCCGTTCCGGCGCTATCAAATCCAGCGCGTGTATCGCGGCGAACGCGCGCAGCGCGGGCGCTTTCGCGAGTTTTACCAGGCCGACATTGATGTGATCGGCAAGGATGCACTGAGCCTGCGCTTCGATGCGGAAATCCCGGCGGTGATCCACGCGGTGTTCAGCGATCTCGACGTCGGCAAGTTCACCATCCATCTCAACAACCGCAAGTTGATGCGCGGGTTTTTCGAATCGCTGGGAATCGCCGACGAGCAACAGATGGCGGTGCTACGCGAAGTCGACAAACTCGACAAGCGCGGCGCGGATGCGGTGCGCGCGACACTTGCGGGTGAGGGCTTTGCACTGGATGCTGCGGTTGTCGATCGGATTTTGCAGTTCGTGCAAATACGCTCGCACTCTCACGATGAGGCGTTGCAAAAACTCGACGCGCTGGGCGGCGGCAATCCCACGCTGGAAGCCGGCATCGCCGAATTGCGCGAAGTGCTGGATCTGGTGCGCGCGCTGGGTGTGCCTGAAAGCAACTATGCGATCAATCTATCGATCGCGCGCGGTCTCGATTACTACACGGGCACCGTCTACGAAACCATCCTCGATGCGCATCCTGAAATCGGCTCGATCTGTTCGGGTGGTCGTTACGAAAATCTCGCCAGCAACTACACCAAGTCGCGATTGCCTGGCGTTGGTATTTCGATTGGCGTGACACGTTTGTTCTGGCAACTGCGCGAAGCCGGTTTGCTCGATGATGCCGACAGTTCGGTACAGGCGCTGGTCGCGTTGTTGGACGACGCGCGTCTACACGACGGATTGCAGATTGCCAACGAACTGCGCGCGGGCGGCATCAATACCGAGGTGCAACTGGAATCGCGAAAACTGGCGAAACAAATGCAATACGCAGATCGTGCGGGCATCCGTTTCGTGTTAATGCTGGGCGAGGACGAGGCCGCGCGTGGCGTCGTGACGGTCAAGGATTTGCGCCGCGGCGAGCAATTCGAGTTGACGCGCTCGGATCTAGCCAGTGCGTTGCGGGTCGAGATTGCGCAGTCGCAGGCGATGAAGTTGGCGGAGCGGACATGAGCGAATGCGTTCAACTCGATGGGCTGTCGCTAACCCGCGCACAACTGGTCGCGATCAGTCGCGGCACGTCGGTTGCGCTTGACCCCAGTCAATTGCATGCGGTGCAACGGGCGGCGGATTTTCTCGCTGAGCAGGTGCGTCGCGAGGAACCCATTTACGGCGTCAGCACAGGATTTGGCAGCAATGCTGATCGCCTGCTGGGTGCGCATCGCGTACGCGATCAATTACCCGGCGCCACGCCCAACAACGACGTCAGCCTGCACGAGGAATTGCAGCGCAACCTGATCATTACCCATGCGGTGTGCGTGGGCGAGCCGCTGGCCGAAGGCGTGGTGCGCGCGATGCTCGCGATCCGCATCAACACGCTGATGCGCGGGCATTCGGGCATCCGGGTCGAGACCTTGCAAGCGCTGGTGGATCTGTTGAACGCGGGTGTGGTGCCGGTGGTGCCGCAGATGGGCTCGGTAGGTGCCAGCGGTGACCTTGCGCCGCTCTCGCACTTGGCGCTGGTGCTGCTCGGCGGCGGTGAGGCGTTCTATCAAGGCGCGCGCATGCCGGGTGCCGAGGCATTGCAGCAAGCCGGTCTCGAACGCGTGCGTCTCTCGTACAAGGAAGGTCTCGCGCTGAACAACGGCACCGCGCAGATGCTGGCCTGCGGCGTTCTCGCGGTCGATAAGTTGGAGCGCCTGCTGGATACCGCCGACCTCGCAGCGGCGATGACCATCGATGCGTTTGCCGGCCGCATCAATGCGTTCGATGAAGCCGTGCACGCATTGCGTCCGCATCCTGGCCAAGTGCATGTCGCTGAGCGATTGCGCGCTTTACTCGCCGGTTCGACGCTAGCCGGAATTGCCTATCACCTCGTACCGTGTTTCTGCACCTGGAAACCGCGCAGCTGGAACACGCTGGAATTGCAGGCGTTGCGGTTCGATATTCGCTGGGAGTGGGTTCCGCTGGATCAGCGTCACGGACGCGAGACGTTCTATCAGCGTTTCCGCCCCTTTCGCGGCGGCAAGAAACACCAGCCGCAGGACAGCTATTCCCTGCGTTGCGTGCCGCAGGTGCACGGCGCAGTGCGTGATGCGGTGGCGCAAGCCGCGCGCGTACTGGAGATCGAACTTAACTCGGTCACTGACAATCCGCTGATCTTTGCCGGCGATGATGCCGACGGTGCTGCAAAACCGCGTCATGTCGAGGAACAGGTGATTTCCGCCGGTCACTTCCATGGCATGCCGCTGGCGCTGGCGATGAGCTATGTCAAGGCGGCGATTCCGGTGCTGGCAGCCATCTCCGAGCGGCGGTTGAACAAGCTGGTCGATCCAGCCACCAATGACGGCTTGCCGGGGTTCCTGATCGGCAACGAGAACGCGACCGAATCGGGTTTCATGATCGTGCAGTACACCGCCGCCGCGATCGTCAATGATCTCGCCACGCGCGCGCATCCGGCGTCGGTGTATTCGATCCCGACCTCGGCCAATGCCGAAGATCATGTCTCGATGGGCGCCAACGAGGCGCGCCACGTGCTGGAGATGTGCACGGATCTCGCGCGCGTGTTGGGCCTTGAGTTGTACACGGCGGCGCAGGCACTGGATTTCCGCCGCGACATGATCCACGCCGCGCAGGCCCTGGCCAAGCAATCGGATTTGTCGCCATTCGTGCGCAAGATTGGCAATGGCGCCGAGCAAGGCGATTCGGACCGCGATGAGTTTCTGGGTGAAGTCGAAGGCCTGCGCAAGGAACTGGCGGAGTCGGCGGCATTCACTCCGGGTGTTGCTGTGGAAGCGGCCTGGCGCGCATTGCGCGAGGAAATTCCCTTCATGGCCCGCGACCGCGCGATGGACGGCGACGTGGCTACTGCCGTGCGTTTGGCAGAAGACGGTACTTTGCTGACCGCCGCCCAACGCGCCATGCGTTGATGTTTGGTGGCCGCCGTTTGGCTACTGGCGACGGAGTCGCAGCAAGTCCCTGCGCTTCGAGCCTGTGCGAGCCCTGCTTGCATTGGGAAGGGATTTAGCGTTTAAGCGGCGGGTCAGGCGGGGACGCATCGACGCTTGAGGGTTCTCAAGAGCCACAGTGGCTCGCGTGAGGACTAACAGAACGCCTGCTATCAATCCGCACCTGAACCCTGTAAATCTCGGGCCGCAGATTCATACAAAAAGTGTTGACGAGCGTGACTAATGCAGCTAATGTAACAGCACAATATTACATTGATTACACGCAAACAAGTGAAAAAGCGCTCGCTCCCCGTCACTCGTGCACGAGAAAATTCCGCCCAGCGCCAGTTAGGGGAGGCTTTGTGCAGCCTGGAGAATGCCGCTGAAGTGCGCTCGTTCCTTGAGGACCTGTGCACCCCGGCCGAGCTCGAAGCGCTGGCTGACCGCTGGCGGGTTGTGCCGCTGCTGCTGGCCGGCACGCCGTACCGTGACATCCACGACCGCACCGCGGTCAGCGTCACCACCATCGGCCGCGTTGCGCGTTCGCTGGAACGCGGCGCCGGCGGCTATCGGCTGGCCGCGTCGCGGCTCGGCCATCCTGACGCCATCCATTGATTGATTCGTTGTTGAACAACTGCGCGTCGACATCGTCGTTGCGCGGACTGGAGTTGTCATGAAAGTGCGTGACCGTTTGCGTATCGCCATTCAGAAATCGGGTCGCTTATCAGCGCCTGCGAGGGACCTGCTTGCGCGAGCGGGTCTGGTGTTTCGCGAAAGTCGCGATCGGCTGTTCTGCTACGGCGAATCGCTGCCTATCGATCTTTTGCTGGTGCGCGATGACGACATTCCTGGCCTGATCGCCGAAGGCGTGTGCGATCTGGGCGTAGTCGGTCGTAACGTGCTGCAGGAACAGGCTCTTGAGCGTACTGCGAACGAGCTTTCTGCCGGCTATCGCGAGTTGCGCGCATTGGGATTTGGCGATTGCCGCCTTGCGATTGCGGCGCCCTTGGATGGCTGCACAAACATCCAGGCGCTCGCAGGGCTGCGTATCGCGACAAGCTATCCGCAGCTGCTGCGGCAGTGGCTGGACGAACGTGCGATAGCGGCCGAGGTTGTCGTGCTCTCCGGTTCAGTAGAAATCGCACCGCGACTCGGCAAGGCCGATGCGATCTGCGATCTGGTCTCAAGCGGCGCAACGCTGATCGCCAATCAACTGCAGGAACTTGAAACCGTCATGCAGACACAAGCTGTGCTGGCGGGTCCAGCGGAACCCTTCGTCGACGAACGCGCCGAACTGGCATCGCTGCTGTTGAGACGTCTCGACAGCGTACTCAGCGTGCGCGACAGCAAGCTGGTGCTGATGCAAGCGCCGCGTCGCGCGCTGCCAGAATTGTTGCGTCTATTGGGCGACGCCGATGTGCCGATGCTCACATCAATCGAAGGGCGAGCCGACGATGTCAGCGTGCAAACCGTGTGTCGCAGCGCCGTCACCTGGAAGCGACTGGAAGACATGAAAAAGGCTGGTGCAAGCGGCCTGCTGGTGCTGCCGGTCGAGCAGATGCTGGCATGAATGAGGTGCAGAACAATCCCGAACGCGAATGCCTGCAGATAAGCCGCTGGGTATTGCTCGACGCGAGTGAACGCGAGGCGCTGCTTGCACGGCCGCCGCGACGTCGCGATCAGGTTGACGCGGTTGCGCAAATCATTGATCAGGTGCGAGAGCAGGGCGACGACGCGCTGTTCGCTCTGACCCAGCAGTTCGATGGGGTGACGGCGGACGAACTGGAAGTCGAAGCCGGTCGGATCGATTCCGCGCTGCAGGGCATCGATCCGGATTTGCGGGACGCGATGGAGAATGCGGTCTCGCGTATCCGCGCATTCCACGAAGCGGGCGCGCCTTCCGACTATGTGCTCGAGACAGCGCCGGGCGTGAAGTGCGAGCGCGTGCTGCGGCCGCTCGACCGGGTCGGGTTGTATGTGCCGGCAGGCTCTGCCCCGTTGTTTTCCACGGTGCTGATGCTGGCCGTGCCGGCACAGTTGGCGGGTTGCGCCGACGTGATCCTTTGCACGCCACCGCAAGCCGACGGCAGCGTTCACTCTGCGGTGTTGGCTGCGGCCGCGCTGTGCGGCGTCACCCGCGTGTTTGCTGTCGGCGGAGCGCAGGCGATCGCGGCGATGGCATTCGGCACACGCAGCATTCCTCGCTGCGACAAGTTGTTTGGCCCAGGCAATGCGTGGGTGACCGAGGCCAAGCGCCAGGTGTCCGCGATGCCCGATGGTGTTGCGATCGACATGCCGGCCGGGCCATCGGAAGTGTTGGCGATCGCCGATGCTTCCGCGAATGCCGATTTCGTTGCCGCCGATTTGCTGGCGCAGGCCGAGCATGGCGCGGATTCGCAGGTGCTGTTGATCACCGACAGCGAGGCGCTGGCCAAACGCGCGGTGCTCGCGATCGAGCGCCAGCTTGAGGCGCTCCCGCGTCGCAGCATCGCGGCACAAGCGCTTGCGTGCAGCAGAGTGATTTTAGTCGATGATTTACGTGTCGCGATCGAACTGTCGAACCGCTACGCGCCGGAGCACTTGATTTTGCAAGTCGAAAATCCGCGTGCGCTGCTGGCTGATGTGCGCGCGGCGGGATCGGTGTTTCTCGGCGCGTTTTCGCCTGAGTCGGTCGGCGATTATTGCAGCGGCACCAATCACGTGCTGCCCACCGATGGTTGGGCGAGATCGTGCAGCGGGGTGTCGGTATCGAGCTTCCAGCGCGCGATCACGGTGCAGGAACTCACGCAATCCGGGTTGATCGCGATCGGGCCGGATGCCATCACCATGGCGGAGGCAGAAGGTCTGCGCGCGCACGCACAGGCAGTGCGTGTGCGGCTGAATGCATCGATGGTGCCGTCATGAGCGTGCTGCACCTCGCGCGACCGGAACTGCTGGCGCTGGCGGGCTACTCCTCGGCGCGGATGGAAGCCACTGGTGGTCGGATCCTGCTCAACGCCAACGAATCGCCGTGGCCGCAGCCTGGATTGGTGGCGCTTAATCGCTATCCCGATCCGCAGCCCGCGCGCCTGCGTGCGCAACTGGCCGCGTTGTATGGCGTGAACACCGAACAGTTGCTGATCGGGCGTGGCAGCGACGAGTTGATCGACCTTCTGTTGCGCACATTCTGTCGGGCCGACCGTGACGCCATCATCGTGCAACCGCCGACGTTCGGCATGTACGCGGTGTGCGCGGCGGTGCAGGGTGCGCTGGTGCGCGAAGTGCCGTTGCTGCGTGATAGCGGATACTTGCCGGACTTCAGCCAGTTGCTGGCCCAGGCCACACCCACCAATGAAGACTCCGCGCCGATAAAGCTGGTGTTCGTCTGCACACCAAACAATCCAAACGGAACCGGAGCGCCGCTGGCTGAGATCCTCGCGCTGACGCGTGCCCTGAGCGGCAAGTCGCTGGTGGTGGTCGACGAGGCCTATATCGAATTCGCAGACGCTCAGTCGCTGGCAGGCGCAGTGGCCACGCATGAAAACCTGGTGGTGCTGCGCACGCTGTCGAAAGCGCATGCGCTGGCCGCCGCGCGCATTGGTTGCGCGATCGCGGCGCCGGCGATTATCGCGCTGCTGCGCAAGATCATGCCGCCGTATCCGTTGCCGTTGCCGTGCGTCCACGCGGCCGAAGCAGCACTGACGCCTGAAGCGTTGCGAAAGACTGACCTTCGCATCGAGTTGATTCGCAGCGAACGCGAGCGGCTACGCGAGCGGCTGCAGGTCCTCAACAACGTGCGCGAAGTGCTGCCGTCGCAGGCGAACTTTCTCGCGGTGCGATTCGACGATTCGGTTGCGCGCTATCGCCAACTGCTGGCTTGCGGCATCGTGGTGCGCGAGTTGTCTCGCTACGCGGGGCTTGAAGATGCGCTGCGGATAAGCGTCGGCTCACCTGCGGAAAATTATGCTGCAGTCCATGCACTTTCGCAGCCGATCGAGGTGGCTGCGTGAGTGGGCGGAAGATCCTGTTCGTCGATCGCGACGGCACCTTGATCGAGGAGCCAGCCGACTTTCAGGTTGATGCGCTGGACAAGGTCAGATTGGTGGCCGATGTCATCCCGGCACTGTTGCGCCTGCGCGATGCAGGCTACGAGTTCGTGATGGTAAGCAACCAGGATGGACTCGGCACCAACAGTTTTCCTCAGGCCGCGTTCGATGCTCCGCAGGCGTTGCTGGTGCAGATCCTGAAATCGCAAGGTATCAGCTTTCGCGAAGTGCTGATCGACCCCAGTTTCGAACACGAAGCACGGTTGTTTGAGGGCACGCCGACGCGCAAGCCGGGCATCGGCATGGCGCTGCATTACCTGCGTGATCGCGAGATCGATCTTGCGCGCAGTGCAATGGTCGGGGATCGCCAGACCGACATCGAGTTTGCGAACAATCTCGGTGTGCGCGGCTTTCTGCTGGCGCCCAATGAGCCGGGCTGGTTCGGTATCGCCGACGCATTGTGCGGAGCAAATCGCGTCGCGCACGTGCAGAGAAAAACGCGCGAAACGCAAATTAGCGTGGAGCTCGACCTGGATCGGCAGGTTGATCCAAAAATCGCAACTGGCCACGCATTTTTCGACCACATGCTGGAACAATTGGGCAAGCACGGCGGGTTCGCACTGACGGTGCAGTGTGCCGGCGATCTTGAAGTCGATGAGCATCACACCGTTGAAGATTGCGCATTGGCAATAGGCGCTGCGTTGCGGCAAGCACTTGACGACAAGCGCGGCATCGCACGCTACGGCTTTGCTCCAGAGCGCAGCGGGGACACACAACAGGAATCGTTGCGAGCGACGTTCGTGCTGCCGATGGACGAAGCAGCAGCGGAAGCGGCGCTGGATCTGTCGGGTCGCGCCTGGTTCGCCTTCGATGGCGAATTTCCGCGTGCTGAAGTCGGCGGTCTGGCGACCGAGCTGGTCCCGCATTTTTTCCGGTCTCTGTGCGATGCGGGCGGCATCAACCTGCATCTGCGTGTGCGTGGCGAAAACACCCATCACATGGTCGAGGCTTGCTTCAAGGTGGTTGCCCGCGCGTTGCGGATGGCGATCCGGCGCGAAGGCACGAATTTGGCTAGCACCAAGGGTTCGCTCTGATGCGTGTGGTGCTGGTGGACTCGGGTGGCGCCAATATCGGTTCGGTGCGCTACGCGTTGCAGCGGTTGGGCATTGATGCCCGATTGACTGGCGATGGCGATGCTATACGCAACGCCGATCGCGTGATCCTGCCCGGGGTCGGCGCCGCAGCGACCGCGATGCAACGGCTGCATGAACTCGATCTCGTCGACACCTTGCGCACATTGCAGCGACCGCTGCTGGGCATCTGTCTCGGCATGCAGTTGCTGTTCGAATCCTCCGCCGAGGGCGACGTCGAATGCCTGGGTCTGCTGCCCGGACGCGTACAACCAATGCAATCCGCGCCCGGCGTACGGGTTCCGCACATGGGCTGGAACTGTCTGCGTGTGCGTGACGCCGCCTCGCCATTGCTGGCCGGGATCAGTGACGGTGCGCAAGCCTATTTCGTGCACGGCTATGCGGCAACGACATCCAAAGCAACGATCGCGAGTTTCGAGCATGGCGCGGAGTTTTCGGCGATCGTTGAACGTGAACAGTTTGTCGGCGCGCAGTTTCATCCCGAGCGCTCGGGTTCCATTGGATTGCGTCTGCTTGCCAACTTTCTGGGTGTGTCGTGAGCCACAGGGACTTCACCATCTATCCAGCGATCGACGTGCGCGACGGGCACGTCGTGCGCCTGCGTCAAGGCGACTACGCGCAGGAAACGCGCTATGCAGACGATCCACATGCCGTCGCTCAGACATACGCCGCTGCGGGTGCGGGCTGGCTGCACTTGGTCGACCTGGATGCGGCGCGCAGCGGTGGCTATACGCTGGATTCAATTCTTCTACAAATCAAGGCAACTACGCCCCTGAGAATTCAGACCGGCGGCGGCGTGCGCAGTGAGCGCGATGTGCAACGGTTGCTCGATGCGGGGGCCGACCGTGTGGTCGTCGGCTCGCTGGCTGTGCGCGAGTCCGACCGGGTCGGCCGCTGGATCGCCGAGTTCGGTGAGGACCGCATCGTGGTCGCACTCGACACGCGTTTGAATAGCGATGGCCGATGGCAACTTCCGGTGCATGGCTGGACCCAGGTTGATTCGCACGAAAGCGCTATCGAACTTGACGATCTGTTGCAGCACTACGTGAGTTGCGGTCTCGTGCATCTGCTGTGCACCGACATTGCCCGCGACGGCATGTTGGCCGGGCCAAATTTCGATTTGTACGACCGCATCAGAGCGGTCGCGCCGTCGCTGGCGATCCAGGCGTCTGGCGGTGTACGCGATAGTCGCGATGTGGACGAGGCGCGCGTCGCTGGTTGTGCTGGTGTGGTCCTTGGTCGCGCGCTTCTGGAAGGGTCGCTGCAGTTGAGCGAGGTGCTGGAATGCTGAGCCGCCGAATCATCCCGTGCCTCGATGTGCGAGATGGCTTGGTCGTCAAGGGAGTGCGCTTTTGCGATCACATCATCGTTGGCGCAATCGAGGATCTCGCGCTGCGCTATCGCGACGAGGGCGCCGACGAACTGGTGTTCTACGACATCACTGCAAGCCCGCAGGGACGCACTGTGGACACGGATTGGGTTGAACGCGTGGCGCGCCTGATCGATATTCCGTTTTGCGTGGCGGGTGGAATACGCAGCGTCACTGACGCGAAAGCGATCCTGCATGCGGGCGCCGACAAAATCTCCGTGAACACGCCCGCGCTGCGTCGACCACAACTGATTGCGGAACTCGCTGCTGCATTCGGCAGGCAATGCGTAGTGGTTGGTATCGATTCGCTGGGCGATGCCGATGGTCAGTGGCGAGTGCGTCGCGATACCGGCGATGTCGATGCCCAAAAGGCACTTTCATTGCGCACGCTGGATTGGATTGAACAGGTGCAACAACTGGGCGCCGGCGAGATCGTGCTCAATTGCATGGGCAGCGATGGCGTGCGCAATGGTTACGACATCGCACAATTGTCGGCTGCCCGGTTGCTGTGCGAGGTTCCCTTGATTGCATCCGGCGGTGCGGGAAAGGCATCGGATTTCGTCGACGCATTTCGCTTGGCGGACGTCGATGGTGCGCTTGCAGCGAGTGTGTTTCACGACGGCAGTCTGTCGATCCGCCAGCTCAAGCACGAGTTGCGCGGCGCGGACATCGAGGTGCGCGATGCATGAAGACGTTGGCAGTTCGACAATCACCACACCCGGCTCGATTGCGTTTGAAGTCGATGCATTGGCATGGGACAAGCAGGGCGGCTTGCTGCCGGCGATCGTGCAGGATGCTGTCAGCCTGCGCGTGCTGATGCTCGGCTACATGGATCGCGCCGCGCTGGAAGCGACGTTGCGCAAAGGCCGCGTGACGTTCTTCAGCCGCAGTCGCCAATGCCAGTGGGAAAAGGGCGAGACCAGCGGCAACACGCTCGACCTTGTCTCCGTCAGCAACGATTGCGACGACGACACGCTGCTAGTGTTGGCGACGCCGCGAGGCCCGACCTGCCATCTTGGCCGAGCCAGCTGCTTTGCCGATGCGCCGGGAAACTTTCTGGCGCAGCTCGACGCGTTAGTCGCCGCCCGCCAGCATGATCGACCCGAAGGCAGCTACACCACGCAGCTGTTCGCCGCAGGCGTGCAACGCATTGCGCAGAAAGTCGGCGAGGAAGCGGTGGAAGTCGCGCTGGCATCGGTGGCTAATGACGATTCGACGCTGCTGGGTGAGGCGGCTGATCTGCTGTACCACCTCACCGTGCTGCTGTGTGCGCGTGGTTTGTCGATCGCGGATGCCATCGCGGTTCTTCGCGAAAGGCATGCGACGACGAGCTGATTAGCGTGATTCTGGCGACAGACGCTCAACGCTCCCTTGGTCAGCAGGAGTCAGGAACGTTGCAGCAGCATTAACAAACCACGCGCTGCGGCCAGACGCGCGGCTGGGTCTTCGAGTTCGAGCTTGATCCGCAGTTTCTCGGGGCCGTCGAGCGCGTAGTGTTGTGGCTGCTTCTGAATCAGGTTGATCACTGCCATCGGGTCGATGTCGGGCTTTGGTGCGAACAGCACGCGACCGCCTTTCGGGCCGAGATCCAGCTTGCGGATACCGAGCGGAGTTGCGGCGAGCTTGAGTTCCGTGATCGCGAACAGGTTGCGCGTCTGCGCGGGCAATACGCCGAAGCGATCGACGATTTCCGACTGCAGATCGCGCAGTGCATCCAGATGGCGGGCCGACGCGATGCGCTTGTACAGCGTCAGGCGTGCATGCACATCGTCGAGATAGCTCTCGGGGATTAGCGCAGGCAAATGCAATTCGATTTCGGCGCCATGGCGATCGGCCGGATCGTCTTCCAGTCCGGGCAATTTGCCGGAGCGGATCGAGCGCACCGCGCGTTCCAGCAGTTCGGTGTACAGCGAGAATCCGATTTCGGTCATCTGGCCTGACTGTTCGTCGCCCAGCAGTTCGCCAGCGCCGCGAATTTCGAGATCGTGCGTGGCCAGGGTGAACCCGGCGCCGAGCTCCTCGAGGTTCTGGATCGCCTCCAAACGCTTCTGCGCATTCTTGGTCAGCGCATCGGCGCCCGGCGTGAGCAGATAGGCATACGCCTGATGATGGGATCGGCCGACCCGTCCGCGCAGCTGATGCAACTGCGCGAGACCGAAGCGATCGGCGCGATTGATGATGATCGTGTTGGCCGTCGGCACATCGATGCCGGTCTCGATGATCGTCGAGCACAACAGAAAGTTGCACCGCTGCTGGTAAAAGTCGCGCATCACCTGCTCGAGCTCGCGCTCCGGCATCTGTCCGTGACCGATCCGGATCCGCGCTTCGGGCAAGAGCTTCTCGAGCTTCTCGCGCATGTTCTCGATGGTGTCGATCTCGTTGTGCAGGAAGTAGATCTGCCCACCGCGCTTCAATTCGCGCAATGCGGCTTCGCGGATCACCCCCTCCGAATATCCCGCCACGAACGTCTTGATCGCGAGACGCTTCTGCGGCGCCGTCGCGATCACCGAAAAGTCGCGCAAGCCTTCCATCGCCATCGCGAGCGTTCGCGGGATGGGCGTCGCGGTCAGAGTCAATATGTCGACCTCCGCGCGCAACCGTTTCAGCCGCTCCTTCTGTCGCACGCCGAAGCGATGCTCTTCGTCGATGATCACCAGTCCCAGATTCTTGAACTTCATGTCTGCCTGGAGCAGCTTGTGCGTGCCGATGACGAGATCGATGCTGCCGTCGGCGAGACCCGCCATCGCCGCCTTCACTTCCTTCGCGGTGCGGAAGCGCGAGAGCTCGGCGATCTTGACCGGCCAGTCGGCAAAACGGTCGGAGAAATTCTGAAAATGCTGCTCGGCCAGCAGCGTCGTCGGCACCAGAATCGCGACCTGCTTTTCGTTCATCAGCGCGATGAACGCGGCGCGCAGCGCGACCTCCGTCTTGCCGAAGCCGACGTCGCCGCATACCAGCCGATCGGTCGACTTCTCGCTGGTGAGGTCGCTGATCACCGCTTCGATCGCCGCTCGCTGGTCGGGCGTCTCCTCGAACGGGAAGCCCTCGGCGAAACGCTCGTAATCGTGCGGGGTCAACTTGAACTGATGACCGGTGCGCAACGCGCGTTGCGCGGAGAGATTGAGAAGCACGGCCGCGGTGTCGCGAACCAGTTTGAGCGCGCGCGCCGTTGCGCGCTCCCACTGTCCGCTTCCGAGCGCATGCAGCGGCGCATCGTCGGGCGCGGTCCCGCTGTAGCGACTGATGAGATGCAAGCTTCCCACGGGCACATACAGCTTGGTTTCATCGGCGTAGCCGAGGTGCAGGAATTCGGATGGGCCATCTCCCAGATCCATCGTCACCAGACCGAGGTAACGCCCGATCCCATGCTGCTCGTGGACGACCGGATCGCCGATTCGCACCTCCGACAAATCGCGCAGCATCGACTCGACATTGCTGCGCTTCGTACGCTCGCGTTGCGCGATCCGCCGCGGATTCGCCGCATACAACTCGGTCTCGGTGATGACCAGCAACTCTGGCTCGAACAGCGCGAAACCGGTCGCGATCGGCGCCGCGCATAACGCGAACGGATCCGGCGAGGACAGGAATGCGGCGAACGTATCGACCGCCGTTGGGTGCAAGCCATGCTCACCGAGAAACTGCTGCACGGTCTCTCGCCGGCCGAGACTTTCGACGCAGATCAGCACCCGCTGCGGCGTGGTCGCCAGCAGCGTTGCCAATGCGTGCAACGGATCTTCCGCATGGCGGTCGACACGAACGTCGGGCGCCGGCCGCGTCGGGGAGGTTGCCGCAGTTCCGCCCA
>JBBQQH010000070.1:0-14497 GCA_038216155.1 Lysobacterales bacterium
GCGGATGACGCTACCGGAGCGTGTTGAAGGGATGCTCGGGTGATTGGACTACCGCAGCTCAAACACGCTGCGGATTTCGCGGGCCGCCGACCAAGAGAATTTCGCCGATCATCTCGAGTGCATTTGCCAGCGGCACGGGTCGACTGATCAAATAACCCTGCACGCTGTCGACGCAAAGATCACGCAAGATCGCCAGCTCACCCTGAGTCTCCACACCTTCTGCAACCACACCACAAGTGGTTTCTTGCGAAAAGCGAACGAGCGCCGACGCCAAGGCGCGGTTGCCGAGATGCACGTCGATACTTCGGATAATACTGATGTCGAGTTTGATGATGTCGGGCTTGAGCTTCAAGATGTGGCGAAAGCTGGCGTATCCAGCGCCAGCGTCATCGACAGCCAGGCGAAGACCGCCATTTCGCAGAGTCTCCAGAGCGGCAGAGACGGCAGCGTAGTCCTCGACGCTGTCATGTTCCGTGAGTTCGAGAACGATCCTGTGCAAGGGCTGGTTCTCCAACACTTGCGCAGCAGCGCCATTCAAGATGTTGGCGGGAGACACGTTGAGCGAGAGATACACATCCTGCGGGAAATGCGCGAGACCTTCGAGCGCCTTTGCGATCGCCGCCATCTCCAGCTCTTCAGAAAGCCCTACCTTGGCAGCGTCGATAAACCACAAGTCCGGAGACCGAGGCGTGGTCCCGCCGAATCGGGTGAGCGCTTCAAAACCTGCGACGCGACCCCCCAACAGTCCACAGATTGGCTGGTAGACGATCGAAAAGTCGCCCGTTTCCAGCATGGCGCGGATGGGAGCAGCGATTTCTTCATGCGATTTGCTGAGCGCTGTGGTGCGATCGAGCTGCTTTCCCACGAAGTCGCCAAACAGGTTTAGCGCTGCCATGTCGCGGTTTCCCAACGTGCGATCAGGGGCAAAGCTGATGCAGCAGAGCGTTCCATACACCCGGCCATTCGCGAGGCGGATGGGCGACGTCAGGTAAGCGCCGATGCCAAATGCTTTGGTAACCGGCAAATTGGCCGCTTCGGGAATGAGTGAGGTATCCCCGATCAGCCCGGGCAGGCGCCCGTCGACAACGCGCTGGCAATAGGTCTCCTCAAGCGGGGTGATGTCACCGGCAGCGATGGGAAGTTCCAGGTCAGTATCAATCTTCCTGTAAATCCGGTTTTTCCCAGAAAATTCCGCCAAAAACGCGACATCCATTCCCAGGTGCGTGCGGATCGCACGAATGGCGTCCTGGACGATATCGTCTTGCTGCTCACCGGCGGCGCGAGCCTGCGACTTTTGGAGGATGTCAGCAATCGATAGCATGCGTTTTCCTTTCCCCGAGGGGCACCACACGTTGTCAGGCCCAACATACGCTATACCCCGGCTTGGGTGAGTGATACGCGCAAGAAAATCAAGCAACCGGCCATAGCGTCTGAAAGTTATCGCAGGGGCACCACTGACGCAGTCGCGTTTGTGATTGCATCACTTTTTGTGCTCGGCCCACCCACGATCACCGATGAGCCCGATTCGTCCGCCCACGATTAGCTGTCTGTTGCCACCCTCCGCCATTGATTCAATGCGAACGCGAACGCAACGTGAAAACGATCGATTGCCGCAGCTTGTCCTGCTTAACGAGTTGCCAGAGATCGGTTACAGCCTTTCACCCTTAAGCAACGCCTGGAAACCCGGATTGTTGCGGATCGAATCGTAATCCGGATCGATTTGGAGGTAGCCGGCCCCGAGCACGCTGGAAAAGGTTTTCAGCTGATGTCGCAGCAATGGCACCGCGCGCGTGGCGTCACCGTTCAAAGCATAGATGCGCGCGACGTAATCCGCGTAGGCCGGTCCTTCCAGGGCGTCCTTCGATGCCGGTACCAGCGAAGTTACTAATGCAGCCTGCTCATTCGCCGCCTGATGTTCGCCTAGCCCAGCGAGCGCAATTCCCAGCGCTGCATGCCAACTGGCCGCGACATATGCGTTGTCGGGCTTGTTGGCGAGTTTGGTAGTCGCGTCGGCTTTGACTTGTGCGTACAACGCTTGCGCCACAGCCATCTTGCCGGCGTGTTGTTCGCTCAACGCCAGTTGCAGACGCCATCCGACCGTTGCGGAAATGTAGCCGTTGAAGCCCGAATCCGATTGAAGGTCACCAGCGTTGTCGATGGCGCGCCGATACAACGCCGATGCATGAGTATAGTCGCGCTTGAACAACGCTTGCTCTGCTCGCAACGCAGTGAAACCTGATGTCTGCAATGGCTCGTCCGCCAGCATCCGATCGGCGCGAACCATATCGGCATCGACCCACGCACATTGCAGTTTTACCCACAACGCTGCTGAGTTGTCGGGCTGCAACTGCAGACTGGCATCCAGCGACGGCATCGCACGATCGCATTGGCGCATCGAGACATAGGTTACGCCAAGATGATAGGCGAGCACCGCATCCTTCGGTGCCAGCAAACGCGCATGCTCCAGGCTTGACGCGGCTTCCTCCCATCTGCCCAGTCGACGCGCGAGGAAGCCTGAAAAAAGCCATCCATCGGCGTATCCGGGCAATGCCTTGTTGACCGGTTCCATTGCTGCCATCGCGCCCGCAAAATCGAGTTTGACGTAGTACAGATAGACCGCCTGCGCCAGTTGGGTTTGCGGCAGGTTCGGCGCCAGTTGTCGAGCCCGCGCCAGTGCCGATTCACCTTCCTTGCGCAACGCGCCCGAAGCATCCATGCCTATCCAATACGTGCGAAAACATTCGCGCGCCAACTCGGCCCACGCCAGCGCGAAATCTGGATCCAATGTCACCGCCTCGCGATACGCACCAAGGATGGTGTCGGCTTGTACTCGCGATGCGACCACTCCGGTATTGAGTGCACGCGCCTTCAGATATGACGCATACGCAGCTGTATTTTGCGTAGGCTTTTGCGCCAGTGCGGCGCGCTCGTCGCGGGTGAGGTTGGCTGCCAGCGATTCGGCGATTTTCTGCGCGACTTCGCTTTGCACCGCGAAAATATCGTCCAGCGACCGGTCGTAGGTTTCCGCCCACAAATGGGTGTCGTTGTCGGTGCGAATCAACTGCACATTGATGCGCACACGGTTGCCGGCTTTCTGCACGCTGCCTTCGAGAATGTTGGCGACGCCGAGTTGTTTGGCGATCTCGGCGATGTTGTCGGGCCGGCTCGCATAGCGCTGGGTCGACGTGCGCGAAATCACTTTCAGGTCGCCGATCTTCGATAACCCGGTCAGAATCTGATCCTGGATGCCATCGGCGAAGTACGCATTGTCCTTGTCCGAACTCAGGTTTTCGAATGGCAGCACAGCGATCGATTTGTTGTTTGGGCGAACATCTGAAGCAATGGAGTCGTGGTCCATGGTCGCAATTTGTGGCGACACGCGCGCATACCGCCACAGCAAGCCACCGCCGATCGCCAGCAACATCGCAAGAATCATCAACTCGGTGGTCGAGACCCTCTGCTCGCCCCTCTCGCCGTGATACCAGGCCAGCACCAGCGCGACGAAAAAGCCCACGCACGCGGCGATGATCAGGAATCGCTCAATCGATTCCGGCCATCCGAAGCGCTGCGCCACGATATCAACGCCCTGCAGCAACGCAAACGCCGCCGCAACATAAGCAACGGCCCACTGCACCAGCTTGCGTTGCTTGAGACGTTGCCAGAGTTCGCTCACCGCGCGACTTCGCTTTTGACCAATGCCGGCTTGGCGCTGGCGTATTTTTTCAGCAGCGCCTCAAAGCGCGGGTCGTGACGGATCGGGTCCCAAGCGGGGTCAATCCACAGCATCACGGGTGAGTAGGACCCACCGATGCCGGGCATAGCCAGCGCCTTTTCGAGCAGCGGCACGGCGAGTTCGGGGCGCCCGGCCTCGGCGTAGAGGATGGCATTGGACAGCATCAAACCCGTGCCGAAGAAAATATCGCCGGATTGCGTGGCCAGCGCCCCAGACTTGGCAATCGAATCCAATGCGGCTTCAGTCTGGCCCAAGCCCAGCTCGGCTGCAGCGATATGGTTCCAGACAAAACTCAGTTTGATCGCTTTGCCGGCCAGTGCGACAAGTTGTGCGCGGGACTGCACCAATGCTTGAACATACAGTGTCTGCACGCGTGCCGATTCGCCTGCCAGTCGGTACAAATTGGCCTGCAGCAGCGCTTTGGGACCTATCTGGTAGAAGAAGTTATCCGGTGTGTCAGGAATGACTTCGAGCAGGGCTAGTGCGTCGCGGTACTTGCGCTGATAAGTCAGCAACTGCACCCGCAATAATTGCAACACCGGCTTGTCGGCCTGGGCCGCAGCCAGTGCGCGTTCCACATCGCCGCTGCCGAACAGGATGCCGTTGGAGTAAGTCCCGCTTGCCTGAAAGTTGTCTGGGTCCAAGACCATGGCGAGCCGAGAGTACCGTTCGGCCTCGGCGTAGCGGCTTGTGGCTTGGTAGGTTTCCGCCAAAGTTTCAGCGATGGCTGAATTACGCGGATCGAACGTGAGCGCCTGCAGCATCGAGTCAATAGCTGAATCGAAGTTCCCTTGCCGGCGCAGCACGAAACCTGTTGCCGCGAGCGCGGCTGCGTTGTTGGGTTGCAGTTTGAGTACCGCCGCGAACGCCTTGAGCGCGGCGGCGAAATCTTGCTGGCCCCAATACGCGCTGTAGCCAAGTGCCAGGTGCGCCGCGACCAGATCCGGCTGCTGCGCCAGCGCCTGTTCGGCCTGTGCGGCTGCATCCGCGGCAAGCTGCCGGCTGCCGTCTCCGCCGCTACCGAACCAAACCGCACCACTTTCCGCATAGGACAACCGCGCCCGCGCTAGCACGAAGTCCTTGTCCTTCTCGATGGCTTGTCGATACGGCGCGATGGCGGCCACGAAGCCTGCCGGGTCGTAATTTGCATTAGCTCGATCGGCGAGGTATTCGGCACGCAGGAAAAGATCGTTGGCGTCCGGGTTCGTACTCAACGCGGTGGCCAAACGCTTGGTTTCCGTCGGCGAGAGTTTGGTCTTGAGTGCCTCCGCGATCTTCTGCGCGACTTCGCCCTCGACGCCAAACACATTGTCCAGCGTGCGCTGATAGGTCTCTGCCCAGAGGTGGGCATCGGTCTTCGCATCGATCAACTGCACGTTGATCAACACTTGATTGCCGGACTTCTGCACGCTGCCTTCGAGGATCGTGGCGACGCCAAGCTGTTGTGCGATGGTCTTCAGATCATCCGGGTGGCTGGCGTACTTCCTCGTTGAGGTGCGTGAGATGACTTTCAGCTCGCCGATATCGGCCAGCTTGGTCAGGATCAGGTCCTGCATGCCATCGGCAAAATAGGCATTGTCCTTGTCCGAACTGAGATTCTCGAACGGCAGCACGGCGATGGATTTGGCAGGAATTTCCGCCGTGGCTGTCGCTACCTGCGAAGTCGCGGGGGTGATGGCAGAGTTGTCAGTCACCGCGTGGACGGGCGCGGCCACCGGCACCTTTGCGAAGTGCCACATCAACGCGCCACCAATCGCCAGCAGCAATGCGAGGATCATCAGCTCGGTGCTGGATGATTTCTGTGCGCCCTTTTCGCCGTGATACCACGCCAGCACCAGCGCGACGAAAAAGCCCACGCACGCGGCGATGATCAGGAATCGCTCGATCGAGTCCGGCCAGCCGAATTTCGCCGCGACAATATCAATGCCCTGCAGCAACGCAAACGCCGCCGCCGCATAGGCAACTGCCCACTGCACCAGCTTGCGCTGCTTCAAGCGCTCGATGAAGACTTCCACGCAGCAGATCCCCTAAACCACCGGCAGGTGCGCGAGTGTAGCGTTTCGTAGCCGCATTCCGGCTCGCGTCGCTCTATCTCGCCGCTCCGCCTGTGCATGCATGCATAATTCTTCAACTCGAGCAGGTACTTGGCTCTTTGAGCTTGTCGTGCGCGACGACCCAAGGTTCGATCCTGCTTTTCAGGCTCTCACCTACCAGCGACGATATGAGGTGGATCGCGGTAAGCGTTTCATTTTGGCGGTCTGCCATCGTGCTCTGATGGACGATCTGCCGCACTTGCGACAGCCCTTTGTACGCAATCGCCCAACGCGCCTCTCGAGCGAGGATCGAGCGGATAACGCCCTGCATCTGGAAGTAGACGCCCCGCAGCGCCGCGTTCTCGCCTTGTGCAATCGCGTACTGGGCATTGGTATGTTCAAACACAAGTTGCCGAACCTGCGCACAGCTTGTCATGTGCAGGTCGAATTGCTGCTTGAAGGAAATCTCGTGCTGCTCATGCTGCGTCTGGAAACTTTCCGTGATGTCGTCCATGCGCTTGATCAATACATCAAGTTTGGCGTTATCGGGATCGACTGAATCGTTGCTTGCGGTCAAGTGTTCCCATGCGGCGACGCCTTGGATGCTGTGATCTCTTTCCTCGGCCTCAGGATCGCGCAGCATCGCGGCAGCCGCCATGCGCGAATCGGCGTCTGCACGCTTGGCAGCAGTCTCCTCCTTGGGCACAAATCGGGCGGCGGCTTCGATGCCTGTGTGCGCCAGATCCGCAGATGCCGGCCATGTAGGCATCTCGCTGAAAAGTTGCGCGCTCAGCCCTGCCGAGTAATAGGAAACTCCGGCGGGTTGCGGCGCCGAATACGTCACGCCCGCGACCAGCAACAAACCCAAGCCCATGATCAATGAACCAAACTTGCACACCTGCATCTGAATTCCCCACGCAACGAAGCGGGCTGAAGTCTAACCGGAACTTCAGCGAGCTTCGATGAAGCAGCGTCGTTTATGATCGTATCGCTGCTGGCGTTTTGCACAGCCACGCGCACCGCTGCGCCGCTTCGGCAGACATCAACCTCAGCGCATTTGCCAACGACGCGCTGCGCGAAATCCCATGGATCAGCTCAATCGCTGCCGCAACTCAGGCCACGGCCCACCGCACCAACTTGCGCTGGTTGAGCTTGTCCCAAAGCGCGATGTCAGTGAGCCCCAGAAACGCCGAAGCCGCATTCGAAATCGGTTTCGCCAAGTGGCCGGCAACCTTGTGGCCAGCCTTTCTCGCGCCAGTAGCGGACGAAGCCGTATTCGACCAATTTCTCCTTGACCCTTGGGTCGCGCAGCAGGGACAGGGCGGCTGACGGCTGCCTGGTGTACGCATTGGCGAAAAAATAGGTCTGGGTCATGGGGCCAGCCTGGCTGGAATAGTCCACATACCCGGCCACGTCCCCACGGGCGACCAGGAAAGTGGCGGTCTCGGTGGATGGCAACGCTTTCAGCGCAGCGCGTGCCGCTTGTTCATCCGCATTGGGATCGCCCTGCAGCCAGGGCATAAGGACTTGCAGCAGCTTCCCGTCAGCTGGATATCGGGCCTGGATGTCCGCCACTGCCTTGCGTACTTCATCGCTACGCGAGTACGCCATTGCATAGTCGAACTCTCCAAACCTGCTGGCATAGAAGTCGGGGCCAAGAATGCGAAGGCGGCCCAAAGAGGACTCCACGTCCGCGCGGTCGTCCAGCGCGGTCGCCGCCGACAGCCGGCGCATCCAGCCAACGATGAAATATGGATCGAGTTGTACCAGCTGGTTCGTAGCCCGCAACGAGTCTTCGGGGCGTCCGACCAGGTACATCAACTCCGAATAATCTTCGCGCGCGTCGGGATAGCTCGGATCGAGCGCGATGCTGCGCATGTAATGCCGCTCGGCCTCGGCGTAATCGAAGCGCTCGCGGGCGACGTTGGCGAGGACGTGTTCGGTCGCGGCCGAATCCGGTGCCAGTTTCTGCGCCTCCGCAGCCGCTGCTGCCGCCTTGGTCAGCCAGTCCCTGGCCTGTTGCTGATCCATCGACACGTACCAGTAGATGGTGTCCTCGGCCAGTGACAGCGACGACCAGCCTTCACCGAACTCGGGCGCCTTGGCGACTGCCGCCCCGAAATGCTTGATGGCACCCGGAAGATCCTTGCGCGCACGCAGCAGCGCGCGACCCTTGAGGTATTCGTCGTAGGCCACCGGATCGACCGGCGCGCGGGCCTGAATCGCCGTGGAAACACCCAGGGACTTTTCCAGCGTGCCACTGATGCGACCGGCGATTTCGTCCTGCAGGGCGAACACACCTACCAGCTTGCGGTCGTAGGTTTCCGACCACACGTGGAAGCCGTCGGACACGCGCACCAGTTGCGCAGTGATCCGCACTTGCTCGCCATCGCGACGCACGCTGCCTTCGACGATGTAGGCGACGCCAAGTTTGCGACCGATGTCGCGCACATCGCCGCCCTTGCCCTTGAACTGGAACACCGAGGTGCGCGCCACGACCTTGAGCCCTGGCACCTTGGCCAGCACGTCCAATAACTGCTCGGTCATGCCGTCGGAGAAGTAGTCCTGCTTCGGATCGCCGCTCATGTTGTCGAACGGCAGTACCGCAATACTGTGCTGGTCGCTGGTGATGAGCGATGAGGGCGTTGCCGCATCACCCTTGCGAAACGATGGCTGGCCATAAAAATACCAGCCGACCGCCAGCACGCCCAGCAAGCCTGCGACCGCAAACATGCGCTTGCTGCCGGAGGTTGAGGTATCGAGTTTCAGCCCATCGGGGGTGAGATCGAATACCCACGCCATCACCATCGCGACCGGAAATCCCAGCAGTGAGATCAAGATAAAAACGCGCAACACCCACGGCGGCGCATCGAACGCCGGGAAACCGATCGACACCGCCTGAATCGCCAGCCACGCCACCACCACGTAAGCGGCTCCGACCTTGAAAACCTTGCGACGCTTGAGTTCGTCGATCAGGCTCATGTCACTGCGCCGCTTTCAGCGACGGCGCATCGCAGGTGAAATCGGTTGCACCGACCGCGTGGCATTGCGGCGGGTAGCCATGCTTGCGCCAGTACGCCGGCACGCCGAGGCGCTCGAGGGTGGCCTTGAAGCCCAGCGAATTGCGCAGGCCTGGCACATCTGGCAGCCAGTGATAAAGGGAAGCGCTGGTAAGAGTCGGATCGCTTGCCATGCAGTCGAATTCACCCAACCACAGGCACACAACCGTCGTTCCCCCATTCTTCGCAGACAACTGGCTGGAGTCCGAATCCCCAAGATCAGACGGGTGACTCGCCTTCAGTTGCGCATAGGTCGGATGCGGCAGTTCCGGGTGACTGATGGCGTTGGTCAGGATTCGGTTCAACTCCGGCGCAGCGCCCATGGCGTCCACATAGAGGCGCCACTGCAGCCGGTCGCTACGTGGAATGGCGGCTGTCGCAAACCATTGCTGGTGATGCGGCCTCGCCCCCGCCGATGTCGCCTGATCGTACAGCGCCAGCCCTTGTTCGTTCTCTCCCGCCACGATCAATGCCAAGGATTTCCAGGTGCTGCAATGGCCGTAATGCGGGTCCACGGCCAGGCAATGATCCAAGTCGTCAATGGCCTTCTGAAAAAAACCCAGATTGAGCCAGGCGGTGCTTCGCCACAACATGGCCGTGCTGTTTTTGGGGTCGAGCGCGATGGCGTGATCGAGCATCTTGAGGCTGTCGGCCCAGTCCACCGGTAAACGGCTCTGGTCGATATTGCCCAACGCTGCCCAGGCCATGGACAATTTCGGATCGAGTTCAATCGCGCGACGGGCGGCTTTTTCGGCCAAGGCCGTGTAGTCGCGATCGGTGATGCCCCAGCTCGGCAGGATTGATTCCGCAGCCGCCAAGCCCTCCCAGCCGCGTGCGAATTTTGGATCGAGCTCGACCGCATGTTCGTACAGTGCGACGCTTCCCTTCAGGTCACTGCGGGCAATGAACAATTCGCGTGCTTTCAGATAGGACTGATAGGCGTTGAGGTTATCGGTGTCGGCGCGCACCGTGACCGCCTTGCCGCTTGTCGCATCGCCAACCGAACTGCGCACGGTATCGACGATGGCATTGGCGATCTCGTCCTGCACCTTGAAGATGTCCGCCAGCTTGCGATCGTAGGTCTGCGAAAAAACATGTCGGTCGGAGTGCGCATCGATCAACTGCGCGGTAATCCTGACTTCGTCGCCCTGCTTGCGCACGCTGCCTTCCAGCACGTACTTGACCCCGAGTTGCTTGCCGATCTCGGCCGTGGAGATTTCCTTGCCCTGGAAAGCGAACGATGAGGTTCGCGACGCAACGTTGAAGCCGTTGACCTTCACCAGCACGTTGAGCAATTCCTCGGAAATGCCGTCGGCGAAAAACGCGTTGTCCTTGTCGTCGGACATGTTGAGGAACGGTAAAACTGCAATCGAGCGCGGATCGATGGCAGGGATGGAGGACGATGCCGCAGCGGCGGACGCGACATGCGCCGCCTTCTCAGCACTCGGCGTGGCGGCGGGTTGTCCGCGGAAGTACCAGCCCAGCGCCAACACGACAAGGAGCGCGGCTGCCGCAATCATCCGCTTGTTGCCGGTCGCACGGGCATCGAGCTTCACGCCTTCCGGGGTGATCTCGAACACCCATGCCAACACCAACGTGATGGGAAACCCGAGCAGGATCAGGAAGGTCACCATCCGCGGCGCCCATTCCGGGAAATTGAGTTGCGGCATCACCGTCGCCGCGACTTCGATCAACGCCCAACCCACCACTGCATAGGCCGCGGCGACCTTGAACACCTTGCGACGCTGTAGTTCGGCGAGCAGGCTCATGTGTTGTGCTTGTCCCAATAGCGCACACCGGCAAGTCCGTCGAAGTCCGCGTCCTGAGTCCAGACGACGGCGTTGGCGCGCTGCGCTGTTGCGTAAATGATGCTGTCGGCGAGTGGTAATTTGTGTCTCTGCCCGAGCACTGCTGCGCGTAGTGCAAGATCGGCGTCCAGATCGACCACCGCGCCTTGTTGCATCACGGCGATGTACTGCAGCGCGATCGAATCATCGCGTTGCTGGCTGATGCGTTTGAACACTTCGAGCAAGGTGATTGAAGGCACCAGCAGTTTGCTCGAGCTTTCAATCGCTGCCGCAAAATGCTTCGCGTTCGGCCCGTCCGCGAAATACTCCAGCCAGGCCGAAGAATCGACGACGTTCACAGAAATACCGCCGCTGTATCCAGGCCGCTCATACGCGATCGGGTTCGCGTGGCACCGAAGTATCCAGGCCTGCGAGCGAACCGCGCAGTGATTTCGCCGAACGCACGGGGATCAATTCGATGCGATCTGCAAACTGCACCACGTGCAGCTTGACCCCGGGGACCAGACCGAGCGCCTGGCGAACCGCCAGCGGGATCACGACTTGAAACTTGGGTGAAACGGTGACGGCTGCCATAATCCACCTCGTTGATCGATACGCGTAGCGTAGTACCAAATTCGTATCGATGTCAAAATGGTACGTCGAAAGCGCGGTGTCCGCACTATTCACAAACGTAGTCGCCGGCGGCATTTTTTTGACACAGATCGGGCGCGCCGTACTTGTCCCATAGCTCGACCAGCCCGAAGCGATGAATGAAGGTCTGGAATTCGGGTGCAGCACGTACTGCGCGTCCATCCGGGCTCCATAGCAGCGTCATGTAAACGCCGTCGTTGCCGGTCAGTCGCTCCGGCGCCAGGGTCAGTGCGCGCGCTGGTTCGCCCAGGCGGAAAAGGGCAAGGAGCATGCCGCTATTCAAACTGGCGGGTTTGCCGGCGAGGTAGCGGTCGACCAGCGCGAGCGCCTTTGCCCGTGCAGGCGTGTCGCCATAGATGCCTTCGGCAAGAATCCCGGAATCGTCCGGCGGAAATCCGGGCATGATGTTGCGCAGGAATGAGGTCAATTGCTTGATTGCTTCCAGCTTCTGCCCGCGCGCCTCGGCCACGATCGACATCCCCCAGCCGCCACTGGCCAGGCCGACATCCGTGGCCCGGCGCACCAGACGTTCCGCGTTCGCCGTGTCGCCTGCATAGGCATATTGCACGCCGCGCCAGGACAAGCCATTGGGCAGCAAGGGATCGATCGCCAGCACATGATCGAGGGTCGCAATGCCCTGTTTCGTGTATCCGTCCCGGACCAGCGAGATGCCGTGCCAGAAGTTGGCGGTGACGTCGTCGGGGTCGAGTTCGAGCGCGCGCCGGAATGCCAGTTCGCCCTCGACCTGGCGACGCTGTTCCGTACGCAAGTAGCCGAGAACGGCATAGGGCTCGGCCAATCCCGGATCAAGCTTGATCGCCGCCTGCAGGTGCAACTCGGCCGCCACGTGGGTCGCAGCGAGGCTGGTGGTCTGCATGTACGTCGCAGCCACGGCATGGATCGCCGCCAATCGTGAGTGGGCGCGCGCGAAGTTGGGGTCGAGCCGGATCGCCTCGGTGAGCTGTGCAATCGCATCCGGGAAGTGCTTGCCATCGCGCCGATTGAACGTGCCGGTGGCCTGCAGGAACAGCGCATATGCCTCCGGGTTTTCGGTGCCGGCATTCACCAGCCGCTCGGCCTGTTTGCCGGCCAGCACGACCTGGAGTTGATCAGTGATTGCCCGCGCGATGCGCTCCTGCAGCGCAAACACGTCCTTCAGGTCGCCGTCGTAGGTCTCCGACCACAGATGGAAGTCGTCGTCGGTGCGGATCAACTGCGCGGTGATGCGCACCTTCTCGCCCTGCTTGCGCACCGAACCTTCCAGCACGTTCGCCACACCCAGCGCCTTGCCGATACTGCGCAGGTCCTCGTTGCGGCCCTTGTAATAGAACGACCACGTGCGGCCTGCGACCTTGAGATCCTTGACCTTCGCCAGCGCATTGAGGATTTCCTCGGACATGCCGTCGGAGAAATACTCGTTGTCCTTGTCGCCGGACATGTTGACGAACGGCAGCACCGCGATGGATTTTTTCGGCGCGACCGCGGTTGCGGCGGCGATCGGTTGTGAGACGGCCGCACTCGTTGCCATCGAATCTGGCGCGTGCGCGGTTCGCCACGCCAATCCGCCGCCCAGTGCAATCAGGATTGCCAGCAACAGCATTTCATTTCTCGACAAACGCTGTTCACCGCGCTCACCGTGATACCAGGCCAGCACCAGGGTGATCAGAAAACCAACCGCCACCACCACGATCGCGATACGCAATGCAGAGTCCGGCCAGTGGTAGGCGCCGATCAGCAAGCTCAACACCTGCAGCACCGCCCATGCACCCGCTGCATAGGCGAGCGCCCATTGCACAAGTTTGCGACGCTTGAGTTCGTCGATCAGGCTCATGGTTTTCCTGCACACACTTTCGTGTAGCGCGGGTCGGTAGTCTTCAATCGCTTCACCACCGCGACAAAGCGCGGCTCGCAGCGAATCGGATCCATCTGCGGCAGCGTCACCGCCCAGTCCATCGTGGTGCCGAGGTTGCTGGCATTGCGCTCGATGTAGTCCAGCGCCAGCGCATGCTCATCAAGCAGCATAAGCACCAGGGCGACTGCCTGATCTTCCATCGCGTTGCCGCTGATGTGGTCGACATTGCTGTTGAATGGCAACTCCGCCATCTTCACAGCAAGCGCGTGACGGTCGCCTTTGCCGGACATCGCATCGACGATGTCCCGGCCCTGATCGAGGGCACTGGGATTTGCGGCTGCGGAAAGACGCTGAAACATCGACAACGCGCCCGGCCAGTCTTTCGCCATCAAATCCACCACACCGATGTATTGCAGGCATGCCGAGAACTGCGGCGCAAAGGCCAGCACTACCTCGCAACGCGCCTTCGCCTCGGCATTGCGCCCGAGCGCCATCAATGCGAATGCCTCGTTGTCGCCAATGACCGGCGATCTAGGGTCCAGTGCCGACGCGCGCTCGAGCTCAGCGAGCGCTACCGCCATATCGCCCTTCCCCTGCAATACGTTGCCCAGCCAATGATGCGCGGTTGCAAACGATGGCCGCAGCAGTATCGCGCGGCGCAACAGTTCGGCCGCAGTGTCACGGTCTAACAAATTGGTTGATGTGTTGCCTAACGCGGCGTACGCCTCTGGCAAGCCTGGGTCGAGCGCGAGTGCGCGCAGTGCGGCGCTTTGCGCACGGGCCAGCGCGTCCTTCCACGAGATGATGGCGCTATAAGCGGGCAATACTGTGTAGACCAGCGCCTGACCGGCATATGCCTGCGCGAATCCTGGATCGAGTGCGGTGGACTGATGCAACAAATCCACCGCCTGCAAAAGGTTCTTTTCGCGCCTTGTGTGCCACAGCGCCATGCCACGCAAATAGAGGTCGTAGGCAGCCAGATTGCGCGTACCCGTGGAGTTCTTCCCCGGCGCCGTCGTCTCGCTGAGCTTGACCTTCAACTCATCGGCAATCGCTTTGGCGATTTCATCCTGGATCGCGAAGATGTCCTTGAGGTCGCGATCGTAAGTCTGCGACCACACATGAAACCCATTGCTGGCATCGATTAGCTGCGCAGTGATGCGCACGCGTTCGCCCTGCTTGCGCACGCTGCCTTCGAGCACCATGCGCACCTTCAATTCCTTGGCGATCTCGGGCACTTCCTTGTGGCTGTCCTTGAACGAGAACGATGAGGTACGCGCGGCGACCTGCAACTTGGGAATCTGCGCCAGCACGTTGAGGATTTCCTCGCTGATGCCGTCGGAGAAATACTCGTTCGCCTTGTCGCCCGACATGTTGATGAA
>JBBQQH010000071.1:0-14048 GCA_038216155.1 Lysobacterales bacterium
GCAAACGACATTGCAGCGGTACGAAACCCTCTACAACCAACACCTGCCGCAGCGTGCGCTGGGCAATATCACGCCCCTGCAAGCCATTCGAGCCTGGTGCACCAAGCGCCCGGAACTATTTATCCGAAAGCCAAAGAATCAGACGGGACTAGACAACTAGCTAGCATGAGTGCCGCGAAGACCGCTGGAGCTATACGAAAGATCGTCATCAGTTCGTATGCCTATTCCACTCATTCTGTAGTGAAAGCCGAGAAGGCGAGAAAAGAAGTTCAGGGGCCCACCGGACGATGCCCACTGCTACTCCAACTAGTCAGAATTTTGAAATCATCTCGAATCTGCACAGGTGAAAAATCGCAGTGACCATCACCTACGGCCGGCAATACTAGCGGCAGAGTCTTTCCGCCAGCCGCACTCGTCAGCGCTGGATAGATGGAATGGTAGCGTACTGGAACCGTAGGATCATTGTTGTTGTACTGAAGCACCACGGGCTTTTCGACATTGCCCGTAAAGTTTCCAGTCCTAGCAACGTAATCGATGGCAGTCCTATCGCCGCTGTAGCGATGAACGCCCTTGTTAAATGCGGCATCGTCTCCGAAACCGGAGTAATTCGTTGTTCGATTGTCGACAGGCATGCCGCCCGCACGCACTTTCATTTCGTGCAGCACCAGGTATTGGAGACTGATGAGTCCTGCAAGCCCGGCTCTCGAAACCTCTGCGTGAGCAGCGAGGATGTTGGCAGCGCTTTCGTTGCCTTTGAGAGCTGACTCGGCGGCCGTGATGATCGACTCTTGGTCCATGTCGGCTGCTGTCGGATCCGAAAGGCCGCCCGCGGGAAGTCCGACCGCGTGTGGGAAGAAATAATCAAACGCCACCAATGCGGTGAGTGCGTCCTCGAAAACGCGCGTTGCGGGCGCATTGACGCCGCACAACGACAAGGCACCGTCATAATGATCTTCGTACTTTTCCAAGCTTGCCAGTGAGACTAGTCCGCCGAGCGAGAACCCGACCAGATAGGTTCGACCAGGCTTGCCATATTTCTGCCAGAAATAGGTGCGGAGCTGCTCGTTGTCGGGGATCGCGTCAGCGACAGCCCAGCCTTGCGACGCATAGGCACTTTGAGCAACCGCATATCCATCAGCCAGAAAACCAGTTGTCGCCTCGTCTTGAGCCCACGGCGTTGCACGAGGCACGCCCTTGGGCTCATACCCATGCAGCAGCATGACAAGCTCACCATTCCAGTTGGCCGGGATATCGACCCGGTACGGAGCACGCTCCAGAGAGCCGCTGTCAAGTACAGGCGTGCCTTTGCGAAACTGATGCGCAGTCGCCCAGGACGCGGAATCCGCGACAAAAACAATGGCGAGAGCGAACACGAAAGATCGAGCAACATTCCACGTCATGCGAAATTCTCCATCCGGATGTGGCCACACTCACGGTTAGCAGCACGCGACCCGCTCGTCCATGTTGAACGTGCGTTTAGACCTCACTCTACGTCGCGTAACTCGATTCTGCCACGGACGACGACCAGCTCTCGACGTTGCACTTCAAGATTGAATCCACGCACCCTCCACGTGCCACCCAGCCCCATTTCCGCTACACTCCACGCCCTCGCAACACCGCGCAGTGAATCCGCGCCAATCAATGGTGGCCCCGTTGGCCCCTCGCGACGCTAGGTTGAAAATCCCGCCAGGGCCGGAAGGCAGCAACGGTATTGACTGATGCGGGCGCCGAGGTCAGCCGGCGGGGCTGCCGCCTTTTTGACAGGTCAATACCGACGGTTGTAGAGCTCGGCTCCTGCCTCGCCAACAACTCGCCCTGAGCTGTCCTGCTCCGGGCGTTCCATGCGGCGCGGCATGCCACTGGCATCCCGCAAGCGCCGCCTCTCACTCAACTGATGCGGGCGCCGAGGTCAGCCGGCGGGGCTGCCGCCTTTTTACCAAGTCAATACCGACGGTTGTAGAGCTCGGCTCCTGCCTCGCCAACAACTCGCCCTGCGCTGTCCTGCTCCGGGCGTCCCATGCGGCGCGGCATGCCACTGGCATCCCGCAAGCGCCGCCTCTCACTCGACTGATGCGGGCGCCGAGGTCAGCCGGCGGGGCTGCCGCCTTTTCACTGTGTCAATACCGACGGTTGTAAGGCTCGGCTCCCTGCCTCGCCAACAACTTGCCCTGCGCTGTCCTGCTGCCGCATTTCTCAATGACTCGGCGCAACACCATTGACTTCCGGCTCAAGGGGCTGCTGCCCAGCGCGCTTCAACTGCGCATTCACGGCCGCCAAATCGGTAGACGTCACACCACGCCAATTCGCCAGCGCGTGCTCCACCAATGGCATCAGCTTGTCGTAGCCCGCCAGCGCATCGGTGGTTGGTGCTCCATCGGCGCCATCTGCTGCACCTGCAAGCTTGTCGAGCGCCTCGCGCACGAAGCGCAGGCTTTCGGTAGATGTGGCCGGCATTGCACTGGCGTTGTTTGGATTGGGCGTATCGACGAGGCCGGAAACGACTTTTAGTTTGCGATCGAACTCGTCCAACACGGTTACCAGCGGTGGTGCAGCCTTGATGCGCACAGTCGTCACCGCCGCGTGCAAAGTATTGGCCTGCGTCTGCGCGGCCGCAACTCGCGCCCGCGCAACTTCAACCTTACGCGCAAACGCGAACTGTTGCGCATAGTCGGCAGTCGTCAGCGTGATGCGTGGGTCTGGTGCGATTGTCAGCGGCTGGCGGAAAGTCTTTCCATCCACTTGCAACTCGACCGTGTAACGATCCGGTGGAGCCCAGACGCCATCGGCAAATGCATCGCCATCAGCCAGCGCAGGTAGTGATGGATAGCGAATGGGCCACAGAAAACGATGCAGCCCGAGTGTCGTCGCCAGTGTAGACGGCGGCGGAGACCATTCGGGCATGGCACCGATCGTCGCGAGATCGAGCTTGGGCGCTTTGTCCGTACTCGCGTAATGGCGCACGAGGTGACCACCGGAATCGCGGATCGACAATTGCAGCGGCTGCTTCGGCGTGCTGGCAAGAAAATAATCCAGCCGTGCGCCGAATGCCGGATTGACTGCGGTCGGCTCATCCTTTGGCAATGGCGTGCCGGTGAATCCGGCTGGTCGCACGCGAATCGCAGTGGACGGCGCGAACAAACGCGTCGCACCCGGCGTACAGTCCGTGTTGAACTGACGCAGCGACGCAACATCATCGAGAATCCAGAAGCCGCGCCCGTGGGTGGCGATCACCAGATCATCGCCATGAACGTCGATATCGCGCACCGACGTGCGCGGCAGATTCATCTGCAACGGCTGCCAGCGCGCGCCATCGTCGAACGAGACATACATGCCCAGCTCGGTGGCCGCGTACAGCAGCCCGCGCTGCTTCGGATCCTCGCGCACCGCGTTGACGAAGTCGCCGTCGCGAATGCCGGTGACGATCGATTCCCAATGGGCACCGCCATCGCGTGTCCGGTAGATGTATGGGCGACGATCATCGAGTCGATGACGATCGATTGCAGCGTACGCGGTGCCGGCATCGAAATGCGAGGCCTCGATCATTCCGACCTTCGACCACACCGTCAGCGCGCTCGGCGTCACGTTGTCCCAATGCGCACCTTCATCACGGGTGCGCCAGATCAGGCCGTCGTCGGTGCCCAGCCACAGCAGCTTTGCATCCAGCGGCGACGGCGCGATTGCATAGATCACGCCGCGACGGTCGTTGCCGCCGTGATTGGCGGCGGTGACCGCATCTAAATTTGCGGGAACTTCAATTTTTTCGCGGGTCAGATCCGGGCTGATCGTGTCCCAGTGCGCGCCCTGATCGCGGGTGCGAAATAATTTCTGGTTCGCGTAATACAGCACCTTTGAATCGACCTTGTTGAACACCAGCGGCAAGGTCCAGGTGCGCCGATAGAGTTCGTCAGGTTCGGCCAGTGTGGGATCGAGTGAGCGCGTCTGCTCGGTGCGCAGATCGAATCGGTCCACGCCGCCGCCATAGACGATGTCGGGATCATTCGGATCGGGCGCAATCATTCCCGCCTCGCCGCCGGCGGTGACTTCCTTGAACTGTTCCATGCTGATCAGCGCGTTGCCGGTGGCCGCGCTCGGCAACGCGACCGCGCCGGAATCCTGCTGCGCGCCGTAGACGCGATACGGAAACCGGTTGTCGGTGCTGACGTGATACATCTGCGCGGTTGGCTGGTTGTGCCAGCTCGACCACGTCGCCCCACCGTTCAAGGTGACGATCGCGCCTTGATCGACGCCGAGAATCTGCCGTTGCGGATTGGCCGGATCGATCCACAACTCGTGAAAATCATCGCCAGTCGGATCGCCCTTGAGCGGAATGAAATGCACGCCGCCATCGTCCGAGCGCAGCACGATGGTATTCATCGCATACACGCGATCGGCGTTGACCGGATCGACCGTGATGCGCCCGAAATACCAGCCGCGCTGCCAGATGCGGATATCGCCGCTGGTCTTGCGCCAATGCGCGCCCGCATCATCGGACCGATACAACCCGCCATCGTCGCCATCGACGATCGCGTACACCCGCGAAGGTTCGTTCGGCGCTACCGCGATGCCGATTCGCCCGACACCCTGATCGGGGAAACCATTGCCCTTGATCTGCGTCCACGTGCTGCCGCCATCGATGGATTTGTACAAACCCGAGCCTGGCCCGCTGGCAGGCGGATAGAAACTCCACGGCGTGCGCCGGGCCTGCCACATCGCCGCGTAAATCACGTTTGGATGGCCGGGTTCGAACGCAAGATCAGTTGCGCCCACTGCATCGCCTTCGCCCAGCACCCGCTGCCAATGCGCGCCGCCATCATGCGAACGAAACACGCCGCGCTGTGCATTCGGACCATAGGGATGGCCGAGCGCTGCGACAAATACAGTGTTCGCGTCGGCCGGATCGATCAGAATCTTGCCAATTTGCTGGCTATCCTCGAGCCCGATCTTCTTCCAGATTTTTCCGCCGTCAGAGGACCGGTACATACCATCGCCCTGCGCGATGTCCGAGCGCATGTCGGCCTCGCCACTGCCGACGTAAATCACCTTGGGATCTGAATCGGCAACCGCGATTGCGCCGATCGATCCCACTGGTTGCGAATCGAAAATCGGTTGCCAGGTGCGTCCGGCATCTAGCGTTTCCCAGACGCCGCCGTTGACCGCACCAAAATAGAAATGCTGCGGCTGGTTCAACACACCGGCAACCGCCAGCACGCGACCACCGCGAAACGGCCCCAATAGACGCCAGTGCAGATCACCGTAGTGCGATGCGCTGTTTTCGACCGCTGCGGGCGTGGTTCCAATAGAGCCCAACGTGGATACGCACACGATGGCGGCGATCATGAAGCGATTTCGCATGAAGACTCCTTGATGTGCCGATGACTATCCATGCGGCTTAAACTTAAGAGAACACCCGAACAACCGTCATCCCGGCGAAAGCCGGGACCCATTTTGATCCCAAGAAATTGAAGCACAATGGATCCCGGCTTTCGCCGGGATGACGAGCGAAGACTTTTTTGGAGGTTCCCCAATTCGGATTCTCAACCTCCAATCAGAAACGCAACGCCTTATCGCGTTCAGCCGGATGGATGAATCCACTGTTCATCGCCATCAACGTAACGTTCGTGCTTCCAAATCGGAACCTGCAATTTCACTTCATCGATGATCCAACGACACGCTGCGAATGCTGCATCGCGATGCGCCGCTGATACGCCGACCCAGACCGCCATTTCGCCCAGCGCGAGCTCGCCGATCCGATGCACGCAACGCGCATCAACGATATCGAATCGGGTCAGCACCTCACCCAGCAGACGCTCGCCCTCGGTCTCGGCCAACGCCACATACGATTCGTAAAGCAACCCACGCACCGGCCGGCCAGCGTTGTTGTCACGCACCCAACCTTCAAAACTTGCGAACGCGCCAGCGCGATCATCGAGCAATGCCATACGCAATGCTGCGGTGTCGATGGGCTGATCGCTGATCTTAAAGCGCCTTGAAATCAAGTCAGCCTCCGCTTACCGGTAGGATGAATGCGATCGTATCGCCATCCTCCACATCGGCACCCCAGTCGGCAAACGCGTCATTGCGTGCCACACGCAGGCGACTCGACGGCAGCGCGAAGCCATGACGCGCCTTCAGCGACTCGTAGAGTTCGCTCAATGGCATGGGCTCTACCTCGACAATCTCGCTCGCGCATGCCGCCGCATCGCGCAGGCTGGCAAAATACAGCACGGTCACACGCATCAGGCGTCCACCTGCCCAACGTCGCGCTTGCCGCCACGCTTTGCGACCAACCGTGTTGGTCCGATCACGATCGCATGCGATAGCGCCTTGCACATGTCATAGATCGTGAGGGCGGCAACTGACGCGCCGGTCAATGCTTCCATCTCCACGCCGGTACGATGCACAGTGCGCACTTCGCATTCGATCGACAGCGTGCGCTCATCAAGCCAGGCGATCTGGAAACGGCAGCCGTCGATCGGCAACGGATGGCAAAATGGAATCAACTCATGCGTGCGCTTGACTGCCATCGTGCCGGCGATGATCGCGGTATCAACCACCGCGCCCTTTGCGCTGCGCATGCCCTGCGCGCGCAAGGATTCGGCAACCGCCGCCGGAAACCGCACGCGACTGCTTGCAACGGCAATCCGCCGCGTTGATTGTTTCTCAGACACGTCGACCATCGCCGGGTGGCCAGAGGGATCGACGTGGGTAAGTTTCATCGTTTGCTGATTGGACTTCATTCCCGAATTCACAGAATTCTATCCCTTTGCGAATATGTAAAATCCTCGTCATTCCCGCGCAGGCGGGAATCCAGCGACTTTAAGTTACAGAAAGAAGCAACGGCACTGGATTCCCGCCTGCGCGGGAATGACGATCAAAAGAGATGCACGAGCACTACCACTTTGCTTGAAGCGTTCTCAGGTGCGCGATCTGCCTGGGAGATCGCAGGCACATGCTGTTTCTAAGTTCGGCATCCTTGTCTCAATAGATCGCAATCGCAAGCGATTGCGGCCGGTCCATCTTGCTCTGGCCGCCACGGGCGGTCATGCCGGAAATGCAGGAGCAATTTTCCGGCCTGCTGCGGACTTTGGCCGATGCGCGGTCCGCTACTGGCAGACCGCGAGCGCATCGGCTCACCCACCGATGACATACATTTCGATGCGCCGCGTGTCGCGCGTCGCTTCTCCGCGTAGTTCGCTGTAACGATCGGCGCGCGCACTCCAGAGGCTTTGTAGTTCCTGTTCCAGCGCCGAGACGTCGTCCAACCATGGGCGCAGATCGTGGCCCTGCCCAGCGAACAGGCACGTGTATAACTTGCCATCCGCCGACAGACGCGCGCGGTGGCAGTCGCCGCAGAACGGCGCGCTGACCGAGCTGACGAAGCCGATCTCGCCGGCGCCATCGGCGTAGATATAGCGCGTGGCGACTTCGCCGCGATAATTGGCATCGAGAGCGCGCAATGGCCAGCGCGCCGCGATCGCGTCGCGCAGTTCGACTGACGGCACCACGCGATTGAGTTTCCAGCCGTTGCAGGTGCCGACGTCCATGTATTCGATGAAACGCAGCACGTGACCACTACCCCGAAAATGCTCGGCGAGCCCGAGTGCATCGGCTTCGTTGATGCCGCGCTGGACGACCGCGTTGATCTTGATCGATTCGAAGCCGGCTTGCTCGGCCGTAGCGATGCCATCGAGCACGTCGCGCACCTTGCCGCGACCGCCAGACAGCGCGGCAAAGCGCGCCGGATCGAGCGTGTCTAGACTGACCGTGATCCGGCGCAAGCCCGCGTCCCTGAGCGCCTGCGCGTATGCGGCGAGCAAGCTGCCGTTAGTGGTCAGGGCAAGGTCTTCGATGCCATCGATTACCGCCAGTCGCGCGACCAACTCCGGCAGGCGCTTGCGCAGCAGCGGCTCGCCGCCGGTCAGGCGCACCTTGCGCACGCCGAGCGCGACAAATGCACGCACAGCGCGTTCGATCTGATCGAAACTCAAGCGCTGTTTTGCGGTGAGTGATTCGCCATCCGGATACGATTCTTCCGGCATGCAATACGGGCAGCGGAAATTGCAGGTTTCAATCACCGAGATGCGTAGATCGTGAAGGCCGCGACCCAATCGATCGCGTGGCAAGGCTTTCACTTGTCCTAGCGAATGTGCCGATGCATTCATGTCGATGCCGCCTGCGCGTCGCGCGGCGACTTCAGCGAAATTGCTTCACCAGCGCGTGCTACCCGATAGCCGCGCTCCCGCAATGCATCGCCATCGGCGTCAGATGCGTAGTGGTACAGCAGCAGACGAGCGCGCAGCGCCGAAGGATATTCGCGTTCAAGATCCTCGATACCGCTGTGCGATGGATTGCCATGCAGCGCGCAATCGTGCGCGATCAACTCACCGGCATCGGCGTGCGCCGCTAGCATTTCCGGAATCGGCCGAGTGTCGCCGGTGTAGACCAAGCTGCCGTGCAAACGCAGGCCGAATGCGGTCTCGGGCAGATGATGGCGAACCGGAAACACGTCGAACCACACACCGTCGTGCCAGAACCCGCGCGACACCGGCACCAGTTGAAACGCATCCCAATAGTTCACGCCGCCTTCGGCCAGCACGCCCGGATAGTCGGCGACGCGAGCCTGCAAATGCGGCACCAGCGCGGCCGGAACGTACAACCGCACACGCCCACGCAGCGCACCATCGAAATACGCGCGCACAAACAGGCGCTCCATTCCGGCGACGTGATCCATGTGCAGATGAGTGAGGAACAAGGCAACTGGCGTGGCTTGATACTGTTCGAGGTAGGCGGTGAGCGCTTCCTGTCCGCAATCGATCATCAGCAATGGATCGCCATCGCGTTCGATTACTGCCGCGGCGGAGCCAAGCTGCACGGCTGCCGCGTTGCCGACTCCCAGGAAGCGCAAGCCCCAGCTCATGTGCTTCCATCCCGCGCATCTATTGCGCCATTTTTCGGCTGCCACATGGCGCTTTCGTAGCCGGCGAGTAGACGCTTCCATCCGCTTGCCAAGGGTTCGCTGCCGAGCGCCACGCCGACACGTTTGCGCAACGAACGCTGTAACCGAACAACGTTCGCCCGTTGCCAACCAAGCGCAAGCTTGCGCATTGCGCCACGATCAAAATCGATCAGCCAGATTTGGCCCTGTGCATCCATCAACACATTATCCACGTTGAGGTCGGCGTGGAACGCACCGGCGCGATGGAAACGCGCGATGCAGTCGCCGATTGCATCCCACGCAATCTCGTTAGCCGAATCGCCCTGTGCGGCATCCAGCGCATCGCCCAACGACCGTGCGCCAGTAATGCGTTCAATCAACAGAGCCGCACGATAAGTGCTGCCATTGCGCCAGTAGGCGGCGGCGATCGGTGCTGGCACCGGCAATCCGCGTGCGCGCAAAGTCTGCAGAAGGCGGAATTCGTGGAATCCGCGTGTGCGTGGCGCACCCAGCCACACGTAGCGATCGTCGCTGATGCGCGCTGCCATGCCGCCGCGTCGATACTTTCGCAACACCGATTCACCGGACGGCAAGTACACAAACCACGCGGAACCACGACCGCCTGCGGTGACAGTGACGGCATGCAATTCAGGATTGTCCGGATCGAACACCGACAGCGTCGCTTGCGGCAAACGCGTGGGGTCGCGGAGAATCGCCGCAGTACCCAGCGTTTCCAGCACCGCGTCGGCGCGTTCGTGTCCGGATTGGATGCCGGTCATTGCGTCTCCCATTAGCGTCCGAGTTTAGCAACCACCGCATGCACACCACGCCAACATCGATCTGCTTGCTGCGCCTGTCCGCGCTGGGCGACGCCACGCATGTGCTGCCGGTGGTGCACACTTTGCAGCGCGCGTGGCCGCAGATTGCCATCGCCTGGATTATTGGCCGTGGCGAGCAGCGTTTGCTGGACGGGCTGCCGGGCGTGGAATTCATCGTGTTCGACAAGCGTGGTGGATGGACTGCGGTGCGCGCGTTGCGGCGGGAACTGCGCGGCCGGCGCTTTGATGCGCTGTTGCAAATGCAGCTTGCCTTGCGCGCAAACCTGCTGTCATCGCTGATCCGTGCCGACATGCGGATCGGGTTTGATCGTGAACGCAGCAAGGAACTGCACGGCCTTGTCGTCAACCAGCGCATTCCGGCGGGTGGACAGCATGTGCTGGACGTGCTCGGCAGCTTCGTCGGGCCGCTCGGATTGAAGCAGGACATCGTCGAATGGAAGTTGCCAATTCCCGTCGAGGCCAGCAACTGGGCTACCGAGCAATTGCCGGGCCCGCAACCGACGTTGCTGATCTCACCCTGCTCCAGTCATCGCCTGCGCAACTGGATGCCCGATCGCTACGCCGCAGTCGCCAATCATGCCGCGCAGCGCGGTTATCGGATCGCGTTGTGCGGCGGTCGCGGCACGCTCGAACGCGAGATGGCCGATGCCATCGTCGCCGCTTCGCATGCGCCAATCCTCGACTTGACCGGCAAGGACACTCTAAAACAACTCGCCGCGCTGTTGCAACGCGCGGATCTAGTGCTATCACCGGATTCCGGTCCCGTCCACATCGCCAACGCCGTCGGCAGCAAGGTGCTGGGTCTGTACGCCTGCACCAACGCGACTCGCAGCGGCCCTTATTCCGACTTGCGCTACACCGTCAATCGCTTCGATGAGGCGGCGCGCATGGTTTACGCAAAATCCGCTGTGCAACTGCGCTGGGGCAAACGCGTGGAGGAACCGGGCGTGATGGCGTTGATCAGCGTCGATGACGTGATCGAGCGTTTCGAACGCTTCGACGCGGATCGCAACGCACGCTTGCTTCAGCCTTTCGGCGCTTCGGCACGATAGTCCTCGTACGACTTTTCCTCGACCAGCTCCGAACCCAGCACACTGTTGAGCTCGCGCTTGATCCGCGCGCGGTCGTCGTTTTCGATGTACACACTGCGCGCCAGTTGCACGAAGGAATCATCGAACGCCTGCGCGCGTTCCTTGCGACGGATGTCATCTTCGATCACCCACAACCGCTCGTTCACCGCCTTGAGCGCCGCACGCAGCTCGACGACATCGTGGCCGGCGGCCGAATGCGCCATCCACAACGTTTCCAGTGCACTCAACTCGGCATGCACGTTGACAAGCTTGGCGGCGTCGGAAATGCGCTCGGACTTGATCTGCAGGATCGAGATCTTGTCGAGCAACTCACCGTAAGACACCGGAACCGAAATCTGCGACATGGGTACTCGCTCGTGATGGACTGTCGATAGTTTAACGCGTCGGCGTTTACCTCTCGCCCGTCGGTAGCCAAGGTCTGAACAAGTCCACTTTTGATCGTCATTCCCGCGAAGGCGGGAACCCATGGACACTAGCTGATTGATCTATAAGTCGCTGGATTCCCGCCTTCGCGGGAACGACGGACTAATTCAGACCTTTCTCTAGCGCGCATCGATTGGACGCCGCCAGCGCGTGGCCAGCCGCAATGGCGGGCGCTCAACCACGACCCACGACACAATCGCCAGCAGCAACGAAAACACCAAGCCCATGAAAACGAAGGCGAGTGCCCCACCCGCCGCTGCCACACCGCCGTGCGCATGCATCCACAGCAAGACCGGCAAGTGCCACAGATAGAATCCATAGCTGATTTGTCCCAGCAGCCGCAGCGGTAACGCACCGACGCTGGCCGAAATCCAGCGTGTCGCCCGGCATGCCGCAAACAGCATCGTCGCGACCGCGACGCTGGCGTAGGTATGCCATCCGATCAGCCACCATTCGTGACGCGGCTCGGTGCCCATCGGCCAGCCATGCCGATAGCCCAATATCGGCAACAGTAGAAACACCAGCGCACCCAGCACGAACACCAGGTCTGCCTTTCGCCCACGCAGCCATGCCAGCGCGGTCGGCGCGCGACACAAGGCGTACGCCGCCAACATGCCGATCACGAACTGGTCGATGCGTCCCGGCAAGTGTTCCGTTAGAAATTCGATTTCCGGCGATGGCGAATGCGTCCACAACAGCGCCGCGCGCCAGACCCATGCGAACGCGACGCCCAGCAGCAGCCAGCGCCATCGTCCCGGACGCAGCAACCGCGCCAGCCACGGCAGCAGCGCGTAGAACGAGAGTTCCACCGGCAACGTCCACCAGTTTCCCAGCAACGGAAATTGGGTCGCCGCAACGCCTGGCCAACCGAGGTCATACAGAAAGAATGGCTGCACCAGCAATCGCGAAATCGGCGTTGCCAGTGGGCTGATCAAACGCGTGGCCAGACCCGACGCGATCAGGATCAGCAGCACCGCAAGTTGCACGTAATACGCGGGCAAAATCCGCAACAACCGCCGCGCGGCGTAACCGCGCAAATCCGGCGCCGCCGATTGCTGCAAATTCGCGCGCGCAAACGGCAACGCCAGCAGGAATGCCGACAACGTGAAAAACAGGTCGACACCAGCCCACCCCATGTGCGCAGGCCACGCCAGAAGAAACGACAGCGTCGGATGGCCATCCCACAACGCCGGCAACCCGGCGAGCGCGTACGCATGCACCGCAAACACCCCAAGCGCCGCAATCCCACGCAACCCACTCAACGCCGGCTGCCGCTCGCCGTCTAGCGCAACGCGCGGATCGCCCAGCAACGTCGAATCCCGATCAGCAGCCGCAGTTGATCCCGCCAGCGCGCGCGACCTCCCAGAACCGCCAACCGAGCCTTTGCGCCGAGACTTCTTCCCCATCGCGCAAGAATGCGCGAGCGCCCGCGCCGCGACAAGCGATCAGAGACATCAAATCGTTCTCGCGCTTGTGCGTCCTAACCCCAACCCGTATCATTCGCGGCCCGCACCACGCGGCCCGCGTCGCGACACAACCCTCCGGAGAGGTGGCAGAGTGGTCGAATGTACCTGACTCGAAATCAGGCGTCGGTGTAAGCCGACCGTGGGTTCGAATCCCACCCTCTCCGCCACACACGCAAGGGCCCCGGAAGGGGCCTTTTGCGTGTGTGGCGGAGAGGGTGGATTTGATGAGAACCCAATGGTTCGACTGATCGGCAGGATAGCCGATCAGCACGGCGAAGCCGCCCGGAGGGGGATGGCCAAGGATGGCCCGAATGTATCCCGCCCTCTTCGCCACTCTATTCACTAAGCGAATGAAAGAAAAACGCTTTGTTATTGGCTTTTTCGTCTCCAAGCCTGCACCCTTCAAATTCACCTTCCGAAAGTTGCGCAGAAAGTCCAGTCTCGGATCCGCTACAGACACTGTGGCACTACGATGCTCGCGCCGCTGGGCTGGATGCCAAACATTCGCCCAGCTGGAGATAGGACTCAAAGGTTGGGATGGACTCGCACGCAGATGGGATGACTGAGAATCTATCATTTCCCGTGTGTCCGCGAAGCGACAGGGGAGTGGGTTGCATACTGCGCGTGCAGAATTTAGATATGGATACAGCATGATGACCGCAGTTCTATCAAATCTGACCATCTATCTGGCAGTCGCACAGGAAGCAGCAGCGGAGTCGGCGCGCCATCTTGAGGCCGGACGCATTCCGAAGCCCGATGCACAACAGGGATACATTGTTACCATCGATCCAGCACGCAGATCATTCAAACAAGGCCTGATTGCAATCGCATTCGCTGGTATGTACTTGGATGCCTTACTAAGCCTTGTAGGAACTGCCCGCCTCGGTCGGGACCTGTACAAGAAGATCGACCGCCAGACAACTTATGAGGAAAAGCTGGCCCTGCTCGGAGTCCGCGAAGCGAGAATCCTGACCGACTGCAAAAGATTTCGAGAAGCCCGAAACGACATCATTCACGAGAAGGCACTGGAACTCGACACATTGAGTGTTGGCGAACTTCGTCGCGCTCAAGTCGAGGCAAAATTCGCCATAGTATTTATCGCTGAAGTGCGAAGCCTGTTGGAAGAGAGTTAGGGAAGGTCTGAACAAGTCGCCCGAAGTGTGCTGAAATTGTATCGGGTGAACAAGGGCGACTTTTGCATGGACCAGATGAGCTTCGGCGATGCGGAATACGCGGTCAAGAAAAAGACCACGCGGCGCGAGGTGTTCCTCGCCGAGATGGACAAGATCGTCCC
>JBBQQH010000072.1:0-13445 GCA_038216155.1 Lysobacterales bacterium
GAAGTGGTTCAACGACGCGAAGGGCTTCGGCTTCATCACCCCGGAAAGCGGCGAAGACCTCTTCGTGCATTTCCGCGCCATCCAGGGCAGCGGCTTCAAGTCGTTGCAGGAAGGCCAGAAGGTGAGCTTCGAAGTCGTCAAAGGCCCGAAGGGCCTGCAGGCCGACGCGGTGCAGATCCTCTAAGCCATACGGCTTGAGTACGATACCAAAGCCCCGGGCGGAAACGTCTGGGGTTTTTTTGTGGGCGTGCAAAAATTGGTTGGCTGGATCGTCGGCTTCGTGATGCGCTGAGGGTCATCGGCGTTGGCGACTGCAAACTACGGCCCGGAAGGGACGGTCGACCTCAAAACTCACGGCGTGAAATCTGACATTCAAAAGCAGGGGAGTCCTTGAACAACCCCTGTGGCAGAACTGCATCTGAAATCCAGAGCGGGCTGTTGCTCTTGTCGGTCTCATGATCTTCTATGCCGTCATCTGGTCTTGAGGTGTTCTTCAACCAGCCAGCTCACCTCCGGCATACGTGGCAAGATCGCAGGCAAGTCCACCTCCATGCGCAATGCGCATTGGTTTTGTCATGAGCGAGACATGCCGACACCATCCGCTCACAGCTTCGAACGATGCTGTTGCAGGATTATTGGTAACGGGTTTGCTGATGGGTCGTTGTGCTCGGCGTGTCGTTTGCGCGTATTACAAGCATCCGGCAAGCGGTGATGGCTTCCTGAACTCGCGGTGTTGGCCGGCCAACATGTGTCCGATCGATCCGCCGTACAAGAACGGCGGTAAAGTGTTGCCGACATCGACGCGCGAGACACCGAACTGCTTCCATCATCGAGGTCGGATTCGCTCGGTAGTGCGCCGCAAGCTGGGCAAGTTCCGTGGGGACCAAGGGAATTATTCAAGAAGGTGGGAATCGATTGTGGCCGGATTCGAGGCGACCCAATGGAGCATGATTATCGCCAGTGCCGGCAGCGATGGCGCATCCCATCACGCGCTTGAAAGATTGTGCCGCTTCTATCGTGCACCAGTACTGGCTTTCCTGCGCGGACAGCGAATGACCATCGATGAGGCCGAGGATCTGACACAGTCGTTTTTTGCGCACTTGCTGAGCCAGCGCCTGCATCAGCTCGCGGATCCGGCCAAGGGAAGTTTCCGTACGTTCCTGCTCAGCGCTCTCAAGCATTTCGTCATCTCGGAACGGCGTCGTGCAACAGCCGAAAAACGCGGCGGTGGCGCACTGCACGTACAGCTGGAGTCGGTCGCCGAGCCATTGGGCGACCAGACGCCGGAGATGAGCTTTGAACGCGAATGGGCGCAGACGATCGTTGCTCATGCGCTGAATCAATTGCAAGGCGAAGCGCGCGAGGCCGGCAAGCACACTTTGTTCGATGCGCTGCGCGAGTTTCTGTTCGAGTCGCCCAACGGCGACGACTACTCGCGCGTCTCGCAGCAATTCGGATTGAGCCGCAATACCGTGGCGGTCGCCGTGCATCGGCTGCGCCATCGCCTGCAGATGCTGGTGACAGCGCAAGTCAGCCAGACCCTCAGCGATCCGGCGCAGGTTCCCGCCGAAGTCGAGACGATCCAGACCTGGCTGCTCAAACCGCCGCAGGTGTCGTTGCGACGAATGTAATCGCAGCCGCTTTTTTGCGTATGTGCCGTAAGGGAGATCCATCGCATGTCGAATTCATCGCTCAGGCTGGCACCGCACGAACACCACGGCTTTTCGCAAACGCGCTGGTCGCTTGTGCTCGATTTGCACCATCCGCAAGGCGATCTGGCCGATCGTTCGTTGCGCGAGCTGTCCCAACGTTACTGGTATCCGGTGTACGCTTATGTGCGACGCAGTGGGCACGCGCCGGAACCGGCGAACGATCTGTGCCTGGCTTTTTTCTCGCATCTCCCCAGCGTCGTCACGCAGGTCGATCCACACGGCCAAGGACGTTTTCGCGATTTCCTGCTGCAGCAACTGAACGCTTTCCTGACCGAGGACTGGCGCAACTATGCCCTGAACGTGATCCAGCAGCGTTTGACTGCGCCGTTTTCGCTCGAAGAGATCGAGGCGCGCCTGACCCAGGATCATTCGACTCCAAGCTCGCCAACGCAGGCCTATCACCGTAGCTTTGCGCTGGAAGTACTCAATCGCAGTTTGCGCAGATTGCAGACCGAGGCGGCTCAGAGCGGACGGCTTGACATGTTCCGACTGTTGCAACCCTTCCTGACCAGCGAGCCGGTCGCGGGGCAATACGAGGACATCTCGAAGCAACTGAATACGCCGCCGCTGGTGCTGGCGATCGCCGTCAAACGGTTGCGTCAGCGCTTTCGCGAGCTTGCCGAAGACGAATTGATGGAGACTGTCGCAAGCCCGGCCGACCTCGCTACCGAACGCGAAGCGCTCGCCAGCCTGCTCGCCGGAAAAACCGGGTGAACGACACCCATGTCCTGCCAGCCGCTTTCAGGCTGGCAGCGACCGCCGATCTGGCGCGGTTGGCATTTGCCAGCGACGGCAATGACACGCGCTCGGCAACGATCGGCCCGCGCCATCTTGCGTTCCTTCCGCCTGAGGCGCTGGAGCTGGATCTCTCCGATCCTGCGCAGCGCGATTTCGGCGATTACGAATTACTGGAAAAAATCGGCCAGGGCGGCATGGGCGTCGTCTATCGCGTACGCCAGAAAGCGCTGGATCGCGAAGTCGCACTGAAACTGCTGGCTGCCGGGCCGTGGGCATCGACCGATTTCATCAACCGCTTTCGGCAGGAAGCGCAGTCCGCAGCGCGGATGGAACATCCGAACATCGTCACTGTGTTCGAGACCGGCTCGCGCGAGGACCTGCATTACTTCTCGATGCGGCTGGTGCGCGGCGAATCGCTGGCAACGCGATTGCGCGACTCCGGTCCGTGGAAACCGATCGCGGCCGCGCGGTTGATGCGAACGATCGCCGAGGCGGTCGACTACGCGCACCGGCTGGGCGTGCTCCACCTGGATCTCAAGCCCGGCAATATCCTGATCGACGAACACGGTGAGCCGCTAGTCGCTGATTTCGGACTGGCGCGGCGACTCGATCAGGTTCTCGCCGAGCAAAGCAACGAAGTCTCCGGCACCCCATCGTACATGGCGCCAGAACAGGCGCAGGCGCACTCGCAGCGCATCGGAATGGCCACCGACATCTACGGTCTGGGTGCGATCTTCTACGAACTGCTGACCGGGGTACCTCCGTTTCTTGCCGCCACACCGCAGGAAACATTGCAACGCGTGGTCACCGATGAGGTGCAGTCGCCCTGCGAACGCCGACCCGGAATTCCAGCGGATCTCGAAGCGATCTGCCTGAAGTGCTTGGCCAAAGAGCCGGAGGCGCGTTACGCACAGGCTCGCGAACTGGCCGAAGATCTGGGGCGCTTCATTGAAGGTCGCGCGGTGTCGGTGCGGCCCCTCCGCATGCCGCAACGCATTTTGCGCTGGGCACGCCGCGAGCCGCGCCTGGCTACTGCGGTCGTCGCATCCGTGTTGGCGCTGGTCATTGGTCTGGTCGCAACCTCGCAACAATGGCGACGCGCGGAAGGCAATGCCGAGGCGTCGCGCAGCCTGCTTTGGGACAGTCGTCGCGAGGCGGCCTTCCGGCTTGAGCAGGACGGCAAAGGCTACGAAGCGTTGACTCGCTTGCTGTCGAACACAGTCGAAGAAGAACACGCGGGCAAAACGGACGCAGCAGCGCTCGAACGTCGGCGCATCGGCATGCTGCTCAGTCAGGGTGCGACCCTGATTGATCGCATGGTCGTCGCTGATGCCAATCCCATGGCGGTCGAGGTCAGTCCTGATGGGCGCCTGATGGCGATGGCGCTGAATGACGAGACGGTGCGCTGGTACGACACCGCCACATTGACCGAGCGAGGGCGCGTGAGTCTGGACAATCTGTGGAGTTCGGATGGTCAGCGTCGCCAGGTGCTGCTGTTGCGTTTTGTCGATGGACATCGCTTGCGTGCCACGTTTGAATGGTACGGGAACATCGCAAATCCCGACGATGGCGACAGCTGGCTGATTGACCTGGATCACGCGGCACTGATCAAACCTCCACCTGCGTTCGCGGATTTCGTTGATGCGACCTACAGCGCCGATGGCGACTACGCATTGTTGCGCGACCGCCGTCATCAGATCCAACTCTGGCAGACCATGCCCTGGAAGCCTGTGAGCGCGTTGCGACACGTTCCAGAGGACCCATATTTCGAGCCATGGCTGCTGGATCCCAAGACACATTTCGCCGCCTACATCACCGTTGCGATGCGCAAGGTGGACATTTATACGCTGCCCGATCTGACCACACCGCACGAAATCAGCCTGCCCGGCGGCGTGGGAATCTTCGCCTGGGGGCTAAGCCACGATGGCCGTACCTTGGCGCTCGGCGATTTCGAAGGCCGCGTGTTTCTGCTCGACACCGCCACCCGCGCGTTGCGCCAGTTGCCGAAAGCGCGTGGGCGCGAAATCACCTGGGTGAGCTTCAGCGAAGATGATGCGTGGCTCGCAGTCGCCAGCTTCGACGGTGCGGTACACGCGTTCGACGTAGCCAGTGGCGATTCACTGGTGGCCGGCCAGATGAGCCACGACTTCGTGGTGCGACGAGTCGGGCTCAGCCACAGTCGCCGCCTGCTGATCGCCAGCGGCGAAGGCCAGACCGCGCTATGGAGGTTTCCCAAGCAAGGTCCGCGTGCATTACCCGCGCAGCGTATTGGCGCTGGGCCAGCACCGCACGGGTTGACCGGGCGCTATCCAACTGGTTGGTCGCTGAGTGCGGGCTTGCTGGCCACTGCCGGCATGGATGGTCAAGTGCGTTTATGGCGTCTTCCAACTCCTCCATTGCGCACCGCGATTGCAGCGCGCCAGATCCCGGACAACATGTTTTTCGACGGGCGCCGCCTCGTCGACGTCGAGTGGAACCAGCTTCGCATCGTGAGCGTATCGGGTGTTGCGTTGACGCCATGGCTGAAATTGCCGCAACCACCGGGCTTTGCCGAATTGGTCGACGACGGGCGCCTGTTGCTACTCACCACCGGCCCCGAACTGCGCGCCTACGACACCGCAACCCTGCACTTGCGCTATCCGCCGATCCCATTGATGGACAGTCCCGAACGTCTGGTTACCAACGTTGATGGATCGCGCGTGCTGCTGAGTTTCGGGGGTGCCAGCGCTCATGGTTTCGTCGAACAGTTGCAGATATTCGACGCACGTCAAGGCCGACGCTTGCCAGGTGAGGTCGTACTGCCCGGCCAGTTGCGGCATCTTGCGTTCTCGGCCGATAGCACGCGCATTCTTGCCGTAGGGCCGACTGCAGCTGCGACGACCGTGTTCGCCACGGCGGGACTGCATCGCATCGGCGAGTATCCGCACGATCCGTTCCAGCCCGTGCAATGGGCTGATTTTGCCGCAAGCGGTGGCGACATCATGGTGGTCACTCGCGCAACCGACCCGCGGCTTGGCAGTGATGCCTTGATCAACTGGGATCCCGTGAAGGATCGGGTCATCTCGAAGCATCCGACCGGGCGGGCTGCGCCGCTGGGCGTGGCCGCGACAGACGCCGGCGTATTCGTGGCGGGCACGACCCAGGATCTGCTCGTGCCCAATAGTGGTACTCCTCGAATACTCGAACGCATGGCCACCAGCGAGGCGATCGCTGCGACCGCACTCAGCCCGGATCGCCACCTGCTGGCACGTGCGTTCCGTCGTGAGGTGCAGCTTTACGACGCAACCACCATGGCCGCGATCGGGCCGCCATTGCAAGACGACAGCGATGCCATCGATAGTATTGGACTACTGGCATTCGCTCCGGACAACAGCAGACTGCTGGCTCGTACCATGCAGGGACACTGGCTGTCATGGCCGATCGCACCCGAACTGCGCAGCACGACCGAGCTGAGCAACAGCCTCGCGCATTTGAGCGTCGGAAACGAGAACCAGAAGGTCGTCTATGCAGCCATGCCCAGCGAGCGAGCAGCACTGCGCTCGCGCGACCCAGGCCGCTGGACTCCCTCGGAACGTCGGCCCGCGCCGGTGCTTGCCTTGCGCAACGCCAATGGCATAGCCGTTCCCGCACGTTCGGCTGATACCGCACCGATGTTGCTCGATCTGAGCCCGTACTACGATATGGGTCCTGACGACGTCCACAATACCTACTACAGCGTGCTTCCCGTCATGCGTCCGCATCCGGTTGGCGTGCAGCGGATCGCCGGGACCGATTTCGACCTGCGTGGCATGGCGCAGATGGGTGGTGTTCCGCCAAATCCGCTGACGTGCCTTGCGGTTCCGCAGACGCCAGTGTCCGCAGTCCATTTGCTACTCAACGTCAGCCTCTCGACCCCAACCCCGATGGATCAGGCAGTCGCCAGCGTGATCCTTCATTACGATGATGGCAGCCAGGCAACACTGCCGGTCCGCACAGGTCGCGAAGTGCCCGGCTATGCGGGCCAGGATCAAGCGGTTCCTTTCGTTTTCGCAACGGCAAGCACCGGGCCGATGTTTGGGCAAAGTACAGACTTCGTGCTGAGCGGACCCCGGCTACCCAACCCGCATCCGGAACGCACGATCCGCTGTCTGGATCTGGAGCCTGACAGCGTGCTCGTACTGTTTGCGATCTCGCTCGAACCGGTCGGTTCGGCCGACGCCAACCGACCGGTTGTCATTTCTGGCGATAGATTGCGTATTGATTCAAAGCAGAGCATGGTATTTCCGTCCTCCGCCGTTGCAGCAGCACCCACTTCCATCGGGAGATCGCAATGAAATCCATCGACTCAATGCACAGCTATCTGCTCGGCGCCTTCGTCTTGTCGAGCGCACTGGCCTTGCTACCGGCGCCATCGCTGGCCTGCGGCGAGGGCGCGTTCAACACCGGCAAGGGCTTGGCCTACCAGGGATACCTCGCGCCGCGCCCAGCCACGGTGCTGATCTACAGCGCTCCCGGCTCGACCACCTCGTCCGCCGATCGCGATGCGCTGTATGCGGGGCTGAAAAAAGCCGGACACACGCTGACCGTGGTCAGCGATGCCGATGGGTTGACTAGCGCCTTGCACGATCATCATTTCGACGTGGTGATCACTTCGCTCGACACGGCGGACGCATTGAATGCCGCGACTGCCAGCGCAGCCGACAAGCCGCATCTGTTGCCTGTGGCGGCACGTAGCGAGCGCGATTCGCCCGAACTGCATAGTCGCTACAAGGAGTTTCTGGTTGACGGCGCCAGCCTTGGCCTGTATCTGAAAACGATCAACAGCATGGTTGCAACAAACGTACGATGAGTTGTGCGACGTGCGTGCGGCGCCAGTCGCTACGAGCCGAATTATCGTGGCTTGGCGTCGTCGTTTCAGCTTGCGCGCTAGCGTCCTGCGCGTATGGATGGACTGCGTTATCACGCGCGCAAGTCGCCATCGTGAGGGGATGAGGATGTACGTGAACTCTGTGAGTCGCATGTCGGCGACGGCTTGCTGCGGATTCGGGCTGGCTGCATTGGCTTGCATGTCACAAGTCAATGCGCAAGCCTGGGTGCCCGGCAAGGGCCAAGGTTCGGTGTGGATAACCTATCAGCAGAAGCAGACCACCAAACTCACGAATGCGGACGGAAGCTCCGCTCCTTTCGGCAAGGTCATCGACCGCACTCTGACACTCAACGTCGATTACGGGCTGTCGGATCGCTGGGCGGTCAGTGTCGGGCTGCCGTACATGCGCAACCGCTATACCGGCAACGATCCGCACGATCCGCGCGGATTTCCGTTTCCGAACAATCAGCGCGTTCAGGACGACGGCCGCAACCACTCGGGCTGGTCCGACTGGAGCGTGGGCCTGCGTTACCAATGGCGCAAGCAGCCGTTCCTGATCACGCCGTTCATCGCCTACTCGCAGCCCAGCCACGACTACACCTTCTTCGCGCACTCAGCGTTCGGCACCAATCAACGGGCATTGCAGTTCGGGGTTCACATTGGCAACTGGTTCCCGCCCCCGTGGCAAGGCATGTACTGGCAAGCCGGATACGCCTATACGATCGAACAGTCGGTCAAAAACGTCGATCGGCTGGCGCACCAGTATCTGCTCGACAACCGCCGCGTGAATCATGGCGCGATCAGCCTGGAACTGGGTTACAACATCACGCCACGGCTCGATGCACATCTGCTGTTCGAACATTCAAACTCCTACGGTCACGGAGTGAATGCACTTCAGGACTTTGCCAACGCGGATGGATCGCCAAATTTCAACAACATTTTCTACCACGACCAGTTGTTACTCGGGCGCTACAACAGGGTCAGCATAGGCCTGGAATATCAGCTCACGGATCGCTATCAGTTGACCTTCGACTATGGCCGCATCCTGAACGGCGCGAATGTCCACCTCTTTGATTACGACACCACCGTCGGCATCAGCCGCAGCTTTTGACGGTTCGAAAACGCCAGTAACGAGGCGTACAAAAACTGGCTGTGCCAGACCTCGTTCATGTCACATCCAAAATCGCGTCATTCACGCCATCCAAATGCGCAGCCGCGCTAGAGTGCTGGCATTGCGCCGGCAACCAGGAATGGAACCATGACCACCGCATACGACTTCAAGGCACAGACCATTGATGGCGACGAAAAACCGCTGGACGTTTATCGCGGCAAGGCGCTGCTGGTCGTCAACGTGGCGTCCAAATGCGGTTTCACGCCGCAATATGCTGGGCTGGAAGCGATGTACCGCAAACACAAGGACGAAGGCCTGGAAGTGCTCGGATTCCCCTGCGATCAGTTCGGTCACCAGGAACCCGGCAACGCGGACGAGATCAGGAATTTCTGTTCGCTGACCTACGATGTCACGTTCCCGATGTTTGCCAAGGTCGACGTCAACGGCGCCAAGGCGCATCCGCTGTGGAAGTGGCTGAAGGAAGAGAAATCCGGTTTTCTCGGACTCGACGGCATCAAATGGAACTTCACCAAGTTCCTGATCGACCGCGACGGGCATGTAGTGAAGCGTTATGCGCCGACCGACATCCCGGAAAAAATCGAGGACGATCTTGCGGCGGTGTTGGCATGATCGACCGGTTCGTGGCTCGTTTGTTGACCTTGCTGGTCGGCCTGTTGATCCCGATCATCGCGATGTCCATGCCCACCAACGCACCGATGTGCCATGCAACGACCGGCGCGCAACGCGGTGCCTTGGTCGAGTTGTACACATCCGAGGGTTGCAGCGATTGTCCGCCTGCGGATCGCTGGTTCTCTCAACTCGCTGCCAGTGCCGATCCGATCCGGCTGAGCCTGCTCGCATTCCATGTAGATTATTGGGATTCGATCGGCTGGCCTGATCGTTTCGGCAGTGCCGCTTTCAGCGCGCGCCAGCACGATCGCGTGATCAATGCGGGCAGCGCGTCGGTGTACACACCGCAGATGATGGTGGGCCAGCGCGTCGGATTTCCGTGGGGAGGTTCGACGGCTGGATTGCGCGGCAACACTGCGCAAGCCAGTCCGCTTGGCCTGGATCTGAGCGCGACGCCGGATGCCGGTGGCTTCAGTGTCGATCTCAAGGCGACGCCGAATGCAGGTGGCGTGTTGCCGACCGGCGCGCTTTATCTGGCGCTCTACGAAAATGGTCTGTCCACGCAGGTCAAGGCCGGCGAGAACAATGGCGTGTTGTTGCACCACGAACGCGTGGTGCGCCAATTGCTTGGTCCGTATCCGTTGTCTGGAGCGCAATGGTCACGCGCGCTGCACGTCGCCGCGCCGCGCGATGCGCATGCAACGCAATTGGGCTTGACCGCGTTTGTACAGTCCAAGCCTGGCGATACGTTACAAGCCCTGAGCTTGCCGCTGGCGAGATGTCTTCGCTGACTGCTCGCAAGTCCCTGCCTGGAAGTTTGTGCTTGAAACCGGCAGCATGCGCCCATAATTCGCAGGGCGTATCCAAATCGGCCGACCCTTGTCAGTCATTGCGATGCGTCTTTCCATCATTGACCGAGACCTTCCATGCAGATCGCCGACGACACCGTTGCCAGCATCCACTACAAACTCACCAATGCCGCCGGCGAAGTCATCGACGCTTCGCCAGCAGGCATGCCGCTTATCTATCTGCACGGCGCGGGAAATATCGTTCCAGGCCTTGAGCAGGCGCTGGAAGGCCGCAGCACCGGCGACAAGTTCGACGTCGCAGTCGCGGCAGAAGAAGGTTATGGGCCGCGCGACGAACAGTTGATCCAGCTGGTTCCGCGCGATGCATTCCACGGCGTGGAGACGCTCGAACCCGGCATGCAGTTTGAAGCGCAAGGCGGGCAGGGGCCCATGCTGGTCACAGTCACCAAGGTCGATGCCGACAACGTGACTGTCGATGGCAACCATCCACTGGCCGGAGAAACCCTGCTTTTCGCGGTCGAAGTCGCCGATGTGCGCGCGGCGAGCGAAGAGGAACTTGAACACGGCCACGTGCATGGCGCGGGGGGTCATCATCACTGATCACGCGACTTTGCGATCCGCAATCGCGATGGATCGTTTGCTGTAAAATTGTCGGTCAGCAATCCTGCCGATACGCGGCTCTGGCGTTCGCGACCTTGGTTGCGCGCGCCACCGCACCAGTTCCTTACGGCAACCCATGTCCCTGATTACTTTTCAGAACGTCCACTACGGCGTCGGCGGCCCGGCGCTGCTGGACAACGTCGTGCTCGGCATCGAGGCCGGCGAACGCATCTGCGTCGTCGGCCGCAACGGCGCCGGCAAATCTACCCTGCTGCGCCTGCTCGCTCGCGAAATCGTGCCCGACGAGGGCGAGATCCGCGTGCAGGACGGCGCGCGCATCGGTCGGCTCGCGCAGGAAGTGCCGCAGGATACGGATGGCAGTGTATTCGACGTGGTTGCCGATGGGCTCGGCGAGCTCGGCCACTGGCTCGCCGAGTTCCATCACATCAGCCATGCGGCTGACATCGACATGGACGCGCTCGCGGACGTGCAGGCGAAGATCGAGCGCAGCAACGGCTGGGACCTGGAACGCCGCGTCACCGAGGTCATCACCAAGCTCGACCTGCCAGAAGACGCCGCGTTCGCATCGTTGTCCGGCGGCATGAAGCGCCGCGTCTTGCTTGCGCAAGCGCTGGTCGCCGAACCCGATGTGCTGTTGCTTGACGAGCCGACCAATCATCTCGATATCGCGTCGATCGACTGGCTCGAAGATTTCCTGCGCGGCTTTCGCGGCAGCATCGTCTTCGTGACCCACGACCGGCGTTTCCTGCGTGCGCTCGCCACCCGCATCGTCGAAATCGATCGTGGCGAAGTCACCAGCTGGCCGGGCGACTACGACAATTACCTGCGCCGTCGCGAGGAACGCCTGCACGCCGAAGCGCAGGAGCGCGCACGCTTCGACAAGTTTCTGGCCCAGGAAGAAGTCTGGATCCGGCAGGGCATCAAGGCGCGCCGCACCCGCGACGAAGGCCGCGTACGCCGGCTCGAGGCGATGCGCGTCGAACGGGCGGATCGCCGCAATCAGGCGGGCAACGTCAAGCTCGTTACAACGACTGCGGCGACATCCGGCAAGAAGGTGATCCAGGCCGAGCACGTGTCGTTTGCTTTCGATGGTCGTGTACTTGTGCGCGATTTTGAAACCACGATCCTGCGCGGCGACCGCATTGGTCTGATCGGACCGAACGGCGTCGGCAAGACCACGCTGATCCGCCTGCTACTCGGCCAACTCACACCGCAATCCGGCGAAGTGCGTGTCGGCACCAATCTCCAGGTTGCGTATTTCGACCAACACCGCACCGCTTTGCGCGAGGACTGGAACGCGCTGGACAACGTGTCGGAGGGACTCGAGTTCATCGAGACCAACGGCGGCCGCAAGCATGTGCTCGCCTACCTGCAGGATTTCCTGTTCACGCCCGAACGTGCGCGCGCGCCGATCACCCGGCTCTCCGGAGGTGAACGCAATCGCTTGTTGCTTGCGAAACTGTTCGCGCAACCGTCGAACCTGCTGGTGATGGATGAACCCACCAACGACCTTGACGTGGAAACGCTGGAGCTGCTGGAAGAATTGCTTGCCGATTATCCGGGTACGTTGTTGTTGGTCAGCCACGACCGCGATTTCCTCGATCATGTCGTCACCAGCACGCTGGTGTTCGAAGGCGATGGCCGCATCGGCGATTACGTCGGTGGTTATTCCGACTGGTTGCGGCAATGCGCCAAGCCCGCGATTGCCGCGTCCGCAAAACCGCAATTGACGCCGCAGGTTTCCATCGCACCACCAGTGCCTGCAACAGCCACAAAACGCAAACTCAGCTTCCGTGAACAACACGAGATGGATCAGATTCCGGAACGCATCGAAGCGCTCGAAACAGACATCGCCACGCGCACTTTGGCGATGCAGCAGCAAGAGTTCTATCGCAAGAGTGCTGCCGCTATTCTTGCGGCCAACAACGAGCTCGCTGCGCGCCAATCCGAACTTGAAGCCGCCTACTCGCGCTGGGCGGAACTAGATGGCCAGTAACGTGCACGTTGGTATATTTCGGGAGCGCTGGCTGAAGCTAACCGATCATGATCGCAAACAGGAATACGCCGAGCATCGCGAACGTCAATACAAGTTTGAAGATCGCACCGGCCACCATGCCGATCCAGGTGCCAACGCCTACGCGTGCCGCGTTCGCCAGGTCGCGATGACGCAGCCATTCGCCGATCAAAGCGCCGGCGAACGGGCCAATCAATAAACCTGGAAGACTGAAAAACATTCCGATGAAGGTTCCGATCGCCGCGCCGAGAATGGCAGGCTTGCTAGCGCCGACCCGTTTCGCGCCGAGTAATCCGGCGATGAAATCGATCGTCATTGCGAGCACTGTCAATACGGCCAGCACGATGACGGTGAAGATGCCGATCCGATGGAAGTCGTCGGCCCACGCAGCCAGCAACATGCCGGCGAATACGATCGGCGTTCCGGGCAACACCGGCAGCAAGGTGCCGACGAGGCCGATCAGGATCAGTGCGGCAGACAGGATGTAGAGCAGGGTGTGCTGGTCCATGTGGCGATGCATCCGTCAAGTCTGCGGACAAGATGAGTGCGCAGCGCAGTCGCGTCAATCACGAAGCTGGATCGATGAGCGACAGAGCATTTCTGCGCAACCTTATTGTTGCGATGCAGCAGTTTCAGTCTGCCGGGGGCCATGCAATAAATGTCTTGACAACGCCTCGCATTCAGCAATTTCATGTTCTACACTGCGGCCGCTGGTGTTGCAGGTCACTGTAGGTCGTGACCCGATGCGTGTGATCTCCGATCCGTCCATCGTCTCCATCGATGTACTCCTTGCATACCCAGTACCACCGGTCGGTAACGGCCAATCAAGACCGAAAGTATCAGGAGTGATTTATGTCGGATCGTCAGATGGGCACCGTGAAATGGTTCAACGACGCCAAGGGTTTTGGCTTCATCGCCCGCGATAACGGCGAGGACGTGTTCGTACACTTCCGCGCGATCCAGG
>JBBQQH010000073.1:0-12955 GCA_038216155.1 Lysobacterales bacterium
GAACAACCACTCAAAGCGCTCGGATGGATCGTGGGAACGTCCACTCGTGGTATTTCGGCAATGCGGCCTTTACCCCGGATCTGTTCGACACGGTCATCGGTATTGAAAATTCACCGCGCGCAACGCGCGTGCTCGGCTTGGATGGCAAGCTGCATCTTTTGCGCGTGGCTGGGTAATTCACAGACCAGAACGAGGCCAGCGCGCGGTGGTACAGCCGTGCTAGCCTCGATCCGCGCCGGGGATGGGCGTCCACCAAGGGGAAATCCATGAAAACGTTCACAAGGTCTATGCGGGTCTGGTTGGCGGCGCTGGCCGTCGGAGTGGTCGTGTTGGCGCAAGCGGCCGCTGCCGGCGACCAGGACTTCAGACTGGTCAACAAGACCGGGGTCGAGATCTACAGCGTGTATGTGTCGCCGCACAACGCGGATGATTGGCAGGACGATGTGCTGGACGAGGACACGCTGGCCGATGGGGATCAGGTCGACATCACGTTTTCGCGCAAGGAGCGCACGGCGATGTGGGATCTGCGAATCGAGGACGAAGACGGCAACGCGCTGGAATGGGAAAACCTCGACCTTACCGAAGTTTCAAAGGTCACGTTGCACAGCAAGAAGGGCAAGAACTGGGCAGATGTGGAGTAGGGAACGCAGGATTGCGATCGGGCGTTCGCGACCCCCAAGACTTGGCGAATGCCAATGCGCCTGAGCCATGCATGCGGCGCTGGCGTCTGCGCGCGGCGCAGATTTCATTTTGGCTCGCCGCGCTGCCGATTCTGTGGCTGCGCATTGCCGTGCAGCATGGCGTGTCCGGCGCGGCTTGCCGCGCTATCCCGTTGCATCAATTGAATCCAGCCAAGCAGGCGTCAGAAAACTCCGAGCACCTGCCATAGACCGGCGCCGCCGCTGAGCGGATATTTTGCGTCGCCGTGTTCGAGCGTGAAGCACTTCTCGAAGTCCAGCGACTTGCAGAAGGCGACTTCGTCCTTGCGAGTGGGGTCCATCAGGTGCAGGCCGTCTTCTGCTTCGGTCCACACGCCGGCTTGCGGGCCGAGCCAGCCTTCGCCGGGTGACTTCCACTTGTTGTTGAGGCGATTGACGTAGACGAGTTCCGGTTCGGTCTGGCCTTTCTTGGTCAGGTTCATCGAAAAACTTTGGGTTGCCATTTACGATCTCCTTTGCGGCACGCTGCGAGGTGGCATCGACGACTGGCTGCGGGGGCGGCGGCAATCGGGGTCATCATGGACGAGGTTGATTGCACTCGGCAACTGCCGCGCAAAATCGGCCCAGTGACGGGCCGGTGCAATTCGCCCGTCGGAGAGCAGTTAGTTCGATATCGCCAGGACCGTGTCCTGTTTAGGCACAAGACAGCGTTTAGGTGCCATTATCCAAACGGGATCCACCCAGGGAGGAGAGAGCAATGTCGATTGGACTGATCGTATTGATTATCGTGGTGTTGTTGCTGGTTGGCGCGCTGCCCAATTGGGGCCACAGCCGGAGTTGGGGATATGGCCCGGCCGGCGGCTTGGGCCTCGTGCTGTTGATCATCATCGTGTTGCTGGTGCTTGGAAAGATATAAGGCACAGATCGCACGGTAGAACCGAATCAGGCCACTTCGAGTGGCCTGATTCCATTTGGCTTACTTCATTTCGCCGGATGCAGCATGGCAGGGCGGATTGGCTGCATTCGGTCGGCTAGTATTGCGATTCGCAAACATGTGGACCACGCATGGGTCATATCGTCTGGCTAGCTTCGTATCCGAAGTCGGGCAACACTTGGTTACGCGCCTTCCTGGCCAACCTCACTGCCGACTGCGGTGCGCCGGTGCCGTTGAATGAGTTATCGCGGTACTGCGATGACGAGGCTTTGCCGGAACGTTTCAGTGAACTGGCCGGCCAGCCCAGCGACACGCTCGATGTCGAAACCATCAGCCGTCTGCGGCCGCAGGTGCATGCGCGCATCGCCGCGGACGCGACTGGCAGCAGGTTCGTCAAGACCCACAACATGTCGGGTTTGTCGGACGGCTATCCGCTGCACAATCCAGACGTCGGCGCGGCCGCCATCTATGTGGTACGGAACCCGCTGGATGTGGCGGTCAGCATGACCCATCATTTTGGATTGTCGATCGACGAGGCGATCGATCACTTGGCGAACGAGAATGTCGCTACCGAAAACGATGCTCGCTTCGTCTCGCAATTCCTCGGCAGTTGGTCGCAGCATGTGGCGAGCTGGACCGCGGAGGCGGCACCGCGATTGCTGGTGTTGCGGTACGAGGATCTGCTGGAGAAGCCGGCCAAGGGTTTTGCGAAGGTCGCCAACCTCGTGGCGCCAGGAATCGATCGTGCGCGTATCGATCGTGCGATTCGCAATTCGGGATTTCAGAGTCTGTCCGGCCTCGAACGGCGCGATGGATTTGTCGAGAAGTCTGAAAACGCCGGCAGTTTTTTTCGCGTCGGTCGGGCAGGGCAGTGGCGCGGGGCAATGTCACGCGAACAGGTGCAGCGCGTGGTTGACGCGCATCGCCCACAAATGGCGCGCTTTAAATATATTCCGGGCGGTTATTGATCGGTGCGCTGGTCGAGGAAAAGTTGGGCAGCTTTAGACTCGCCAGCGATCACGCATCCTTGTTGTGCTTGCGCATGATGCGTTGCTTGTCGCGGCCCCAATCGCGGTCCTTGAGCGTTTGTCGCTTGTCGTGCGCCTGCTTGCCCTTGGCCAGCGCGATCTCGACCTTCGCCTTCGAGCCTTTCCAGTACATCGCGGTTGGGACCAGTGTGTAACCGTCGCGCTCGATCGCGCCGATCAATTTGTCGATCTCGTGCGCATGCAGCAGAAGCTTTCGAGTGCGACGATCTTCCGGAATGACGTGGCTCGAGGTCGAAATCAGCGGCGTGATCTGCGCGCCATGCAGAAACAGCTCACCGTGCCGCACCATCGCGTAGCTATCGCTGAAGTTGATATGACCCGCGCGCAAGGCTTTTACCTCCCATCCCAGCAAGGACAGGCCCGCTTCATAGCGCGTTTCCAGCGCGTAGTCGTGCCGCGCACGCTTGTTCAGCGCGATCGTGCCTCTGCCGCTTCCGGTATCCTTGCCGCCTTTCCTGGTTGCCATTACAAACCCTCGATGTCGCTCATTCTCGCCGATGTGATGCCATTTGGTCGCGTGCGCCGTTCCCGCGCGGTGTTCCGCTGCAACAACAGCGTTGTTGGCGCACGCGATGCACGGGTCAGCCCCATCGGTGCTGGCCACCTTCGCGCATGACCAGCATTCACCGCAGCGCGCTGGTGCGGCGTCCGGCGCGCGTGTTGTTCGATCTCGTCAATGACGTGGCTGCGTATCCGCAGCGTTTCAACTGGTGCGAGTCCAGTGCAGTGCTTGAACAAAGCCCAAAACAGATGCTGGCGCGGCTGGATCTGCGCATAGCTGGCATACCCACCAGCTTCACCACCCGCAACCGATTGCATCGGCATGATCGCATCGACCTTGAACTGGTCGACGGTCCTTTCCAGCAATTCGGCGGCCACTGGCGGTTCGAGGCGCTGGGCGAGGTCGCCTGCAAGATCAGCCTGCAACTGGATTTTGAAATGGCTGGCTTGCTGTTGGGTTCGGCGCTGGCGGTGGGCTTTGCCGGCCTTGCCGATCGCATGGTCGATGACTTTTGCCGCGAAGCTCGCAAACAAGTTAAAGAATGAGCGCTACAAGCTCTGGCTTCAGGCTCACATGACCGCCGCCACGACGATTCAGGTGGAGGTGTTGCTGGCATTGCCGCATCGCGCTTGGTCGGTGTCGTTGATACTGGCGGATGGCGCGACGGTAGCAGATGCATTGCAGCAAGCCACGCCGCAGTTACCTTCGTTATTGGAGATCGACTGGAGTTACGGCATTTTCGGCCGGTTGGTCAGCGCTGCAACATTGCTGCGCGATGGCGACCGCGTTGAACTGTTGCGCCCATTGCAGGCTGATCCGATGGATCAGCGACGGCGTCGCGCGTTGAAGCATTGAGTGAACAGACGTCGACTTCCGACTGATGCGATTAAGGCAGCCGACGCCTTCCTGTTGCCAATCAACCGCCGCCACCCGGCCTTTTCTTCTCTTTAGGCAGGTTGCCGAACTTCCTCATCTGCTTGGCCAGTTGTTCGTCCTGCTCGGGGAAGTATTCGCCTTCCCAAGCAGTTAGGGTCTGGTCGTTGAACAGCAACGTCAGCGTCTTGACTTCGGTCCTGCGGATGCCGCGACCGGTGCGCTCGGAAGCAATGTAGTCCCAACGCGAGGTATGAAACGGGTCGGCCACCGATGGCGTGCCCAGCAGTTGCAACACCTGCGCCTTTGTCATGCCTTTTTGCAACTGCTCAACATTCTTGGTTTCAAGCAGGTTTCCCTGATAGACGGGCAGGTGATACACAACGCCGCAACTGGCCAGCAAAGTGGCAACGACAACGGCAAGCAAGAGTGTGCCCGAAGGCAGGCGGGTCAACGGTTTGAACATCGTGGGGATCGTCCGGTTTGGTGATGGCGCGTGCCGCAACAACGCAGGGCGCGCGATCGTGAATGATACACTAAGCCCCTTCCACGCCTGCGGGCGCGGCGGTCTGGTTTAACACCCGCGGGGGATGCATGGAGTCGCACGAACTGCGCAAGGCCGGCCTGAAGGTCACGCATCCGCGCATGCGCATCCTCGAATTGCTGGAAAACGCCAGCCCGCGCCATCTCACCGCCGAAGATATCTACCGGCAATTGCTCGATCACAGCGACGATATCGGTCTTGCCACCGTGTATCGCGTGCTGACCCAGTTCGAGACGGCGGGTCTGGTGCTCAAACATAATTTCGAAGGCGGCCATGCGGTGTTCGAACTCGATCGTGGCGAACACCACGACCACATGGTGGATATTGACAGCGGAAAGGTGATCGAGTTCGCCAGCCCCGAGATCGAACGCTTGCAACAGCAGGTCGCCGACAAGCATGGCTACACGATCGAGGCGCACAGCCTAGTGTTATATGTGCGGGCGAAGAAGAAAAAGTAGCAGCGGGAACCGGCAACGTAAGCATTGCCCCGATTTCAATCTATTCGGGAATCCTGTTCCCCATTCCCATCGCGCAACATCTGCCGTGCATGCGCGCGAGTCTCTTTAGATATCTCGACGCCGCCCAGCATCCGCGCCAATTCCTCAATCCGATCCTTTACCCCGAGGGTGACCAGCTCGCTGTGCGTGCTCCCCGTACTGATGTCCTTGCTCACGCGGAAGTGGTGGTGTCCCTGGGCGGCAACCTGAGGCAAGTGGGTGACGCACAAGACCTGTCGTTCGCTGCCGAGCGCGCGCAACTTTTGCCCGACCACTTCGGCAATCGCGCCACCGATGCCCGAATCGACCTCGTCGAACACCATCGTCGGCACCGAATCCATGCCCAGCGCTGCGACTTCGATCGCGAGGCTGATGCGCGACAGCTCGCCGCCGGACGCGACCTTGCGCAATGCACGCGGCGGCTGGCCGGGATTGGCGCTGACCAGGAATTCGACTTGCTCTGCGCCGTGCGGCGAAATCTCGGCCGATGGAAGGGGCGTGAGTTCGACCTGTAGCTGGCCTCCGCCCATCCCGAGATCATCGATCAATATGCTGACAGTCGCGCCGAACGTCGCTGCTGTGGACCGACGACGCTCGCCGAGGGCTGCGGCTGCGGTACGCCATTGTGCGGCGGCAGATTCCAGGGCCTGTTGCAGTCGGGCAGCCGCGCCGCCCGCATCGATCAAGTTGTCGTGTTCGGCCTGCAACGTGTCGCGCACGCTGGCGAGTTGCTCCAGCGGGACACGATGCTTGCGCGCGAGGTCATGCAGGCGGCTCAGTTGCTGCTCGAGACGAACAAGGCGATCTGGATCCAGATCGAGCGAGTCGCGTGCGCGTTCGATTAGGGTCGCGGCCTCGCCCAGTTCGACCGCAGCGCTATCGATCAGGGCAGCAGCCTGTGCGTAGCGTGGATCGTGCTCGGCCATTCGCTGCAGTTCGCCGCGCACCTCGGCCAGCATCGTCTCCAGGTTTGAGCCTTCATCGCCGCTCAACCGTCCCAGCGCCCGACCGCTGCCTTCGAGCAATTGGGCAGCATGCGCCTGTCGTCTGTATGAGTCGCTAAAGTCTTTAATATCAGATGGATCCAACGCTTCATTCGCAAACTGCTTCAACTGGTGATCGAGCCATTCCAGGCGCGCCTCGACGTCCTCCACGCTGCCCTGGGCCACGAGTTGGCGTTGGAATGCGCGCCACTGGCTGGCGTGTTGGTGCACCGTGTCGAGCAGTTCGGCATGACCGCCAAATGCATCCAGCAATTCCAGCTGCCGCGCCCGCAACAGCAGCGCCTGGTGCTCGTGCTGGCCATGGATTTCGACCAGCAAGGCGCCGAGTTCGGACAATTGCGAGAGGGTGGCCGACCGGCCATTGATCCAGGCACGCGAGCCGCCATCGGCACGGATCACCCTGCGCAATTGGCAGGCCTCGTTGTCGTCGAGTTCGGCATCACGCAACCACTGCGCTGCCGCCGGCGCGTCTTCGAGGCCGAATTCCGCGCTCAACTCGGCTCGCTCGGCTCCGTGGCGCACCACGCCAGCATCGGCGCGGACACCGGTCAGCAGCATCAAGGCATCTACCAGCAACGACTTGCCGGCACCGGTTTCGCCGGAAATCACCGTCATGCCGGCCTGCAGCGCGAGCTCCGCGGCGCTGACCACGGCGAAATCCCTGATATGCAGACGGTTGAGCATTGATCGATTCGGAAAGTGGCGTGAATGCGTGCAGGATACCGAACCGGCGACCACTCTTGCCTCGGCGCCTCGCGGGCACTATCTATATCGTCATGACCGATCCGATCCACACCCTCGACCCACGCGCGCGGCGCCTGCTGCGCACGTTGATCGCGCAATACATTCGCGACGGCGAGCCGGTGGGGTCGCGCACGCTTGCGCGCCAATCTGGGCTGGACGTGAGTCCGGCGACCATCCGCAACATCATGTCGGATCTGGAGGAGATCGGCCTGCTGTCGGCACCGCATACCTCGGCCGGGCGCATTCCGACCGCGCAAGGCTATCGGGTATTCGTCGATTCGCTGCTGCAAGTGCAGCCGCTGGGCGATGCCGACCTCAGCCAGTTGCGCAGCAATTTTCAGGTCAGCGCTGGCACCCAGCAGATGCTGGGCAATGCTTCCGAATTGTTGTCGGCGATGAGCCATTTCGTCGGCGTGGTGACTGTGCCCAAGCGTGAGCAGTTTGCGTTCCGGCATATCGACTTCGTGCCGCTGGATCCGCAACGGGTGCTGGTGATCCTGGTGTTTGCCGATAACGAGGTACAGAACCGTATCATCGCCATGCGCCGGCCGTACACGCCTTCCGAGCTCGAACAAACCGCGAATTATCTCAACGCGCACTTCGCCGGGCGGCCATTGCGCGAAATTCATTCCAGCCTGCTGCGCGAGTTGCGCGAGACGCGCTCGGCAATGGAGCGGGTGTTGTCCGCCGCGGTGGAAGTGGCTGAACATGCGCTTGATCCACTGCCTGCGGGCGAGGAGATGTTGCTCACTGGCCAGAATCGGCTGATGGGCGTGCAGGACTTCAGCGATGTCGAACGCCTGCGCGAGCTGTTCGAGGCGTTTTCGCGCAAACGCGAAATCCTGCAATTGCTCGAGCGCTGCATCCACGCCGATGGCGTGCGCATCTTTATTGGCGAGGAAACCGGGCTGGCGCCGCTTGGCGGCATGTCGCTGGTGACCGCGCCCTACGGCAGCGACGGCAAAGTGTTGGGTGTGCTCGGCGTAATCGGCCCGACACGGATGGCATACGAGAGGGTCATTCCCGTCGTGCAGGCGACTGCCGGTCTGCTGGGGGCGGCCTTGCACGGCAGTGCGCAGGCCAGCTGATCTAGCATTCGTTGTAGCGCGCCATCCCATCAACTCGAGGTGCACGCCGACAGGGAGAACTGCGCTTTGTTTGATCGCGCGGTCTGGCACCATACGCACCGCGGCGGGGCTTGAATCGCGCCGGCGCAGCCCAATAATTCCGCTACATGGCTGCCGAACGCTGGCGGGCCGCTAACCACAGGACGATCGCATGCACAGCTCGGATCCGCGTCCGGACGCCACCGCGCCCGGTTTTGACAAGAACGATTTCGGAGACTTCGGCGAGGCCGGCGACGGCAGCCATCTGGAAGCGCAGCTCGCCGCCGCCCAGCAACAGTTCGCCGACCTGCGCGAGGAATGGTTGCGCGAGCGCGCCGAGCTGGATAACCAGCGCAAGCGCCAGGCACGCGATCTGGAGCAAGCTCGCAAGTACGCCAACGAGCGCCTTCTCGGCGCGTTGCTGCCGGTATTCGACAGCCTTGAAGCTGGTCTGCGCGCAGCACACGGCGAAAGCGTCGAGGTGCGCGAAGGCCTGCAACTGACGCTGGCTCAATTGACCAAGGTCGCCAATGACAATGGCCTGAGCATGGTCAATCCGGAGGGGCAACCGTTCAATCCCGAGCAGCAGCAGGCGATCAGCACGCAGCCAGCCGGCGATGCCAAACCGGGAACGGTGCTGCAGGTTTTCCAGAAGGGCTACGTACTCAACGACCGACTGTTACGGCCGGCGCTGGTAGTCGTCGCGGCTGAACATTGATCGAATCCGCAGGGGCGGGCTTGCCGGCGCTGCAGAATTTTCTTGTTCACACTCTTGAAAGCCACGCGCCAAGCCCCACTTTGCTTGCAGGGCCGTAGCAACGCACCGGCGCGGGTGAATACAGCCGGTCGTGAATGCTGCTGACGACTGACTATTGTTGAATTCCATTCGTTCGATTTTTCGGAGACTGTCATGGCAAAAATTATCGGTATCGATCTGGGCACCACCAACAGCTGCGTTGCAGTAATGGAAGGCGGCGTCGCCAAGGTTATTGAAAATTCCGAGGGCGACCGCACAACGCCGTCGATCGTGGCCTTTACCAAGGACGGCGAAGTATTGGTCGGCGCATCGGCCAAGCGGCAGTCGGTCACCAATCCCAAGAACACCTTCTATGCGGTGAAGCGCCTGATCGGTCGCAAGTTCACTGATGCCGAAGTCAAGAAGGATCTGGATCTGGTTCCGTACGGCATAGTCGCGCACGACAACGGCGACGCGTGGGTCGCGACCAGCGACGGCAAAAAGATGGCGCCGCAGGAAATCTCCGCGCGCATCCTCGAGAAGATGAAGAAGACCGCCGAGGATTATCTGGGCGAGAGCGTGACCGAGGCCGTGATCACGGTGCCGGCGTACTTCAACGATTCGCAGCGCCAGGCGACCAAGGACGCCGGCCGCATCGCCGGTCTTGAGGTCAAGCGCATCATCAACGAGCCGACCGCAGCCGCGCTGGCTTACGGCATGGACAAGAAAGGCGGCGATCGCAAGATCGCGGTGTACGACCTCGGCGGCGGTACATTCGATGTCTCCATCATCGAGATCGCGTCGGTCGACGGCGAGATGCAGGTCGAGGTGCTCTCGACCAACGGCGATACCTTCCTCGGTGGTGAGGATTTCGACAAGCGCGTCATCGACTATCTGGTCGAGGAGTTCTTGAAGGAGCAGGGCATCGACCTGCGCAAGGATCCGCTCGCCCTGCAGCGCCTGAAAGATGCGGCCGAGCGCGCCAAGATCGAGTTGTCCACTGCGCACCAGACCGACGTCAACCTGCCGTACGTTACCGCGGACGCGAGTGGCCCGAAGCACCTCAACATCAAGCTGACCCGGGCCAAGCTCGAAGCGCTGGTGGAAGAGCTGATCAAGCGCACCATCGAGCCGTGCAAGATCGCAATGAAGGACGCAGGGATCGCCAACAAGGACATCGGCGAGGTGATCCTGGTCGGTGGTCAGACGCGCATGCCGAAAGTGCAGTCGGCGGTTTCAGAGTTCTTCGGCAAGGATCCGCGCAAGGACGTTAACCCTGACGAAGCTGTCGCCATTGGCGCGGCAATTCAGGGTGGCGTGCTGGCCGGTACGGTCAAGGATGTGCTGCTGCTGGACGTTACCCCGCTGTCGCTGGGTATTGAAACTATGGGCGGCGTGTTCACCAAGATCATCGAGAAGAACACCACGATCCCGACCAAGGCTGCACAGACCTTCAGTACCGCGGAGGACAACCAGACCGCAGTAACGGTGCATGTGTTGCAGGGCGAGCGCGAGCAGGCGCGTTTCAACAAATCGCTGGCCAAGTTCGACCTGACCGGCATTGATTCGGCACCGCGCGGAATGCCGCAGGTGGAGGTGTCGTTCGACATCGACGCCAACGGAATCCTGCATGTGTCGGCCAAGGACAAGAAGACCGGCAAGGAGCAGAAGGTCGAGATCAAGGCCGGTTCGGGCCTGAGCCCGGAAGAAATCGAGCGGATGAAATCCGACGCCGAAGCGCATCGCGAAGAGGACAAGAAGTTCCACGAGTTGGTGCAGACCCGCAACTCGGCCGACGCGCTGGTGCACAGCACACGCGCGTCGATCAAGGAACACGGCGGCAAGGTCGGCGGCGATGTGATCGGCCAGATCGAGTCGGCGTTGTCCGAGCTGGAATCGGCAATGAAGGGCGACGACAAGTCGGCGATCGAATCGCGCATGCAGACATTGCAAACCGCGGCGCAGGCGCTGGCTTCGGCGGCATCCTCAAGCGGCCAAGCCGACGGGGCTGCAGACGCAGCGGGTGAAGCGCCGAAGACCGAGGATGTGGTCGACGCCGAGTTCACCGAGGTCAAGGACGACGAGAAGCAGTAAGGCACGCGTGATGAATGGTGAATGCTGACTCGGAAGAGCGGAGCGCAGGCTCCGCTTTTCTGCTTTCAGTCGAACACTAAATCAACAACATTATTTGTACTGGTGCACGCAACGGGATTGACTGGCAAGTACAGGTGCAGCGCATCCCCGCCTGGCCTGAAGTCCACCGGGGCAATGTAAATCGGTCAAGCCGTCACCGGCAAGCAGCTTTGAATGCAGCCGCGATCCAATCAAGAGTCGATCCATGAGCAAGCGTGACTATTACGAAGTCCTTGGTGTTGGTCGCAGCGCCAGCGACGAGGAACTGAAAAAAGCCTATCGGCGACTGGCGATGAAGCATCATCCCGACCGCACCGAGGGCAACAAGGCGTCCGAGGACAGTTTCAAGGAAGCCAAGGAAGCCTACGAGGTGCTGAGCGATTCCGGCAAACGCCGGACGTACGACCAGCATGGCCACGCTGCGTTCGAGCACGGCATGGGCGGTCGCGGCGGTAGTGGCGGGGCAGGCGCGGCTGATTTTGGTGATATTTTCGGCGACATTTTCGGTGACATTTTCGGTGCGCGCGGCGGTCGTCAAGGTGTGCGACGTGGTTCCGACCTGCGCTTCCTGATGGAGCTCGATCTGGAAGAAGCGGTGTTCGGCGTCGACAAGCAGTTCGACGTGCCGACCTTGCTCGATTGCACCAAGTGCAAGGGCAGCGGCTCGGCCGACGGCAAACTCGAAACCTGCGGCACCTGTCATGGCCAAGGGCGCGTGCGCCTGCAGCAGGGTATTTTCTCGTTGCAGCAGGCATGTCCCACCTGCGGCGGGCGCGGCAAGGTGATCGCCAGCCCATGCTTGGCCTGCCACGGCGAAGGGCGCAGCGAGGACGTGAAGACGCTGGAAGTGAAGATTCCGGCCGGCGTCGATAACGGCGATCGCATCCGCCTTGCCGGTGAAGGTGAGGCAGGGCCCGCGGGTTCACCTGCTGGCGATCTGTATGTGGAAGTGCAGGTCAAGCCGCATGCGATTTTCCAGCGCGAAGGCAATGACCTGTATTGCGAAGTGCCGATTCGTCCGTCGCAGGCGGCGCTAGGCGACGTGGTGCGGGTGCCGACGTTGGGCGGCGAAGCCGAGATCAAAGTGCCGCTGGAAACCCAGACCGGCAAGATGTTCCGACTGCGTGGCAAGGGCGTCAAGTCGGTGCGCAGCCACGGCACGGGCGATCTGATGTGCCGCGTGGTGGTGGAGACGCCGATCAACCTGACCGCCGAGCAGCGCAAATTGCTGGAGGAGTTCGACGCCACCTTCCGCGGCGAGCAGGGAGAGCGCCATTCCCCACGCACCAGCACCTTTGTCGATGGCGTCAAGGCGTTTTGGAATCGGGTGACGTCGTAGTCGCAGGACAACCTGAGCAGCGTAAAGCTGGCTCAATATTGGTCGCATGAGGCTGATCATGCATGTGCTGGCAGGAATGAATCCGGCCTCCTTGGGATTCCTGATCCCGGAAGCGCGCTTGCCTAACGTCGACCTGCCGGCTAGCGTGTCGGCATGAATTCGCCGCAACCCATTCGCTTACTGATAAACGGCGCGTCCGGCCGCATGGGACGAGCGTTGTTACGATTGGCGAAAGCCGACCCGCGCTTCGCGGTTGTCGCTGCGATCGCGCGTTCCCGCGGCACAGTGGACGGAATGCACGCGCTGACGGCAGCCGACGGTGCTTCCGCGCCGGCATTCGATGTGCTGGTGGATTTCAGCCTGCCGGCGGCATTCGATGCTGCCCTTGAGCTGTGCGTGCAACGCGGCTGCGCTCTGGTCTCGGGCACGACGGGTTTGTCCGACGCGCAATGCAACGCGCTCAACCAAGCATCAAGCTCAATCCCAATCGTGTGGACCGCGAATTTCAGCATTGGCGTGGTGGTGCTGACCGAACTGGCGCGGCGCGCGTCAGCGCCGCTTGCAGACTGGGATTGCGACATCGTCGAATCGCATCACACAAGCAAGCAGGACGCTCCATCAGGCACTGCTCTGATGCTTGGCCAAGCGATCGAACACGCGGGGCACAGCGCGCCCACGTTCGCCAGCATTCGTGCAGGCGATATTGTCGGCGAGCATTGCGTGCAGTTCACCGGCCCAGGTGAGCGACTCGAACTGACCCATCGCGCGACAGACCGTAACGTTTTCGCGCGCGGCGCACTGGAAGCTGCGGCTCGAATTTCGGGACGGCGCCCGG
>JBBQQH010000074.1:0-12448 GCA_038216155.1 Lysobacterales bacterium
TTGCATCCGCACAGCTATTTTTTCCTGCACTGCGTCGCCAACGCCCGCTCGAACTGATCGACGAACTGGCAGCCTTTCTGCGCGACGAGATCGACTTCATCCATGAGGCACGCAACATGCAGCGGCTGGCCGACGCGCTCGCTGGCGTGACCAGTGTCACCATGCCGCACGTCATCCAACGGCTTGCCACGCACGAGGTGCTGGTTCAGGAGTTCAGCCACGGCCGCCAGCTGGCATCGCTATACGGCAGTCCGCGGGCTCGCGAGATCGTCGACATTGTTTTGACTGCGTACACCCAACAGCTCTTTGGTTCGGGCGTTTTCCATGCAGACCCGCATCCGGGCAACCTGTTCGACCTCGCCGACGGTCGTGTTTGCTTCCACGACTTCGGATTGATCGGCTACCTCGACCCCGAATCGCGCATGGCCTTGGCGCAGATGATCGAGTCGATCGGTTACGACGACACGTCGGGCGTTCTGGATGCGGCCGTGGCCCTTGGCTTCATCCGTGCACCGTTTGACCGTGGTGAATACCAGCGGGCCATTAGCGAGATTCTCAGTGATCTGGCTTCCCTGCCTCTATCCGAATGGTCGGTCGCCGAGGCGATCTGGCGCGTGGCCAGAATCGGCGCTGGTGAGCATTTCCGTCTTCCTCGACACCTGCTGGTATTGATGCGAACCTTGTTTCTCGTCGAGAACACGCTACGGGCACTCGATCCACAATTGGATCTGCTGGGTGAGTTCGCTTCGCGGCGCGAACGGATCGAAAACGCGCTCGCGCAGCCCGGACGTGGCGGCTCGCAGCGCCCTGTAACGGCGCGCCTGGCACGAACTGCACAACAAGTTCCCGCGCTCATTGCCCAGATGTTGCGGCAGGCCCGGGAAGAAGGCCGCCCCTCGTTTGCTGTCCACCACCGTGGTCTGGAGGAAGCGGAAGTCACGCTGGCCCGCACCGGCAACCGCTTATCGCTGGCGCTGATCACGCTGGGGTTGTACCTGACCGGGTCGATCCTGATGCTGCATGCTGCGGGTCCCATGTTGTGGGGCCATATACCGCTGCTTGCCGGCATCGCCTACGGGTTTGCCTTGTTGCTGTCGATGCGGCTCGTGTTCGCGATCTCCCGCTCTGGGCACATGTGATATGCCCGTGCAGCAAATACTCGCGCTCAACCTCGGCTCTGCGACGCTGAAGGCGGCGTGCTACCTGTATCGGCAGGATGGTGATTCTGGAGAATTGCTCCCGCTCGCCGATCGTCTTGAAGTCTCCATCCATGCTGAAGCCGATGGCGAAAAAGACGAAGTCGCGCTGCTCGAACAGGTCGTCGCCGCCCTGCCTGCAGATGCCAGCTTGCCCGATGTGATCGCCCACCGGATCGTCCATGGAGGATCGCGCTTGGGACCGGTGCTGCTGAACGACGAGGTGGTTGCCGAGCTCTCCGACTATGCGCCAATGGCACCGTTGCATCAGCCCGCAGCGCTCAGGCTGGTCGAAGCGTCGCGTGTCCGTTGGCCTAATGCTCGACACGTGGCGGTATTCGACACCACCTGGCATCAAACCTTGGCCGACTGGAGTCGCCGACTACCGATTCCACAAAGCCTGCACGACGCGGGAATCAAGCGCTACGGTTTTCATGGGCTTGCATTCCAGTCGGCGATGCGCAAGTTGCAGGCGCTCGACGATACGGCTGACCAGCAGCGTGTCGTGCTGGCGCATCTGGGTAGCGGTTCCAGTCTGTGCGCAGTCGACCAAGGTCACAGTGTCGATACCACCATGGGCCTGACACCACTGGATGGGTTGCCCATGGCTACCCGATCTGGGTCGCTGGATCCTGGTGTGATCCTGTACCTGGAACAGAAAATGGCGATGTCACCCGCAACCATCGAACGCATCCTATGGCGGGAAAGCGGTCTTTTGGCGGTCTCTGGTCTGAGCGGAGATATGCGGCGATTACTGGACGCGTCTGATTCGTTGTCCAATCTTGCAGTGGAACAATTCGTCATACGAGTGGCCCAGGGCATTGCTTCAATGGCAACCGGCATCGGTGGCATTGACGCCATCGTTTTTTCTGGTGGGATCGGAAGCCATGCACCCGCCATCCGACAACGGATTGTTGAACTCCTTTTCTGGACGGGATTGCGAGCGCACCGAGAAAAAAATTATGCCGGAGCCACCCGAATCGACGCCGACGATTCATCCGCCAAGATGTGGCTGCTCAAAGTCGATGAGGAATATGAGTTGGCGCTGGCCGCCGTGTCCCAATGAGGCGCGGCTCGCGGATCTGACGCGGATCCGTGACGGGTTGCAAACGTTGATTCAATCCAGTCCCGGGTGCGGGCCACTGGCGAAATGCCCCATTCTTGATGCACTTGCGAGCGATAAGCCATGAACCCCAATCACGATCACAGCACGGCTAGCCATGACGGACATGGCGGGCCGATTGCGGCACACACCGTGACCGATCCCGTCTGCGGCATGCAGGTTGATCCGGGCAAGACAGCGCATCACGCGCAGCACGACGGGAAAGACTTTCACTTCTGCTCGGCGCGCTGTGTTGAGCGTTTCGAGGCCGAACCCGACAAGTATCTTTCAGCGAGCGACAAGGTCGAAGAACCGGCGCCCGAAGGCACGATCTACACCTGCCCGATGCATCCGCAGATCCGACAGGAAGGTCCCGGTGCGTGTCCGATTTGTGGCATGGCGCTGGAGCCAGAACTGCCCAGCGCGGACGACAGCGAGGCCAAGGCAGAAATCGCGTCGATGGGCCGAAAGTTCTGGGTCTCGGTGGCGCTTGCGCTGCCGGTCGTCATCCTTGCCATGGCGCCGCATCTGGGATTCTGGACAGCACCGGCCTGGAGTCCCTGGGCGGAATTCGCGCTGACCTCGGTCGTAGTGCTGTGGGGTGGATCGACATTCTTCCAGCGCTTCTGGCTGTCGCTGCGCAATCGCTCGCCCAACATGTACACGTTGATCGGCCTCGGTGTCGGCGTGGCCTATGGTTACAGCGTTGTGGCGCTGCTGGTGCCGGGCATTTTTCCACCGGCATTCCGGGGGATGCACGGGCGGATTAGTTTGTACTTCGAACCGGCTGCAGTGATCATCGCGCTGGTGTTGCTGGGTGAGTGGCTGGAGCTGCGCGCACGCCATCGCACCAGCGATGCGGTGCGCGCCTTGCTTGGTTTGGCCCCGAAGACGGCGCGCCGCATCGATGACAACGGCAACGAAGTTGACGTCCCGCTGGAGCACGTGCACGCCGGTGACCGGCTGCGCGTGCGTCCAGGAGAGAAAGTCCCGGTCGATGGCGTAGTGATCGAAGGCCGCAGCAGTGTCGACGAGTCGATGCTGACCGGAGAATCCATGCCGGCGGAAAAGACGACGGACGATCCGTTGACCGGTGGCACCTTGAATCAAACCGGTTCGCTGGTGATGCGAGCAGAAAAGGTCGGCAGCGAAACGCTACTCGCGCAAATCGTTCAATTGGTCACCAATGCGCAACGTACGCGTGCGCCTCTGCAGCGGCTGGCTGATCGCGTGGCCAAGTGGTTCGTGCCAGCAGTGGTGCTGGCCGCGGTGCTCACGTTTGCGGCCTGGGCATGGCTGGGGCCGGATCCCAAGCTGGCGTATGCCTTGATCAATGCGGTGGCGGTGTTGATCATCGCCTGCCCATGCGCACTGGGCTTGGCCACGCCGATCTCGATCATGGTCGCGACCGGCCGCGGCGCGCAGATGGGCGTGCTATTTCGCGATGCAGAAGCGATCGAGACGCTGGAAAAGATCGACGTGCTGGTAGTCGACAAGACCGGCACGCTGACTCTCGGAAAACCCGCGCTGACCGATGTCGTCGCACTTGCGCAGGGTGACGACGACAAGATTGTCGCTACTGCCGCTGCTCTGGAGCGCGGTAGTGAACACCCGTTGGCGGCGGCGATCCTGGCCGGTGCAAAGGAACGCGGACTGTCACTTCCAGACACGACCGATTTCCAGTCGCACACGGGGCAGGGTGTGACTGCCGAGGTGAGCGGGACAACAGCAGCGCTTGGAAATCGTGCGCTGATGGATGCGCGCAAGATCGACATCAGTGTCGATGCCATCGAAAAAGCCGACGCGCTGCGAAGCGACGGCAAGACAGTGATGTTTCTTGCCATTGACGGCGCGCTGGCCGGGCTGATTGCGGTTGCGGATCCAATCAAGGGCACTACGGCTGCGGCCTTGAAAGCGCTGCGGGCCGAAGGTCTGGAAGTCATCATGCTGACCGGCGATAACGCGACCACGGCCAAAGCCGTGGCAAAGCAGCTTGGCATCGAGCGCGTCGAGGCCGATGTGCAGCCCGCAGACAAGGCGCGCATCGTCGAGGAACTCAAGGCCGCAGGGCGACGCGTTGCGATGGCCGGTGATGGTGTCAACGATGCACCTGCCCTCGCCGCAGCAGACGTCGGGATCGCGATGGGGCAGGGCACCGATATCGCCATGGAAAGTGCCAAGCTCACCCTGGTCAAGGGCGATCTGATGAAGATCGTGCACGCACGCGCGCTGTCGCGCGCCACGGTCAGCAACATTCGGCAGAACCTGTTCTTCGCCTTCATCTACAACACGCTTGGAATTCCAATCGCGGCTGGCGCGCTGTATCCGTTCTTCGGCGTCCTGCTCAGTCCGACGATTGCTGCGGCTGCGATGAGCGTGAGTTCGGTGTCGGTGATTCTCAATGCGCTGCGCCTGTCGAAGCTGCGACTGCCAGAGGGCTGAAACATCCTCTCGATGATTTCCCTGGGCCCGTCCTTCCACCATGCTGGCATTCCTGGATCGAGCAGCTGACGCTCGCTTTGCCGCCACGAATCGCTTTGGCCAGTTGATCGTTAGGATCAGAAGATGAGTTGCGCGCGCATATCGAACACACGCGCCGAGACGGGCGCCAACACGCTATTGGCCGTCACTACTGAGAGTGCTGCTAGATTCCCAGCGCGCGGTATTCGGTGCAGGGTCGCGCGCCTTCCCACATGCGGTTGAACAATTCGCGTAATTGGCGCGCGCGCGCCGGGGCCCCATCGCACGCTTCGCCTTCGATGCGGCTGCCGATGGAACGGAAGTACACGCCGCCCCGATCGGTGATCAGGAAGGCGGATGGATACTGGCGATCGGTCGGCTCCTCGATCGTGCGAAAGGCGAAGGCACTCGGCAGCCGTTGCGCCAGTTCCAGCCACGGATTGGCCTGTTGCTGTGGTGCGATCGGATCGAACAGCAACACGCGCAGCACGCCTCCGACGCCTGCTGTGGCATAGCTGCGCACGGCGTCAAGAACGCTGATGTTGGCGCAGATCGGATAGTCAAGATCGCGGCTAAGCAAGCAGATTTCGCGACGTCCGTTGGCGATCAACCACGCGCTGGTCACAATCGCCTGTTCGAGCGTTTCAACTGTATCGAAACGTGGCCGCAGCGATGGATGCAATGGCTCGCTGCCTGTTTCAAGCGGCTCGATTGCTCGTCGCATCGTTTGATGCTCGATGCCGGCTTCCTGGAACCGCGCTCCCACTGGTTCGAATCCATAGCGCGTGTAAAAATCGATCGCGCTGGCTTGCGCATTCAAGATAACTTCTTTCCAGCCGAGCGTACGCGTCTGATCAACCAACGCTTGCAACAGCGATTCGCCGACGCCCTTGCCGCGCCATTCCGGCAGCACCGCCATGCGGCCGATCTTTCCTTCCGGTGTGAGCCGCCCGGTGCCGATCGCACGATTCGTGTTGTCACGCGCCAGCACATGCCGGCACAGCGGATCGAGCGCGTCCCATTCCAGTTCGATCGGGACGTTTTGTTCGACCACGAACACCGACTCGCGCACGCGGCGCAAATCCTGGAAGTCGGTTTGATAGTCGGCCGGCTCGACCCGGAACTCGGTTGAGGGTGGACGATTCATACGCGTGATCCGCTGCGTGCGCGATGCGGTCGTTGCAGTTGAAAAATGCCGCGTGCCAGCAGGTCAAGTAATGCGCTGCGGGCCGCGTCAGGCAGCTCGGAAAATGTCCCAGCATTGAAACTCTCGCTGGTAGCCATCGAGCGCGCCAGTTTCACCGACATCGAATACGACTCTCCATTGGCGAACAGTCGCGCGGACTTACCACTCCGCGTCCACGCTACGCGTGCAAACGGATGGCGTAGCAATCGACCGCCGCCGTCGAGCGTTGCAAGCACCGATACCAGATCGGGCGCACGCGGCGGCGGCGCGATCGATGTGCTGCGATACGTTGTGATGTAGCGACCGAACCAGTCGGCCAGCTCGGAATCCGTTTGCAATGGCAGCCCAGACAGCGACGAGCGGACGCGTGCGATCGCGGCGGCATCGATCTCTGTCACATCGCGCGGCACCATCAGATCGGCGTCGCCGTACCGCAACGATTCGGGCATCTGCTCGGCGATGTGTTCGGCAAACCCCAGCAACAGTTCCGCCTGCGACGGCGCACGCATGCCAATGGAATACGTCAGACACGCATCGACCGCGACGCCGTGATGCGGCACACCCGGCGGCAGATACAGGATGTCGCCGGGTTCGAGCGTCCACTCGTGGGTTGGATCGAATTCGCTCAACAGCTTGAGTTCGACATCATCGCGAAATTCAGTTGGTGCATTTGTATTAATACTGATCTGCCAATGGCGACTGCCGAGCCCTTGCAGCAAAAACACATCGTATTGATCGACATGCGCGCCCACCGAACCGCCCGGCGCAGCAAAGCTGATCATCACGTCGTCCATCCGCCAGCGCGGCAGAAAGTCGAAGCGATTGAGCAAGGCGCGTACGTCGGAGTCCCACTTGTCGACGTCCTGCACCAGCAACGTCCAATCCTTCTTTGGCAGCTTCGGAAACTCTTCCTCCGCAAATGGTCCGCTGCGCAGGGTCCAGCGATCTTTCTTTCGATCCTGTTGAACGATCCGCGACAATGCAGCTTCTTCGCAAGCAAGGCCAGCAAGATCTTCCGGCGATAGCGGCGATTGAAAATTCGGAAACGCGCCACGAATCAGCAGCGGCCGCTTCTGCCAGTAGTCGCGCAGGAATTGCGCCGGCGGCATGCCGAGCAACTGGCTGGCGTTTGCGACGACTTCCATTGCGGGTTCGGACTGAGTGGCTTTCATCTGCCGATTGTCTCGCAGAATGCGCCGCTTATGGTTTGGCTTGCGTGTTCTCTGCTGCTTCGCTAGCAGCGACCAGCTTCTGGAAACGCGGATCCTTACGCAACGGATCCCACGCAGGAGGGGTCTGGAAGGATTTCAGCGTGGACCTATTGCTGACCTTGGTGGCGCACCGAGTTGCATCCGCACTTGCGACTGGCGGCTTGAGCGTTGACTTGGCACTGAGGGCAGCGTCGTCGTGCGCAGCACGTTGCGGCGTTTAAGTTCGGCGAAGAGAACGGGCTTCTTTGTCATTTGCGCAAGCTTAAGGCAGCGGCTTTGCCGTTGTGGTGGTCGGCAATCCCACCTTCTTGCAGAACGCGGCGAAGCGCGGGTCGTGCTGGTAACGAAGCAGGAAGCGATCAGTCAGAAGGAACTGGATTCCGGGGTCGCGGCTGTCCCAGGCGCGATCCAACCATACGAAAACGTTATCCGGATCGCGGCGCAAGGCATAAACCTGAGCGATTTGAAAAGCCATGCCGTCGGCATTCTTGTCGATCAGAAGTTTCAATGCCGCATCCGCGCTAGCGCGATCGCCGCCGATCTGACGCGCCATCGCCAAGGCAAAATCATGCCAAAGGCCCGGCAACATCCGTTGCGCGTCAGCCAACGCCGCTGCCGCATCGTTACGCTGGACATGGATCACAACCAGCGCCGCGTCGAAAATGCCCGACTGGGGCGCGAGCGATATTGCCTTGCGGATCGTCTTGTCGGCTTCATCCGTGCTGCCCACCGACGCCAAGGCGCGCGAAAGCAGCAGGTATCCGCTAGCCCGCAACGGTTCGGAATCGATCGATTGCCGAGTCAGCGCGATCGCCTGCTGCGGATCTCCTCGGGCAGAGGCCATAAGGCCGAGGCCTTCCATTCCCGTCGTGCTGCCTGGTGCGAGTTGCAAGGCGCGGCGAAACTCGGTTTCCGCTCCGCTCCAGTCGAAATTGAAGCCCAAAGCCTGGGCGTGTGCCGCGTGCGCTGCAGCCAGATTTGGTTGAAGCAAGAGTGCCTTGTTCGACGCATCGAGCGACTGTGCATAGAACGCTTTTTGTTCCGCACCGTTGAGAAATCCTGCGGCTAATCGTCCCGCCGACTCTGACAACGAAGCCCAAGCGAGTGCGTACTGGGGATCCAGACGCGTCGCTTTTGTGTATTGCTCGATCGCAAGGCGCAAATTTGCCTCGGTACTTTGCGCGTCGAGGTAGTTGCCCTGCAGGTAGGCTGTATAGGCATCGAGGTTGCTGCTCGGCGGTCGGTCGGTTTGTACGGCAGCAGCTTCGCCCGCCAACAGCTTCGCCTTCAGCGCCCCAGCAACGGATTGCGCGATCTCGTCCTGCAACTTGAACAGATCCTTATACGGACGGTCGTAACGCTGCGTCCAGATTGTGCTGCCATCGGCTGCTCGGATCAGTTCGGCGCTGATTCGCACCGCATCGCCCGCGCGCTGCACGCTGCCCTCCAACAACGTCGCGACGCCGAGCTTGATTCCAATCGTCCGGCTATCGTCCTTGGTGTCGCGAAACTGGAACGAGGAATTGCGTCCAATCACTTTCAGCCCGGAAAACTGCGAGAGCGTCACGATCAGGTTTTCCGACAGACCATCGGAAAAATACTGTTGGTCCTTGTCGCCGCTATTGTTCGTCAGCGGTAATACCGCAATCGATTTGCCGATGATTGCAGTGGTCGCGGTAGCTGCCGGGATGCTCGTCGCATTCTTGTGTGGCACCAAGACGTTGGCCAGCAGCAAAACCACTGCGATAGCGAGCACAGCGATAATCCAGCGATCCATTCGCTTACCGGTCTCGCGAGTGAGCGACGTGTCCGTTTCAACATCGCTTTCGCGCTGGATGCCGTGCGGCGTCCATTCGTAAAACCACGAGAACACCATCGCGAACGGAAAGCCGATTGCGGCTGCAATCACGAACCAGCGCACTACCCAGTTCGGGAAATCGAACACAGGCAACAACTGCGCCACGCCCTGCGACAACGCCCACGCTGCACCGATGTAAAGCATCGCAGCGCGCAGCACATTGCGACGCTTGAGTTCGGCGAAGAACGACGGTTTCCCCATCCGGCCAGCCCCTAATGCGAATGCCGGTCGATGATGCCTGCGGGGTCGCTGTTTGGCTAGGCGCGGCGTTGTGCCTGCCCCGTTTCCGGATGGGAGCTCGACTAACTCCTTTCCCTTCAAGGGGGAGGCAGGGAGGGGGATGGTGTGTGCGTTGGCTTGCGGGACTGGGTTGGAATCGAGTCGTAGAACCAGCCCTACCCAAAGCACCATCCCCACCATGTCCCCTTGAAGGGGAGGGCTTTTTAAGCGGCTCAGATACCCTTGCCCAATTCGGCGGCGAGGCCGGTGTAACTGCCCGGTGTCAGATCGAGCAAACGCTGCTTTGCATCGGCAGGCAAATCGAGTGAGTTGATGAAAGTTCGCATCGCCTCCGCATCGATGCCATGGCCGCGCGTCAGCGCCTTGAGTTGTTCGTAGGGATTCGGCAATCCGTAGCGGCGCATGACGGTCTGGATGGGCTCGGCCAGCACTTCCCACGCCGCGTTGAGGTCGGCGGCGATGCGTTCGGGATTCGCATTGAGTTTGCAGAGTCCGCGTTGCAGCGCATCGAGCGCGACCAGGCTGTGGCCGAAGGCAGTGCCCAGCGCGCGCAACACGGTGGAGTCGGTGAGGTCGCGCTGGAAGCGGCTGATCGGCAGCTTCTCGGAAAAGTGGGTGAGCAATGCGTTGGCGATGCCGAGGTTGCCTTCGGCGTTTTCGAAGTCGATCGGGTTGACCTTGTGCGGCATCGTCGAGGAACCGACTTCGCCGGCCTTCACCGATTGCTTGAAGTAACCCAGCGAGATGTAACCCCACACGTCGCGGCACAGGTCGATCACGATGGTGTTGATGCGGCGCTGCGCGTCGCACAGTTCGGCGATGCAATCGTGTGGCTCGATCTGTGTGGTGTACGGATTCAACGTCAGCCCGAGCGAGGTGACGAAGCGCTGCGCGAACGCGGGCCAGTCAACGTCGGGATAGGCGACAACATGCGCGTTGTAGTTGCCGACCGCGCCGTTGATCTTGCCGAGCAGTTCGACGTTCGTTAATTGCTTGCGCTGGCGTTCAAGCCGCGCAACAACATTCGCGAATTCCTTACCAACGGTTGTTGGCGAGGCGGTTTGCCCGTGCGTGCGCGAGAGCATCGGCAGCGTGGCATGTGCGTGCGCCAATTCGCGCAGACTATCGGTGAGTTTGCCGAGTGCAGGCAGCAAGACTGATTCGCGCGCTTCCGACAACATCAACGCATAACTGAGATTGTTGATGTCCTCCGACGTGCAGGCGAAGTGGACGAATTCGAGTGCTGGGCCAAGCTCGCCGTCGTCCCCCGATCCAGTCGAGGGCAGGCTCTTCAACTGTTCCTTGATGAAGTATTCGACCGCCTTCACGTCGTGGTTGGTGGTGCGTTCGATCGCCTTCACGCTCGCCGCATCCTCGACGCTGAAATCCTTCGCCAGTGCGCGAAGCTTCGCAGCGGCACCATCCGAGAACGGCTTGAGTTCGACGATGCCTGGCTCGGCGGCCAGCGCCAGCAGCCATTCGACTTCAACGCGCACGCGCGCCTTGATCAACCCGAATTCGGAAAAGATCGGCCGCAACGCATCGACCTTGGCGGCGTAACGGCCATCGATGGGGGACAGGGCGAGCAGGGGATCAGTCATCTTGGAGCTCCGGTGAAGCAGGGTGCAGAAGAAAGCTCTTGATCGTCATCCCCGCGAAAGCGGGGATCCAGTGCCTCCAGGCAACGCAAAGTCGCTGGATTCCCGCCTCTGCGGAAGTGCCTCTCAACAGCGCAGCTGGTCAATGACGAACTTGAAGCGAAGAGCGCACCATTTTACCTGCCCCGCGACGCGAACGTGGCGCGCCTATAATCGGAGCAATCCAAGGGCGCGATAAGTCCCTCTCCCAGCGGGAGAGGGGTAGGGGTTAGGGGCGATCGGAGTTGTAGTCTTCGCAGTGTTCGCCCCTCATCCGCCTTTGGCACGTTCTCCCGTTGGCAGAAGAATTAAAGCCCCTCTCCCACCGGGAGAGGGGTTGGGGTGAGGGGTGATCGGAGTTGTAGTCTTCGCAGTGTTTGCCCCTCATCCGCCTTCGGCACCTTCTCCCGGTGGGAGAAGGGAACAGATGGGCAATAGAGTCTCTCTCCCACGGGCGATCCGAAGGAGAGTGCAAGGCTGAGAGGGATAGGGGTGAGGGGCGATCGGGGTTGTAGTCTTCGCAGTGTTCGCCCCTCATCCGCCTTCGGCACCTTCTCCCGTTGGGAGAAGGGAACAACCAAAGCTTCGTCTATCCAATCATCCATTAATCCCTTCACGCATTCATTTAACCAGTCACCAACCGGAACCCGCATGAACCAGAAATACCGCATCGAACGCGACAGCATGGGCGAGCTCAAGGTGCCTGCCGACGCGCTGTACGCCGCGCAGACCCAGCGCGCAGTCGACAACTTTCCGATCTCCGGCCTGCGCATGCCGCGCGAATTCATCCGCGCGCTCGGGCTGGTCAAGTCCGCCTGCGCCCAGGTCAATGCCGACCTCGGCTACCTCGGCAAGGCCCAGGCCAAGGCCATCCGCAAGGCCGCCGAACAAGTCGCGAAGGGCGAATTCGACAACGAATTCCCGATCGATATCTACCAGACCGGTTCCGGCACCTCCAGCAACATGAATGCCAACGAGGTGATCTCCACACTCGTCGGAAGGGAAATCCCGGCCACATCCAAAAATGCCGTCAATGCCAACGACCACGTCAATATGGGCCAGAGTTCCAACGACGTAATCCCGACCGCCATCCAGGTCTCGGCCAATCTCGGCGTCCATGAGCGCCTGCTGCCGTCCCTCAAGCACCTGCAGGCAACCCTGCTCAAGCGCTCGAAGGAGTTGTCCAAGGTCGTCAAGACCGGCCGCACCCACTTGATGGACGCGATGCCCGTCACCTTCGGCCAGGAACTCGGCGGCTGGGCCGCACAGATCGGCTCGGGCATCGCCCGCATCGAAGACGCCAGCAAGCGCCTGCGCAAACTTCCGCAAGGCGGCACCGCCGTTGGCACCGGCATCAATGCCGACCCCAAGTTCGGCAAGCTCGTCGCCGCCGAACTCAGCAAGCAAACCAAGGTGCAGTTCGAAGCCGCCGCCAACCTGTTCGAAGGCATCTCCTCGCAGGACGCCGCGGTGGAACTCTCCGGCCAGCTCAACACGCTCGCCTGCTCGCTGATGAAAATCGCGAATGATTTGCGCTGGATGAACTCCGGCCCGCTCG
>JBBQQH010000075.1:0-11736 GCA_038216155.1 Lysobacterales bacterium
CCGGCACGATTCCAGCGCCCAATCGACCGGGTTGGCGATCGTCGGTTCGATGCCGGCGCCTAGATGCGGGCGCATAGCCAATTCACTGGCGTAGCGCGAGGCATTGGTATCGTGATTGGCGAGGATGTAGTAATCCCACACCGCATGCAGGTTGCTGCCCTGCACGCCATCGACGTATTTCTCCCGCGCATACGCTTCGGGCTGGACGCCGGTGCGCAGGCTGATCTGGTAACCATTGCCGCCGCGATCGTCGACATAGCCGGCGTGCATCGGTTGATGTACGTCGCCGACGAAGTGCACCAGGAATTTCAGCGCGTCGATGCGCGCTTGCCTGGATTGGGATGGATCGGCCAGCACCAGCCGCTGCGCGTCGATCGCGGCGATCACGCAGTCGCCATCCGGACAGTTGCGCGGCGGCTGGTAGTTACAATCTGCGCGGGGGAAATTGACGTAGTGCCAGCGCTGGGTCTGCTTGAATCGCTCCGGATCGTTCTGGCGTAGTGCATCGGCCCAGTTGGCGACGCCGGCAAGAGTAGGGTCGGACTCATCGCGCAGCAGGTCGGCCACTTGCGCGCGCGCTGCGGGCGACAGCTCGCGTTGCGCAAGTTCGCCGACGATGCGGTGGCCTTCCGGTCCCCAGGCCAGCGCGGGAGCGATGCACGCCAGCAACAGCATCTGCAGCAACCGCAACAACAGCGGTCTGGTTGGCGTCGGAATATTCTTTTGCATCGGGTTTCGCATTCAGACCTTCCTTGGGGGTGCCGCTGAAGCGGATGGGCGGTTAAAATGGCGGTCTGCGGGACCCATCCAGCCATCCCGGACCACACCCCATATTCTCAGGAGCTTTGCCATGCCGATCAAGGTCGCGATCAATGGTTTCGGCCGCATCGGTCGCAACGTACTGCGTTCAGCGTTGCAGAATTTCGGCACCGAGATCGAAATCGTCGCCATCAACGACCTGCTAGAGCCCGATTATCTGGCCTACATGTTGCAGTACGACTCCGTGCACGGGCGCTTCAAGGGCGATGTGTCGGTCGACGGAAATCATCTGATCGTCAACGGCAAGAAGATCCGCCTGACCCAGGAACGCGATCCGGCCAACCTGAAATGGGGCGAGGTCGATGCCGAAGTAGTAATCGAGTCGACCGGCCTGTTCCTCGACAAGACCAGCGCGCAGAAACACCTCGATGCGGGCGCGAAGAAGGTGCTCCTGTCGGCGCCGTCGAAGGACGATACGCCGATGTTCGTGTATGGCGTCAACCACAAGAAATATGCGGGCGAGGCGATCGTCTCCAACGCGAGCTGCACCACCAACTGCCTTGCGCCCTTGGCCAAGGTGCTCAACGACAAGTGGGGGATCAAGCGCGGCTTGATGACGACCGTGCACGCCGCGACCGCGACGCAGAAAACAGTCGATGGCCCGAGCAACAAGGATTGGCGCGGCGGCCGCGGCATCCTCGAGAACATCATTCCGTCCAGCACCGGCGCGGCCAAGGCGGTCGGCGTGGTGATCCCGGAGCTCAACAAGAAGTTGACCGGAATGAGCTTCCGCGTGCCGACGTCGGATGTGTCGGTGGTCGATCTCACTGTAGAGCTTGAGAATCCAGCGACTTATGCAGAGATCTGCGCCGAAATGAAGGCGCAATCTGAAGGAGCTCTCAAGGGCATCCTCGGCTACACCGAAGACAAGGTCGTCGCCACCGACTTCCGCGGCGACACCCGCACCTCGATCTTCGACGCCGACGCCGGCATCGCAATGGACAGCACCTTCGTCAAACTCATCGCCTGGTACGACAACGAATGGGGCTATTCGAACAAGTGCCTGGAGATGGTGAAGGTGATGGCGGCGGAGTAGTGGCGCCACGTTTGATTGGGTTGTGCGCGACGATCGCCACAATCCGCGCTGTGCGGGCCGCGTCGCAGGCAGTTACACGCAGAACCCGACGCGCGTAGGATCAGGCCTTCGTCGCCATCGCGAGGCCATCCGATGAATCCGTTTGCAGGTCTGACCCTTGGTGTCGCGGCGATGCTGGCGATGGCGCCAGCCGCAGCGGCCGACAGTGGGTTCCTCGATCGCTCGGTCACGGTCGATGGCGTTTCGTATCGCTATCAAGTGTATGTTCCGGTCGATTACACGCCGGACAAGTTGTGGCCGATTGCACTGTTCCTGCATGGCTCGGGCGAGCGCGGCGATGATGGACTGGTGCAAACCCAAGCCGGACTCGGTAGCGCGATTCGCGGCGATCGCAAGCGCTTTCCGATGTTGGTGGTGATGCCGCAGGCACAGCCCGATACGCGCTGGACAGGCGCGATGGCAGCGCAGGCACTTGCGGCGCTAGACCAATCAATCAAGGAATTCCACGGCGATCCGCAGCGCGTGTATCTCACCGGACTGTCGATGGGCGGGCAGGGCGTTTGGTACATCGCCGCCGCGAACCCGCACCGGTTTGCAGCGATTGCGCCGATCTGCGGCTATGTGAATCTAGACGCTGCCGATTTCACCGATGCGCAGAACCGCGCGCTAATCGCGCAGTACCCGTTCATCGCAGAAAAGGATCCCTACGCCGCCGTTGCCAAGCGGATCGGGAAGACGCCGGTGTGGATCTTCCACGGTGCTGCCGACGACCTCGTGCCGCCCGCCGAATCGCGAAACATGGCCGAACAGTTGCGCGCGCAAGGCGATGAAGTGCGCTTCAACGAATATCCAGGCGTTAACCACGGCGCCTGGGATCGCGCTTATGCCGAACCCGAGTTGATTCCCTGGCTGCTGTTGCATCGGCTGGATGCGAAATGAAATCACGAAATCTAACTTGCGTAGTCGATATTGCGATGGCTCGCGGTGAGAAGTACGGCTACCAATGGCACGCCAAAAACAACCAGTGCTCCAAGCAGATAGAAGATCGTCTGTGCGGCATTGCCGTTGAATGCAAGCGGCAGTAACAGGACGAGTGGCAAGCCGATTGCGCGTCTTCGCGTGAGCAGAAAGGCTCCCAGCGCGACGATGGCGCACAGGTCAGTCACAAGCCAGCGATCACCGAGGCCAATTTTGGCTGGTGGTACTACATCGATCAACTGAGCGCCAAGTCCCCATGCTATAGCGAAGAAGAGCAAAATCCATGCGACTGCATCCGATAACCGAAAGAGCAATCTCGTAATGGAGCTAATATCTTTCTTCATGAGCGCATCAACCCGTCTCCATGTGTGTTCTCAGTGTAGCGCCGCCCCGATGCATCGACGGGTGGTTCGCCTCAGTTGAAAAACACCGACACCCCAAACCCCGCCTGCACATCCGGGCTACGCGAAGTCAAACCACGTAATCCGTAAACATCGAGCTGCACACAATCGTGCAGCAACCAGGTGAGTCCACCGCCAGCGACCGTACTCGACTCGCCACCGCCAAATGTGTGGCCGGCTTCGATGTAACCGCCGAGATTTTCGCTGATCGGAAATCCGAAATTCGGCGACAGCGTCCATGTGCTCTGGCCACCACTGCGATCGACGTTCGCGTAGAACGCTAGCGAGCGGCCGCCGCCGAGGTCGCGTGCGATGGTCGCCCCGAGCGAGACGATCGGCCATTCGTTGCTGAAGGCGGCCGATCCTGTATCGGCGGTCACGCTGCCGAGCAGGGCAAAGCTGACATTCTTTCTCGCCAGCGGCGGTGCCCATTTCACCGCGACCTTGCTATCGCCGGCGCCAGTATCGTGAAATGACGTTCCGCCGGCGTGTACATCCAGACGGTTCCACAACGAGCCGGAAAGCTGCACCTCGATCACTGAAGTCAGGCCGATGCGAACGGTCGTGTCGGCCGAATAGCTGGTGCTGCGCACACCATCGCTGTTGTCGTGTTCCAGATCTGGCAACCCTTGTTCCCAATCAAACGATCCGGGCGGCATCACAGATGTGCCGAACGCAATGCCTGGGCGGTCGAATGACGGCGCGTCGGCCTGCGCCGAGACAGGAAGTGCGACAAGCAAAGAAGCCGCGCAGATGATTTTGGATTTGCGCATTACGGGGCCGATTAAAAAGGATCGCGCTGAAAGAAGATCATCAATTGTCGATTTTGGTCGAAATCAATATCGCTGAAGCAACTGACTAATGCTCTAGAATGCCGCGACTTGAATCCAAAGGCGAGTAGCGATGCGGACTGCAAACATTCTGCTGTGCGTATATCTGGCATGCCTCACCGCTGCGCCGATGCAATTATCGTTCGCGGGCGCGATCCATGCGGCACCCAGTAGTGCCCAGCAACCGGCGTTTGACTCCAAAGGTGAGCATCAAGATCCTCCCGCCTCCTGCAGCGCTGATAACACCACGCCTGATGACATTGCCTATGCCACGTTGCTTGATCCAGATGCCGACATGCTGAAGCGACAACATGAATTCAGTGAGCTTGAGAGCTTGGCTAAGTCGGGAAATCTGCAAGCTTTGTACTGCGCTGGATCGCTCTATCGCGCTGGCCACATCCTGCCGCACGCGTTGGTCGATCGCGACTTGACCAAAGCACGGCTGTACCTGAGTCATGCGGCGGTGAACGGCAAGCTTGAGGCGATGCGCAAACTGGCTGAAATCGAACTGGTGGCCAAGCATCCAGTCGAGGCAATGGTCTGGGCTCAGGTGTTTGCCCACTACGAACCACTGCTTGAAAAGATGCCTCCGGATCTGGCCGACAAGGGCCCTGTGGCTGATCTGTTGGCTCGAACATTTGATGCGTTCGGCTCGCGCGATATCAAGGCGGTGCAGCGCGATGTGGGCGCTTTCATGCAGCAATACGATTCGACCATCTCTGCAGCATCGAAAAAAACACTGCAGATTCAGGCATGCCCTGACAACCAAATGATATCTGCTGGCGAAGTCCAGCAACCTGCCGGAACGAATTCCGGAGCTTTCATGGATGGTCAAGCGAAACCAGGGACCGCAGAATTTTTCCTCGTATTCAAACCCGATGGCAGTGTTACTAAGGCGCTCCCGCTGGATGCAGTGCCCGATCCTGAATTGCTTCGAATGTTGCGTCCGATTGCCGAGCAAAGTCGCGTGCGACCATCCGTAGTTCCTGCTCGGTACGCTTTGCTTCCGGTAGCGTATACATTCGGGGAGGCGCAGGTTCGTAAGTGAATCTGTAAAATTCGCGGTATCGGCAACTGTCTGCCGTCCTCGGCTGGTACGAACGCCGGTCAACAAGGCTCCTCACGCACCAACCCATACCACGCGGTGTCGTGCCATTGCCCGTGCACAAACCAGCGGTCGCGCATGGTGCCTTCGTTGACGAAGCCGAAGCGTTCGAACAGGCGGCGCGAGGGGTGATTGTCCGGATCGGTGTCGGCCTCGAGCCGTCGCAGGTCCAGCACGTTCCAGGCGAACTCGATCATCAGGCGCATCGCCTCGGCCGCGTGGCCGCGACCCTGCATCGACGGCAGCAGCGCATAGCCGATCATGCCGCGTCGATGCGTGCGGTCCAGCTGAAACAGCGACATCGTGCCGATCAGCGCATCGTCTGCGTTTGCGGCGATCGCCCATTGGTAGAACTCGTGGGTTTCGCGCTCGGCACGCATGCGATCCAGGTAGTCGCGCGCCTGTTGCAATTGCGTCCACGGCTCCTGGCTCCAGTAACGGGTGACTTCGACATCGCCGAACAGGGTCAGCAACGCCGGCGAATCATCGTCGCGATACCCGCGCAGCGACACGCCGGCGCCGGCCAGGCGCGGCGTGCGAGGAATGGTGCGATTCGATGGATCCTTCATCGGTGCAGTCTGCCTATCGGTGGCTGTCGTTTCAATGCGTGAAGACGTGCCAGAAAGCAGCCTGCGCGATCCGCGCTGGCGGCGTTCCATACGGCATCGCATGGTGACGTCGCGATGCCATTCTTCACGCGTCCGTGGCTGATATCGATGCGATACTGCCGCCTCAAGCCGCACCCGGAGGGGTCGATGCCGCGCATCGAAGCGGGCCTTCCGGACGCATGCCGATTCCTACAACTGATGACTCGATGACCCAGCCTTCCTCGTTCGATTTCGAACAACTACTTGCCTGCGGGCGCGGCGAATTGTTTGGCCCCGGCAACGCGCGCTTGCCCGCGCCGCCGATGCTGATGTTTGATCGCATCACGCACGTGGCATCCGACGGTGGTGCATACGGCAAAGGCGAGTTGCGGGCCGAACTGGATATCCGCCCCGACCTGTGGTTTTTTGCCTGCCACTTCGAAGGCGATCCGGTGATGCCGGGCTGCCTTGGCGTGGACGCAATGTGGCAGCTAGCTGGTTTTTATCTTCCGTGGCTTGGCGAACGCGGCCGCGGTCGTGCGTTAGGCGTCGGCGAGGTCAAGTTTTCCGGGCAGGTATTGCCAAGCGCAAAACTGGTGCGCTACGAAATTAGTATCCGACGCGTCGTACGCGGCAAACTGTCGCTGGTGATCGCCGACGGCAAAACGTTTGTCGACGATCAAGAAATTTACGCCGCCAGCAATTTGCGCGTCGGCCTGTTCCGTTCCACCGAGGGCTTCTGAGATGTCCAGCACTTCAGACAAACGTCGCGTGGTGGTCACTGGCATGGGCATCGTCTCGTGCATCGGCAACTTGCAGGCGACGGTGTCGTCGGCCTTGCGCGACTGTCGCAGCGGTATTCGCGCGATTCCCGAATACGCGCAACTCGGATTGCGCAGCCAGGTCGCGGGCGCGCCGGAAATCGATCTTGAGGCAGCAATCGATCGCAAGCTCAAGCGCTTCATGGGCGATGCGGCGGCTTATGCGTACGTGGCAATGCGCGATGCGATCGCCGATGCAGGTCTTGCGGTCGAACAACTGCGGCATCCGCGCACTGGCGTGATTGCCGGTTCCGGCGGCGGCTCCGCCCAGTGGCAAATTGAAACCGGCGACCTGTTGCGCACCAAGGGCGTGCGCCGCATCGGACCGTACATGGTGCCGCGCACGATGTGCTCGACGGTGTCGGCTACGCTGGCAACTGCGTTCGGCATTCTCGGCCTGAGTTATTCGATCGCCGCGGCCTGCGCGACCTCCGCGCATTGCATCGGCGCAGCCGCAGACCTGATCCGCCACGGCGCGCAGGACGTGATGATTGCCGGCGGCGGCGAAGAATTGCATTGGGGCATGAGCTCGCAATTCGATGCGATGGGCGCGCTGTCGACCCGCCACAACGACACGCCTTCAACGGCGTCGCGTCCATACGATGCCAGCCGCGACGGATTCGTTATCGCCGGCGGTGGCGGCATGTTGGTTCTGGAAGACTACGAACACGCCAAGGCGCGCGGTGCGCGCATCCACGCCGAGCTGGTCGGTTACGGCGTGACCTCGGATGGCTGCGACATGGTGGCACCGTCTGGCGAAGGCGCAGTGCGCTGCATGCGGATGGCTATGGCGACGGTCGATGCACCAATCGATTACCTCAACACGCACGGCACCTCGACACCGCTCGGCGATGTGGTGGAACTGCAATCGGTGCGCGGAGCGTTTGGTACTTCGGTGCCGCCGCTGTCGTCGACCAAGGCGCTGACTGGTCATTCGCTGGGCGCAGCCAGCGTGCACGAGGCGATTTACAGCATCTTGATGATGCAGGGCGGCTTCATGGCCGGTTCGGCCCACATCACCGATCTCGATCCGCGCGTGGCCGACTTTCCAATCCTGCGCGAAACCCGCGACGCAACGTTGAACACGGTGATGTCGAATAGTTTTGGCTTCGGCGGCACCAACGGCACGCTGGTATTTGCGAAGGTTTGATTGCGGCGCGAACCAACGGATTCAAGCGTCGCTGGTTACGCCCGCACGCTGCGTACTGCGTGGCTGAATCTTGCGCGCCGCCAAGTACACCCATTTGAAAATTGCGACTGTGCCGAAGTAGAACACGGCCGAGGCGACTGCCTTGTGCGGCATGTCCACCCACTGCCCGCCGTTGGGCAGATGCAATTGCGGAACAAGTTCGGGCGTGATGCCCAGCACCGGCAGCGACGTCGTCACGCCAACGCCGACCGCAACCAGATAGGCGGCCACTGATATCGCCCAGCCGCCCATCAGCCACATCTGCTCGTTGTCATCCGTACGGCGGTTGCGCGCGATCCATGCCAGCTTGCCCAGCGCCAACCAGCCGAACGCGAAATACGGCCAAAGCGCATGGAACGGCATCGCAAAGCCAGCCACCAGCAATATGTAAAGCAGGCACAGGCCCAACAGCATCGCGATGCGTGTGAGGCGGCGCAATTGGGACATGAATTGCAACGCCGTGAAGAATCCTGTGGCGTTGAGCAGGATGAATTCCAGCAGCATCATCAGCACCACTGTGCGCACAGCGTCCACGCCCATCGCCAGCGGATCGAGCCAGACCCACAGGCACCACGCACAGGCCACCGCATCGGGCAATCCGATCAACGCCGCATCGAGCAGCTTTCCGCTGCCGGCGATCGCAGGGATTCGAGTGTCGCGCACTGGCCTCCTCGTTGTGGCGACCGAGCGGGCTGGCTGCGCCACCACTACACTGTACGCCTTGATCTGCGCTGTGTTAACCGCTGGCGACCGCGCCACGTGGCATGCCGCCATTGTCCTGCGCCGGCACGTGTAGGCTGGCAAATCGTTTGTGGTGAGGCTGCAGTGCAGGGGACAATGCGCTCCTTCCGACGACAGAAGATGTAAAGCATGACCATCCTGCGTATGACCGATCTCGATCTCCAGGGCAAGCGTGTGCTGATCCGCCAGGATTTGAACGTGCCGATGGAGGCGGGCCGCATCACTTCGGAACAACGCATCACCGCTTCGCTGCCCACCTTGCGAATGGCGCTGGATAAGGGCGCGACGGTGCTGGTGACCTCGCATCTGGGCAGGCCCAAGGAAGGCGTCTGGAGCGAAGCCGACTCGTTGGCGCCGGTGGCGAAAAGATTGTCGGAATTGCTAGACGTCGAAGTGCCCTTGTTGAAAGACTGGATTGACGGTGTCGACGTGAAACCAGGCAGCCTGAGCCTGCTGGAAAACTGTCGCATGAATGTCGGCGAAGGCAAGGACGATGCCGCGCTCGCGAAAAAATATGCGGCGTTGTGCGACGTGTTCGTGATGGATGCGTTTGGTACTGCGCATCGCGCGCAGGCGTCCACGCATGGCGTGATTCGTGAGGCGCCGATCGCATGCGGAGGTCCCTTGCTGATGGCCGAACTCGATGCACTCGGCAAGGCATTGCACCAACCCGCACGTCCGTTGCTTGCGATCGTCGCTGGTTCCAAGGTGTCGACAAAACTTGAACTGTTGACCAGTCTGGTCAGTAAAGTGGATCAGCTGATCGTCGGTGGTGGCATCGCCAATACCTTTCTTGCAGCGCTGAGGTATCCCGTTGGCAAGTCGCTGTGCGAACCCGACCTGCTCGAAACCGCGCGCAACATCCTCGACGACGCCAAGGCGCGAGGCGCCGCGATTTCTATCCCGACGGATGTTGTGGTGGCGGCGGCATTCGCTGCTAATGCGCCCGCCACGATCAAGCGCATCGAAGATGTCGGCGACGACGACATGATCCTCGACATCGGTCCGGATACCTCGGCGGCGTACGCGCGATTGATCCAAGACGCAGGCACCGTGGTGTGGAACGGCCCAGTCGGGGTGTTTGAATTCGATGCGTTCGGCCACGGCACAGAAGCGCTTGCGCGTGCCATCGCTCAGTCGCCAGCATTCTCCATCGCCGGCGGCGGCGACACGCTGGCGGCAGTAGACAAGTACGGCATCTCCGAACACATCTCGTATATCTCCACCGGCGGCGGCGCGTTTCTTGAATTCCTGGAAGGCAAGGAACTGCCCGCGGTAACCGCACTTGCAGCGCGCGGAGCCTGAGGCGGGTGGCGCGCGACACGCTGTTCTTCGACCTCGACGGCACCCTGATCGACTCAGCCGTTGGTATCACTCAGTGCGTGGCGTATGCGCTGGAGAAACTTGGCGAACCCATTCCCGATGAGCAAGCGCTGCGACGCTGGATCGGACCGCCACTACGCACGAGTTTTCGTCCACTGCTGCACGATGACGAGCGCACCGAGCGCGCAGTCGAGTTGTATCGCGAGCGCTTCGAAGATGTCGGATGGTCGGAGCACGTGATTTATCTGGGAATAGAGCAGGCCGTGCGCGCGCTGCATGCGGCCGATCATCGGCTCGCTCTGGTCACCGCAAAAAACCAGCTGCACGCCAAGCGCATCATTGCGCATCTTCCGTTTGGCGATTTGTTCGAAATGGTGTCAGGAGCAAGCCTGGATGGCCGCATCGGCGAGAAGCCCGAGCTGATTGCTGCCGCGCTGGACGCCATGCAGTTGCCGCCGACCGACTGCTGGATGATCGGCGACCGACACATGGACATTGAAGGCGCTTGCCATCACGGAATGCGATCGATCGGCGTGTTGTGGGGTTTCGGCGACCGCGACGAATTGCAATCTGCAGGCGCTACTGTGCTTTGTGAGCAGCCGTCGCTGTTGCCTGGGCTATTCGCGAACGTCGCTATGATGTGACGACCTTGGCGTGCGTTTGCACATTGCCGCGACACCACCGACCAATCGCCCATGAATTCATCGACAAGCAATCAGCTTCGCCGCACCAAGATTCTCGCCACGCTCGGCCCCGCCACCGACGCGCCCGGCGTGCTGGATGCCCTACTTCATGCTGGCGTCAATGTGGTGCGACTGAATTTTTCGCATGGCGCGCCGGAACATCACGCGAAGCGCATTGAGGCAGTACGCGCAATTGCCGCGCAGATGGATCGCGAAGTGGGCGTGCTCGCCGATTTTCAGGGGCCAAAGATTCGCGTTGAAACCTTTGTTGACGGCAAGGTGGAATTGCATCAGGGCGACCCGTTCAATCTCTTGTGCCGCGCCGATGCGCCGCCCGGTGACGCGACACAGGTTGGCATGAGTTATCTGGGGCTGGTTAACGATGTCAACGTCGGCGACATGCTGCTGCTAGACGATGGGCTACTGGCATTGCGCGTGGATGCGATTGAAGGCGATGTGATTCGCACGACAGTGCAAAACGATGGCGTGCTCTCCAATCGCAAGGGCTTGAATCGGTTGGGTGGCGGCCTGTCGCTGGGCGCATTGACCGACAAGGATCGCACTGACATCCAGCACGCAGCTTCGCTGGATGTCGATTTCATGGCGATCTCGTTTTGCCGCTCGGCAGCGGATATCCACGAAGCGCGTGCGCTTGCTCGGCAGGCCGGTTCGAACGCGTCGCTGGTGGCGAAGATTGAACGCGCGGAAGCGATCGTCAATCTGGTCGAGATCATCGAAGCGTCGGATGCGGTCATGGTGGCGCGCGGCGATCTTGGCGTGGAGATCGGCGATGCCGAACTGCCGGGCCTGCAGAAAAAGATCATTCGCGAATCGCTGGCGCAAAACAAGGTGGTGATCACCGCTACACAGATGCTGCAGTCGATGGTGGAATCGCCGATTCCCACCCGCGCCGAAGTGCTGGACGTAGCCAACGCGGTGATCGATGGCACCGATGCGGTGATGCTTTCGGCTGAGAGCGCGGCAGGTAAATACCCGGTCAAGGCGGTCGAGGCAATGGTGCGCATTTGTCTGGGTGCGGAGCGGCAGTTCGAGGCAGATACCGATTTCGAAAAGGCGCCGCGCAACTTGCAGCAATCCGACCAGGCGATCGCGATGGCGTCGATGTTCCTGGCCGAACACATCCGCGTACGAGCAATCGTGGTGCTGACCGAATCCGGCGGCACCGCGCGCTTCCTATCGCGCTTTCGCTCGGCGGTGCCGAT
>JBBQQH010000076.1:0-11281 GCA_038216155.1 Lysobacterales bacterium
CGATGCTGCGCATCGGCTGTGGACAACGCGTGGACAGCGCACGGTCACTTCGCTTCGTCGCTCGAGAACAAAGCCCCCCCATCCTGCTGACCAGCGCGTGGCGATGGTGTGACCGAAGTAAGCACGACGGAACCCACGCGCCACTGCGAGGACCAGGACGAAGCAGCAAGCCAGGGATGGCGCGCAGACGCGGCGTGAGCTGCGTGCAGGACGCTGGAACATTGGTGCGGCCATGGATGGCCGCACGCCTTATCAAAGCACAGGGACGTGCTGCGGCCCGGTGACATAGCGTGGGTTATGCGGCGAGCGCAGCGAAGCGACAAGTGGCACGCGCAGGCGTGGCACTTTGCATAACAGCACGTTATGTCGTTAGGGCCGCCATAGCCCCACGAACGCATGCGACGCCGGTGGAACGAAGCGGGGACCTTCTGCGTGAGTGGGGATGGGGGAAGCGAACGATGTGCGTAGCGGCGCGTGCCGTGGGGCGCAGCCGCACGGGGCGGGCTAGATCCAACCTCTGCAAGCGCGTGAGCGGGTGCAGGCAAACGCAAGGCACGAGCCGAGCGTGACTGAGCGAAGCGTGCTGATCAACGAAGACGGCCAGGGACGGCCGGTTAGAGCTGGCGCGGCGCTTGCTGCGGAGCGTAACGGAGCCGCCGTAGCGGCGCAGTGCAGCGCCGTTGCACGCGGCGTGACAGCGGTGGGAAGCGACACTAGCCCCGTTAACCGCGTTTGATGTTGTCTCAGTCCTCGGCGTCGAACTGTTCGCGCTCGCGGCGTTCGAGCTTCGCGGCGGGGTGCGTCGCGGCGTGCACGGCTTTCAGTCTTGCGATCGAGACATGCGTGTAACGCTGCGTCGTCGCAATCTGCGTGTGGCCCAGCATTTCCTGGACGTGGCGGATGTCGGCGCCGTTGTCGAGCATGGCCGTGGCCATCGTGTGCCGGAACAGATGACAGGCGCCGCGCTTCTCAATGCCGGCTTGCTGGAAGTAGTCGCGCACACGCCAACTCAACCCATCAGGAGATAGGGGTTGTCCATATTGATTCAAGAACAAGTGCTTCACTGACGGATCGCTCAGCAACTCCGGCCGGGCCTCACGTTCGTACTTGCCGATCCAGGCCAGGGCGCGTTCGCCGACTGGTACGAACCGATCCTTCTTGCCTTTACCCAAGCGCACATGCAGCGTGCCGCGTTCTCGATCGATGTCCGATTGATGCAGGTTGGCCAACTCCATGCGCCGGATGCCGGTGGCATAGAACAACTCCAGGCAAGCACGATCCCGTAACCCTTCCGGCGTTTCGATGTCGGGCAGTGCCAGCACCGTTTCCATTTCGGCTAGCGTCAGCGGGTCGCGTAGGTCGTCGGTGCGACGCGGCAACTCCAGATCGGCCACCGGGTTCGATACGACCACGCGTTGCCGCACCAGCCAGCGGAAGAACATTTCCACGGTAAACAGCGCGATGCGTTGACCATTGATCGCCATCGGGGCGCCGCTCACCTTGCGATACAGGAACAAGTAGCGCTGGAAGCGTTGCAGATGCGCGTGAGTGACATCCTGCGGACGGTCGATGGCGCGCTCGGCGCACCAGGCATGGAAGTGCGTCAGGTGGCTCCTGCGCGTGCGCTGGTCGGCCAGGCTGCGGTGCTGCGTCTCCAAGTGCGTCACGTAGCGGCGGATCCACGCGGCGAGCGAGTCCGGCGGCGACGGCGCCAGCAGCGCCGCCAGGCGCTCGCTGCGCTTGCCGGCCATCAGTGGCCGCTCGGCGCATGGCCATTGAGCTTCCTGCTACGTGCCTTTTGCGTTGCGACGGGTGCAATAGCTGCGTCGAGTGCTATTTCTGAGGGGTTTTCAGCGGATTCACTGCGCCGCGAGGGGGCCGCAAGGGGGCCGCGAGGCACCCGCAAGGTGCCCGCAAGGTTGGGGCTCGACCCCCGCGAGGTTGTCGATTTACCCCGCAAGGTCGGCGCGCTTTCCGGGCTGGCCAAGCCCATCAGCTGCGGCGCCTCGCTGTCGCTGTGGCCATCGAAGGCCAGGCTGTAGGTGTACAGGCTGCCGTTCTGGCCCGAGTGCGAGCGCACGTATTCCAAGCTCACCAGTCGCTCCAGGTGCACGCGCAGTTGGGTGTCGCTCACGCCCAAGGCGCTGCGCACCGTGCGGCGCGTGAAGCGCACGGCGCCCCGGTCGAGGCCTTGCGTGGTCGCTTGCGCGCTCACCCAGTCATCGAGCGCTCCGAGCACGCGGCGGGTCTGCGGCGGCAGCTCGTCCAGGCTGCGGCCCAGCACCGCATGCGCCAAGCGGTTCGCCAGCGCGATGTCGGCAGGCGCGACCTCGATGTACTCGACTTGGATCCCGTTGACCTCAAGCGTCGCGACGACACGCTGGTGCTGGTGCAACAACGCGATCGCATCGATCAGCGCCAGGTATTTGACGTGGTCGCGACGCAGGCGCACGCGGTCGCTGGCGAAGGTCAGGCTTTCGGCAAAGGGATTCACCACCGCCAGTGGCCGCAGCAGCGTCTGCGCGGCGCGGTGCGCGCTCAGCACCTGGTCGGCGCGCACGTTCGCCTGCAGGCCGGCCAGCGTGCGGGCCTGCCGTTGTCGCTGCTGGATTGCCGCGGTTTGCTCGACGGTTTCGTTGATGGTCAGCACCAGGCAACGATTGAGAAATTCCTCATCGATGTCGATCGCCGTCGTGGTCAGGCATAACATCACCGGGCCTTCGACGCGGTATTCGCTGGTGACCAGCTTGCCGGTCGCTGGATCCTTGCCGGTCGAAGCGATGGTCAGCTCGCCCTGGCTCTGCAGCAGCTTCAAGGCATACGCTGCTTGCCGCACGCCTTCTTCCTCGGCGATAGCCAGGATCTTGTGTTTCAGATCGCCCTCGCCGATGTAGAACAGCGATTGCCCGGTCATCGCGCTGTAGTGCACGCGCTGGTGTACCGGCATCAACGACAGCAGCGCATCCATCAAGGTTGATTTGCCGGCGGCGCTGGTCGACTGGATCAGGATCGCGAGCGGCTTGTCGAGCAGGCGCGACACGCAGGCCAAGTAGCCGACCAGCGCATTGGTGCCTTCGCCGACCACGCCGATCGCTTCGACATCGCTCACGATGCGCAGTGCCAGGTCAGGATCGCGCAGCAGCGCCAGGCCGGCGGCTTCCTCGGCAGCGCTCAACACCGGCGCCGATTCGCTCGCGTCCGGTTGCAGCGCACCGCGGATCGCTTGTTCCTGCAGCGGCTCCAGCGCGATCACCAGCGCAGCCAGGTCGGCGCTGATGATGGTCTCGGCCGTGCCCAGTTCCAATGCCGCCGCCTTCACGAACGCCGCTCGCTGCCGCGCCTGGTACAGATCGAGCGTGTCGACGTGCAGGTGCTCGCCCATCGACAGGCGCAGCGTCACCTTCAACGATTCGGCCGACAGGCAGCGCGCCAGCCCGCGCGCCCGGTAGCTGCGCGGACCGCGGCTAAAGCGCAGGTCGTCGGCGCCGGCGAGCTCAAGCCCATCTCCCCGGGCCGGCAGCAGCGGCGCGGACAGGGCCGCGGACGAACAATCAAGGGGTTGCGTCATCGGGCGGGCTCCGGGCAAAAACCTGTCAAGGGGTTTTGGGTAAAAATAACCCATGCACAGAGTACCCATATTATGGGTATAGTCAATCCGCCGTCATTTGGAGCCGATCTATGCTCGACCTACCTAATCACGCGTCCGCGCCCACCATGAAAGACCCAGACTTCTATCGGCAACTCGGTGGCCGGATTGCGGAACACCGCAAGGCGCTCGGCCTTACCCAGACCGACCTGGCCCAGGAACTGGGCGTGGCCCAGCAGACCATGGCGCATTACGAAGGCGGCACCGCCCGGATCGCCGCGGCCACGTTACCCACCATTGCACGCGTGCTCGGCATCTCCATCGAAGCATTGATCGGTGTGCCGGCCAAGCGCCACGCCGGCAAGCGGGGGCCGCAGTCCAAGATCGCCCATCAGCTACAACAGATCGAAGCCCTGCCAAAAGCAAAGCAACGCGCCATCGCGCATGTGCTCGATTCGATGCTGGCAAGTCAGGCGTAGCTACATCCTGCCTGGCGGCGACGCGGAAGGCACTCCGACTCTACTCCGACGATTGCCTTTGTTAGCCCTGCTTTCAAATGGCAAAACTGACCAGTATTCGTACGATTGCGAATAATCTCATCCGTATAGATAGCTCGCGGAAACCGAGGCTGCTGCGAAGTAATATGCGTCCGCTGCGCGCTCTTCCTTTAATTTCTCTTCGATCTGTATAGATTAGACCTACCGCATAAGTACTTTTGTTGAAACCTTTCAAAGCCGCCTTTCTGAAGTACTTAATTCCAAGCTTTACGTCCCTCGGCACCCCCAATCCGCCGAAGTGAAGTATTCCCAGCTCGTGATAGGCGCGGGGTAAGGGTATCTGTGTAACCACATGCTCTAACCAGCGCCTAGCCTCTGTCATATCTGCGGCTATCCCATCGCCCCCCTTTAGGTAAATCTGAGCCAACGCCATGGCAGCGCCAATGTCGTCTTCGAGCGCAAGCTTCCGGAATCCTTCCAGGCAATCTGAATACTTGCCGCTATCGAGTAGTCGGAGTAACGATTGAACCTCATCTTGCGGAGGTGAACTGCTTATATTCAACTCGACTCCCAGAACTTGTCCGATACGGCGCTTGCAACGAAACGATTATGGCTTGGGACCCTTCGATATCAATTCCACAATCTTGGTAGCAGCCTCCTTGGTTTCCTGCCGCAACGCTTGCGCCTCCAAGTACGCTGAAGCCGCTGATGCTGCGGGGCCGTCACCGCCTGCAGCCATGCCGGTTGCCAAAACCATAGTCCGGACTGTCGGTGAGGCCATAGCAACCGTCGCCACTTTCGTTACTGCTCCGGCGCTAGCTACCACACCGACTCCTTGTCCAGCGCCGTTTGCGACAACGAAAGTCTTGCTGTTCGTATCCGCGTGTTTTGTGTCGATGCCCACCGCAGACGGGCTTACTGTTCCCAGCGAGGCCCCAGTCACTACTCCCGAGCCAGCTCCAAGAACGGCATCCACCACAGGCTGAGGAAGGGATGGGGGAGCAGTAGGCTTGGTGAAGTTCTGTCCAGGACATGAATTCGTGGCCTGGCAGCCAACAGATGCCCTGCCATCTGGGTCTTTAAACCGATACGGGCTATCCGAGGCGTAGTTATAACGGCCGAAGTTCCATGCCGTCTTGGTATCCACGGCCATCGGATCAACCGAGAGGAAGGCGCCGATAGCGGGATCGTAATAGCGCTGCTGCATGTATGTCAGCCCGGTCGCCTGGTCCATCACATGGCCAGTGTAGCCAATGCCGTCGAGGCTGGTGCCGCCGTAGGCCGCACCGAACGGCTCGTAGCTGTTGCGCTTGAGGATGGCGCCGGTGGGGCCGGTTTCTGCCACCGGACTGCCCAGCGCATCGGTATGCAGGTAGCGCACGTTGACCGTGCCCGTGCCCCAGTCAAGGGTGCGCGTGGCCAACACGGTATTGCCCAGATAGATGTTGCTGCGGTTCTGGCTGCGCCGGCCGTCAGAGGCGTAGAGCTCGCGACCATCCTGTGCGTACTGCCAGAGCATGATGGTGCCCGGCGGCGACCATGCGAATACGCGCCGGCCCATGCCGTCGTAGCGGTAATCCTCCTTCCCGGTGACTGAGGTTAGCCGGTTGGCGACATCGAACTGGTAGCCCTGCCCGCCCTTGAGGGTTTGATTGCCGCGGGCGTCGTAGGCAAAGCCGAAGACGGTGGCCCCGAGCGGCGTCTTGATATCGGTCAGCAGATTCGTGCTGGGGCTGTAGGTGTAGCGGTACTGCCGCGCGGCGGTGCCGCCGATGTCGGTCACGCGCAGATTGTCGAGCGGGTCGTAGGCGTAGGTGGCGGTGCCCCACTGGCCAGGTGAGTTGGCGCTGGTCAGCCGGTCCAGCCCGTCGTAGGCCATGGTGCGGCTGGTGGTGCCACCCTGGGCGCCGTCAACGATGGCAAGCACGTTGCCGTCGGGGTCATAGCTCAGGGTGTCGCTGATGGCGATCACCGAGTTGTCGGGCTTCTTGTCCACGCTGGTCGCCGGCAGCAGGCGGGCGTTCTGGGTCATGGTGCGGACCAGACCGTTGCCGTAGGTGAATCCGCGCATCGCCCCATTTGGGTAGTAGCTGATGCCGGTGGCGTACGTGCCGACCTGGGTCGGGCGGCCGAGTGCGTCGGGTGCGTAGGTCACCTGCTGCATGTCGGGATAGGTCAGCGACGACGCGTGGCCATTGGCGTCGTAACCGTAGCCAACGCTGGTCAGGTACCACCCCGGTTGTGAGGAGTTTTCCGAGAGCAGCATCCGGCGGTTGTTATAGAAGTACTCGGTCACCACCGACGCCCCACCGGGGTTGGAAGCAGTCAGGGATCTGACCAAGCCGTCGGCTTCATAGGTCGTGGCGATGTCGGCCACATTGCCAGGGGTTGTCACGGCAGAGACCCGGTTCATGCTGTCGTAAGCGCGGATGTTCATTTGGCCCACCGAGACGCTAGTTCGGTCGCAGACAAGCGAAATGAGCGACGTCCCTTCGGCGCTCCAGGCAATATTTCCAGCAGCGTCGTAGTCGACCAGCGTTGCGCCAGACTCAGGATTGATGGACTTGCAAAGCCGCTCGCCACTATCGTAGATGTAGCTCCTTAAGGCATCCACACTGGTGCCGCCGTAAAGCCCCTCGCGCTTGATGCTGACGGGCTTGCCAAGCGCAGACTGCCGCGAAGTGGTCGTAATCACTCCCTCCGGCATTAGCAGCTTGACCGGCATGTCCGAACTCGGCGAGTCGAATACTTTGTATGAGGTAGTCGTACTGATGCCCCGTGGATTTGTGACTGAAGTTCGGAAGCCGGACAAATACTGGGTGCTGGTGGTAAGCATCGACTGTCCGCCAACCAGTTCCGAGTCTTGCTGGGTGCCTGTCGCGCGACCCAGTTCGTCGTACGCCGTCAAAACACCCTTGAGTGTGTCATTGACGGTAGTCAGGGTCAGGACCGGGTAACTAGTAAAGGTCTTCCGGCCCATGGCGTCGTAGCGGTTCACAACGAAACTTCGAGTGTTGACGTTGCCAGCATCCTCAGTCAGTACGACCGCCGGCTGCCACAGTGCGTTATAGAACGTCGTGACCTTGCCATTTCCGGTCTGGATGGTCTCGCGCCAGTGCCCGGCAGGGATTCCGTACTCGGCCCCGGCCACTGATGCCAGTCCCCGCGCGAGCGCATTCCAAGATTGGCCCGTGACCGGGTAGGTGACCGCGCTGACGCGGGACATCGAATCGTATGAATAGAGTGTCTGGTTCGAGAGTTCATCAGTCACGCCGGTGATTTCGCCAACAGGCGAGACAACTGCCGTTCGCGTCTTGCTTGAGGCCGGAGCGATTGCAGGCCATGTAATAAGTCGGGGAACACCGCGATACCAACTACCCACAGCCGTTGTGTTGCCGCGGCCGTCTGTCACGGTCGCGAGAGTGCCATCAGTATTGTAGGCAAACGTCGGCCCGGAAATGCCGAACGAATAAGTCCTCCACGGAAGCAGGCTTGACGCGTTGTAATCCGTAAAGCTCATTTCGCGCCCGGTTGTCCCATTGCATTCGGGAGCATTCCAGCACCACGTTCGTTCGGGCAGACCGATGACCCATTTTGCGGTGTCATTCTTGTAGCTCATCGTCTCAACGAGAATCGAATCGCCGCCGTCGTTGCCGGTGCTGGCCTTCGTGGTCGCCGTGGGCCTTGCATAAGCGTCAAACGCGGTTGCTTGCCATGCAAACTGGACGCCTTGCAGGGTCGTCTGCTTCAGATTTACGGGCAATTTGAGTTCGGAGTAAAACGTCTCTGCCGAATCGGTCAGTGCGGGGTCCAAGTTCATTGGATTCGTTCCCCGCTGAACCGTAAATCCACTTCCCCCAGTGGGCGACGCGTAGCCAAATAGCGCTGTCTTCGTGAACACTGCCGCACCGCTTACCACTTTCCCGGATTGCTCCGACAAAAGCAGGCCCTGGTTCGTAAACGGAACGATGCCGAAGGCCGACCGGGTAATGCTTCCGTCGGGCGCGATCGCTTCCGTGGTCACTTGCGCCGGACAGGGGCCCGCAGCGCAAGCCGCCTTGAATTCATCACGCGTGGGCGCATACGAAAACGTCCAAGTCGCCGTGGCAATCCCAGGGCCTGACAGCGACTTTGAAATCAATCCGAAAGGATACGACCCCCCGCCTGTGCCCATGCCATTCACCGTGGGCTTGAAGTGGTTAGCCACGGTGAAATCGACACGGGCACCAGAGGGGTGGATTGCATACGCGGTTGCCGAAACGTAATGCATCGGGGGCGAATAGCAGTTGAAGGGCTCGGCGATGTCCTGACAGCTGTAGGATTGCGCACCAAGGTAGTCGAAGCCAGCAAAGGAATATTGCCAGCTTGTCCCATCTGGAAGAACAACCGAGGTCAAGCTGCTGCCTGAGTATTGGTAGGTCCAAGTGTGCGACCCATCGGTGACCGAGCTCACAAAGCCGCTCGCGTTGTAGCTGAGCGTGATCGTTCGGCCGTCCTTGGCGACGATGCTATTGAGTCGAGCAAAGGCATCCGTGGACCAGTTGTAGACCACCCAATTGCCGAATCGATCTTCTATCCGGGTCGGGAGGAGCATGAACTCCTTGCGCGCCACGGTGCGGTGGTCACACGGATTACCGAAGGAATAGTCAGGATTTTCGATCCCATCCAACATGCAGATTTGCTCCCAGAGCCTCCCGACCCACCGACTGGTCATGAAGTCGAACGTGTACTTGTCGCCGTTTGGGCTCAAGGCCACAAACGCTTCGCCTCCAATGGTTCCCCCATTGATCGTCTGGTCCAAACAGGAAAACCACCAGTCATCCTTCGACGTCCAGTGATACGGGCCGCCGGTTGTTGGCTTTGGAACTCCGGATACGTTCGCCATCAGCAACGTCTGGGAGCCTCCGCCGGGGAGGTGCATGTCAGTGCCGCTCCAAAACTCAGTCGGATACCACTGCGGAAACGCCACGGGATAGGGACGCGGTGTGCCGATGGCCGGCGAACCGTCTGACCGCGTTTCGCTGAGAACGGAACAGCGCTTCAGAGGCGTTGTGGAGTCAATATCCCAGCCTTGCTGGTTTGAGTACACGCCGCTGATGTAGGGAATATCTAGGTCCCAATCCCCGAATAGACGCACCCGAGTACTCGCAGTTGTGCCCGCCTTGGCCTCCTGACGGCCAGCCTCAATTGCATAAGTACGCCCCACCGCCACGCCTGGACCAACAGCGCCCGGCAAACTCACGTCGGTGGCACTGAACGAGGTTGATCCGGTGTAGAGATTGGTCGAGTCGCCCGCCAGGTTGGGACCCAGGACCGAGACAACCTGGGCTGACTTGATCTTCTTGTCGAACTCGGCACGGGGATCCACATCTGCGAGTGCGTTGAACGCGAGAAGAGCCAATAAAGCGGCCAACAAGGCTCGACTGCATGGGCGGTGCGCCAATTTTAGCGGTGTGAACTTTTTCACACCCATCGCGGTGTGACGCAACGAAATGCCTGAAAACAAGGTGTGAATGAGATTCGTGTCCAAGACCCACCCCTGTCCCCGGCGAATGCCGACGGTCGAGACTGGCAAAGTCATGAGAGGAATACAAGCCGCTCTGCTTGCTAGCTTTGTCGTGCGCGATGGGTAAGAATCAGCCGACCCTTCTGGAGTTCGCGCCATGGTGATGTTGTTGCTGGCTGCTCTTGCAACGGTTGATCCCTTGCCGCACGGGCGAACTTACTATTGCACCGGTACGCGATACTCGGGCGGCAGTAGCACTGAAGGAACTTCTGTTTTGGTCTATCAGCCGGACAGTTTGCGGTTCCGGATCAAGACACTGCATGGCCGGGCCGATGGCCCTGGGCAAGTGACTCGGAAAGCCTACGCGGCGCGCTTGGTGGCCGCCGATGGGACGCGATACGGATTGAAGTTGGATCGGTACACAGCTGAGTTCACGCTAATTGTGGATACCGGTTCCGGACTCGCGAATGGCGACATCGAATTCACAGGTGCTTGCCGGGAACTTCAAATCGGACCCTAGTTCCGATTGCCCATCGCAATTTTTCGCTCCGGACGCCTAGGGTCTCATTGGTCATGGGTCCGGGCCGCAGCCCACGACCACGCTCGGCCCGACGCACCCACAGCCGCAGTGTCTCCGGTTTGCAGCCAATCTTGCCGCTGATCGATCTGATCGCGGCCCATTGCGAGCTGTGCTCGCTTTGGTGCTCGAGCACCAGCCGGATCGCCCGCTAGCGGACCTCCGGAGAAAACTTTGATGATCTGTTCATGGCTCCATCCTCTTAAGAGTTGGAGCCTCCGGGAAAGACGGGGCGATTCATGGAGCCGCCAGCGGCCAACTCCAAATTGATAACAGCGGCACTGGGTGGCATTCCCGCATCGTTGCCTTGGGCTGTTGCAGCAATAGCCAAGCGTGGCGTTCGGAATCGTGCGACGAACTGCAGACCATGTAACCCGGATTTTCGAATCGCTCGACCAAGCTCCCGGTTGCAGAATCCAGGACCGAGATGCAGCCACTCCAATCCCCGTCCACAAGAAACAGGCCGCACGGCGAAAAGTCGATTTCGCAGCCTTCCCCGTTTCTTTCGGCTGCGAATTCTGCAATGCGCTCTCCCGAAGTCGAGTCGAGCATTGCGATATCACCGGACGTAGACTTGACGACAAGCCGACGTCCACACGGACTAAAGCTGGCATGGCTGGGATGACCGATTGGGTGCGCGCTCCAGAGCCGGCGATTGCGGACGAGATCGGCGAGCACGACATTTCGACCCAGTACGGCAAGGCGGTCTCGGCCTTCGGAAAGTGCAAGGCTGTAACCCGTGGGTAATTTCAAAATTCGGCCCTGGGGTTTCTTGGCGCTATTCAATGTTGAACACGTCGGCATCGAGTTGCGCGGGAAACCGCTCGCGATGCGCGTGCAGCTTTTCCGCCGAGAACGTCACCGTAGCGACCTCCTCGCGATCCCCCAACTCCACCAGAGGCATGCCCAACTCATCCAGCGCCACGCTGTCGCCGCTATATCCGATGCCATTGCCATCGCTGCCGACGCGATTCACCGCCGCCACGCACGCAAGGTTTTCAATCGCCCGCGCGCGCAGCAGCGTCTGCCACGCGTAACGGCGCGGCGTCGGCCAATTGGCGACAAACAGCAGCAGGTCGTAGTCGAAACGACCGGCCGCCTCAACACCAAACCGA
>JBBQQH010000077.1:0-11163 GCA_038216155.1 Lysobacterales bacterium
CAACTTGCAGCAATCCGACCAGGCGATCGCGATGGCGTCGATGTTCCTGGCCGAACACATCCGCGTACGAGCAATCGTGGTGCTGACCGAATCCGGCGGCACCGCGCGCTTCCTATCGCGCTTTCGCTCGGCGGTGCCGATTTACGGATTGTCGCGACACGCCGATGCGCGTCGACGCATGGCGATGATGCGTGATGTGTTTCCGATTGCGTTCGACAGCCGCGGTCTGCCGCCACGCGACGCCGCCCGCGCCGCGATCACGCGTCTGTTTCAACTTGGACTGCTGGCTGCGGCCGACAAGGTGATCTTCACCAGTGGCGACAACATGGAACTGCACGGCGCGACGAACACGCTACGTCTGCTGGAAGTCGGCGCGGACGGCGCGGCGGAAGGATTGGGAGAGTTGTGATGCCGGGGCACCAGTTTTTGGCACCCGCGTCCGTTACTCGAACCCATGTCGACCGGCCGCCTCCAGCCTGAGGCATCCGTTATAATCACCGGCTACCCGCAGCCACACCGGAGCCGCATATGAGCATCGATCAGTTAGCAGAAACCGCGCAAGCCATGGTGGCCGAGGGCAAGGGCATTATCGCGATCGACGAATCCACCAATACTATCGCGAAGCGCTTTGAGTCTGTGGGTGTGGAGAATACGGAAGAGCATCGCCGCGCTTACCGCCAAATGCTGCTGACCACGCCGAAACTCGGTGACCATATTTCCGGTGCGATTTTGTACGACGAAACGCTGCGACAGAAAACTGCCGACGGCGTGCCGTTTGCGCAGGTGATGGCAAAGGCCGGCATCATCCCCGGCATCAAGGTCGACAAGGGTCCGCAGCCGCTGGCCGGGTTTCCGGGCGATGTGGTCACCGAAGGTCTCGATGGATTGCGCGAGCGCTTGAAGGAATACGCTCGCCTCGGTGCGCGGTTCGCCAAGTGGCGCGCGGTGATCGCGATCGGCGAGGACAATCCGTCCGGTACCTGCATCGAAGCCAATTGCCATGCGCTGGCGCGCTACGCTGCGTTGTGCCAGGAAGCGGGCATCGTGCCGATGGTCGAACCCGAAGTGCTGATGGATGGCGACCACGACCTCGAGGCCTGCTACGAGGTCACCGAGATCACGCTGCGTACGCTGTTCGGTGCGTTGTACGAGCACAACGTGATGCTGGAAGGCACGATCCTCAAGGCCAGCATGGTTGTGTCTGGCAAGGACGCCCGCGAGCAGGCCGACGTCGAGGAAGTCGCCGAATACACATTGCGCGTCCTCAAGAGCACAGTGCCGGCGGCGTTGCCGGGGATCGTGTTTCTTTCAGGCGGACAATCGGATTTCGATGCCACCGCGCACTTGGATGCAATGAACCGCATGGGTCCGCATCCGTGGCCACTGTCCTTCAGCTATGGTCGCGCGATGCAGACCGCCGCGCTGGGGATCTGGGGCAAGGACACCACCGCCAACGTGGCCGCTGCGCAGGCGATGGTTTACGAGCGCGCGCGCGACAACGGCATGGCCGCGCTGGGTCGCTGGGACGGCAAGGTCGGTTGATCTTGTCCGATCAGCAGACCAACGAAAACGCCGGCTTCGTGCCGGCGTTTTTGCAGGCGTGTGGCGTGGGGCGCAGCCGATGCATTCGCGCACAGGGAGACCGCGCGTGAGCTGGCCGACGATCATCGATTGCCCAGGTTTTCGCCTGCGCGAGTGGCAACTCGGTGACGTCGAGTCGCTAGTGCGGCATGCGAACGATCCCGAGGTCTCGCGCCGACTCGGGCACCGCTTTCCGTATCCCTATACTGACGAGGACGCGTGCATCTTCATCAGCCAGGCGCTGCATTTGCCGGGCGAGAAGTGTTACGCGATCGAAGTCAACGGTGAGGCCAGCGGAGGCATTGGCGTGCATCCGGGCGAAGGCGTCGAAAGCCGCAGCGCCGAACTCGGTTACTGGCTGGGACGCGCCTACTGGGGCGAGGGCATTGTCAGTGCTGCAGTGTCGGCCTTGGTGCCGCACGCATTGCGCGAGTTACTGTTGTACCGGCTGCATGCGCGCGTGTTCGCCGACAATCTCGCCTCAATGCGCGTGCTGGAGAAATCTGGTTTCGTGCGCGAGGCGATTCTGCGCAAGCTGGTGTTCAAGCACGATAAGCTGATGGATATGGTGATCTATGCAATCACGCGCGACGCGATCGATGACGAGATGATTAATGCGCAGTGAACGGCCACCGTCGCGCCGCCCGTCGCGTCCTCATGATGAGGATGCACTGCGATCGCGCTCCACGCGTGATCCGGAGCAGCGCATCCACGGTGTCAATGCCTGTCTGGCTGCGTTCAAGCATCGAGCGCAGGACGTGCGCAAAGTCTGGCTGACGCAGTCGTCGATTCCGCCATTCAAGAACGTGCTCGCATGGTGCGTTGCAAATCGCATCGGCTATCGCGTGATCGAGGAGGATGATCTGCAACGACTCACCTCCAGCAGCCATCACGAGGGTGTGTGTTTCGATCTGCTCCTGCCAGCCGCACTGACGCTGGATGCATTGCTGCACTCTTTGCCGGCGCAGGCGCCAGCGCTGTTGTTGTGGCTGGACGCGATCGGCAATCCGCACAACCTCGGCGCGATCCTGCGCAGCGCCGCGCATTTCGGCGTGGCGGCGGTGCTGATGCCCAAAACTGGCAACGCCGTGTTGTCAGGAGCAGCGGTACGGGTTGCCGAAGGCGGCGCGGAAAGCGTGCCGGTGCTGCGCATCGACGATGCCGATGCCGCTTTTGTAAAATTACGTGGCGCGGGATTCGCGATGGGCGCAACTTTGGTGCGCGGCGGCGAGTCGATTTTCGACGCAAGGCTGCCCTCGCGGCTGGCCTTGCTGTTTGGCGGAGAAAGTGAAGGCTTGCCCGACGCGCTCAGCGCAGCGAGTGAGTTGCGATTGCGCATCCCCGGCAGTGGCGCGGTGGAAAGCCTGAACGTCTCAGTGGCCGCGGCGTTGTGCATGGCGGAGTGGGCAAAGGCGCACGCCGAATCCGATGGCCCGCTGAGCGGCTAACACGCGGGATTGATCGTCAGTGGCACGTTTGCGCGACCCTTACCTTCAATCGACTTGCGCCCGATTATTTCTGCGTGCGCAAACTGTCGCGTATCTCGGTCAACAGTTTCACTTCGTCGCTGGGTGCGGCAGGCGGCGGCGGTTCCGTGCGGCTCAGTCGATTCATGGCCCTGACGAGGAGGAAAATCACGAATGCGACGATCACAAAATCGATTACGGTCTGAGTGAATGCGCCGTACTGAATTGCGACCGCAGGCGTGGTGACCTTACCGGTCGCATCCACCACGGCGGGCTTGAGTACGTATGCCAAATCGCGAAAATTCACACCGCCCAGCAGCAATCCGATCGGCGGCATGATGATGCCGTCCACAAGCGCGGTGACGACTTTGCCGAATGCCGCGCCGATGATCACGCCCACGGCAAGATCGACGACGTTGCCGCGCATCGCGAATTCCTTGAACTCCTTGATCATGCCCACGGCTGTTCTCCTTCAAGTAAACGCTGACAATTCGTGATCTGGCCTGGCAGTCGGGTTTCGCGCGCCATTCAATCTGCAATCGCGCCGTGCAATTCAACCAGGCCTTCGACCCGCGCGTTAAAGCGATCGCCGCGTTGCAGTGCAGCGACACCTGCTGGCGTGCCCATGAACACCAGATCGCCTGCGCGCAAATTGTAAAAGCGCGACAGATGGTGCAGCACGTCGGCGACATCGAAGATCATGTCCGACAGCGGCGCGCTTTGCCGCAAGTCGCCATTGACGTCCAGTTGCAACAGCGCCGTCTCGCGCGGCGCCGCGACTGACAGCGGCACCAGTTCGGAAATTGGCGCCGAGGCATCGAAGCCCTTGGCACTATCCCACGGCAAGCCGTTTGCCTTTGCCTTTGCCTGCAGGTCGCGGCGGGTGAGATCAATGCCAACGGCGTGGCCAAATACCATGGACGTCGCATCTTCGCGCGCGATCACACCATCCGCGTCGCGACCCAATGCCAGCACCAGTTCGACCTCGTGATGAAGATCGGCGGTTTCGCGTGGGTAAGGAATTGCTGCAATCGCAGCGCCGCTGATCACAGCGTCGGCCGGTTTGCTGAAGAACGCCGGCGTGCCGCGTTCTTCTGGGGATGCCGGAGCGGCGTGCCCCATTTCCCGCGCGTGATCGGCAAAGTTGCGACCAACGCAATAAATGCGGTGGATCGGAAAGAGTTGCGCGCTGCCGCGCACTGCAACGCTTGGTCGCGCGTGCGGCTGAATGACCCAGCCAGCGTCGTCGTTCGTGTTCGTCATTGGATGAGGCGCGGCAATTCTGAGCGGACGTCAGCGATCAGTGGTGCGCCAGCGGGTCGCGCGGCTTGCGCACGATGGCGTATTCGCCTTCGATCACGCCCGGTTCGGCTGGGCGCGCCATCGCCGGCGCGGCATCCGGGCCCGACAACCGCGACCAAATCCGCCACCCGGCGGTGACCGCCAGCATTGCAGCGCCGATAAACAATCCGAACACCACCAGCAGTGCCAGCACCGCGACGCCCAGCAGGCCCATCATCAACCGCACCAGCGGATGACGCGGCTTGCGCGGGTACAGACGACCCCAGAGCGTGTGCATGTGCTGGCGTGAAAAACTGAACATCGCATTGATTCCGCTGGATTCGGGGGAGGACGATCGGACATTGGGATTGCCGCCGCGTGGCATGGCAAACTGGCAATCCAACCACGATTGCCATGCTACAGATGGATGACAATTCGCTCGTGAGAAGTTCGTTAAATCCGACGTTGTTATGCGCGATGTCCGAGGTAATGGACGGTGCCGCCCACGAAGTTGAGGGCAACGTGGATGGCATCGCCGAATCGATGATCCTGCTGCGCCAAGGTGATTGCGTTCGAGCATTCCTGAACGTGTGTCCGCACGCAGGCCGGCGGCTGGACTGGGCGCCCGGGCAGTTCCTGATCGATCAAGGCGTGCTGGTGTGCGCGGTGCATGGGGCGAGTTTCAACATTCCTGACGGATTGTGTGTTGCCGGGCCGAGCCGCGGCGAGTCCCTGCGCGAAGTGCCGGTCGAGTTGCGTGATGGGCACGTGTGGCTCGTCAGCAAGGCGGATTGACCGAGCAAATCGGTCCCCCTCGTTCTTAGAAAAGCAGATTGACTACGGTCATCACGATTGCCAGATACACCAGTGTTAGCGGCGCGCCGATGCGCAGGAAATCCTTGGCCCGGTAACCGGCTGGACCGGCCACCATCGCCAGCACCGGATTCGACACGCTGAGCATGTTGTTGGAGGCCGATAGCGCCACCACCAGCGCGAACGCGGAGGCATCCGCTCCTGTTGCCACTGCGATATTGATCGCCATCGGCACCATCACCACTGTTGCGCCAACCTGGCTCATCACCAGACTGAAGGCGACCGTCAGCACCGCGATGACCGCCTGCAATGCCAGGGTCGGAATGCCGGTCGGCAACAGGTTCAATATATTTTGCGCCAGCCAGTTTGCGGTGCCGCTGGAATCCATCGCCCAGCCTAGTGGCAGCAGGCAGGCCATCAGGAACACCGTGCGCCAGCTAATCGAGGAATAGGCCTCGTCGATGTCGACCACGCGCGTTACCAGCATGGCAGCGGCACCTGCCATCAAGGCCAGCGATGTGGGCAGTTCCGCGGTCAACGCCAGCCCAAGCGCGGCGGCGAAAATCGACAACGCCAGCCACAGCTTGTGCGGGCGTTGTTCGTCCTTCGGAAAGTCGGTAATCACCACGAAATCGCGATCGCGCGCAGCGCTGGCGAGGTCCTGCCAGATGCTGTGGAACACCAGCATGTCGCCGGCGCGGAGTGAAATCTTGCGAAAGCCTTCGCGCACGATCTGATTGTCGCGGTTGATCGCCAGCACGCTGATGCCCATGCGTTGACGCAGGTGCAGGTCGTGCAAGGTTTGACCGATGAAGTGCGAATTGGGCGGAATCACCGCCTCCGAGATGCCGGCGCGGCTGGGATTGAACAGATCGCCAAACTGCTTCATTCGCGACGACAGCTGCAACAAGTTGGCTTTCGCGTAATCGTTGGCCGCATCGCGCGAGGCCATCACCCCGATCACGCTGCCGACCCACAACATCAGGTCGGCTGGCGGTGCCAACCGCGATTCGTTTCCTGTTCGCAATGCCAAAAATAGCGGCGCGCCTTTCTGCGCCTCGGCCTCGGCCACCGACATCCCGACCAACGGGCTTTCAGAGGTCACCACCAGTTCGAACACGTCGCCTTCGATGCCGTACGCCTGCGCAAAGTAGCTTTCCGTGCGCGCCGGGGTGACATTCTTGCCGTCGTGGCCAAGCCAGCGCGGTCCGATCACGCGAAAATACAGGATGCACGCGCCAAGCAACGCAACGCCAACCGGAAACGGCGCGAACATGTTGAACGGGCGCAAGGTCGCGATGCCGGATGGCAGATTGTTGTTGGCCGCGACCAGCAGATCGTTGAGCATCAACAGCGGCGAGTTGCCGACCATGGTCAGGCTGCTGCCCATGATGATCGCGCACACCATCGGCAGCAGCAGGCGCGAAAGCGCCACGCCGGTGCGCGCGGATAAACGCGAGGCGACGGGCAAAAACAGCGCAGTCACCGACGGATTCTGCATGCCACCCGAGACCAGGCCAGCCATGCTGGCGGTCATCAACACCATGCGTTGCTCGACACCCTTGGATTTGCGCAACAGCCACGCCGCCAATCGGTTGAGCGCCCCGGTGCGCTCGAGCCCCGCGCCAAGGATCATGGTCGCGATCACGCTGATCACCGCGTTACTGGAAAAACCAGCAAACACCTGATCCTTCGCCACCAGCCCGGTCAAGCCGAGTACCACCATCACCAGAAAAGCGGTGACATCGGCGCGGAAGCGTTCGACCATGAACATCGCCATGGTGAACACCATCAACCCCAGCACGATCATCATGCTGGGCGTCAGGCTCAGGTCGCTGTGCAGCTGTGTTTCGACGCGCTTCCCCTAAATCTCGTGCTGCGCTTGAACGGTGGGTTGCGATCCGTGTTCGATGCGATCGTAAAGCAGATCCCATACGCCGTGGCCGAGCCCAATTCCGCGCGTCTCGAATCGCGTCTGCAGCCGCCAATCCGGTCGCGCGCAGGCGCCGCGTACTCCGAAACGGTTGCGAAAACCGGGTTGCGCATCGAGCACATCCCACATTTGATCGGCGTAGTCGCGCCAGTCGGTTGCCAAGTGCAGCAGCCCGCCACTGCGCAAACGGCTGGCGAGCAACGCGGCAAATGAGGGATTGACCAGCCTGCGCTTGTGATGGCGCTTCTTGTGCCAGGGATCGGGAAACCAGATGCGCACTTCGTCCAGTGAATCAGGAAGTATTTCGTCTTCCAGCACTTCAACCGCATCGTGACGATACACACGCAGATTGGTCAGATTGGCAGCGTCAATCGCGTTCAACACGCGGCCGACGCCCGGTGCGTGCACCTCGATGCCGATGTAATCGCGCGCCGGGTCATTGGACGCGGCATGCAGCAGCGCATCGCCATTGCCGAATCCAATCTCCAACACACGCTTTGCTGCGCGCCCGAACACGGCGTCGAAATCGCGCGGCACACCTTCGTAGTCGACGCCGAACCGCGGCCATGCCTGCGTCATCGCGCGCTGCTGCGACGGTGTCTGCCGCCCTTCGCGCAAGACGAAGCTGCGGATGCGACGTTCGCCTTCCACGGCGGTGAACGGACGCCTCGGCGCCGCGCTCGAACTGGGCGACGCATGCTCCTCGTCCTTCATCGCGCCTGAAAAAGCGGCCTTGTTATTGCCGATCATCAGAAAAACAGACCATCGACCGGCGAGGACGCGCTCGCGTTGCGCTTGCGCGGGATGCGACCGGCGCGAAAGGCATCGCGCCCGGCTTCGACCGCTTTGCGCATCGCACGCGCCATCATCACCGGATCCTTCGCCCCTGCGATTGCGGTATTCATCAGTACGCCATCGCAGCCCAGTTCCATCGCGATCGCAGCATCCGATGCGGTGCCGACGCCGGCATCAACGATGATCGGCACGCGCGCGTTTTCGATGATCTCCAGCAAGTTGTACTTGTTCTGGATGCCAAGGCCAGAGCCGATCGGCGCAGCAAGCGGCATCACCGCGACGCAGCCGATCTCCTCAAGGCGCTTGGCGAGAATCGGATCGTCACTGGTGTAGACCATCACCTGGAATCCATCGGCCACCAGTCGTTCGGCCGCAGCCAGCGTCTGCACCACGTCGGGATACAGCGTTTTCGCATCTCCAAGCACTTCGAGTTTCACCAACGCGTGGCCGTCAAGCAATTCGCGCGCCAAATGGCAGGTGCGGACCGCGTCGTCGGCGGTGTAGCAGCCGGCGGTGTTGGGGAGGATGGTGTAGCGATCCGGCGGCAGCACGTCAAGCAAGTTGGGCTCGTCCGGGTTCTGGCCGATATTGCTGCGGCGGATGGCGATCGTAACGATCTGCGAACCAGCGGCTTCGGTCGCCCGGCGCGTCTGCTCAAGCCCTGAAAACTTGCCGGTGCCGGTGAGTAGGCGCGAGTGGAAGGAGCGTCCGGCGATGACGAGAGGATCAGCTGTGGCCGAGGGTGATTCTGCAGGCGTGGTCATTATTTGATTATGGCGCGATAGCTGCTGAATGTGGCGGCGCACGGGCCGTTGCTAAGTTCGGCATCCATGCCTCACTGAGTCGCAAGCGCATGCGATTGCGGCCGGCCCTTCGCTCTGGCCGCCACGGATGGCGGTCATGCCGAAAACGCAGGAGCGGTTTCCGGCCTGCCTACGGCGTGAAATCGAGCGCAATCAGACACTGGCTGATTGCATACGCTCGGCTGATGCTAAGTTCGGCATCCCTGCCTCACTCAGTCGAAAGCGCATGCGATTGCGGTCGGCCTACGGACTCTGGCCGCCAGGGATGGTGGTCATGCCGGAAACGCAGGAGCAGTTTTCGGCCTGCCTACGGCGTGAAATCCAGCGCAATCTGCCACTGGCAGATTGCAAGCGCTTCCGTGCTGCGCACGAGCTGTTGCGGGCTCGCGCTTCCAGCGCTCACCGCGCAACCCCGCCCTCCGCTCCTGCTTCGGGCGTTCGGCAATACGCAATCAGCCACTGGCTGATTGCAAACGCATTGCCTCACCCCCCTCCGAATGCCTGGACTATTTCTATGCTGTCGCCGTCGGTTAAGCGCTCAACGGCGTGGCGACTGCGCGGGACGATGGCGTGGTTGCGTTCGACCGCGACGCGGCGGTCGGCATGACCGAGGCGCGACAACAACTCGGCAACGCTGGGCGCATCGTCGAGATGCATCGGCTGGCCGTTGACGGTAATTTGCATCGGAAATCCTTTGATGATGCGAAGCCCGCGCCAACTTGCGTGGAATGCTGGCGCCCGGCAATCTACCCTCGCATAATCCGCGCATTCGCGGGTGTAGCTCAATGGCAGAGCTGTAGCTTCCCAAGCTACTGACGAGGGTTCGATTCCCTTCACCCGCTCCAGTTTCTGAACGTAGTACGCGCATTCGGGCTCGTCTTTGAGGTTGCGCGTGCTGCCGCGAGTTCGAGACCGTGCCACACGGAGCTAGCTAATGAGCGAACGAACGCGCGCGCCGCGGCAGTTGCTGGGTTGGCGTGAATGGCTGGCCTTGCCGGACCTCGGCATCCCTGCGATTCGCGCCAAGCTCGATAGCGGCGCGCGTTCCTCTGCCTTGCACGTGGATGAAATCGAAACGTACCTCAGCGATGGAATTGAATGGGTGCGCTTCACCGTTGGCACCGGTGCGCACGATCAGCAACCGATTCAGGCGCAGGCGCGCGTGCACGACCGCCGACCCGTCACCGATTCCGGCGGCCACACCACCGAGCGCATCTTCATCCGCACCCATCTATTGCTGGCAGGCATGCTGTCAGAGTGTGAAATCAATCTGACTTCAAGGCGCAATATGCTGTTTCCGATGTTGGTGGGCCGCACCGCGCTGGCGCGCCGATTCCTGATTCATCCCGGACGTTCGTTCGTCCTCGGCAAGCACCCGCCCGCCTTGCAGCCAACGCCATGAAACTCGCCATCCTCTCGCGCAACAGCAAGCTGTATTCCACGCGGCGGCTGATCGAGGCGGCGCGTGAGCGCGGCCACAGCGTGCGCGTGCTCGACCCATTGCGGTGCTACATGCGCATCGACGCCAGTGGCTTCGACATGCATTACAAAGGTCGCGTGCTCACCGATTACGACGCAGTGCTGCCGCGCATAGGCGCTTCGGTCACGCGCTACGGGACGGCCGTGCTGCGGCAGTTCGAGATGATGAACGTGTACACGCCCAATACCTCCGACGGCATCCTGCGTGCACGCGACAAGTTGCGCAGCCACCAGTTGCTGGCGCGGCAGGGCATCCGCCTGCCCACCACCGTGTTCGGCGATAACCCCGACGACACCAGCGACCTGCTGAAGATGCTGGGCAAGCCGCCGCATGTGATCAAGCTCAACGAGGGCACGCAGGGCGCGGGTGTGATCCTGACTGAAGGCATGGCCTCATCGAGCAGCGTGATCGAAGCGTTGCGCGGCTTGTACGCCACCTTTCTGGTGCAGGAGTTCATCTCCGAGGCCAAAGGGTCGGATGTGCGCTGTTTTGTGGTGGGCGGCAAGGTCGTCGCGGCGATGCGGCGCAAAGCGCGGCCGGGCGATTTTCGTTCGAACCTGCACCGCGGTGGTACCGCCAGCGAGGCGAAATTGAATGCCGCCGAGATTGATGTGGCCATTCGCGCCGCTAAGGTGATGGGGTTGAACGTCGCCGGCGTGGACTTGCTGCGGTCGCGACGCGGACCGCTGGTGTTGGAGGTCAATTCATCGCCTGGCCTGGAGGGTATCGAGGCCGCCACCGGCAAGGACGTGGCCGGTGCGGTGATCGACTACATCGCCCAGCGGGTGCGTCGAGCGCGCAGAGAAATGGCGAATCGATCGTCGTAACACCTTGAAAAATATGGTTTCACAAAGCTGAACCCTTACGCTTAACCCGCAATTAACCAGCCCGGTCGTAACCTCCGCGGACCGGTATTTCTGTAGACACTCCTCGTGCCTGGCGACAGGTCTGGTGACTCGCAGATTACGGTAATCGGGGTTTTACTTTCGGTCCAGTCGAGATGGGTCGCGA
>JBBQQH010000078.1:0-10618 GCA_038216155.1 Lysobacterales bacterium
TCCGGTGCCGCCGCCGCTGGCAGTGTCACCGGAGGCGCCGTCTCTGGTGTCATCGGAGGAGTCGCAACCGTCCACCGTGCTGGTCGTGTACACACCGCCGGTCGTAGAACAGGCGCCACTGCCTGTGCTTCCACCCAAGCCTTTCCGCAACTGACGGGCGAACGGCAAGGCCACAGTACGTGCGGGCGGCAACACGCCGACCGCCCGGGAGGCTTGTGTATGCATGAAATACGCAATGCTCGGACGTTTTTTGCGTTCGAAAGTGCTTGCAAGCAGCACGTTCAGGAGGCTGCGTCACCAAGCTCCCGACGCAGCTGCGCGCACTCGGCAGCAACGCTTTTTTTGCGATTGATTTGAACTGGCCCGAACGATTGCGCTATCGCGTCGTGTCCAGTTCGATCATCGTCGAGGCAATTTGGTCGGCAGAGCGCAGCTGTTCTTGTTCGCGTTGCTGCAACTGCCACATCGCGGCGTAGGCGCCGTTGCGAGAGAGCAGGGCGGCATGACTGCCGCGTTCGATGATGTGGCCGGCGTCCATCACCAGGATCTGGTCGGCGTACATCACGGTCGACAGCCGATGCGCGATCACCAGCGTGGTGCGGCCAACGGCGATGCGGTCAAGTTCGGACTGGATCGCCTTTTCGGACTTGGAATCCAGCGCCGAGGTTGCTTCGTCGAAGATCAGGATCGCAGGGTTCTTCAACAGCGCACGCGCGATCGCGACACGTTGCTTCTCGCCGCCGGACAGTTTCAATCCGCGCTCGCCGACTTCGGATTCGTAGCCATCGGGTAGCGACACGATCAGATCGTGGATGTGCGCGGCGCGCGCGACCGATTCGACTTCTTCGCGCGTTGCATCCGGCCGGCCATACAGAATGTTGTAGTAGATGGTGTCGTTGAACAGCACCGTGTCCTGCGGGACGATCGCGATCGCCCCGCGCACCGATGCCTGCGTGTAGTCGCGGATATCGTGCGGTGTGCCGGTGGCGTTGTCGATCACAATGCGACCGGAATCGACGTCGTAAAAGCGATACAGCAATCGCGCCAGAGTCGACTTTCCCGAACCCGAATGCCCGACCACCGCCAGCGTGCCGCCGGGCGCGATCTCGAAACTCACGTCGTGCAGGATCGTTCGTCGCGGATCGTAGCCAAAAGTCACATTCTCGAATGCGACGCGCGGTTGCTCGGTGCGCAGCGGCTGCGCGTCATTGCGATCCTGCACATCCATGCGTTCATCCAGCAGGCCGAACAGGCGTTCGAGGTTGGTGAACGCGGCTTTCACTTCGCGATACATCATGCCCAGCAGGTTCAATGGCGCGGCGAGCTGAAGCAGGTAGGCATTGACCATCACCAGGCCACCCACTGTGATCGTGCCTGCAACTACGCCGTTGGCCGCGCGCCACATCATCGCGGTGACGCCGATCGCGACGATGGCACTCTGACCGAGGTTGAGCACGGCCAGCGTCTTGCGACTTTTCACGCTCGCGTTTTCCAGTTGCACGAGATTCTCGTCGTAGCGGCGCGCCTCGTGTTCTTCATTGCCAAAATACTTGACGGTTTCATAGTTGAGCAGCGAGTCGACCGCACGCTCGTTGGCGTGGGTGTCGGCTTCGACCGACGCGCGATAGAAGCGCGTGCGCCATTCGGTAATCGAGAAGCTGAAAGTGATGTAGGCGACCAGCGTCACCAGTACGATCCCGGCGAAGCCCCAGTCGTATTGCCAGACCAGCACGGTGGTGACCATCGCCACTTCAATGATGGTCGGCAGGATCGTGTATAGCGTCCAGTCCAGCAAGTCAGAAATCGCGCTGCCACCGCGTTCGACATCGCGCGCCACGCCGCCGGTGCGGCGCGCCAGATGAAAGCGCAGCGACAGTGCATGCAGATGCCGGAATACTTGCAAGGTGACTCGCCGCGAGACGCGCGCCATCACCCGCGCAAACACCACTTGGCGTAACTCGGTGAACAGCGTGACCGACAATCGCGCCGCGCCATAGGCCAGCAGCAAGCCGACCGGCAGCACCAATATGCTGTTGGTGACGCCCAGGCCATCGACCAGGTGTTTGAGAATGATCGGGACCGTGAGATTGGCGAGCTTGCCGATCAGCACCATCGCCAGCGCCAGGCTGATGCGGCCGACGAATGGCTTCAGGAACGGCAGCAAGTCGCGCACCACCTGCCACTCGCTGCGCGCATTGGCAGCGCGGGCGACAGGCGCGTCGCCGGTGGGCTGGGTGGAGTTGGCGTCGGTCATGCGTGACTACAGATGGTGGGCAATTGCCCGATGTTCAAGATAGGAGGCTAGGGAAAGCAAAAGGCCGGAACCTCGGTCGAGGATGCCGGCCTTCGTTGATTGCTTTAGAGGACTGGATTGGTGGAGCGACGGGGGATCGAACCCCGGACCTTCGCATTGCGAACGCGACGCTCTCCCATCTGAGCTACCGCCCCACGAGTGATCATCCAGAGGCGCAAGGATACCGAGGCCGGGCGGATGACGCCAGAGGGTGGTCCCGACGGCGGATAGCGAATGTTGACGGTCAGCGGGAAACGGGAAATCGTAAATGGAAGGCGGCAAACCCAATGACGAAAGCATGGCAAACAACTCGACTACGCGACGACTGCATCGTGAGTTAAGCAGCTTTCTATCAACCATCCTGCAACAGTGGCAGCAGCGCCGGTTCCAACAACGGTCGACGCCAGCCTTGCAGCGTGCGCGGCCAGTGCTCGGGGCCGGATTTGACCTCGAGCAGGGCTTCCAAGGTGCGACGCGAGGCCAGCACGGAGTCCGGCAATTGCAGTTCGGCGGCGACCACCGCGACGGCATCCTGCAGCGCACGCAACTGTTTCTTCTGCGCGGCATCGGGCTGGCTGAGCAGTGGAATGTCGCGTTCGTCGGCTGCCAGCGGCATCGACACGACCTCCCACAACTCATCGCGCAACCGGCGCGGCGATTTGGGCTGGGCATCCAGCAAGCCATTGAACGCGCGTTGATCCAGCGGCGGTCTGCGCGCAAGTGCAACGGATAGTTCGTTGTCGAGAATCCAGCCACGCGGCTTGTCGCTGCTGCGAGCCTGCACTTCTCGCCAGCGCAGCAGCCGTGCCAGCAGCGCCTGCGCCGGGGCGTCAAGATATTGCGCACCACGCAGCGCAAGATGTGGATTCGGATCGGGCACATCCTGAGCAGATTGTTGCAGCAGGCGGGCGCAATCCTCGACCAGCCATGCTTCGCGGCCCAGCTCGCGCAAGCGTTCCTGCAACTGCGTGTGCAGGGCGTGCAGGTATTCGACATCGTCGGCGGCGTAATCGAGTTGCGCGGGCGATAATGGGCGTCGCAACCAGTCCGATCGGGTCTCGCTTTTTGGCAGGCTAACCCCTAGCACGCATTCAACCAGTCGCTGATAGCCGATGCCGGCGCCGAGGCCAGCCAGTGCCGCAGCAATCTGGGTGTCGAACAGCGGAGCAGGCGTCGATTCGCAGCCACGCAGCAACGCCTGCACATCTTCGCTGGCGCTGTGCATCAACTTGGTGACCGCCGGGTTGCGCAGCAGCGGCTGCAGCCATGCAGCCACGCCATCGGCATTAGGATCGACCAGCAGCACGGGCTGGCCGGGAATCGTCATCTGCACCAGCGCCAGTTGCGGATACCAGGTGCGCTCGCGGATGAATTCGGTGTCCAGCGCCAGCAGCGGCGGCGCTTGCCATTGCGAAAGCCAATCGGCGAGCTGGTCGGGCTGATCGATCCAGACATGACTGGTGGCAGCGTTGTTTGGCGCGGCAGGACTTGGCATGCGTGAATCGAGCGTGGCGAGCTGGCGGCTTGCGGGAGCGGCGACGATAGCCTACTTTCGCTGCGTTCCCCGGGATTGGGCGGATACGTCGCCCGAAAACAATGACGTGGATCGGGCATGATCCACGCTCCAGCGTCATTCATGGCAGCGACGAGTATCCATCACCCACCGCGAGGACGCGTGCGCGAAGTGCTGATTCCAAGCCTAGCTAAACGAATTCGCCCGATCGCGGCACGGGCAGGCGTGCGCTGGGCGGTCGCATTGCTGCTGGCGTCGGCAGTGATCGGTATCGGCGGCTGCAAGCGGAATCCGCAGCCGGCGCAACCGGCATCATCGGATGCGGCGATGCCGCACGGCGTCGCGGTGCATCCGGCGCCGCCAGCCAGCCTGCACGTCGCGGCCGAGCGACCGCAAAAATCGGAGTTGCCGGAAACCAAAGTGCTGGATAAGGACACCGTGCCTGATGCGCTCAAGCGCGGCAACGAGGCACTGCAGGCGAAGCTGTTCGACAACGGCCCGGATTCGGCACTCGCGCAATTCCGCAGTGTGATCCAGCTCGAACCCGACAACCAAGCCGCGCGTAGCGGCATGGACATGGTCTATATGGCGTTGCTCGGGCGCGCGCAGGCGAAGTTGCTGGCCGGCGACGTGGCCGACGCACAGCGGGCGGTCGATCGCTTGCAGCAGATGGCGCCGAACGATCCAGCGGTCGCCGCGTTGGCACCGCGCCTGGCCAAGGCCTGGAAGGTCGATGGCTTGCTCGCACGCGCCAGCAAACTTGAAGTCGGCGGCCATCCGATTCCGCCGGAGCAGCCGAACGCGGCGGCGGTGTATTTGCAAGCGCTGGCGGTCGACCCGGATAGTTCGCTGGCCGAGGCACGGCTGGAGGCGATCGAAAATCGTTACATCGCGCCTGCTGTTGGCGCTGCCGAGGCGGGTCGGTTTCCCGAGGCTGATCGCCTGATTGCGCTGGCCGCGCGCGTGCGCCAGAACTCGCAACCCCTGCAGGACGCAACTGCCCGGATTGTCGCGTTGCGCCAGCGCCGCGCATCGGAATTGCGCGCCCAGGCCGATGCGGCGCTGGCAACCGGCGATGCCGATCGCGCCGAGGCCCTGCTGCCGGAGATCGATCGCGCCGCGCCGCTGTCGGACGAAGCGGTGGATCTGCGCAAGCGAATCGACTTGACCCGCAGCTACGGCGTGCTGCGTCCGCGACAATCGTTCACCGACGGCTTGGATTCGGGCGGTCGCGCGCCGGAAATGATCGTGATCCCGATCGGCAGTTTCCGGATGGGTTCGACCGCTGCCGAAACCGGGCACGATCCGAGCGAGGAGCCAGTGCGCACGATTGCATTCAAGCGCGGATTTGCGCTGTCGCTGAGCGAGGTGACGGTGGCGCAGTTCGGCCAGTTTATCAGCGCCACGCATTACCAGACCGATGCGAAAAAATCCGGCAGCTCGCTGATCTACGATGAAACCAAGGGCAAGCTCGATCCGCGCAACGGTGTGACCTGGCGCGATGACAGCGCCGGCAACAAGGCGTTGCCGGAGCAGCCGGTGATCCATGTCTCGTGGAACGATGCCGCAGCCTACGCGGCGTGGATCGCGCGCGAAAGCGGACACGCATACCGCCTGCCGACGGAGGCGGAATTCGAATACGCGTTGCGCGCCGGCAGCGAGGGCACGTATCCGTGGGGCAATGGGTCGCCGCACAAAAGCGCAGCCAATGTGACGGGAAGCGATGATATTTCCCCCGGCGGTCGTCGCTGGGGCAATGCATTTGCGAACTACGGCGATGGTTTCTGGGGTCCTGCGCCAGTGATGCACTTTCGCGCCAACGCGTTCGGCGTTTACGACATCGATGGCAATGTCTCGGAGTGGGTCGCCGATTGCTGGCACGAGAGCTATCGGCGTGCGCCTGCCGATGCGAGTGCCTGGATGAATCCCGGTTGCCCCAAGCATGTTGCGCGCGGCGCTTCGTGGGCGAGTTCGCCGGAACAGGCGCGCTCGGCGTATCGTCAGCCAGCCGATTCCAATCAGAGCAACGCGCGCATCGGATTCAGGTTGTTGCGGGAGCTGTAAGGCACAATTGCGTACACACAAGGACTGCGCGACCGATCGCGCACTGATCAAAGGAGAAGGTCGATGCCCATCAATCCATTTGGCAACAGCGGCGGCCAGCGACGCGGTGGCTTTCATTGGTGGATCATTGTCGCGTTTCTGCTCTACGCCGGGTATTACTGGTTTTCCAACCGTCAGGAAAATAGTCTCACCGGCCGCAAGCAACTCATCTCCACCAGCAGCGAGCAGGAAGCCGCACTTGGGCTGGAGGCGTACAAAGAAGTGTTGTCGCAAGCGCAGGTAGTCACCACCGGGCCGTTACCGGCGCAAATCGATGGCATCGCCAAGCGACTCGAAGCAGTTGCGCCGAAGGTTGAAGCCGAGCTCGCCGCCGAAAATAATGTCCCGGCCAAGATCGACTGGAATTCGTTTAGCTGGCAGACCAGCGTGCTGCAGTCTGACGAAGTGAACGCGTTTTGCCTGCCGGGCGGAAAAATGGCGGTGTACACCGGGCTGATCCCGGTGGCGCAAAACCAGGACGCGCTGGCGATCGTGATGGGTCACGAGATTTCGCATGCGTTGCTGCGTCACGGCGCCGAGCGCATGGCGCAGCAGCACCTCGCACAGATCGGCACGATCGCAACCGGCATCGCGGCAGGCAACATGGATCCGCAGCAGCAGCGCATGGTAATGGGCGCTTTGGGTGTCGGTGCTCAGTTCGGCGTCCTGCTGCCGTTTTCACGCAAGGACGAAACCGAGGCAGACCAGATCGGCCTGATGCTGGCGGCGGCGGCATGCTTTGATCCGCGCGCGGCGATTCCGTTGTGGCAGCGCATGGAACAGCAGGCCAGTGGCGGCCAGCGCCCACCCGAATTCATGTCAACGCATCCCAGCCCCGGCAACCGAATTGAACGCCTGCAGGCATTGATGCCCAAGGCACTCGCAATGCGGCAGAAATATTGCGCCGACCAACCGCTGGCGGTGCAGCAGTAGTCTTTTGTCCCGTTTGTCAGCGATAGCGACGATAGTGTCTCGTTAGTCTGAAAGGTAAAACGATGCGCTATCTGTCGCTGATCGTGTTTTTTGCCATCACCTTTGCCGTTGCGTTCCTGGGCAGTCAGTTTCCGCCTGACGCGTGGTTCGCCGCGCTGCAAAAACCGGTGTGGAATCCGCCGAGCTGGTTGTTCGCGCCTGTCTGGACGGTCCTGTATGTGCTGATTGCGGTCGCCGGTTGGCGCGTGTGGCGCGAGCGCTCGCAGGGCTGGGCAAAAGCGGTGCTCGCGATCTGGTTGCTGCAGATCCTCGCGAATGGACTGTGGACATGGCTGTTTTTCGGGCAGCACCAGATTGCCGGCGCACTCGCCGACATCGCCCTGAACTGGATCACGATCGCGGCGTTCATTGCTTGCACGTGGTCGCGCGACCGCGTTGCAGCCTGGATGTTCGTGCCGTACCTGGCGTGGGTGAGCTTTGCCAGCGCGCTTAATTTCGCGATCTGGCAGCTTAATCGCTGAAGCTCGGCGATGGATGCTGCATTACGTCGCCAGCGTCTGATCGTGTTGGCAACACCAATATTCCGCAGCCGATGATTTCGGTTGGCGCAACCGCTTGCTGCTTGCCTGCGATCTTCACCTCTCCCCTTGCGGGAGAGGGCTGACGCAGGCTGTGCGGCGGAACAGGGTGGAGCGCTCGGGCGCAAGCGAATGCCCGCATGCAGCCGTAGGCCCGCAATCAGAAGCTCATGAACAATCCGCCATTCACCGGGATATTGGCGCCGGTGATGAAGCCGGCTTCATCGGCCGTGAGAAAGCTGACCGTGCGCGCGATTTCAGACGGCTTGCCGAGGCGCCCGACCGGCACCGATTCCACGATCTTGTTGCGCACGTCGGCGGGCACCGCCATCACCATCGCCGTTTCGCAGTAGCCGGGCGAGATGCTGTTGACGGTGATGCCCTTGCGCGCCACTTCGCGCGCCATCGCCATGGTGAATCCGTGCATGCCGGCTTTCGCCGCCGAGTAGTTAGCTTGACCAAACTGACCGGTCTGCCCGTTCACCGAACTGATGTTGACGATGCGTCCGAAGCCGCGCGAAAGCATGCCATCGACCGCGTTGCGGCACATGTTGAACACCCCATCAAGATTGATCCGCAGCACGTCGTCCCATTGCGCGAGTTCCATCTTGCGCAGCGTGCTGTCGCGGGTGATGCCGGCGGCGTTGACCAGGATGTCCAGCGAACCGTGATCGGATTCCACCTGCTGAATCAGGCTGGCGCAGGCTTCGAAATCGCCGACATTCGACGCGGCAAAGTGCACGTCGAGTCCGGCGACCTCTGCAAGAAACGCATCAACGCGTTCGCTGCGAGCGGCCAAGTCCGCGGCGATGACAGTGTTGCCGGCTTGCGCCAGGTGGCGGCAGATTTCGGTTCCAAGACCACCGATGCCGCCGGTAACCACGGCGATGCGTTTGCTCATGCAGGAAATCCTGTTTCAATCGGGAAAAATGGAGGTCAGTCTCTTGCTGCGGCGCAACAAATCGCAGGCAGCATAGGACGCTGGCCGGCGAGGGTCAATGATTCGCGGCGTGGTTGGTTCAGTTGTGTGACGCAGCGCTCAGCGCGATCGCGTCTTGTTGGCGGCACCGGGTTTGGCGGAGGTATCGCCCGCTGTGCCCATGGTGCCAAGCAATCCCTGCTGGAAGGACTTCCACACGTCCATGTTGCGCTCGGTAAGTTGGTTGAGCATGCTCCAGGGCGTTTGTCCGATCAGGTTGTTGAGCTGGCTACGAAACTGCGATTGCTGTTCCAGAAACGTCTGCATGCTCCGTTCCAGATAGCTGCCCATGAAGCCCTGCAGCGAATCACCGTAAAAGCGAATGATCTGGCTCAGCAGTTCGGTGGAGAGCATCGGCTGCCCGTCCTGCTCGTGTTCGGCGATGATCTGCAGCAGCACCGCGCGGGTCAGGTCTTCACCGCTCTTGGCATCTCGCACCTGGAAGTTTTCATTGTCGATAATCAACTGCCGCACATCTTCCAGTGTGATGTAGCTGGAAATCTCGGTGTCGTAAAGTCGACGATTCGGATACTTCTTGATGATGCGGACTTCGGCCATCGGCATTCCGTAGCTATTGCGGCGCAGCAGAGAATGCAGCATGGCCCAGCAAGACGTGTGTTGCAAGCGCGTGCATGCGGTCGCTGCAAGCGTGTCGCATCTACAGAATTGAATTCAGTTCGCGCCCGCTGCGCGCACGCTTGAGGCGTTTTGAAGCACTGATGTTTTGCGCTGCGCATTTGAATAACGTGCGCAGTCGTTGTCGTATTTGCCAATCACGCGGTGCGCTCGGAAGAATGTCCTGTTCTGCGTGGCATCCGGGTGCTGCAACGGGTTTCCATGGCTCGTGCTGCAACCTCGGGTCGCATGTGCACTAGCTTCTCCTTCCGTACGTTCCGTTGCTCACTCGCGACGCGAGCCTTGGCAATTTTTTTGCGCGCCAACCAGCAGACCAGATCAGACCGGATCGAAACTCGATTGCCAGGGGCGAAGCGGTTGAACACTTGATGGCACACACATTGGACGACGCTATTGATGTGAGCAGGAGCACACTTTGAGAGTGCTTCCTTGATGCCAGCAGCGGGCGCGCATTTTGGCGGCTATACGGCAGTTGCGAGCCCACGCTGAAACAGTGCAGTATTCCTTGAACTAGCGCCTCGACTTCGACGTCGTGCGGCAGGGAATGAGCTAGTCGCTCGCCGCGTAAGCTTCGCAGACTTGCTTCACACGAGAGGGAAATTGGTGAGTTCCGCAATATCTGTCAGCACCAGTGAAAGTGAGCGCGGCGCCGACGTCCTTGACGCGCTGCCAGCGCACATTGCCGTGCTCGATGCGCGCGGAACCATCGTGTCCGTGAATGAATCCTGGCAAAAGTTTAAGGATGCCAATGGGCTGCACAGTCCTGGGCACGCAGTTGGGGTCAACTATCTCTCCGTCTGCGATAGCGCGATCGGAAAGGACGCAGTGGTAGCGCGTCAGGCCGCTGCCGGGGTTCGCTCGGTGCTGGAGGGGACTGCGCGTAATTTTTCGATGGAGTATCCGTGCGGTTCTGCGCTTGAGAACTGCTGGTTCCTGATGAAAGTGACCCCGTTGAAGTCGGGAAGCCGCCGTGATGTCGTGATCATGCACGTCAACATCACTGCTCAACGCCAGGCAGAGGACGGCCTTCGCGAGAGCGAGGTCCTGCTGCGGCAAATGGCCGAGAACATCCGTGACGTTTTTTTTCTCGAAGACGTGCGGAGCAACCGGATTCTGTACATCAGTCCGGCTTACCGTGAGATATGGGGACGCAGTTGCGAAAGCATATATGCGAATTCGCAATCATGGATCGACGCAATTCATCCAGACGACCGCGCATCGGTTCGCGAAAAATATGCGGCGGTAGCGGACACGGGAACTGTGGAATTCGAATGCCGCGTCGTTCGGCCGGATGGATCTCTCCGCTGGATCTGGCTGCGCAGCTTTCCGGTGCAGGACGAAGCGGGCGCAATCGCGCGCATTGCGAGTACTGCCAGGGACATTACAGAGCAGAAAAATGCGCAAGCCAGGATCGCTCGCCTCAACCGGGTGCAAGCCATCCTCAGCGACATCAATGCGCTGATGGTGCGTGCATCTGTTCGCGCCGAACTGTTCGCCGAAACGTGTCGGATCGCAGTCGAGCATGGGAATTTCCGGATGGCGATGATCTGCATGGTCGATCCGGCCAGCAAGGCCATCGTGCC
>JBBQQH010000079.1:0-10078 GCA_038216155.1 Lysobacterales bacterium
CGCGCCGAAAGCGTGCGCCCGCAGGCGGTGCGCTATCTCAATCGGCTGTCCGACCTGCTGTTCGTGATTGCGCGCGTTGTGGCCCGCGCCAGCGGGCATGGCGAAGTGATCTGGAATCACGAGCGTCGCAAGGCGCGTTGAACGATTTTGCTTCGCATCATGATCCCCAATCTGCCTTGATATGCTTCCCAACCCGCGACTGATCGCCTTCACGCACCAGGACTGCCTTGAGCACGATCCGGGTGCTGGCCATGCAGAATCGCCGCAGCGACTGGTCGCTGTTCTTGCAGCGTTGCGCGCGGCATTTCCTGAGTTGGCGTTGCAATCGGCGCCAACCGCATTGCGCTCGCAACTGGCGCGCGTGCATGACGAAGCGTTGATCGCGCGCGTGCTGGATACACCGTTCAAAGGTTCGCTGCGGCTGGATGCCGATACCGTAATGAGCGAGCGCTCGGCGGCTGCCGCGTTGCGTTGCGCAGGGGCCGCGATTGTTGCGGTGGATGCGTTGCTTGCGGGCAAGGCCGATCGCGCATTTTGTGCAACCCGACCACCCGGCCATCACGCCACACACGACACCGCGATGGGCTTTTGCCTGTTCAATCAGGTCGCAGTTGCCGCGGCGCATGCGATTGAACAGCACGGGTTGGGGCGCGTGGCAATCGCCGATTTCGATGTGCATCACGGCAATGGCACGCAGGATATTTTCGCGGCCAATCCGAAAGTGCTGTATCTGTCCTCGCATCAGTCGCCGCTGTATCCGGGTACCGGTGCGGCGAACGAACACGGGGTCGGCAATATCGTCAACGCACCATTGCCGCCCAATGCCGGTAGCAATGCGTTTCGGATCGCATGGGCGCGCACGTTGCTGCCGGCGATCGATGCGTTCCGGCCCGAATTGATCCTGATCTCGGCCGGCTTCGATGCGCATCGACTCGACCCGCTCGCCAGCCTGCAACTGGAAGCAGACGACTTTGCATGGATCACGCGCGAGCTGTGCACGCTGGCCAATCGCCACGCAAAAGGCCGCGTGGTTTCGCTGTTGGAAGGCGGCTACAGCCTCGATGCGTTGCGCGAATGCAGCGTCGCCCATGTACGCGAGCTGGCCGCCTAGCGTTTGCTGACGGACGCGCGTGCCACGCAAGCACGCGCCGCGTTCGCCCTAACGCAGCCCGAAGCAGCCGCAAATCCCGCAATCGTTGCCGTGTCCCGCTGCTTTCGGCAAGCTAGCAGGGTTTCCGCCCAGGATCTGCCCGTGCCCAAGCCGACGCGTTTGATCGATTCGCGCATTTTCCGCCCGCGTCTGCGTGCCACTCCGCCGCGGATGCTGGCGCTGGCAGCGCTACCGCTGGGCTTGGCGCTTGCACTTGGCGTGCAGGCCAAACAGATGAAGGCCGACGCCTGGGTACTGTGCCACGGCCCGGATGCAGTGCCGCCAATGCAGGGTGTGGCGCCGACCGGCACCGCCGACCAGCGCGAAACCAGCGCGGCCGACGCCGAAGCCGACAGCGTGGATGTCAGCCATCAGCACAAGTCGATCCTGAAGGGCAACGCCGACCTCAAGCGCGCCGATCAATGGCTGCAAGCCGACACCATCACCGTCGACAACGAGGCCGGTACCTACCAAGCCGACGGCTCGGTGCGTTACCAGGACTCGACCGTGCGCCTGAACGCCAGCCACGGCGAGTCGCATTCAAAAACCGACCTGACCACGCTCGACAACATCCGTTACCAGATGTTGAGCGAGCGCGGCAATGGCACCGCCGCCAAGGGCGAGGTCAAGGGCCAGGTGCAGACCTTCACCGAGGTGACCTATTCCACCTGCGATCCGACCGATCGCAAGTGGGAAATCCGCGCTCAGTCGATGGACATCAACCAGGACACGCACATCGGCCACGCCCGCAATGCGACCATTCGCATCGGCAAGGTGCCGATCCTGTACACGCCTTACCTGCGGTTTCCCACCAACAACCAGCGCGCGAGCGGATTTCTGTATCCGACGATCGGCTATTCCGATCGCAACGGGTTCCAGTTCGAACTGCCTTACTACATCAACATCGCACCCAATTACGACGCCACGATCACCCCGCGTTTCCTCGGCCGACGCGGCTTGATGCTGCAAGGCCAATTCCGCTACCTGACCGAACGCAGCCGCGGCACCATCGAGGGCACCTATCTGCCCAACGACCGCGTGACCGGCTACGACCGCGGCGAGATCTCGATTCAGGATCTGACCACGCTCAGCCCGCACTGGTATGCGGCGGCCAACCTCAATCACGTCAGCGACACGCATTATTTCGAGGATTTCAGCAAGCGTCCTTATGGCGCGGCGATCGGCTTGATCTCCAGCCAGGCAGGTGTTTACGGGCGCGGCCGCTACTGGGACGCTGGCGGCTATTTGCAAACCTGGCAGGTGACCGACAGCACGCTGCCCGAATTGCTGTCGCCTTACCGGCGCTTGCCCGACCTGTATTTTCGCTGGCAGCAGCCGGTGGCGGACTTCGTCACCCTCGGGGTGAAAACCGAAGCGGTGCAGTTCACCCACCCGATCCTCGATGGCGGCACGCGCGTCGATCTGTATCCCTACGTCGCGTTCCCGTTTGAGCGCGCAGCCTGGTATCTGCGGCCGGAACTGGGCTATCGCTATACCTCGTATCACCTCGACAACGGTGTCAGCCCTGGCGGCAACAACAGTCCGACCCGCGGCACGCCGATTTTCAATATCGATGCCGGCGCCCATTTCGAGCGCGAGGTGACCTGGTTCGGCAAGCGGTTCATCAACACGCTGGAACCGCGCATGTATTACCTGCGGGTGCCCTACCGCGACCAGAGCGACATCCCGATCTTCGACAGCCAGGAACTGACCTTCAGTTACGCGCAACTGTTTCGGACCAATCGTTTTACCGGTGCCGACCGCCAGGCCGATGCCAATCAGCTCACCACCGCCGTGACCACTCGCCTGCTCGATGCCGAGGACGGTCACCAGTGGTTGAGCGCGAGCGCCGGCCAGATCCACTATTTCGATCCGCCGCGCGTGCTGCTGCCGGGCGAGGTCTTCGTCAATCGCAGCAACAGCGCTTATGTGGTGGACGCCGACCTGGAGATCGATGATCACTGGAGTGCCGGCGCCTCCTACCAGTGGGATCCCAAATTCAACCAGACCCAGCTCGGCGCACTGCGTGGGCAATACCGCTTTGGCGCCGGCGGCGTGATCAATGCGGCCTATCGCTATCGGCCCGGGCTGGTGCGCCAGGGCGATATTTCCTTCGTCTACCCGATCTCGGCCAAATGGCGCCTGCTCGGCCGCTGGAACTATTCGTTCCTCGACCAGTCGACATTGGAGGCGCTCGGCGGCGTGGAGTGGGAAAGTTGCTGCATGGCGATCCGCGTGCTGGGTCGCGACTACATCCGCAGCACGTCCGGCAAGCGCGATCTGGCGTTGTTCTTCGAGATCGAGCTGAAGGGGCTTGGCTCCTTCGGCCGCGAGACGGGCCAATTGCTCGACCGTGATATCCTAGGCTATACCCGCTGACAACCACTGACTGCGCCGTTTTCGACCGGTGCCGGAGCCGATTTTTCCATGAAGAATGTCATTTGTTCGCTGTTCGCCGCCTTGGCGCTGTCGCTGTGCTTGCCAACCGGCATCGCGTACGCCAAAGACAAGGCTCCGTCCGAACCCGAAGTGGTGTTGGTCAAGCCCACGCTCGACCCCAACCTCAACCCGGTCGATCACATCGTCGCCGTGGTCGATGAGGACGTGATTTTGAAAAGCGAACTCGACCGCGCGGAGGCGGGTGTTCGCCAGCAGTATGTCGCGCACCCCGACCAGTTGCCGCCCGACGACGTGCTCAAGAAGCAGGTGCTCGAACGCCTGATCCTGATGCGCCTGCAACTGGCGCGCGCGGCCGATTCCGGCGTCAAGATCAGTGATGCCGAACTCGACCAGGCGGTGCAGCGCGTGGCCCAGCAAAACAAGACAACGCCCGAGCAACTGCGCCAGCAGCTTGCGGCGCAAGGCCTCACCTTCGACCAGTTTCGCAATGAGCTGCGTGATGAGATGACCGTGCAGGACATCCAGCAAAAAGTGGTGATGTCGCGCGTGCAGGTCAGCGAAGCCGAGATCGACAGCCAATTGTCCAGCGAGCGCGCCGGTGGTGCGCAGGTGCGTCTGGCTCACATCCTGATCGGGCTGCCAGATGGCGCGACACCCGAACAGATCAAGGCCGCGCAGACCAAGGTCGATGGCGTCCGCGATTTGATCCAAGGCGGCAAGCTGACGTTTTCCGCCGCCGCGATCCGCTATTCCGACAGCCCGAATGCGCTCGAAGGCGGCGATCTGGGCTGGCGCAGCGTTGATGAAGTGCCTCCGGCCTTCGTCGAAGTGCTGAAGACGCTGAAAAAGGGCGGCGTGACCGCGGCGATTCGCGGCCCCAGCGGCTTCCAGTTGCTGACCGTGGTCGACACCCGCGAAGCGGGCGCCGCGCCGGTCGAGCAAAAGGTGACCGAGTACCACGCACAGGACATCATGGTGCGTACCGGCCCGGGCGTCACTGCCGAGCAGGCGAAAGCCAAGATCGATGCGATCCGCGCGCGGCTCGCTGCTGGCGAGGATTTCGCCGGCGCCGCGCAGAAGGACTCCGACGATGAAGTCACCAAGGGCAAGGGCGGCGACATGGGCTGGTTCACTGCCGAAACCTGGGGCAGCGCCGTCGGCGGCACGATTGCCTCGCTGAAGGATGGTGAACTGTCGCAGCCATTTCGCAGCGATGTCGGTTGGCATCTGATCCAGCGCCTGGGTTCGCGTCAGACCGAAGTCGGCGACAAAAACCAGCGCGAGGCTGCGCGCCAGACCGTCGCCCGCCGCAAGGCGCAAGACGAGTACGAGCGGTTCCTGCGCCAGTTGCGCTCGGATGCCTACGTCGACATTCGACTCGACAGCTGAGTCGCCGCACGCCATGCGGCCCCGGCTTGCGCTGGTAGCTGGCGAGCCGGCCGGTATCGGGCCCGAGTTGTGCGTGATGTTGGCGCAAGCGCCGCAACCGGTGCAGTTGGTCTGCTACGCCGATGCCGATACCTTGCAACGCGCTGCCAGCGCGTTGAACTTGCCGCTACAGTTGGTTGATGCCGACGCCGACAACGCAGTCGCGACCAACTCGCAACCATTCCAACCGGGCCGGCTGCCTCTGATCGACAGCCGGCAACCGCAGCCGACGCAGTTCGGCACGCTCGACCCACGCAATTCAGCCAGCGTCATCAACGCTCTGCTCGCAGGCGCACAGGCTTGCCTGGACGGGCGATGCGACGGCCTGGTCACCGGGCCGGTGCACAAGGGTGCGATCAACGACGCCGGCATCGCCTACATCGGCACCACCGAATTGCTGGCGACGCAGGCCAGCTGCGAAGTAGTCATGATGCTGGCCAACCCTGGGTTGCGCGTGGCGCTTGCTACCACCCATCTGCCGCTGCGCGCCGTTGCCGATGCGATTCAACCGCGAGCACTCACGCGGACACTGCGCATCCTGCACGCCGCGTTGCGCGATCGGTTCGGCATCGCCTCGCCGCGCATCACCGTGCTCGGCCTGAATCCGCATGCCGGCGAGCAGGGCTATCTGGGCCGCGAAGAGCTCGACATCATCATTCCGGTCATGGACACGTTACGCGCCGAAGGCATGTGTCTTCGCGGTCCGTTGCCGGCCGATACTGCGTTCCTGCCGGCAATGATCGCCGAATGCGATGCGGTGCTGGCGATGTACCACGACCAGGGCCTGCCGGTGCTCAAGCATTCCGGATTCGCCGACGCGGTGAACATCACCCTCGGCCTGCCCTACCCGCGCGTCGCTGTCGATCACGGCACCGCGCTGCAACTGGCCGGCAGCGGACGCGCCGATCCGTCCAGCCTGCGGCATGCGGTCGCGATAGCCGCACGGATGGGGCAGACTGCGATCCATGCCTGAGCACCCCATCGACATCCCCGAAGCGACTGATTCGCCGCCTCGCTTGCCAGCGCAAATCATGCCTGCAGACGCTGGATCGGAAAAAAACATGTCCGCAGAAATCATCAGTGACGGCCCAGTGCATACATCGGCAGCGAACGCGGGCGCAGCGCAGATTCCGTCCACGATGCAGCGCACCGATTCAGTGCAGCGACGCAATATCGGAATCGCGCTGGGGGTTATGGTGTTCGCCGGCGCGCTGTTGTTTCTGGTCGGCCTGCCGCTGCTCAAGCACTGGCTCAATGTCGGCGACATCCACGACGTGCTGCGCAAGATGGGCCTGGTGTTTTACTGCATGAGCGCCATTGCGTTGGCGATGGCGGTCGGTGCAGCGCTTTACGCACGACGCATCTTCAGTAGCGATGCGTTTCCGCCGCCCGGCAGCTGGGTGTGGCGCGACACCGTGATCAAGCGCGGCCAGCAGGCCCGCTACCGCGGCTGGTGGGTGGTGGCCTGCGCGGCTGGCTTCGCCCTGATCGCGATCTACCTGGCGATCCTGCCCGCACATGTCGGAGCGCTCTCGCCGCCGCCACCGGCGCACGCACTGCTGCCGCCATGACGATGCAGCCAGCGTCGGGCGGGCACCCAGCACGGGCGAAGAAGCAACTTGGTCAGCACTTCCTGCACGAAGCCGGCGTCATCTCGAAGATCATCCGCGCCGTCAATCCGCAAGCCGGTGATCGGCTGGTCGAGATCGGCCCGGGGCGCGGCGCGCTCACGCTACCGCTGCTGCGTCAGCACGGCGCCCTAACCGCCATCGAATTTGATCGCGACCTGATCGCGCCGCTCACCGCTACCGCGAGCGATCAGGGCGAGTTGACCATCATTCACCGCGACGTCCTCCAGGTGGACTTTGCCGCCTTGGCCGCGAGTGGAGACGCGCCAGCAGATAACGACAAGCTGCGCCTGGTCGGCAATCTGCCCTACAACATTTCCTCGCCGATCCTGTTCCATGCGCTGGCGTTCGCCGATGCCATTCGCGACATGCATTTCATGCTGCAAAAGGAAGTGGTCGATCGCATGGCCGCAGCACCCGGCAGCAAGGTGTTCGGACGATTGAGCGTGATGCTGCAGGCGTATTGCACGGTCACGCCGTTGTTCACGGTGGCGCCGGGAGGCTTCACCCCGCCACCGAAAGTGGACTCGGCTGTGGTGCGTCTCGTGCCCAAACGCCAGAATCAGATCGGCATCGTCGATACGAAGCTGTTCGCCGACGTGGTCCGCGATGCGTTCGGCCAGCGCCGCAAGACCCTGCGCAACGCGCTGTCGCGCCTGTGCAATGCGGACGACTTTGCAGCAGCCGGCGTGCGGCCCGAGGCGCGTGCCGAGCAACTCGCGGTGCCTGAGTTCATCGCGCTGGCTAACGTGCTGGCAGCACGCGCGACAACCGGAGTTGAATCGGATTCCCGCATTCCAGCAGCATCGAAAAACCCTGCGTTACAATAAGCGCATGAACGAGTTGCCGCCGTACGCCTTCGAAATCGAAATCGCCACCCGCTTCCTCGATGAGCAATCGCGCCCAGGCGAGGATCGTTTCGTGTTCGCCTATTCCATCCGCATCCGCAATGCGGGCGGCGTCGGTGCGCGCCTGCTCAATCGCCACTGGATCATCACCGACGCGCACGGCAAGGTGCAGGAAGTGCGCGGCGAAGGCGTGGTCGGCGAACAACCCTGGCTGCAACCGGGCGAACAGTTCGAATACACCTCCGGCGCAGTGCTGGAAACCGCAGTCGGCACCATGCAAGGCAGCTACGACATGCTGGCCGACGACGGCACTCGGTTCGATGCGCCGATTCCGTCGTTCACCCTGTCGGTGCCGCGGACCCTGCATTGACCACTTGGGCGATTGGCGACCTGCAAGGTTGCTTTGATCCGCTGCAACGCCTGCTGGAAAAAATCCGCTTCGATCCCACACAAGATCGCCTGTGGTTCTGCGGTGATCTGGTCAATCGCGGCGGGCAGTCGCTAGAAACGCTGCGGCTGGTGCATTCGCTGTCGATCCACAGCACCATCGTGCTCGGCAATCACGACCTCTCGTTGCTGTCGATTGCCGAGCGCAAGGAATCAGAACAGCGAAAGGTCAACGCCGACCTGCAAGGGATCCTGTTCGCGCCCGATCGCGACGAACTGCTGGACTGGTTGCGCAAGCAAAACCTGATGCACGTGGATCGCACCATCGGTTGGGCAATGGTGCATGCCGGGCTGATGCCGAAATGGACGATTCCACTGGCCGAGGCACGCGCGCGCGAAGTTGAAACAACCCTGCACAGCGGCGGCGAATACCGAAAACTGTTGCGCGAGATGTACGGCGATCGCCCCTCGTGGACGCCCAAGCTCAAAGGCACCGAACGCGAACGCGCCATCATCAACGTCTTCACCCGCATGCGTTACTGCACGCCACGCGGCCGCATCGGCTTCGAAGCCAAAGGCACGCCCGGCTCGCAACTGCCCGGACTGTATCCATGGTTCTCGGTACCCGGCATCGTCAAGCGCGACGAGCGCATCGTCTGCGGCCACTGGAGCACCTTGGGCTTGATGATGGGATTAGGCGTGCACGCGATCGACACCGGCTGCGTCTGGGGCGGACCACTGACCGCACTCGAACTCACCCCGCCCGGAGATCCACCGCGCGTGATGCAGGTGCCGGGACAGGCGAAGAAATCAGAGTAAGTTGTGGCACACGATCGAGGATAACTCGCACGATTAGGTCGCCTGAACTTGCTCGGCGCGCACATGCACCTTGCGCGGGGAAAAAACGAACAGGTCAGCATTGAAGCGGTCATCAGGACTCGACTGACGCTTGCCATCGCCTAAGTTTGCCATCGCTAATATGAATCGACCGATTCGCCAGCTACCCACTGCCACGTCGCTAACATCATCGATCGACGGGCAAATACTGATCAACTTCGCTCATTGACCCCGGACCAAGCCGCTTACAGCAAGGGCTGCTATACCCGCGTTTTGTCGGTGATAAAACATATCATCCTGGATTCATTGATATGCAATGCAGCAGGCGGGCACCGAATTGATCGTTCCGAACAGCGTAACCCCTGAGCGCAGCGAGGATTTTTCTGATTGACAGCCCCAGCTCAGACCCTGAACATCCGGTGCATATCCCCGTTTCCGGGGTCTACTAAGCGTTATGCGGCAACTGGGCATGGTGGGTCGGCTGTTCTTCCTTGGGCCAGATCGCGCAATCGTTTAGCGTCGGATTCGGTGAGTACTTGGCCTGATGGTAGCTTCAATTGTTGGCGTTCGGCATAGCCGGTATCGTCGGCTTCGGTTGCAACCCGCGCCAAGGTGTCCTGGTAGTGCTTCGGGTCAAGGTTGCTGTTACTGTTCGGCCCATTGCGGGTGTGGCCGGCCAGAGTTCCAAAGGTCGGTAAGTGGCTGGCCAATGCCGCATAACAATTCGTTCAAGCCGAACTTGCTTCGTTACAGCAAAAGCGTGGCAGAAAAAGCTTGCCACGCTTTCGCCTCCACTACGCAAGTCGGCTTAACTCAGGCGTTAGAGCCCATGTCCAGCTCGGCGGGATACATTGAAAAGCCATATGGAGCACTCATGCTCGACGAGCTCGAAGAGTATGAGGAGCTCATCGACGCTCTTACTACATACATCGAGGGCGGCCAATTCGCAGGAGCTGCCGTCCACAACCGGGCACTTGCCTACTGGGAGATAGGCGACCCGCAAAGAGCTCTTATCGGCTTCGATCAGGCCGCCAACCTGCTTCCCGACAGCCACATGCCCTTTCAGCTCAAAGGCATGTTGCTCCAAAAGCTCGGTCGTTTAGACGATGCGTTGGCGGCATTTGGCAGTGCTTTGCTAATTGCTCCCAATCAGGCCACCGTCCGTAGGGCCAGAGCGCTCTTGCTTGTGGACATGGGCAAGCTCAAAGATGCCCTTGAAGATTTCAACCATGCTATTGCGTTAGAGCCTGCATTCTCCAGGACGCGCGAAGACCGCTATAACGTCTTGGCGCAACTGGGCAAGACTTCGCAGCAAAGGACCCCAAAGTGGTGGCAGTTTTGGCGCAAGTGATGGGCTCTAACAATTCCGTAAGAGACTTCCTGTCAACTCCGGGTGCATG
>JBBQQH010000080.1:0-9591 GCA_038216155.1 Lysobacterales bacterium
TTCGGCGTCCGCACTCGGACGAGACGCTCAAGGCGCCTGAGCTGTCGGTGTTTGAGCGCTTGCTCAAGTCCAGCGGTGAGCGCGAGATCAGCACCACGATGGCGTTTGTGCAGACTCTCAACATCAGTTTGCGCGACAAGCAGGTTGGCCCGCGGATCGTGCCGATCGTCGCTGACGAGGCGCGCACCTTCGGCATGGAAGGCTTGTTCCGGCAGATCGGCATCTACGCGCCCTTCGGCCAGAAGTACAAGCCGATGGACGCCGAGCAGTTGATGTTTTATCGCGACGACCAGGCCGGACAGGTGCTGCAGGAAGGCATCACCGAAGCCGGCGCGTTTTGCAGCTGGCTGGCGGCAGCGACCAGTTACAGCACCAACAATTTGCCGATGCTGCCGTTTTTCATCTTCTACTCGATGTTCGGCATGCAGCGCATCGGAGACTTGTGCTGGCTCGCCGGCGATATGCGCGCGCGCGGATTTTTGCTGGGCGCCACCGCCGGTCGCACCACGCTCAACGGTGAAGGCTTGCAGCACGAGGATGGCCATTCGCATCTGCTCGCTGGCGCCATTCCGAACTGCCGTGCCTACGATCCGACGTTTGCGTTCGAGGTCGCGGTGATCTTGCAGGACGGAATGCAGCGCATGTTGAACGAGCAGGAAGATGCGTTCTGGTACATCACCCTGATGAACGAAAATTACCCGCATCCGGAAATGCCGGAAGGTGCGGAAGCGAACATCGTCAAGGGAATGTATCTGTTGCAGGGAACGGAGAAAGGCAAAGGCAAGAGCAAGAAGCCACATGTGCAATTGCTCGGATCGGGCACAATTCTTCGCGAAGTGATGGCGGCTGCCGAATTACTGGAATCCGAATTCGGCGTCAGTTCCGACATCTGGGCCTGCCCGAGTTTCTCCGAATTGCGCCGCGATGGATTCGATGTCGAGCGTCACAACCGCCTGCATCCGGAAGCAAAGACGCCTCGTGTAGGCCACGTCACCCAATGTCTCGCCGATCGCAACGGGCCGGCGATCGCGGCCACCGATTACGTGCGCGCCTATGCTGACCAGATTCGAGCGTTCATGCCGGAAGGCAAGCGGTATACGGTGCTGGGAACGGATGGCTTCGGTCGCTCGGACACGCGTGCCAGCTTGCGCCGGTTTTTCGAGGTTGATCGCTACGCGATAGCGCACGCAGCGATTGCCGCACTGGCGGCCGATGGCACGATGAACGCAAGCGACGTCGCACGCGCGATCAAGACCTGGAAAATCGATCCCGAAAAGGCCAACCCGTTGGGCGTGTAGACGCGCTGGATTCAACAAGAACGCATGTGGCAGCCGAGCTGCGATCGCACTCGTGGCCTTAAACAGCGATCGCGATCGCGCTCCCGATAGCTGGCCGTTGTCTTCGACGTCGGTCGCCTCGCGTCTGGCGGGTACAACGTCAGGTCCCGGGATAAGGCGCGTCCTGTAACTGCCTCGCTAGATGCGCGGCATTGCTGGCGATGGTGCGAATGGTGTCGGCGACCTTCTTCGGCGTGCGTTCCAGATCCTTGTAGTCCACGCCGCCCATCGCCTCGCCTACCCAGTACGGGTGCACGCCACCGGGAATGCTGAAGCCGACATCCGCCAGTCCCTGGAACAGTTCGGCATGCACGTGATGCGCGCCATCCTCGTTGCCGACGACGCCGACGATCGCGACCTTGCCGAACGTTGGATAGCGACCCTGATCGTCGATCTCGCCGAGAAAGGCGTCCAACCGTTCAAGCACGCGCTGCGCGGTGCTGGCCGGATGGCCCATCCAGATTGGTGTGGCGAACACGAAAATATCGGCAGCTAGGATTTGCTTGCGCACGATCGGCCATTCGTCGCCGTCGCCTTCGTCAGCTTTCACTCCCGGCTTGATGTCCATATTTGCGAGTCGATCGCTTGAGTGATCGACGTCGTGCTTGTCCAGCGCGCGCAGAATTTGGTCGAGCAGCTTTTGGGTCGAGGATGCATCCTCGCCGCGCTTGAGCGTGCAGTTGAGGCCATAGGCTTTGAGTGGGCTTGAGGTTGTCATAAGCGCTCCCCGCTGTCGATGAGGTGGCACAAACATTCCAGCGCGCACCGAAAGCGCTTGTGAACGCGCGAGTTGCGTGCCTGCGCGACACTTCGGGTAAACGCTTGGAATAGACTTGTGCGCTCATCGTGCGCCGGGGAGACGTGCCGTGGACAACGCCGTGGATAGTTTCGACAAGCAGGGGCCGTACGTCCTGTTCATGCTGGTGCTCAGCATTCTTTCGCTGATTGGCTTGGCGATTTCAACGGTCGGCCATCTGGACGGCGATCAGTCGGCAATTTTGGATGTCGCCGACAACTTTGTGTGCGGCTTGTTTTTCATCGATTTCCTGATCTCGATGCATCGCGCGCCACGCAAGCTGTCGTACTTCCTGCGTTGGGGCTGGATTGATTTGTTATCCAGTATCCCGATGATCGACGCGTTGCGGGCGACGCGCCTGGTGCGCGTGTTTCGCATCCTGCGGCTGGTACGCGGGATCAAGGCGACCAAGATCCTCGCCCAGTTCATTCTCAACCGGCGCTCGGAAAGCGCATTTCTCGCCGTCTCGCTGGTCTCGCTGCTGCTGGTAGTGGTGGCCAGCATCGGGATTCTGCAGTTCGAGGGTGGCGCGGATTCCAACATCAAGACGGCTGAAGACGCAATCTGGTGGGCGGTGACCACGATCACGACTGTTGGCTACGGCGACAAGTTTCCGGTGACCTCGGAAGGCCGGCTGATCGCGTCGGTGCTGATGGTGTGCGGCGTCGGATTGTTCGGCACGCTCTCGGGTTTCATCGCGTCGTGGTTTCTCAAGCCGCAAGAGGAGTTGCGCGAGAGCGAGATGAGCATACTGCTGGCCGAGGTACGCGAAATTCGGGCGCAGTTGCAAGCAAGCTCGCCCGCTGCAGATGAGCCGCCCCTGCAAACCTAAATCCGTGCTGACTCGGGGGTGATGCGCGAACGCTTTACCGCGCCGCGCGCGCCTATGATCGACCCTGCCTGCGCTTCCGCAGGCAAGGAGATTCCCCAATGGACAAGAACCGCACGGAAGGCGCCAAGAAAGAGATCAAGGGTGCCGTGAAGGAAAGCGTCGGCAAGCTCACCGGCAACAAATCCAAGCAGGTCGCCGGCAACATCGAGAAAAACGTCGGCAAGGCGCAGAAACAAGTGGGTCAGGCCAGCGACGAGATACGCGACGCCGCAAAGAAGAAACGCTGACTTGCAGCGTCGCCTGGTTAAAGGTCACGGCAAGGCGAATGGAATTGCGTCGCCTTGCCGTTTCTTTTTTCGAATTCAAGCACAAGTCAATGCGCGCGGATTGCCGCGTGCGTCATTCTGATGTTTGCGCAGCGTCGCGAAAATAGGGTTCGACCGTTCCCGAAACCTTGATCGTCATCGGATTGCCGCGCCGATCCAGCGATTTGCCAATCGGCAACCGCACCCAACCCTCGCTGACGCAATATTCCTCGACATTGGTTTTTTCCTCGCCGTTGAACCGCACGCCAATGCCGCGATCGATCAAGACAGCATTAAAGAACGGGCTACGCGGATTGGTGGCAAGGCGGTCGGGCGGCGTGTCGCTCATCTTTCGGTGTCCTGGTCTCGGTCAGGGCACAGGATAAACCGCCAGCCGGCAGTAAGGCGGTTAAAACTCTTGCGGAACGCCGCATGACTGCTGGACTCGTAGATTGCGGCCTGCGCCACGCGCGGGGCTAGGATGCGGCAACGCCACGCGCAGCCGCGCGGGCAATCGACGAGGATCAATTCATGAACGCACTTGCCACCCCGCAAACCGCATTGCTTGCACTGGCAGTTGTTGCCGCGCTGTCGCTGGCGCCGACTGCGCACGCTGCCACTACTACCGATCCGGTCGGCGCACACATGAAGGCCATGGACAGCAATGCCGACAAGCTGGTTTCGCGCGACGAATACGCGGCGGCGGCCAAGGCGAAGTTTGATGCGATGGACAGCAGTCACGACAGTCAGGTTTCGGCTGAAGAAATGGACGCCGCCAACAAGGCGATGCAGGCCAAGGGCGAGCCGACCAGCACGATGGCCTCGGCGACCGTGATCAAGTCGATGGACCTCAACACCGATGGCATGATTTCGTCGTCCGAGCACGCGCAGGAAGCCAGCAAACGGTTTGGCTCGATGGATGGCAATCACGATGGTCAGCTTGACGAGCAGGAAATGCGTATCGGCCACGATGCCGGCATCGATATGATGCAGTAGCGCCTGCTTCATCCCGCGTCGTTCACAGCAGGCAATTGCGCTGCATCCGGCGCCGTGGGATGCAAGCCATTACAATAGCGGGCTTCGCAATGGAGTCCGCTCATGTCGCTCGGCATCTTTCACGTCCCCACGCCCGTCAACGAGCCGGTCAAGAATTACGCGCCCGGTAGCGCGGAACGCGTCAGCTTGCAGGCACGGCTGCGCGAGCTGGAATCGCAGCAAACCGACATGCCGATGTGGATCGACGGCAAACATGTACGCAGCGAGCGCACCGGCAAGTCGGTGATGCCACACGCGCATGCGCATGTGCTGGGCGAATTTCATCTCGCCAACCAGGCCAATGTGCAGCAGGCGATTGACTCCTCGCTACGCGCGCAAAAACAGTGGGCGGCACTGCCGTGGGAAGCGCGTGCGTCGGTGTTCCTCAAGGCGGCCGAGCTGCTGGCCGGCCCGTGGCGCGACACCATCAACGCCGCGACCATGCTTGGGCAAAGCAAGACCTGCCATCAGGCCGAAATCGATGCGGCGTGTGAGCTGATCGATTTCTTTCGCTACAACGTCGCCTATTACGAACAGATTCTGCGCGAGCAGCCCGGCAGTGGCCCCGGCATGTGGAACCGGCTGGAACATCGCCCGCTCGAAGGTTTCGTGTTTGCGGTGACGCCGTTCAATTTCACATCCATCGCAGCCAACCTGCCAACCGCGCCTGCGCTGTGCGGCAATACCGTGCTGTGGAAGCCGGCCAGCACGGCGGCTTATAGCGCGCACTTTCTGATGGAGTTGTTGCGCGAGGCCGGGCTGCCCGATGGTGTGATCAATCTGGTGTACGGCGCGGGCGCCGATGTCGGCGATCCGGTGCTGGCTGATCCGAATCTGGCCGGCATTCACTTCACTGGCTCCACTGGCGTGTTCCACAAGATGTGGAAGACGGTCGCCAGCAATATCGATCGCTACAAGGCCTATCCGCGGCTGGTCGGCGAAACCGGTGGCAAGGATTTCATCCTCGCCCATCGCAGCGCCGATCCAGTCGCATTGACCACGGCGATCGTGCGCGGTGCGTTCGAATATCAGGGCCAGAAATGTTCGGCTGCGAGCCGCGTCTACATTCCGTCCAACATCTGGCCGCTGATCAAGGACGATCTGGTTGCGCAAGTTGAATCCATCAAGATGGGCGACGTGCGTGATTTCGGCAATTTCATGGGCGCGGTGATCGATGTCAAAAGTTTCAAGACGCAGGCCAAAGCAATCGACGAAGCGAAAGCCGCGAGCGACGCCGAAATCATTGCTGGCGGTACGTACGACGACAGCACTGGCTGGTTCGTGAGACCGACCATCATCAAGACCGACAACCCCGGCTATCGCACGTTGTGCGATGAATTGTTTGGTCCAGTGCTGACCTTGCATGTGTGCGACGAGCATGCGTGGGACGAAACCTTGCAGCTCGTTGATTCCACCAGTCCATATGCGCTCACCGGCGCGATCTTCGCGCAGGATCGTTACGCCGTGCAGCAGGGTCTGGATGCACTGCGCAATGCCGCCGGCAACTTTTATATCAACGACAAGCCGACCGGCGCCGTGGTCGGCCAGCAGCCGTTCGGCGGCGGCCGCGCGTCAGGCACCAACGACAAGGCTGGTTCGATGTTGAATCTGCTGCGCTGGATCAGCCCGCGCACGATTAAGGAAACCTTCGTGCCGGCGACCGACTATCGGTATCCGTTCATGCAAGATGAATAAGCGCTAGCTGCGCGATCATCCAGCGGCTTTCGCTTCTGGGCCGCCGCGATGCAACACGTCCGGCAGCGACTCACCATTTTCGGTAAACGCCAGCGAGGCCGAATTCATGCAGTGGCGCTGGCCGGTGGGCGGCGGGCCGTCGGGAAAGACGTGGCCGAGATGGCTGCCGCAGCGTGCGCAAACATCTTCGTCGCGGGTCATGCCGTAGCTGGTATCGCGCACGACGCGCACGTGATCGGCAGCGTAAGGCGCGAAGAAACTCGGCCAGCCGGTGCCGGAATCGAACTTGGTGTTGGAACGAAACAGCGGCAGGCTGCAGAAGCGACAGGTGTAGACGCCGTCCTTCTTGTTGTCCAAAAACACCCCGCAGCCGGCAGCCTCGGTGCCGTGTTCCAGCAGAATGCGACGCTCGGCCGGATCAAGCCCGGCTGTGATCTCGCTGCGTTGCGCGTCGGTGGGTGGCGTGAGATCGAATTGGCTCAAGGGATAGCTCCAGCAGTTTGGATGCCATGCAGCATGAAAGCATGCGCATTCAGCGCGCGTGATCGCCGCCTGATTGAACCGCGTCGGTGCGCGGCATGGTCGGCCCTGCATTACTATTCTGGGAACCAACCGAGGAATTGAATGCATGAACCGAGTGCTCGCGCCTACCATCGCCCTGCTGCTTGCCGCGCCGGTGTTGGCGCACCCACCTCCGCAGACCTCAGCGCAGTTCGATCCGCAACGGCTGTCGGCGATGGTCAAGGTGCTGTCATCGGATGCGTTCGAAGGCCGCGGTCCGGCGACCGAAGGCGAGAAAAAGACGCTGTCCTACGTGATCGAGCAGATGCAGCTGGCCGGCCTGCAACCCGGCGGTGAACTGGTCGATGGCAAGCGCGTGTGGACGCAACCGGTGCCGCTGCTGCGGGCGCAGATCGTTGGCGCGCCAAAGCTATCGTTCACAATTGGCGGCAAGCATCAATCACTGACGCAGGGCGATCAGATCGCCGTGCGCGCGGCGATGGACGGAGCGCAAAGCGTGGCCATCCACGACGCGCCCCTGGTGTTCCTCGGCTATGGCGTGAAGGCGCCCGAGCGCAACTGGGACGACTTCAAGGGCATTGACCTGCACGGCAAGGTCGGCATCGTGCTGGTCAACGATCCGGATTTTGAAACCGGCCGCGGCGATTTCGGTGGCAAGGCGATGACCTACTACGGGCGCTGGACCTACCAGTACGAAGAAGCCGCACGGCAAGGTGCATTAGGCCTGCTGGTGATTCACGAAACCGCGCCGGCATCTTACGGCTGGGCGACGGTGAAGAATTCCAACACCATCGCGATGTTCGACATCGTGCGCGAGCATCCGACGCAAGAGCACCCGCAGCTCGAGGGCTGGATCCAGCGCGACGCAACCGTGGAGTTATTCAGGCGAGCCGGCCTCGATTTCGACGCGCTCAAGCGCCAGGCGCAGACGCGCGCGTTCAAGCCGGTGCTGCTGAAAAATGCCGGTTTCTCTGCTGATTACGCGGTGGATACGAAGGTGATCACGTCGTACAACGTGGCCGGTCGGATTGAAGGTAGCCAACACCCGGATGAAACCGTGATCTACAGCGCGCACTGGGATCATCTCGGCGTCGGCGCGCCCGATGCCAGCGGCGATCGCATCTACAACGGGGCGGTCGACAACGCCACCGGCACGGCGGCACTGATCGAACTGGGACGCGCTTTCGCGAAGGCTCCGCAACCGCGGCGCTCGGTGGTTTTTCTCAACGTGACGGCCGAGGAAAAGGGCTTGATGGGATCGGAGTATTACGCCAACAATCCGCTGTATCCGCTGGCGACCACGGTCGCCGACATCAACATGGATGCGCTCAATCCCAGTGGTCCGGCGAAGGATTTCAACATCTCCGGCAATGCCAAGCTCGACTTGCTGGATGAGCTGATCGCCGATGCCAAAGCGATGGACATGCGCTTCACGTCCGACCCGTTGCCGCAGGCTGGACACTTTTTTCGCTCGGATCATTTCTCCTTTGCCAAGCAGGGCGTGCCTGCAATTTCATTCGGTTCGGGTAATGACTGGGTCGATGGTGGTGTCGAGGCCGGCACAACGGCGAGCAAGGAGTATGTGAGCAAGCACTACCATCAGCCGTCGGACGAGTGGCAGGCCAATTGGAGCTTCACCGGCATCGCCCGCGACCTCGGCCTGCTGTACCAGTTGGGTTCGGAGCTGGCCAATTCCGATCGCTGGCCGAACTGGGCAAACGACTCAGAGTTTCGCGCCAAGCGCGATGAGACTGCCGGCCAACGCGCCAACAAGCGCTGACGGCTGGCAGGGGTGACGGCGGTGGCAGTGCGGCATGACCGGTTGCCGACGCTACTGATGCATCGATCGCTTTAAAGGCTACGTCCAGGCCTGCTGCGTTCAAGGCAGCGAGTGCTGGATTTGATTCGGGATGACTGATGGCAGGGCAGGACTTCCGGCACATGGATGGCTTTAATTGGTGTTGTAGATTACCAGCACACCAATTCACAAAGAGGAAGACGCCATGACCCGCCAGACCACAACCCAGCCCGCTACCGCAACTGCACAGACCGAAAGCCGCGATCGCCGGGTCGAGATGCAGCCTCGTCAGTCCCGAGTGTCATTCGACTACGATCCGGGCCACGGCCGACGCAGCGGCTACACCGGTGCCCGGCGCTATTCCGATATGCCGGGTCGTGCCTTGTTTCATTGCGGCTGACCGCGACGGAGATCGATTGGCTCGACCGCTATCGCCCCGACCTGTCGGCAGCACGCGCTCGCCACGCGCTGCTCTGGAGCAAGGGTCGACCAGTCTCAGGGCCGCGGCGATTGAACCGCGTGCCGATCGACCGCATCTACCTGTAAGGGCCGCGACTGCCGGCTCGGCAGACGAGGTGTTCGATGACCGCAATGAATGACGCCGTCCAGTTGGACACAACCGATTCGACCGAGCCGGTGCGGCAAGCAAGCGAATTGCTACCCTCGCTTCGCATCGATTTTGTTTCTGACGTTTCCTGCCCGTGGTGCCCGATTGGACTGATCGCGTTGCAGCAGGCGCTGGATCGGCTCGACGGGAAGCTGCAGGCGCAGATCCATATCCAGCCGTTCGAACTCAATCCGCAGATGGCGCCGGAAGGCGAGGACAGCGCCGAACATCTGCGCCGCAAGTACGGCTCTACGCCGGAACAACTCACACGCAATTTCGAGGCGATCCGTGCGCGCGGTGCGGCGCTGGGTTTTACTTTTAATCGTCGCGAACGCGTTTACAACACCTTTGATGCGCATCGTTTGCTGCACTGGGCCGGGATGGAAAATCCAGCGCGCGAGTTGGCGCTCAAGCAGGTGTTGCTGCGCGCGTATTTCACCGACGGATTGGACGTGTCCGATGTTGTCGTGCTGGCGCGTCTCGCTGGCGAGGCTGGCCTCGATGCGCAGCGCGCGGCAGAAATCCTGGCATCGGATGAGTTCGCCACCGATGTGCGTGAACGCGAACAGCATTTTCTGTCGATGGGTGTGAACTCGGTGCCGGCGATCATCATCAACCAGCAACATCTGATTTCTGGCGGGCAGCCGGTGGAAGTGTTTGAGCA
>JBBQQH010000081.1:0-8975 GCA_038216155.1 Lysobacterales bacterium
GTGGTGGGAGCGCCGGACGGCGCGATTGGGGGGAGCGCCGGACGGCGCGATGCTGCTTCTTGCAACAATACATCGCGGCTTCCGCCGCTCCCACGACAGCACACGCCAGCGCCGAAGTCGCCATTCGTGGGAGCGCCCGAAGTCGCGATTGGTGGGAGCGCCGGAAGGCGCGATGCTGCTTCTTGCAACAATACATCGCGGCTTCCGCCGCTCCCACGACAGCACACGCCAACCATTGCATGGTGGGAGCGCCCGAAGTCGCGATTGGTGGGAGCGCCCGAAGGCGCGATTCGTGGGAGCGCCGGAAGGCGCGATGCTGCTTCTTGCAACAATACATCGCGGCTTCCGCCGCTCCCACGACAGCACACGCCAACCATTGCCTGGTGGGAGCGCCGAGGGCGCGCTTCCCGCTGGCGCGGACGACCACCGCGGCTATACTTCCCCCAGCAGGGAGCCAACGTGACCGTCGAACTTCGAACGCGCAACGCTGCCGATTCTCCGGGCGACATCACCCGGCGCGAACTGTATTTCTTCAATCTTTACCGCTGCCTCGAAGCCGTGGTCTACGCCGGCCTCGTGTTCAGTCCTTACGCGGGCGAGTGGGTCAAGGTTACGCGGCCGCTACTCGGCCAGATCACCGCCGCAATCTATCTTGTCGTTGCGATCCTGTTGTTGCTCGGCACCGATCGATTGCGACCGCGACTGGTGGGCAGCATCAGCGGCTCGCTGGTCATCGACATCGCAACTGCGTCGCTGGTGCTGATTGCCCTGGCCGGGCACACCATCGTGCCGATGATGCTGCTGGTGAATGTCGGCATCGCCGCCTTGCTGCTGCCACGTCGCGCGTTCCTGTTTGCAGCGCTTGCCGCGCTGGGTGTCGTCATTCCCTTCGCGTACGCGCAACTGGTCGGCGAAGGCACCCAACATCCGACCACCGAGACCATTTCGATCATCGTTGCCTATTTCGTCGCCGGCGCGCTGCTGCGCTATCTCGGCGGCCACATGCGCGCGACGGAGGATCTGGCCGCGCAGCGCGGCGTCGATCTGCTCAATCTCGAACAGGTCAACGACCTCATCATCCAGCGCATGAAGACCGGCGTGCTCTTGGTCGACCAGGCCAATCACATCCTGCGCATCAACGAATCGGCCTGGCATTTGATCGGCAACCCCGCGCCGAACCAGCGCGAACTGGGCGTGGTCGCCGCCGAGCTTTCGCGTCGGCTTTATCATTGGCGTCACACCGGCAAGAGCGACCAGACCGCGGTGGCACTCGCGACCGACGTGCCCGAGGTAATTCCGCGTTTCACGCGCCTGGCGCCGAACGACGACACCAATGTGTTGATCTTCCTCGACGACACCTCGTTGCTGTCCCGGCGCGCCGAGGAGCTGACCTTGGCGTCGCTTGGACGCCTGTCCGCGTCGATCGCGCACGAGATTCGCAATCCACTCGCGGCGATCCGCTACTCGGCGCAATTGCTGGCCGAATCGCCCGAACTCAATACCGAGGACACACGCCTCGTTGACATCATCAACAACCATTGCACGCGCGCCAACGATGTCGTCGAAAACATCCTGCAACTGTCGCGGCGCGAGCGCTCACGCCCGGAAAGCATCGACCTAAATGCGTGGATTCTTGCCTTCGTCGAGGACTACAAACAATCAAACGATCTGGGTGGCGATCACTTGCGCGCGGTCACGCAAAATCGCAGCATCGAGGCAATGGTTGATCCGCAACATCTGCAGCAAGTGGTGTGGAACCTGGTGCAGAATGCGCTCCGCTACGGCCGCCAGCCTAACCAGCCGGCGCGGGTGAACGTGGTCGCACGACTGGCCGCCGACAAGGGGCCGCCCCTGCTCGAGATTATCGACCGCGGCCCGGGTATTCCACCGAAAGTGGCCACGCAAATTTTTGAACCCTTTTTCACAACCCACGAATACGGCACCGGCCTCGGTTTGTATCTGGCCAAGCAGATGAGTGAAGCAAGCCAAGCCTCGCTGGAATACGTGCCGATTGCCGGCGGTGGCGCGTGCTTTCGAATATCCCTGAATCCGGCAAGCTCGCTGCTCGCTTCTCGCGCTGCCAGCCAGACTTCCTGAGCACCCCCTTGCTGCGCAGCCGCCCTGTGGGAGCGCCGGCAGGCGCGATGTTTTTTTGGATTCCCAGCAAGAGCATCGCGGCTGCCGCCGCTCCCACCGAAGAACTACTTTCGCGACGCTGTGTAATCTGCCTCGTGGGAGCGACGGAAGGCGCGATGTTTTTTTGGATTCCCAGCAAGAGGATCGCGGCTGCCGCCGCTCCCACCGAAGAACTACTTTCGCGCCGCTGTGTAAGCTGCCTCGTGGGAGCGCCGGCAGGCGCGATGTTTTTTTTGATTCCCCAGCAAGAGCATCGCGGCTGCCGCCGCTCCCACTAGAGAAGCTCCCACAGAACAGCGGCGATGTGCCTCGTGGAAGCGCCGGCAGGCACGATGCTTTTTGCGCCACGCCCAGAGCAAGCGCTTTTCCTACATGAAGTTCCGATCCGGCCGCTGGCGATCAATCGAACAAGGCCGCGATGATCGCTTTCATGAGACCTCTCTATCCCCAACGCGGCAGCTTTGTCCTGAGGCGCGGGCGGTGGTCGGAGGATGGACGCATCTACTTGGTCACGTTCACATGCGATCAGCGCATTCCGTTATTTGCCGATTGGGAAACCGCGAGCCACGCAGCACGCGCATTCATCGAACCTCGCTTATGGCGCAGCTCGCGCCTGTTGTGCTGGGTGCTGATGCCCGATCATTGGCATGGCCTCGTGCAATTGCGCGGTCAGGACGCCTTGTCGCCTCTGATCGGCCGGGTCAAGGCAATCACGGCGCGGGCAATCAACGAAGCACGGGGAGGAAAAGGCCGCGTCTGGTCACCCGGCTTCCACGATCACGCCCTGCGCTGCAATGAGGATTTGCCGACAGTGGCGCGCTACATCATTGCCAATCCGGTGCGCGCTCACCTGTGTCAGCGCGCAGGCCACTATCCATTCTGGAATGCCATTTGGCTGGATTGAAAGCATCGCGGCCTGCCTCTTGGCTGGATTGACAGCATCGCGGCCTGCCTCGTGGGAGCGCCGGAAGGCGCGATGCTTTTTGATCGCGCAGCAAGAGCATCGCGGCTGCCGCCGCTCCCACAGAGAAGCTCCCACAGATGAAGCTACTAAGGCGACGCTGCCTGCCACTATCGAGTGGGAGCGCCGGCAGGTGCAATGCCCTTGCTTCCATTCGTCCGCCCACACCGAATCTTTGCCTTGTCCCGCGCCACCCTCTACTCTTGCAGCAATGCCCGCCCGCACAACAATCCGCCCCCAATGAGCAAGCAATACGCCCTGGTCGTCGACGACGAACGCGATATCCGTGAACTGCTGTCACTCACCCTCGGGCGCATGGACCTGCTGGTCGAAACTGCCGCGACCGTTGCCGAAGCACGCGAGCGCCTGGCCGAACGCCGCTTTGCATTGTGCTTCACCGACATGCGCCTGCCGGATGGCTCGGGTCAGGAAATCATCGCGCTGATTGCCGCGCAATACGCGGAAACGCCGGTGGCGATGATCACCGCATACGGCAACGTCGACGCCGCTGTCGATGCGCTCAAAGCCGGCGCATTCGATTTCGTATCCAAGCCGGTCGACATCAGCGTATTGCGTCGGCTGGTACAGACGGCACTCAAACTATCCGAGGAAAAACGCGGCGAGCAGGCCAGCAGCGGCAACAAGTTGATCGGCGATTCAGTGCCGATGAATGAGCTGCGCCTGACCATCGCGAAAGTCGCACGCAGCCAGGCACCGGTCTACATTGCCGGCGAGTCGGGCGTGGGCAAGGAACTGGTCGCGCGCCTGATCCATGAACTGGGGCCGCGTTCGGCTGCACCATTCGTGCCGGTCAACTGCGGCGCGATTCCTTCCGAACTGATGGAAAGCGAATTCTTCGGTCACAAGAAAGGCAGCTTTACCGGTGCACAAGTAGACAAGGACGGACTTTTCCACGTCGCCCAGGGCGGCACATTGTTCCTTGATGAAGTCGCCGAACTGCCGATGCACATGCAGGTGAAACTGCTGCGCGTGATCCAGGAAAAAGCCGTGCGCCCGATCGGCGCCCGAGCGGAAATCGGCGTGGACGTGCGCATTCTCTCGGCCACCCACAAGAATCTTGCACGCCTGGTTGAACTGGGCTCGTTCCGCCAGGATTTGTTCTATCGCATCAACGTGATCGAATTGCGCGTGCCGCCGTTGCGCGACCGCCGCGAAGACATTCCGAAGATCGCCGGCCGCGTGCTCGAACGCCTCGCACGCGATAGCGGCACCGCCCCCGCGCGACTGCAGACCGACGCGCTGCATGCGCTGCTGAGCTACGATTTTCCCGGCAATGTGCGCGAACTGGAAAACGTGCTCGAACGCGCCGTTGCGCTGTGCGAAAACAACACGATTGGCGCCGACGACCTGCATCTTTCATCGCATGTATCGCATCCATCCCATGTGGGAGCGCCGGAAGGCGCGATGCGTTTTCACGCGCAGGGCGACGGTGGCAACGACTTCGCGCCTGCCAGCCCTGCCGCCTTGGGGCGCCCCATGCCGACGGACTTTGAGGATCCCGGTGACGACTACCCAAACGATCTTGCCGCCGCCGTCGCCGAAACCGAACGCGCCGCCATCATGAAAGCGCTCGAAGCGACGCGCTGGAATCGCACCGCCGCGGCGAAACAACTTGGCCTCACCTTGCGCCAGTTGCGCTATCGGCTGGAGAAACTCGGTATCGAGTGACGCGAGGGGCGGCCTCGCGCCACGATCGAACAAAGCCGAATCCGAACGCACGAAATCAACGGCAACGACAACGAACCCCCGCAGGAGCGGCGCAGTCGCGACCGCTTGCTCTTTTCCTGCAATCCGGTGCCAAAGCCTCGCCCGGATTCGGTATATTCCTCGCTGTCCCCGGTCAGCCGAGGTTGTCCATGTCCCGCTGGAAAGCTTCCGCTATCCATCTTTCCATCAGCGCCACAATCGGCTTGATCGTCGGTGCGTTGCTGTTGCTGGTCTGGTATCCACCGCCGTATTTCCACGCAGCTGGCGCGGATGAACTGGTGCTGCTGCTGGTTGGCGTGGATATCATTGTCGGCCCGTTGCTGACCCTGATCGTATTTCGTACCGGCAAGAAGGGACTCAAGTTCGATCTTGCGTTGATCGCCTTGTTTCAAAGCGCCGCGCTCGCGTACGGCGTATCCGTCGTGCTGCAGTCGCGGCCGGTGTTTCTCGTGGCAGCGGTGGATCGCTTCACGCTGGTTTCGGCAAACGAACTTGATGCGGCGGATCTGGCCAAGGCAAGCAAGCCGGAATTTCGATCGCTGTCTTGGACCGGTCCGCGCACTATTGGCGCCAAATTACCCGAGTCGCCACAAGCGCGATCGGACCTGGCGTTTTCCGGCATAGGCGGCAAGGACATCGAAAAATTCCCCGCGTATTACGTCGATTACGCGGACGTGGCCAAGGCTTTTCTCGTCCATGCAAAATCACTCGATGCATTGAAAACACGCGACGCACAAACGCACGAACGATTGGCAACCGCTGTGCGCCGCACAGGCCGAAACGCCGATCAACTGGCATGGGTGCCGATCATCGCCCGCAAGGCCAGCCTGTTGATGCTGCTTGACGGGAAAACCGGCAAACCACTGCGCGCGGTCGCGGTCGATCCTTGGGGGTTGGAATCGCCGTAGAGACAAGCACAGCCTCCCTGCCTGTCACATGCTGACAATCCTTGCAGGGCCTGTCAGAAGTCTTGAGAACCGCGTCTCAACTCATGAACACGAGATGACGAAAATGAACCAAATCTCGGCTATGCTTGCTTGGCATGGAAGCTGCTGTCCTCTACGCCGCGAGCCGTCGATCGCCAATACGGGTGATCGCGGAAGCGGGCCCGCCTGGCAAGGTTGGCGGCTCAAATGGGGTAAACCGTTTTACCATTCCAGAAGGAACCATCATGAACAAGATGCAGAAAGGCTTTACGCTGATCGAACTGATGATCGTCGTCGCGATCATCGCCATCCTGGCGGCCATCGCGCTGCCGGCGTATCAGGACTATGTCGTTCGCTCGCGCGTTTCCGGCTTGGCCATCATCGGCGACGGCATGAAGGGCACCGTTGCGGAAAACATTGCGACGTTTGCCACTATCAATGCCTCCGCCTGCAGCGGTGTTTCTGTCGGCACCGTCACCGATGTGAACGTTTCATCGACCGAATGCGCCAGTGGCGTCATCAAGGTTATTGGAACGGCCGCAACCAAGAGCACAACCCTGACGTTCACACCGACCAATTTCGATTCGCACTCCGTGGGTACGACTTGGGTGTGCAAGGGCAGCGGCAGCTCGGACAAGTACTACCCGTCGACTTGTCGTTGATCGTTGACGAGACTCAAGGCTCTACCGAGCCACAAAAACCCCGCGCAAGCGGGGTTTTTTTTTAACGACACAAGCCCGCAGGCAACAGACTTGACGGTGATCCAACGAGAGACCGCGCGGATCGACGCCGCCAAACGGTGCTGACACATGCAGTCCGACACAACGGCTACCATGGCGCGTTTCGGGAGCGACACGATGCGCAGCGCAAGATGGGTATTCACCGCGGCGCTGCTGGGGACAGTGCTCGCCTATTGGATCGGCCTGCATGGCCCGTTCGTGCTGGACGACACGAACAACCTCAATCCCATCGTCGAATGGCTGCACGGCGAAAACACCTGGCAGCATATGCTGCTAGACAACACGTCCGGCATGTTCGGACGCTCGTTGTCGATGGCCACGCTGATGTTCAGCGCCTGGGCCGGTGGTTACGACCCCTTCGCATTCAAGCTCGGCAACCTGTTCGTGCACTTGCTGTGCGGGTTCGTCGGCTGGCAGATGTTGCGCCGGGCCCTGGCGCACGATCCACATCTGCGCCGGCATGCCGATGTTGCCGCAGCCCTGCTGGCAGCCGTGTGGCTGCTGCATCCGCTCAACGTCAGCACGGTGCTGTATGCCGTGCAGCGTATGGCTCAAATCAGCACATTGTTTACGCTGGCGGCGCTGTGGGCCTACCTTGCGGCACGTAACGCGCTCGCCAACGGTCAATTGCGGCGCGCCTTGGCCAGACTATTCGTGCTGTTTCCACTGCTGACGATCGCCGGCTTGCTGGGCAAGGAAAATGCGGCGGTCGCGCCGGCGCTGTGTCTGGTCATCGAACTGGCTTACTTTCAGCAAGACCCTTCAGAACATCAGCAACCCGCCGCCAAGCGCACTCTTGCCATCTTCTACAGCGTGTTTCTGATGGTGCCCGGAGTCTTGGCAGCCGCCATTTTTGCGCTGCATCCGGATCGTCTTCTCAGCGGCTACGCCGTTCGCGACTTCACCCTGCCGCAGCGTTTGCTTTCGGAAGGCCGGGCATTGCTGGACTACGTTGGTCTACTGGTGCTGCCGCGCGGGCCGGCGATGGGCGTGTTCAACGACGATTTCGCCGTATCCACCGGGCTGTTATCGCCACCATCCACCCTGTTCGCGCTGGTCGCACTGGCGACGATTTCCGTGCTGGCAATCGCGCTGCGCAAACGTGCACCGAGCGTTTTCGCCGGATGGTTTTTCTTCCTGGTCGCGCACTCGATCGAATCGAGCGTTCTGCCGCTCGAGCTGTATTTTGAACATCGCAACTACCTGCCCGCTTTCGGCCTGCTGCTGGCTGTGGCCGGGATGGCGGAATTCCTGACGCGGCGGATCGAACCTGGCGCACTGCCACGCTGGAAGCTGGGTGTGTTGGCCGCAGGTGGCTATGCATTGGCGCTGGGCGTGGCTACGCACGCGCGAGCATTCGTATGGGCCGACGAAGGGCGCTTCCTGCTTCAAGAAGCCGTGCATCATCCCGGTTCCCTGCGCGCGAACAGCGCACTGGCGTATTACGAAATCCACCACGGCAACGTGACCGTCGCACGCGCAGCCATCGACGGGTTATTGCAAAGCCCCAATCCACACGTTCGCGAAATGGCCTATTTGGTTCGCGTAGTGACCGACTGCATTGTCTCGGGTAACGCAACGCCGAACGACCTGCACCAAGCCATCGCGCTGGCGGGTCCGTTTGTCACCCTCGACGAACAGTACGTATTCGCAGATTTGGCCTCGATCAACGATCAGCGCGCCTGCAACGGCGCCAGTCCGGCGATGCTGGCAGATACGATCGTGGCCATGTTGGCCGTCGCGCACAGTCAACCCGACGGCAGCCCACCCAAGTGGAAGCTGCGCAATACCGCAGCACAGCTCTACGCGGCGGCCGGCGACTGGAAGCGTGCATTGACACAGGCCGAGCTGGCTTGGCAACCCGGCGCCGACGCACCGGTCGGCGCCTTTCTGGTGCGCACGTACGTCCATAATGGAATGCGGGAAAAAGCGGAACGCACGTTTAGTGAAGTGGCCAAACGCATGAATCGCAGCGATTTCAATGACCGAAACGGACTCAGGGAACTGAGACACTTTCTGGATCAGGCGGCAGCGGACTCAGACAAGAGTATTCATCCCGGCTAAACCGCACCACGCCAATTCGCGAGTCGCAATCCCGCAACAATCGCAAGAGAGTCTTCATGGCCTTTGAACCATCCATAACCGCCGACCCAGGTTCACGCACATGAACTCCGCAAAGGCGAGTCGCGGGATATGGCTTGGTTTGGCGGTGACGTTCGTGCTTTCGGTCATCGCCTATTGGCCGTCGCTGCATGGCGGCTACGTGTTCGACGACTCTATCAATATCGCGTCGAATACCAATGTCCACGTCCAATCACTCGATTGGACGTCGTTGCACAACGCAACATTGGGGCAGCCGTCAGCTGCAAACCGCCCGCTGGCCATGATCAGCTTTGCGATCGACTGGTATCTGGGCGGCGGCGATCCGTTTCGCATGAAAGTCACTAACCTGATCATTCACTTGATCAACGGCCTGCTGCTATT
>JBBQQH010000082.1:0-8953 GCA_038216155.1 Lysobacterales bacterium
TGCGCGGTGTCGTTCGGGCCAATGGGTGCAAGGTCAGTGGCATCGTCAGGTCCTCAGCTGCTGATACAGTTCTTCCAACACAGCACGTGCCGCGCTCAGGCGCCAGACGCGTTCCTGGATAGCATCACACGAAACCTGACATCTAGTCGACTTTGTAGGTACTACCGTCGGCCGACAGCTGTTTAACTCAAGCGATAGGCTTTTCGCGGGAAAGATCTTCGTGTTTCGAAATGCTTGAGGCTGTTGTGGTTCGACGGGCTCACCACGAACGATCGAGAGTTAGGTCGTTTGCCGCACTTGCGTTGACCGCCAGCACAGCGGCAGGCACCATCGCTGAAGTCGAAACATTTACAGCAGGTGGACGCCGTGCCCAGGCAAGCCCGAACAGGCAGCACTCTTTCGCAACCGAATGCGTCGGCTGCAGACCCTTCTGCTGATTCCACGGGAAAATCCCAGCCGCGCAAGTCGGCGAAGCGAACCACAGCGCGCCCACGCCGCGAAGCGATGTCACGCGTCGATACCGCGTGGCTGCGGATGGAAAAGCCGACCAACCTGATGATGATCACCGGCGTGCTGATGTTCGACACGCCGATGCCGATCCAGCGCTTGCGCAAGGTGATCCAGCAACGATTCCTTTCTTATCCCCGTTTCGCCCAGAAAGCTGTCGATAGTCCTACCGGCGCAGTTTGGCAAGACGATGCCGACTTCGACCTCGATTGGCATATCCGCCTGTCGGCGTTGCCGGGCCGCGCCGGCAAGGGCGAACTCGAACGCTTCGTCAGCAATCTCGCCTCAACACCGCTCGACCAGTCCAAGCCGTTGTGGCAATTCCATCTGGTCGAGAGTTATCGCGGCGGCAGCGCGGTGGTGTGCCGCATCCATCATTGCTATGCCGACGGCATCGCGCTGGTGCAAGTGTTGCTCTCGCTCACAGACACCACGCCGGATGCGGGCAAGGGCAGCGATCTTGAAAGCGCATGGCTGGCCGATGGCGAATCCGCGAAGCGCGATGGCGGGTTCGAGAAGTACCGCAAAATCGGCGGCAAGATGATCGCGAAAGGGATGGAGATGTATCGCGATCCGACCCTCGCTGCCGTCCTGGCAAACGAAGGCCGCGAGATCGCTCGCGAATTGCTTGCTGCTGTCGCTCTGTCGGATGATCCGCCAACGGTACTCAAGGGCCGGCTCGGTGTCAGCAAGCGCGTGGCCTGGGCCGATCCGCTCAATCTGGCCGACGTGAAAGCGGTGAGCCGTGCGTATTGCTGCACCGTCAACGATGTGTTGATGGCCTCGGCAGCCGGCGCATTGCGCAGCTATCTGCTCGATCGTGGTGAGCAGATCGATGGCGTGACCCTGCGCGCGACCGTACCTGTGAATCTGCGTCCACTCAAGCACGCAAAGAAACTCGGCAATCATTTCGGGCTCGTCTTCCTCGATTTGCCCGTCGGCGAGGAAAATCCCGTGCGCCGGCTCGAACGTGTCGCCGCGCATATGCAGGAATTGAAGACGTCGCGCCAGGCGATCGTCTCGTTTGGCCTGCTGGCTGCGATGGGACTCGCGCCCGTGGGCGTGCAGCGGATGGCGCTCGACCTGTTCAGTCGCAAAGCCACCGCGGTTGCGACCAACGTACCCGGCCCGAAAATGCCGCTGTACATGGCCGGGCAGAAATTGCGCGAGATGATGTTCTGGGTGCCGCAGACTGGCAACGTCGGCATTGGCATCAGCATCATGAGTTACCAGAACCACGTGCATTTCGGATTGATCGCCGATGGCCGGTTGATGCCCGACCCGGACGCGGTGATCCAGCGGTTCAGGCCGGAATTCGAGAAGCTGCTGTACCTGGCGATGCTCGGCGACTGGGACAAACAGGTGTGCGCGTGGGACGCGGAGATGATCCACGCGACGCTGATCTCCGTCGGATTCGACGACCCTTGATCCTGCTCAATGAACCGCGCCAGGAAGGGCGCAAGATGAAATCCCGCCGTCGCTGAACCGCCGGCGCGATGGTTTCCGATCAGGAACGAAAGGACGCGCGATGGCCAGGCCGCAGTCTGCGAAGAAGATCCGCCGTGAGCCGATGTCTGGCGTGGACAGGTCGTGGTTGCGGATGGAGCGTCCGAACAACCTGATGATGATTACCGGCGTGCTGATGCTGGAAACGCCGCTGACGATCGAAGTCCTTCGCAAGATCATCAGGCAACGTTTCCTCTCCTATCCGCGCTTCCGCCAGAAAGCCGTCGACGGCGCGACCGGCGCCGTATGGGAAGACGCGGAGCTCGATCTTGCCTGGCACGTGCGCAAGTCGGCGCTGCCGGGTCGTGCGGGCAAGCGCGAACTCGAACAGTTCGTCAGCGAGCTCGCGTCCACGCCGCTGGACAAGACCCGGCCGCTATGGACCTTCCACCTCGTCGAGAGCTACCACGGAGGCAGCGCCGTGGTAGCGCGCATCCACCATTGCTACGCCGACGGCATCGCACTGGTGCAAGTCATCCTGTCGCTGACCGACGTCGCGCCGAGTGGAAAAAAAGGCAGCCGCCTGATGCATGTCCGGTTGCGGCATGACGGAGAACCGGCTCCGCCTGGCCTTGGTGCTGCCGGTCGTTTTGTCAGGATGGGCGAAAAGCTCGTCAAGAAGGCCATCGCGACCGGTGCTCAGGTCTGGCGCGATCCGTCGCTGGCGACAATGCTCGCGAAAGAGGGCGGCGACATCGCGCGCGAGTTCCTCCATGTGCTGACCTTGTCCGACGACCCATCGACAGTGCTAAAGAGTCCACTCGGCGGAATCAAGCGCGTGTCGTGGGCCGATCGGATCGACCTGGAAGAAGTCAAGGCGATCGGGCGCGCCTACGGCTGCACGATCAACGACGTGCTGATCGCGAGCGCAGCCGGTGCGTTGCGTGGCTACCTGCTCGAGCGGGGCGAACCAATCGACGGCGTGACCCTGCGCGCGACGGTGCCAGTCAACCTGCGTCCGCGCGAACACTCAAGGAAACTCGGCAACCAGTTCGGCCTGGTGTTCCTCGACCTGCCGGTAGGCGAGGATAATCCGGTCTGCCGGCTCGAGCGCATTGCCGCAGGCATGGAGGCGCTGAAGACTTCACGGCAAGCGGTGATGACCTACGGTCTGCTGGCCGCCCTCGGCGCGGTGCCGAACGATCTCCTGCAATTCGCCCTGGATCTGTTTAGTGCCAAGGCGAGCATGGTGGCGACCAATGTTCCGGGTCCGCAGGTGCCGCTGTACATGGGCGGGCAGAGACTGACCGAGATGATGGCGTGGGTGCCGCAGACCGGCAGCGTCGGGATCGGTCTGAGCATCCTGAGTTACAACGGCGGCGTGCATTTCGGACTGGTCGCGGACAGCCACCTGATTCCGGATCCCGATGCGGTGATCCGACGTTTCCGGCCGGAGTTCGAAAAACTGCTGTATCTGGCGATGCTCGGCGACTGGGACGAACAGTTGCGCGCATGGGACGCTGAGCTAATGCATGCGAATCTGCTGGAGGCGCATGCTCACACGTAGCTTGCGCTCAGCGCGCGGTGATCGGTCGGCATAATGGCAGATCGTGCGCTCACTGGAGCGTCATCCTGCAGCACGGTAGAATGCGCGCATGGACGTAATTTCCATGCTGGATCCGGTACTGCTGGCGCGGTTGCAATTCGCGTTCACGATCAGTTTCCATATCATCTTTCCGGGGTTCACTATCGGGCTGTCGGCGTTCATCGCCACGCTCGAAATCCTGCACTGGCGCACTGGGCGCGAGCATTACCTGAAGCTTTCCAAGTTCTGGCTGAAGGTCTTCGCGGTCTCGTTCGCGATGGGCGTGGTGTCGGGGCTGATGCTGTCGTACCAATTCGGCACAAACTGGTCGCGTTTCTCCGTCGTGGTCGGCAACGTGATCGGGCCGCTGATCGGCTACGAAGTGCTGACCGCGTTCTTCCTCGAATCGACCTTCCTCGGCATCCTGTTGTTTGGCCGCAGCCGCGTACCGCAATGGGCGCACGTGCTGTCGGCGTGCATGGTTGCGATCGGCACCGCAATTTCGGCGTTCTGGATTTTGTCGGCGAACAGCTGGATGCACACGCCAGCCGGTTACGAACTGCGCAATGGCATCGCGTTTCCGCTGGACTGGTGGGCGATCATCTTCAATCCAAGCTTTCCGTATCGATTCCTGCACATGCTGACCGCTGCGTACCTGAGCACGTCGGTCGTTGTGCTCGCGGTCGGCGCGCGCTATCGCATGGCGGGGCGCTTCGATGCCGAGGCGCGCACGATGATCCGCATGGGCCTTGGAATGGTGCTCGCGCTTGCGCCCCTGCAATTGCTCTTCGGCGATGCGCATGGCCTGAATACCCAACGTTACCAGCCGACCAAGGTTGCGGCGATGGAAGCGCACTGGGACAGCGATGGCCCGGTTCCACTCGTGCTGTTTGCGATACCGAATGCGAAAACCGAACGCAACGATTTTGAAGTCGCGATCCCGCACGCCGGCAGCCTGATCCTCACCCACACATGGGACGGAAAAATCGCCGGCCTCAAGAACGTGCCCGCCAGCGAACGTCCGCCCTTGCTGTCGGTGTTCTACGGATTCCGGATCATGGTCGGGATCGGCATGTTGCTGATCGCGATCGGATTCGTCGGCGGCTGGCTGTGGCTGCGCGGAAAACTGTTCGACGCGCGCTGGTTCCTGCGTCCGATCGGCTATGCGTGGCCGCTGGGATTCATCGCGATTCTTTCAGGCTGGATGGTGACCGAGACTGGCCGCCAGCCGTGGATTGCGACCGGCATCCTGCGCACGCTCGATGCGATCTCGCCGGTGCCTGCTGCGACCGTATTGACGTCATTCCTGCTGATCATCGCGGTTTACGGTGTCGTGTTCTCGATCGGCATCTACTACATCCGCAAGTTGCTGCGGCACGGCCCGCAGGGTGCGGCCATTGCGCACACGGGCGATGCGGCACCGAACAGTCCGCTCGCTGCGGCCGGTAGCGCGACGCGCGAAGCCGCTGACGGGGAGCAGGTGATATGAGCGCCTGGCTCAGCGCCAACGCCGCGCAACTGCCGATGATCTGGGCCGCGATCCTCGCCGTCGCGGTCGCGATGTACGTGCTGCTCGATGGCTTCGATCTCGGCGTCGGCATGCTGTTCCCGCTGTTCCACGCCGAGGCCGAACGCGACAAGATGATGAACTCGGTCGCGCCGTTCTGGGATGGCAATGGAACGTGGCTGGTGCTTGGCGGCGGTGGATTATGGGTCGCGTTCCCGCGCGCTTACGCGATCATCATGCCGGCGCTGTACCTGCCGATCATCGTGATGCTGCTCGCGCTGATCCTGCGCGGTGTGTCGTTCGAATTCCGCTGGATCGGCAAACCCAATCACCGCATCTGGGATTGGGCGTTCGGCTTCGGATCCACGCTCGCAGCATTCTGCCAGGGCCTCGTGCTCGGCGGATTGTTGCAGGGCATCCATGTTGTGAACGGCGCATTCGCCGGCGGCACATTCGACTGGTTCACGCCGTTCGCAATCGTCTGCGGCATGTCGGTGATCGTCGGCTACATGTTGCTCGGCGCGTGCTGGCTGGTGATGAAGACCGAACACGACCTGCAGGCGCGCGCGCGCGAAGTCGCAACCCCGATTCTGGTCGCAATGCTCGTCGCCATCGCAATCGTCAGCATCTGGACGCCGATGATGATCCCGCGCATTTCCGAGCGCTGGTTCACGTTGCCGAATTTCTACTACCTCTCACCGTTGCCTCTGGCAACGCTGATCGTCGCGTGGCTGTGCTGGCACGGTGTGAAGACGAAGCGTCCGGTGTTGCCGTTCCTGTCGGCGGTCGGCCTGTTTCTGCTCGCCTATGTCGGCCTGCTGATTTCCAACGTGCCGTACCTGGTGCCGCCGGAACTGACCACCATGGGATCAGCGTCCGGCCTGACCATCGCAGACGCCGCCGCCGCGCCCGCATCGCAACAATTCCTGCTGATCGGCACCGTGTTCCTGCTGCCGATCATCCTCGGCTACACCGTGTTCGTGTACTGGGTGTTCCGCGGCAAGGTGGGCGAGGGCTACCACTGACCCGTGTTGGCATCAGAGCACTCGCATGCTGTCATCCCAGCGGAAGCCGGGATGACACTGAAAATTCAAGCCAGCGTCCAGTCCAGGCTGATCTCGGCATTGAACAGCTTCGATACCGGACAACCCGCCTTCGCGCCCAGCGCAATGGCCTCGAACGCGGCGCGCTCGATGCCGGGCACTTTCGCTTTCAACATCAGCGCGCTGCGGTCGATGCGGAAACCATCGCCATCCTTGACCAGCGACACCGCCGCTTCGGTCGCCAGTTCCTCGGCAACGTGTCCAGCCTTGTCCAACGCGAACGCCAGCGCCATCGTGAAGCAACCAGCGTGCGCCGCGGCCAGCAGTTCCTCCGGATTGCTGCCCGCGCCGTCCTCGAAGCGCGAGTTGAAACCATAGGGCGCATCGAGCGCGCCGGATTGCGTCTTCAGATGTCCTTTGCCTTGCTTGCCGGTGCCTTGCCATAACGCGTTCGCCTTGCGGATCATGTCGTTCCTCCTGCGTGGGTTGGACGCGCAGGGTAACGCCGCCACGGTAAGGCCGCGTCAACACCACCCACGAACGCCATGCGGATGAACGCAACCGGGCGGCGCCGCCTTGCGCCCTTGTGACGACGCCCCCGCGCCCCTACACTGCAAACGTCAGACGACGTTGCGTTACCTTGTTTCAAGTTCCTGGGGGTGTCCAGGCTTCGACGGGGGTAGCAAAATCGCTTGGTGCATGCCGAGGGGGCAGCTTTCCTCGTTAATCCAGCGGCAAACTTTAGTTGCCAACGACGACAACTACGCTCTCGCCGCTTAAGGCGTAAGCCGGGAACCCACTTGTGCCTGTGCTCGTGGATGTACCGTCATTATCACGGGATCGCCTCGGACTGGCCGCGCATCGGTCCATGGTTAACCTAACGCGCTGGTCCGTCGATGTGCTTCGCACGTCGTGTTGTCGCCGGACGAGATCAAACGCCGTGCTAAGCATGTAGAGCTGGGGATGGAGCACTTTCGGACGCGGGTTCGACTCCCGCCACCTCCACCAAAAACAGAAAGGCCACCCTCGCGGTGGCCTTTCTGTTTTTTGGCTTTGGAAGTTGGGCGGGAGGCGAACCCGTGGAGCGGGTTTGACTGCGCGTGCAGGACAGCACGCGCGAACGGCGAAGCCGGCCCCGAAGGGCGAGGGGCAGGAGCCCCGAGTACTGCGTAGGCAGGATGCCGAAGCGAACATCAGCGAAGCCGATGGCCCCGAAGGGGCGAGGGGCAGGAGCCCCGAGTACTCCCGCCACCTCCACCATTAAATAGAAAGGGCCGCCTTGTGCGGCCCTTCTGTTTTTGGCTTTGGAAGTTGGCGGGAGGCGAACCCAAGACGCCGGTTCGACTGTGGAGGCAGGATGCCGGAACGAACATCGGCGTAGCCGATGGCCCGAAGGGGCGAGGGGCAGGAGCCCCGAGTACTGCGAAGGCAGGCCGAAAACTGCTCCTGCGTTTTCGCCATTTCCGCCATCCGTGGCGGTCAGATGCCGTAACGAACATCGGCGAAGCCGATGGCCCGAAGGGCGAGCGCCAAGGCCGGAAATTGCTCCTGAATTTCCGGCATTTCCGGCATGTCCGCCATCCATGGCGGGCAGATGGCGCGAGTACTGCGCGTGCAGGACAGCACGCGCGAACGGCGAAGCCGGCCCCGAGTACTCCTGCTGTCCATGGATGGACGAATGCCGCGCGCGCATGGATGCGCAAGATCGGCCGCCACCTCCACCATCTCCGGGTGGCGCCTAGCACGGAACACCTCCACTCAATCCGTTCATTTGTGTGAATTGATGGTTGCTCAACCGTGTCTAAGTCAGCTAAACAGTCCAAGAAGCTCGCCGTAGACAGAGCGTATAAAAATATATACAGTGGCCAACAAGCAAAAAGCGAAGCCCGCCGCAGCAAGGCAAAAGCCGCCCGCGTCTGATAAGCCAACTTCAACGCTTATGCCCAAGCAAGAAGCAACAGAACAAGACGTTTTTTGGATGGGTTCCTCCAAGGAGGACTTAATGCAGTTTCCCGAAGCAATGCGGGGGGAGACAGGATTTCAACTAAGCAACGTTCAGTTCGGCATGGATCCAGATGATTGGTCGCCAATGCCAGAAGTTGGGTCTGGAAGCAAAGAGATCCGATTGCGCGACAAGGATGGATGGTATCGCGTCATTTACGTGGCTAAGTTTGAGAGCGGTGTATATGTCTTACACAGCTTTCAGAAGAAGACGAACCAGACATCGAAAGCAGATATCGACCTTGCCCAGAAGCGCTATGCAATAGCTAAGGCAGAGGACATTAGGAGTAGGAAATGAAGAAAGTTGACGAACATGGCGTAGCACACATCACACGCTCCGGCGGCAACATCTTCCGAGATTTGGGGTTCGACGAGGCGGACGCCACGCGGCTACAAGCACAAGCGCGCACCGCTATCTCGCAAAAGCTCACACTCAGACAAGAGCTAGCCGAAGAAATCGCGGTCTGGATCAAGGAAAATGACCTCAAACAGCAGGAGGCTGCCGATATCTTGTTGGTGTCCAGACCCCGCGTTTCCGACATCGTTAGGCACAAGGTTGGAAAGTTCACCATTGATACGCTGGTGCAGCTGGTCAACCGGACCGGTAAGACAGTCAGCCTCAAAGTTGCGTAAGCAATTCAGACGGGTATCGTTTCGAGTCACCTGCACGCCACAACCCAGCGATTTTAATTGTTTTAGTTCAAACCATTACGTATCAATGGCGGAGGTCCAGCCACCTCCACCAAAAAACAGAAGGCGGGTTCTACCCCGTTTCCACGGACGGTTTGATTAAGGCCTGAAACTCCCGATCACGCCGGGCAACTCTACGACGCATTCGCGGATTGTGGAACCGCTCCAGGTAGT
>JBBQQH010000083.1:0-8387 GCA_038216155.1 Lysobacterales bacterium
TTCTTGCCGCGGCTCCATACCGAACCCCACGCCCACGCGATCGGCGCGACGATGAGCGCCAGCATTCCTTTCGGCGTCGCGCTCAGCGCACTGCCGGCGTTGAGCCAGAGGATGCCGACGAACCCGATTGCAAGCCCGATCCATTCGCCGCGACTAGGATGCCGTCCGCGCAGCAGGCCGAATAACGCCGCCCACAACGGCATCGATGCGACCGCAATCGCCGCCAGACCGGAGGAAACTTCCTGCTCGGCGAAGGTCACCATGCCGTTCGACAGCAGCACCATCCAGATGCTGAGCACCGCCAGCGTCTTCCATTGCGCGCGGCTCGGTGCGGATTCGCCGCGCCGGCGCAGCACCGCATACATCAGCGCGCCGGCGACGAACATCCGCAGCGCGCCCATCAGGAACGGTGGAAACCCCTGCAGGCCGACGCGGATCGCGAGGTAGGTCGAACCCCACAGCACATACACCGAGGCCAGCGCGATGGCGATCGCGACTGCATTCGGCATATTTCTTTCGGCGACCAGCGGAACGCTGTTCATGCATGGACTCCCGGTTCCCGCCGACTTGCCATCCAAGGCCATGTCGACGGCGACCAGCCTAGCGAAGCGGCAAGCATGGCGATTGAAAAATCATGCGGTTTGGCGCAAAAATATTGCGTGCCGCATCCTCTCGTACTTGACGAACTCGACCACCGGCTGCTGGACCAGCTGCAGCGCGACGCGTCGGCCACGCTGACGGAACTGGGCGATGCGGTGGGCCTATCGGCGAGCGCGGTGCAGAGGCGCGTCACCCGTTACCGCAAATCCGGCCTGATGCGCCAGGTCGCCATCCTGGACGTCGGACTGCTGCCCGCCGCCACCCTGGCTGCGGTCTCGATCACCATGGAGCGCGATACGTTTCGCCTGCACTCGGCGTTCCGCGCCCGCATGCGCGCCGCGCCCGAGGTGCAGCAATGCTATGCATTGGCCGGCCAGTGGGACTATCTGGTGATCCTGGTTGCACGCAGCGTTGCGCACTACCGCGAAGTCGCCGAGCGGCTGTTCGTCGACGAAGGCAACGTCAAGCGCTACGAGACGCGACTGGTATTCGACACCATCAAGCACAGCCTGAATCTGCCGACGCGGCCGGCGGCCGGTCGCCGGAAATAATCTCCACTCCTCCTCTTGCGCAAGCAGGAACAGGCTGGGAGAGAGTGGTGGTTTTAAAATACGTCGCGCAGACCGCACCCTTCCCCAACCCTCCCCTGCTGCGCAAGGGAGGGAGCCAAAATCATGCCGCTTTCTCGCGCTGCAAGATCTGCTGCTTGAGCGGCAACCCCCACCGATAGCCGCCGGTCGAACCGTCGCCGCGCACGACGCGATGGCAGGGCACCACGATCGCGACGCGGTTGTGCGCACAGGCGCTGGCAACTGCGCGCGCCGCACGCGCTTCGCCGAGTTGCATCGCGACCTGACTATAGCTTCGGGTTTCGCCGCGTGGAATTTTCATCAGCACGTCCCACACCCGCCGCTGGAACGCGGTACCGATCAGGTCAACCGGTACCTGCGCCTGCTTGCCTGCGAGCGCGTCGGCGACGGCGCGCAGGCGCGGCGCGAGGAACTCGTCGCGGCCGGCATCGACCCGTTCGAGCGCGGCGCGCGGGAATTCGCTGCGCAATGTCGTTTCCAGCACGGCCGCATCGCTTCCAAGTTCGATCATGCAGATGCCGCGCGCGGTAGCAGCCACCAGCGCGGCGCCGAGCGCGGTGTCGATCAGGCTCCAGCGGATCTGTTCACCCGCGCCGCCCGCGCGGTACCTGGCCGGGGTCATGCCGATGCGTGCCGCGCCATGCTCGTAGACGCGACTGGGCGAGCCGTAACCGGCCTCGTACAGCGCGCCGCTGACGTCGTCGCCTGCGCGCAGCGATTGCTTGAGCGCGCGCAATCGGCGCTGCGCGGAATACTCGGCAGGACTGAGCCCGAACGCGGCACGGAAACGCCGCTGCAGGTGCGACGCACTCAGGCCAACAGCGACGGCGAGTTCCGCCAGCGTGTGTTCGCTCTCATCGAGCAGATTGCGCGTGCGTTGCAGGCGCGAATCGATGGCGCCTGCGCGCTCAGTGGATCGGGAAACTGCGGTCTTGTTCGGCATGTGGGCAGATTAGCGACGAAACAATGGCGTCGCTATCCGAATCGTGCGCATTGCATGGGGCCAAAGAGCGAGCGCCAATCCAATCAGCCGGTTGCGACAATTGCCATCGTCTTGAATAGCCATTTCAGCCGGTCGCGAACGGCGGCTTTGCCACAGTTCGATGGAGCCGTCGGGCGATCACTTTCAGGGAGAGACCATCCACTGCTTGTCGCCAATCAAAGCAATGCCGGTACCAATGCTTTGGTGCGCGCTTGGTACGCCCGATAGGGCTCTCCGAAACGCTCCGCGAGCCAGGTCTCCTCGAGACGGAGCTTGCGCCAGAACGATGCCATCACAATGGCGACGGCAAGTAGACCGCGCCAATCACCGACCATCACCGCGTTGCCGAGGAACAGCAGAAGAAAGCCTGTGTAGATGGGATGCCGAACCGAACGGTAGGGTCCGTGGGTGATGAGCTCATGGCTTTGTTTGAGCTGCACCGTCGCGCTCCAATTGCGCCCAAGCAATACTCGCGAGTAGATAGCCAGTCCAGCGCCAAGCATGGCGATTGCGAGTCCCAAGCTATAGACGAGCGTGGTGTGCGGTATGAATTGCTCACGCAGAATGGAATGGCCAAACCACGGCCCGGGCCCGAGAAGCAACGCCGAGACGAGCAGCGGAAGCCAATACGCCAACAGACGTATAAGGGCGGATTCTTGGCGCTCCGCACCCTTTGCTGAGCGTGCAGCCCAGAGCCAGTAACCAAGGACTGCGAGCCAAGTAATGCGAAGCGCGTGTTCAAAAAACGGTGGCATGAATGTTCCTATGTGCCGCCTAACTTTCGCGGCGGCGGTTCATGGCGGGTGCCGATCAGGAGAACGATGTTTGCCTGATAGCTCATGGGATGCACCCGCCAAGTGATTGATGGTGGGTTTCGAGGGACGAGTGGGGGATGGCAGGGGCGAATGCGCACGGGAAAGTGGTCCGGTCACGACCCATTGCTGTCGGTTGCGAGTGTCTGCTTTCGGGTGGCTGGTGAGCGAACCTGCACTCCGATATGCAGGCGCAGAGCGGTCGGCGGCGGCGTCAGGACATGGGGTTCGGCAAGCCCGTCGCAACCGACGGCAAGCGACAGCGCGTTGCCTATGAATTCGGCCAACAACTTGAGCGAAAGCGGCATCACAGGGCCGCCAGCAGTGCTTGCACGCGAGCGGCGATCGTGTCGCGAACCTGACGATACCCGTCGTCGTCCATGTGCTTGGGGTCGGGCAGCGCCCAATCCTCGCGAAGTCGCGCCGGCACCCACGGGCAACTGTCGCCGCAGCCCATCGTGATCACCGCGTCGAACGCGCCGTCGATGTCATCGAGGGACTTGGAGTCGTGGGTGGTCAGGTCATAGCCTACTTCCTGCATGAACCGGACGGCCTTCGGGTTGATTACACCCGATGGCTTTGAACCGGCGCTCAATGCCTCGACGCGATCACCGCCGTGCATGCGGGCAAACGCTTCGGCCATCTGGCTGCGGTTGGCGTTTTCGACACAGACGAACAGGACACGTTTCATGGGCGGGGCATCAGCAGCAGTTGGACTGCAGCGCGCAACACGGCGCTCCCTTGTCTACCCGCGCGCACGTCCGGTGCGCACGCCGCACCATCCGTCGCTCACGCCGCTTCGCCGACATGATGTACGTGGCGACCTTGATCACGCAAATTCGAGTGGAGTGAGGGTCGAATGTGCGTCGACCTTGTCTGCCAGCGCTCCGCCGCAGCTCGATCCCTGACCGGCCGTGCAGCCATAACAATGTCCCGCCACAGCGATCCGTCGGGGCACGTTGCCGTCCAGCAAATCCCGCAGGTGCGTCTTCACGTCGCGGCCGCCGAGGTTGAGCTTGAGCATCTGGTTGAAATCGCAGTCGAACAGATAACCGCGATAGTCCACGCTGAGCAGGCTTCGGCACATCACGGTTGCCAGATTTTCGTCGCGATGTGCAGATCGCAACGTTGCCATGTAGCCGTCGAACTTGCCCTTGGAGACCAGCCAGGATCCATAGCGTTGGATCGGCATGTTGGCAATGGCGAACAGGTGATTGAAGACGATACCGAATCGCTCGCCCAGCAGATGCTTGTAGTCGGCTTCGAGGGCATCCTGGTTCGGTGGAAGGAAAGCACCATTCGGGTTGTAGACCAGGTTGAGCACGAGTCCCGAGTTGGGCCTACCGTAGCCCAGTGCATTGAGCTTGCGCAACGCCCGGATCGAGCTGTCGAAGACGCCCTGGCCGCGCTGCTCGTCGACGTTGGCCTCGCTGTAGCAAGGCAGGGACGCGATGGCCTCGACCGCGTGGCCGGCAAGAAAATCGGCCACCCATTCGTAGCCCGGCTCCTCGATGATGGTCGGGTTCAACCGATCCATCACATGCAATCCGCGGGCACGAGCTTGACCGACCAACCAGCGGAAATCCGGATTCATTTCCGGGGTGCCGCCGGTCAGATCGAGGGTTTTCGCGCCCAGCCGCTCGGCCACCAGGAGCGCCAGTTGCATCGTGTCGCGGTCCATCAATTCCTTGCGTCGTGGCCCGGCATTGACATGGCAATGGATGCAACTGAGGTTGCACAGGTAGCCGAGGTTGAGTTGCAGCGTGTCCACCCGCTCGCGGCGGAGCTCTGGAAAGGCGCTGACTTTCAGCAGTGGCAAGGTGTCATGCATCGTGATTCTCCAAAATGTGCGGGGTTGCAAGCAGCGGCAGCGCGAGCGCGGCAATCAACGTTTGCTGCTTGGATTCGCGGAAGAGCGGCAAGCCGATGCGCATTGCGCAATGGCCGTCGCGTGGTTGTGCGATGCAGGTACCGAAGAACCGGTCCCATAGCGACAGCCAGTTGCCGTAGTTGGAATTGGTTTCTTCAAAGTGGATGGAGTGATGGACGCGGTGCCAATCGGGGGTGACGATCAGCCAGCGCAGCACCGTATCGAGCCGAGTTGGCAGCGCCACGTCGGCATGGGTGAACAGCGACATGCAGAGCAAGATCAGCTCGTAGGTCAGCACAGCAATCGGTGCAACTCCCAATGCGAGAATTACACCCAATTTGAACAGCGTCGAGAGCAGAATTTCGAACGGATGAAAGCGCAGGCCGAGGGTGGTATCGAAGCCGGCATCAGTATGGTGAACGAGATGCACGCGCCAAAGCACTGCCGAGGCATGGAACGCGCGGTGTTGCCAGTAGATCGCAAAATCCAGCGCGACCACGGCCAAGCCCAAGGCCAGCGCTGGCGACCATGCCAGACGATGCAACAACCCCCAAGCGTGGGCTTGCGCCGACACCGCGACTGCGATGAGGCTGACTGAAATCAACACACGCGTTGCGAGCGTCGACGTGGCGATGATTCCCAGATTGACCCGCCAGCGCGCCACGCTCGCATCGCCGCGCATGGGAGAAAGCCGCTGCGCCACGACCAGACACACCAGCAACGCTGCCGAGACAGCGAGCTTGAGTGCACCTGCATGGTCGAGGAGGAACGCGATCATGCCTGTATCGCCATCGCTGTGCATGAATCCTCCAACCACTGCGCAAGCCGCTGCTGTGCGGGGGTCGGCTGTGGCAGCGCCTCAAGTGCGTGCAGAACTTGCGGCAAGTCATGGGCGTGATCGACATCCGCCATCGATTCGACCTCGAGCCAGCGCCCCATCGGATGCATGGCGTCCATGAAGTCGGCCGCAGTCTGGGCGCTGCTATAGACGGGAACGCTCCATGCGGGCCGGGGTAAGTCGGTGTTGCCGCCGAACAGCCAGAAGCCTCCGTCCACCGCACGTCCAATCACGAGTCGTGGCTCATCGGAGGCCAGCCAGTGGCTCGCCCGCAACAAACTCTCAGCCACGATCTGTGGCGTGTCGGCACCGATGAGCAAAGCGAACCGATGTCTTTCCAGCAGTTGGCGATACACCTGGTCCATGCGCTCGCCCAAGGTTCCGCCGCCTTGGGGAATCCTTGGCAAGTCGAGCCATGCGTCGTACGTAATCGCGGAAGGCTCGGCGACGGCCCAGTAGGCGGTTGGTCCGTCGTGTTCCTGTGCTTGCAGCGCGACCGATGCAACCGCCTCGGCGGAGGCAACATAGAACGCTTCGGCGCGCAATCGCCCGACGCCTTGCGCCAGCCGCGTTTTCACCGGTGACAGTCCCGGCGTCTTGACGAAAATGGCTAGCCCGCCCGTCATCGAGCACGCTCCAGCCGAGAAAACGTCCAAGCCTGCTTGCAGGTCAGGCGTACGTGCCTGGTGGTGGTATGCCACCACCCTTGTTGAGCGTATTTGCGTGCACTGGTCAGCAGCGGCGCTCCAACCGACCGGACGGGAACACCAGCCTGTTTCGCGCGCCAGACCAGCGCGTGATCCTCTCCACCGGACAACGATTCATCGAACCCGCCGAGCGCCTCGAAGACCCGTCGGGGAAGCAGCAGTCCCTGATCGCCGAATGGCAGTCCCAACCAGCGGCTGCGAAGCCGGGCACCGAGCGCATTGAGCCGCGTCCAGTTCGGTCCGTCGTTCTGGAAGTGCAGATCGAAATACCCCAACACCTGTTCGTTGCGTGCGATGAATTCGTATAGCCGTGGAAGCGTCGTCGATGCCAGCCGCGAATCGGCATGCAGGAACCAGAGCCATTCTGCGGAGGTCGCCGCCGCACCCGCATTCTGCTGGCGCGCACGCCCGGCCTTTGCGACAGCCAGCAGCACACGATCGTTGCGAAACGGCGCCGGGTCGGTTGGACTGTCGCTGGGTAGTACCAACGCAATTTCTGCTGCGTGCACGCGCTCCAGATCCGACAGTAGTCCTTGCCACGCTGTTTCACCGGGACCGACGGGGATGACGATGGACAATGTGTTGCGCATGGCCGCTCAGCAACACCCGGTGGCGCAACCATCGACCGGACCGGTCGCGGGAGCAGTCCCGCAATCGAACAGCCCGAAATGCGTCGAGGTGTCGCCGGCTAGCTGGAAGTGTGGGGCGAAGCGACTTTGCGCGAGCATGTCGTAGGTATTGCCGCAGACACGCAACGGCTTGTGGGTCTCGAAGCGATGGTGATCGTCGAGCACGAATGCGTGCGGCTGGCCGGGAATCGTTCCTCGATAGGTTGCAAGCTGACCGAAGTCCTCGCAGCGATCCTCCAGATTCAGCCGAAACGCGCGCACCGTGATGGAACGAAAATTGACCATTCCGATCTTGGCTTCGATCAGCGGATCGAGCAGCGGAATCGGACTCTGGGTCACGGTGCGCACGTCCATGCACCCGAGCCGCTGCATCGAGCGCCTGAAATCCTCGGTGTACAACGCGCCGGCCAGACACTCGCCGAGCAACACCGGATCGCGTCGCAGCGACTCCGGAATCCGCCGGTCAGCGAACACATCGGAGAAATACAATTCGCCGCCGGGCTTGAGCACGCGCAGGATTTCCGCAAAGACACGTTCTTTTTCGGGCGACAGATTCAGCACGCAGTTGGACACCGCCACGTCGATACTGGCATCGGCAATGCCGCATGCGGCGAGGTCCTCGATGTAGCCTTCAACGAAGGTGACATTGGAAGTTGCTTGCCCATAGCGCTCGGCATGCCAGTCGCGGTGGCGACGCGCCACGGCGAGTTGCTCGGCAGTCATGTCCACGCCGATCACGCGTCCGTTCGGACCGACCAGACGTGAGAGCAGATAGACGTCGCGGCCACTCCCGCAGCCCAGATCCAGCACTGTCATCGCGTCCAGCGCCGGCGGCAATGGCGATCCGCAACCGTAAAATCGGTCGCGGACTTCCGGATGCACGTCCTCCAGCAGGATGCGCAGCGCCGGCGGCATGGATTCCGCCGCACAGCAAGCGCCGGTCTTGAGATCGCTGCTCGAACTCAACACCTCGCCGTAGTAGTGGCGGATGTCGTCGATGGTCTGTTGTGGATTCATGGCGGGCTACTCCGGGATTTTAGGAAAACAATAAGGCGCGCAATGCATAACCGAGCACTGCGGCGAGAGGCAGGGTCACGACCCAGGCGAGCACGATGTTGCCGATAACCGCTGCATGCCCATCTTGATTGCGCAGGGCGATTCCGAAGATCGCGCCAGTGCTGATATGCGTGGTCGACACCGGCATGCCGAAGCGCGACGCGACGATCACAAGGAACGATGTGACCAGGTTGCCGGCCAGACCCTCGCCGGCGTCCATGCGGGTGACCCGCCATGCCAGGGTGTCGGCGACGCGTGCGGCGGCCAGCCAACCACCGACCGACATCGCCAATACGACCGCCA
>JBBQQH010000084.1:0-8084 GCA_038216155.1 Lysobacterales bacterium
CCATGTCCTTTGCACGCACATTGCGCCAGCACGGGCTGGCGCTGCCGCGTACCCGCTTGGAAATCCTGCAGGTCAACGTCGGCAAGCTGTGCGATTTGGCATGTCAGCACTGCCATGTCGAAGCAGGTCCCAACCGCACCGAGATCATGCAGGCGGTTACGGTCGAGCGCGTCCTGACATTGCTGGCCAACGCCCCGGCTGTGCATACGCTGGATCTCACCGGCGGCGCGCCCGAGCTGAATCCGCATTTCCGTACCCTGGTGCGCGAGGCGCGGGCCATGGGCAAGACGGTCATCGACCGCTGCAACCTGACCGTGTTGTTCCGCCCGGGGCAGGAGGACACTGCCGACTTTCTGGCGCGCCAACGCGTCAAAGTGGTTGCTTCGTTGCCGTGCTACACCAAGGCCAACGTCGAGCGGCAGCGCGGCCAGCATGTGTTTGATCCCAGCCTTCGCGCACTGCATCAACTCAATGCACTGGGATACGGACACGCGGATTCCGAACTGGAGCTTGATCTGGTCTACAACCCGCTCGGTGCCAGCCTGCCGCCGTCGCAAGCGGAATTGGAGGCAACCTATCGGCGCGAGTTGGCAGAACACTTCGGGATTGTGTTCAACCACCTGTTCACCCTCACCAACATGCCGATCAAGCGCTTCCTGCATCTGCTGGAAAGGGAAGGGCGCTACGACAGCTACATGCACACCCTGCTCGATGCGTTCAACCCGCAGGCCGCGCTGGGTGTGATGTGTCGCAATCTGCTGTCGGTGAGCTGGGATGGGCAGCTTTTCGATTGCGACTTCAATCAGGCGCTGGAGCTGCCATCGGGCGGGCGTCAGCGCAGCGTGTGGGACATCGAAACACTCGCGGATATCGAGCGCGAGTCAATCGCCTTTGCCACTCATTGTTACGGATGCACCGCCGGCGCGGGCAGCTCCTGTGGAGGATCGCTGACATGAACGTGGAAAGGGAAGATCACACTGGCATCGCTGCCGAAGAACAGCAATCGGCAGTACGGAACTACTACGGCGAGACGTTGCAATCGAGCAACGATCTACGCACGACGGCGTGTTGCAGCATTGATGCCATGCCAGAACATCTGCGCGCGATCCTGGCGCAGTTGCATCCGGAAGTTCGCGATCGCTTCTATGGCTGCGGCTCGCCACTTCCAGCCGCTCTGGACGGCGCTACGGTGCTTGACCTGGGTTGTGGCAGCGGTCGCGATGCCTACCTCCTGTCAAAACTGGTTGGCGAAAGCGGTCGCGTGATCGGCGTCGACATGACCGCACAGCAGTTGGAGGTGGCGTGGCGCCATCGCGATTTCCACGCACAGGCGTTTGGCCATGCCCGTTCAAACGTCACCTTTAAACTGGGTGACCTGGCCGATCTGGCGGCGCTGGGTATCGATGACGCGTCGATCGACGTGGTCGTGTCCAACTGCGTGTTGAATCTGGTACCGGACAAGCGCCGAGCGTTTGCCGAGATCGTGCGCGTGCTCAAGCCCGGTGCCGAACTGTACTTTTCCGACGTCTACAGCGACCGCCGTCTGCCGCGTGCGCTACTCGCCGATCCGGTGCTGCTCGGCGAGTGTCTGGCCGGCGCGTTGTACGTGGAAGATTTCCGTAGCCTGCTGGCCGAACTGGGCATCGCCGATGCGCGCGTGTGCGCGCGCAGCCCGATCGAACTGACCGACGAAGCGATCGACCGGCGGATCGGTTTCGCTTCTTTCGAATCGATCACCTGGCGCGCCTTCAAATTGCCGCTCGAAGATCGCTGCGAAGACTACGGACACGTTGCCACCTATCTCGGATCGATGCCCGCGTACCCGCATCGATTTGCGCTGGACGACCATCATCTGTTCCAGACCGGCCAGCCTCTGCGCGTTTGCGGCAACAGCGCCGACATGTTGGCAGGTAGCCGTTACGCCGCGCATTTTCGCGTGGAAGGCGACAAGCAGCGTCATTTTGGTCTGTTCGACTGCGCTCCGGTGGCACCGGCGAGTGGATCGGTCAGCTGCTGCTGAGGATGATCGCCAGTCCCATCAATTCCCCGACGCGGTGTTCGCTGTCGGTGATCGTGCCGCTGGCAGCGGGCGAGACCGAGGGGCAAGGATTGTTACGCCAGCTCACAGCTTTACCAGTCGGCAGCGAGGTGATCGTGGTGTGCGCCGACGACGAGTCCTACCCCGCGCCAACGGATTGGCCGGCGCACCTGCGCTATCGCGAGTGCCATGCCGAGCCCGGGCGTGCCAAGCAGCAGAATCTCGGTGCCCGCGTGGCTACGGGCGACTGGTTGTGGTTCCTGCATGCCGACTCACGCTTGCGGCCGGAGTGTCTGCACGAGCTGCAACAATTTCTGGCCGAAGGCACCGACGCGTTGGGTTGGTTCACGCTGGGTTTTCGCAATGATGGTCCGCGCTTGACGGTGTTGAACGCCGCGGGTGCCAACTTGCGCGCGCGCTGGCTGGGGTTGCCGTTCGGCGATCAGGGGTTGGTGTTGCCGCGACATTGTTTCGAGGCCGCGCACGGATTTAATGAGCGAGTACCGCACGGCGAAGATCATTCGCTGGTGTGGGCCTTGCGTCGTGCTGGCCTGCCGCTTCGACGTATTCCCGCATTGCTGGAAACCAGCGCACGCAAATACGCGCGGAACGGCTGGCTGGCAACCACCTGGCGGCACTGGCAGCTCACCGTCGCGCAGATTTGGCGAGTCCGACATGAAGCACATCGGGTACAAACGTGACCTCGGCGCTCGCCATCTTCGTCAAGACTCCGGCACTTTCGCCGGTGAAAACACGTCTGGCCGCCACGCTGGGGTCAGCGGAGGCGACCCGGTTTTACATGCTCGCCGCAGGGGCGACGGCCGCCGTAGTCCGAGCCTGCCAGCCGGCCCTCATTCCGTACTGGGCAGTGGCCGAAATCGGTTCGCAGAAAGACACGACGTGGCAGGGGTTTGCGCATCTCTGGCAGGGCGAAGGCGATCTCGGTGCGCGCATGCATCATGTCTACGCCGAACTCCTGGCTCGCCATGGCCGAGTGCTGCTGATCGGTGCCGATTCGCCGCAGCTGACGCCAATCCTGCTCAAACGTGCCGTTACCGCACTGGAAGACGAGAACGCGCCGTTCGTACTCGGCAACGCGGCCGACGGCGGCTTCTGGCTGTTCGGCGGTCGTCTGCCGATTCCGCGCAGGGTGTGGACCGGAGTGCGTTATTCACAGGCGGATACTTCTGCGCAGCTGTGCAGTGCACTCGCGGCGTCCGGCGGAGTCGCCACCTTGCCCGAATTGACCGATGTCGATCATGGGACGGATCTGGCGCACCTTCTTGAGGCGCTCAGCGCCTTGTCGAACCTGCTGCCCGAGCAGCGTGAGTTGGCTTCATGGCTGCAAACCGCACTGGATCACCTCGCTTCGGCGCGGTCACAAGCACGTCAGCGAGTCGACCTGAGCGGCTGAAGCAGCAAATTTCGCAAGCGCTGGGCGTCCGCATCACGAAACTCCTCCAATCCCAAAGGCATGGTCTCCTGCGATTGTTGCGGCTGCGCGGTGTAGCTGCCGAGCAAGCGATCCCACCACGAGACATGGAAGCCAAAGTTGCTGTCATGTTCCTCGCGCAGCACCGAATGGTGGATGCGGTGCATGTCCGGCGTCACGAAGACCCATCGAAGCCAGGCATCGAGTCGGAGCGGCAAGCGAAGGTTGGCATGTGTCATCAGCGAGAAGCTGCTCAGCACGATTTCAAACACCACGACGACGGTCGGCCCGGCGCCCAGCAGCAGCACGGTCGTAATCTTGACTCCCATCGAAAACAGGATTTCCAACGGATGAAAACGCACGCCGGAACTGACGTCGAGGGCGATGTCGGTGTGATGCATGCGATGCAGGCGCCACAGGAGACCGAACCGGTGCATGAGGCGGTGTTGGATATAAATCACGAGGTCCAGCACGACGAATGCAATCACGGCGGCGAGCCACGGAGGCATACGCACTAGATGCAACACTCCGACCTGTTCTGTCTGCGCCCACACAGCGGCATCCACTGCCAACCATGGCAGCAACAGACGCAGACACAGCGCGTCGATCAATCCCAGGCCGAGATTTGCGGGCCAGCGGTGATTTCGACGTGGCGAAGCCGCATGTCGCGGCCAAAACCGTTCGGCGAGGGCCAGCAACGTCAGCAGCGAAAGGAACAACAACAAGCGAAAAGTGACGTCATTCATCGGCAGGGTCGTGAGGGGGCAATTTTTTCGCCGCCAGGTTCATGAAGGGCGACTTTGCCCGTGATTGTTGCAGTGACACACCGAGGGAGGGTAGGGACAGGGGATCTTCAATCAACCGGGTTGGCCACCATGAAACGCTACTCGATCGCCGCCAGCGCAGCCAGCTTCACCTGCCCGATAGCATTTGCCAGTTCCAGCACAAGCCAAGACTCCGACGCAGTGCGCCACAGGACGACGCGGACGGGTGTCGAATCCGTCATTACCAGATCGCTTGCTCGACAACGATTCGATCTTGGCCAGGCGACGACCATGCATGCAGGGCTGGCAGCGGAACATTGGCAGCTGCAACCGCGTTTTTGACCACTTCCGCGCTTGTTTTAGGAACACGCCCGATCACGGCCGTTTGCACCGCCTTATCGAACAAAATGGATTTATGGAAGTATTCACTGTGCACGGCATCGAACCGCGCGAACGCGCCAGCGGGGGCGATTCCCCGGTGGGTCTGGGCACGGCTTTCAAAGGTGGATTGATCGCGGCGAAACCCCACGCGATGACTGCGCTCGCTCTACAAGTCCGGCCCCATCACTACGGCCCCACGACGATGTCGGACGCACTACGGGGAAGCAGTTGGTAGACCGGATCGGTCAGCGAATCGGATTCCTCGAGCACGCCGGTAATCGTGCTGAAATGTGTGCCGACGAATGCATTATAGTGGTACAGAAAATCACCGACTGACAGGTATGTGCCCGATGAGAATCCGTCATAAATATTGAAGACGCCATTGGTGGACGATGTCAGCACGTAGGTGTTTATGAGTGTCAGCAGCACGCTTTCATAGGCCTCGGCCGAGATTCCTGGCTGATTACCCGGCGTGGCGGACGTCGTATCCGTGGCAATATCGGCAATTGTTACAGTGAACGGCACGATCACCGCGTTGGCGCAATCAAGGGCAGTCGCGGCCGTCCAGGTCATGGGCGAAATTTCGGTGGCGCCGTTGAAATCGACTAGAGTCCCTTGGACGCGGACGCAGTCGCCAATGGCTGGCGCCACTCCGACCGCGTCGCCATACGTCTCGATCGCGGCCCACTTCGGATACGGGGCGGGCGCAAGAGCCTGCGGCACCTGAACGAATAGGGTCAGCTTCGTGTTGCTGTTCGTGAGCTTTGTGGCCGTGACAAGCGCTGGTTCGAGAACAAACGAAGCGCCCGCTGCAAATGCGGTGTTCTGGCGCAGCCAAGGGATCGAGGTGCCATTTTCGAAATCGCCGAGGAACACGAGGTCTCCGGCGCACGCGTGACTCCCACCGGCAACAATCGCAAGCGCAGCTGCGACGAAGTGTGGAGTACCACCCAAGCAGAAATTCGGAGCGAACGACATGGTGCGGCTCCCAATGCGGAATCGGTTCAATATTCCGCTTGATCGTGATCCTGTCGCATTCTCAATGCAAGTGCGATGGATCCGCCGCTGAGCAACGATCGGCGATGCGAGTTCGGGATGAAACGACGTATTTAGCGCCGTAAGATTGCCCTGCGCCAATAATTGCCGAGGCCCCCCTACGGGTAGGGACAATGGCGTGAAACGGCGCTTAGAGACCGCTCAAAAACCTGGATTTGAGGACAAAAAGGCGTCAGGCAGTGGTTGGGAGAAGCACGCATCGTCACCTTTGCGGAGGTTACGCTGGCTCTTAATAGATTTTACATAATAGGCATTTCGCACTATTCACGATTGTCAGTACCGCGATTGGCGCACCTCAATTCATGCGGGCTGGCTACGCCGGCGCAGCACGGCGTACAAAACAGGCATGACCAGCAGCACAAGCGGCACCTGCACCAGCATGCCGGAAATGATCGCCACCGCGAGCGGCTGCTGCATCTGCGAGCCGTGGCCGATGGCGAGCGCGAGCGGCAGCAAGGTCAAGATGGCGGCGATCGTCGACATCAGGATCGGGCGCGCGCGATGCCGTCCCGATTCGTGCAGCGCGTCGTGTAGTGGCGCGTGCTCAGCGGCCGGCTCCCAACCAATCTGTTCGAGTTCGGAAAAATAAAAGATCGCGATCTCGGTGACGATGCCGACGATCATCGTCATGCCCATCATCGCCGAGATATTCAGTTCAATGCCCGTCAGCCACAGACCGGCAAAGACCGCCGGGATGGCCAGCAGCGGCATCGCCAGGATCACCAAGGCAATCCGGAAACTTTCGTAGAGGAACAACAAAAGGGTAAACACCAGCGCGATCGCCGCCAGCATGACGATGATGAGTCCGTGAAACGCTTCCTGTTGCTGTTGGTACAACCCGCCAAGCTGGAAAAACATGCCTTTGGGCAACACGCCCGGTTGCGCCAGCACCTTCTTGACGTCGGCTATCGCCGATCCAAGGCTGCGCCCGCTGATGCGGCCAGTGACTGCCACCATGCGCTTCAAGTTGTCGCGCGTGATTTGTGGCTGGCCTTGCACTTCACGCAGAGTGGCCACGCGCGACAGTGGCAGCAGATGGCCGTCGCTTGCGCGGATAGGCAATGCGGCAACTTGTTCCAGTTGTCGACTCGCGCGTTGCGGCAAGCGCACGCGCACTCCGACAACCTTGCTTCCTTGGGCCAGTTTCGCGGTCACTGTGCCTTCGATCGCAGCGGTCACCTGATCGACGATGGCGGTCGGATCGAGTCCTTCCAGCGCCGCCTTGATCGGATCGACCTCAACGGTCAACGCATCTCCTGCCGGATTGATGCCATTGCGCACGCCGACGACTCCACTGATTTTTCCGATTGCCGCCGCTACCTTGCCCGCGGTCGCATCGAGCTGGGCCGCATCATCGCCATACAGCTGCACCTCGATCGGTTGCGGCACGGCGACCAGATCGCCAATCAGATCTTCCATCAGCTGCGACAGTTCGATATCGAGCCCTGGTACTTTTTGTTCGACCTCGGTGCGCACGCTGTCCATTACCTGCTCGGTCGATGGACGCGAGCCGTTTTTCAGGCGCACGAAGAAATCGCCCTGATTGGCTTCGGTGAGTCCGCCACCCAGTTGCAGACCGGTGCGACGCGAATAGGTATCCACATTCGGATTGGCGCGGATGATCGCCTCGGCCTGTTTGAGCAACCGATCGGTTTCGTCCAGCGAGGTACCGGGCTTAGACAGGTAATCGAGAATGAATCCGCCCTCGTCCATCTTGGGCATGAAGCCGGTGCCAACACGCGTGAATGCAAGCCCGCCGATGACGATCAGGGGCAGCACGAACAGCAACACCAGCAGCGGTCGCTTCAACCAGCGCTGCAGCACGCGCTCGTAGCCGTGCATCACGCGTTGCGCGAACGGGCCGGATGGCTGCTCGACTGCGTGACGTTGATCGAGAAAGCGTTCCGCCAGCAGTGGCACCGCAACCCATGTCAACAGATAGGAAATGATCAGCGCGCTCGCCATGGTCAGTGAGAGCGCCTTGAAAAACGCGCCCGTCACGCCGGACAGAAATGCGAGCGGCAGGAAAATCACGACCGTCGCTGCGCTCGATCCCGTCAACGGCCGGGTGAACTCCCACGCAGCATTGGCAATCCGTTCGTGCAATTCGCCTGCGCCTTCCCCCAGTCGACGCATGATGTGTTCGAGCATCACGATCACGTCGTCGATGATGAGTCCAACGGCGGCCGCCATGCCGCCTAGCGTCATCATGTTGAAGCTCATGCCGAGCACGGACAGCAGCAAAGCGGTGATCGCGAGCACCGCTGGCACCACGATCATCGCGACCAGGATGACGCGCGTGTTGCGCAAGAAGACAAACAACACCAAACCTGCGAGCGCGATGCCGATTGCGATCGCATCGCGCACGCTGCTGGCAGCGCCCGTGACCAGTTGCGTCTGGTCGTACCAGTTC
>JBBQQH010000085.1:0-8079 GCA_038216155.1 Lysobacterales bacterium
GAGTCCCATGCGCGTGAGCAGCGCCTTGAGCGGAATCGGATTGGGTTCGACGGCCAAAAACTGCAGCAGTGGCGCCAGTTGCTGGTCGATCAGGCGCACCGCATCCATGTCACCAGCGCGCGCATGGTCGCACAGTCGGCGAATGCTCGCAGGAATCACGTTGGAAGCGACCGAAATCACGCCATCTGCGCCGGCCAGCATCGCCTCGCCAGCGGTCGGATCATCGCCGCTGAGCACAGTAAAGCCCTCTGCTCGCAACGGCAACAAGGCGCGAATGCGATCGAGCTCGCCGCGCGCCTCCTTGATGCCCACGATCTGCGGATGCGAGCGCAACTGGGCGACTGTCTCAGGCAACAGGTCGACCCCGGTCCGCGTGGGCACGTTGTACAGCACGATCGGCAGCCCGCCTTGCTCTGCCAGCGCGATGTAATGCACCAGCAGGCCTGCTTGTGTGGGCCGCACATAAGGTGGTGTCACGATCAACGCCGCGCTGGCACCGCAATCGCGCGCGCGCCGGGTGTGGGCGATAGTCTTGGCGGTGCTTTGCAGGCCGGTTCCGGCCAGCACTGGAATCCGACCGGCGATGAAGGCCACCGTCACTGAAAGCAGGCGCTCGAACTCCACATCCTCCAGCGCTGCGGCCTCGCCGGTCGAGCCAGCGACCACGATCGCCTGCGTGCCGCCCGCCAACTGGCGCTCCAGCAGCTGCTGCCATGCTTGGTAGTCGATATCGCCAGCGGCCGTGAACGGCGTCGCCAGCGCGGTAATGCTGCCATGGATGCGCACGATCAAGATCCGTTGCGAAGTGGTGGACGCCGGCCTGCCGTTGGGCTTGCTTGAGGCGATTGGTACCCGGTCGGCTTGGGTGCGTCCGTTCGGGAGGCCGTCTATCCGGTCGATGTTACTTGCGGCGCGGAAGCGGTGACAAGTATGCTGACCGGATGCAGTCGGTTGACCGACCCAGCGACGCGATGGTTCAAACGGAATCTGCACGACCCGCTGTCCCTTTCGCGCCGCCGCTCCCCTGTGCCATGCGCATCCCGCCAGCATCGCGCAACTGCTGAAGTGCCTGTCGAGACGACCTTGAGCGACGAATCCGCCCCCCGCCCCACCAGCAACGAAAACCACCTGCTGATTAACGCCTACGCCGCGCATCCGGATTCGCCGTTGCTTCCGATCAGTCGCCGCATTTCCGAAAGCGGCTGCAACCTTGCCGATGCCCGACTCTCAACATTGGGTCGCGACGTTGCGGTCACCGCGCTAGCTGTCGGCTCGTGGGACGCGATCGCCAAGCTCGAATCCGCGCTGACGCGACTCGAGCGCGACGAAAAGATGCGGGTGCTCTGGAGCCGCACAACCCCGCGCGCGCAACAGTCCAACCTGCTGCCTTACATCGTCGAAGTGGTAGCGGCGGACAAACCCGGCATCTTGTTCCAACTGGCAGATTTTTTCGATCGCCTCGGCATCAGCATCGAAAGCCTGAACTGCTCGCGCTACCGCGCCATGCAGACTGGCGCCGAGATGTTTACCGCCCAAGTGACCATCGGCGTGCCCACATCCATGCACATCGCCGCACTGCGTGACGACTTTCTGGAGTTTTGCGACCACTTGAATCTGGACGCGATCATGGATCCGATGAAGTTCTAGCTGAGGTTGACGCGATGGGCAACGCTTCCTTCTACCTTTCAGTCATTGCGATCTTGCTCGCGGTTGTTGCGGGGTGGCGCATCAATTTGTTGCATACACACATCAAGCAGCTGCGCGTGCTGGTCACCGAACAACAGGTCGCGATCGCAAAACTGGAAACAGTGGGAGCACCTTGAGCATGCCCGACATCGGCGACGGCATTCCACAAGGCACGTTCACTCTGTCCACTGGCGCCAGCGCCAGCTTTAGCGACTACGCCGATCGTTGGCTGGTGCTGTATTTCTACCCGAAAGACAAGACCGCCGGCTGCACCACCGAAGGCAACGATTTCAATGCGCTGCTGCCGCAGTTGAAAAAGCTCGGAGCAATGGTTCTGGGTGTGTCGCGCGATTCGGTCAAGTCACACCAGAATTTCATTGCCAAACAGGGCTTCCAGTTCGATCTTGTCAGTGATGGCGACGAAGCGCTGTGCACCGAATTCGACGTGATCCAACCCAAAAAGCTGTATGGCCGCGAGTACGTCGGCATTGTGCGCAGCACGTTCCTGATTGATCCGGATGGAATAATCCGCGCGATCTGGAGTCCGGTGAAAGTACCTGGGCACGCCGACGCAGTTCTCGCCTCGCTCAAACAGCTTTGCAAGGCGAAGTGACGCTTGCTTTTTCCCTACGTTCGCGCCGGCACGCAGCAAGCGTCGCCGGCGCGACCGTGTTTTCCCGCTCGACCAAGGAAACCCAGTGACCAAAGGCAAGCGCATCTACGTGCTGGACACCAACGTGCTGATGCACGACCCGACCGCGTTGTTCAAGTTCGAGGAGCACGACGTGTTCCTGCCGATGATGGTGATCGAGGAACTCGATGCGGCCAAGAAGGGCAACACGGAAGTCAGCCGCAACGCGCGCCAGGTCAGCCGTTTCCTCAACGAACTGATCGAAACCAACGGCGCCGATCAGATCAAGTCCGGCCTCACCCTGATTCGGCCCAAGTCGCTGCAGCTCAAGCTGACCAAGGATATTGGCAAGCTGCGCTTTCAGCTCAATGGTGGCGAGGCCAAGAAGCTGGCCGCGTCCACCGCCGGCGATGCGGTGCTGCCGGACAACCAGATTCTCGCGTCGGTCATCGAACTGCAGCGCGAGAATCCTGGCGCGCCAGTGGTGCTGGTGTCGAAAGACATCAACATGCGGATCAAAGCCTCGATCACCGGCGTGGTGGCCGAGGATTACGAGAACGATCGCGCGCTGGACGATTTCAGCCTGCTGTTCACTGGCGCTGCCGAACTGCCCGCCGACTTCTGGAATCGCCACGAAGGCGATTTGCGTAGTTGGACGGAAAAAGGCCGCACCTATTACGAGGTCAAGCGCCACGACGACGAGGAGTGGTATCCGAACCAGTTTCTGTACCTGCCGGGCGAAGACGAAGTCGAACTGATGGTGGCGCGCATCGATGGCGATCGCGCGGTGCTGCGCATCGTCGATGATTTTCGCCACCAGCAACGCTCGGTGTGGGGCATCACTGCGCGCAATCGCGAACAGAATTTCGCGTTGAACGCGCTGATGGATCCGGACATCGATTTCGTCACGTTGCTCGGCACCGCCGGAACCGGCAAGACCTTGCTCGCGCTGGCCGCGGGCCTGGCGCAAACCATGGACCAACAGCGCTATCGCGAGATCATCATGACCCGCGCTACGGTCAGCGTCGGCGAGGACATTGGATTCCTGCCAGGCACGGAAGAGGAAAAGATGACGCCGTGGATGGGCGCATTGACCGACAACCTCGAAGTGCTAACGCGCACACCGCAGGAAGGCGGCGCCTGGGGACGCGCGGCGACCAATGATCTGTTGGCGTCGCGAATCAAGATCCGCTCGCTGAATTTCATGCGCGGACGCACATTCCTTAGTCGCTGGCTGATCCTGGACGAAGCGCAAAACCTCACGCCCAAGCAAATGAAAACCCTGGTCACCCGCGCCGGCCCCGGCACCAAGATCATTTGCCTGGGCAATGTCGAGCAGATCGACACGCCCTATCTCACCGAAACCACGTCGGGCCTGACCTACGCCGTCGACCGCTTCAAGGACTGGGCGCACAGCGCGCACATCACCCTGCGCCGCGGCGAGCGCTCGCGGTTAGCGGACTATGCGTCAGAAGTGCTGTGAGCTTCGACCACAGTTCGGGGTGAGCTTTTGCTGCCCATTGGTTGGCGATTGCGGCGAGCACATGGATAACTCGAACCAACCTCAACCGTTCGTGGTGAGCCCGTCGAACCACAAGACCCTTTCCGGATGTGCGTCCATTAACCAAGCAAGAGCACCCCTCCCCAACCCTCCCCTGCGCTACGCGCAAGGGGGAGCCAATCCGTTCGCGTGACCTCGTCGAACCATGAACCAGCCTGACCTCTACTTGTGGCCTGTTTCCGCCTTCACGATCGCCGGCTCCGATACCGGCGGCGGCGCCGGCATCGAAATGATCGGCAACGAGCAACCCAGCCAGGGGCGCGGTCGCGGCGTGCGTCTGAAAGAGCCGACGTGATGCCGACCAAAACCACGCGTTATCTGCGTCAGTTCGAGCCCAAGCTCTTCACCGTACTGCGTGAAGGCTATAGCTGGGCCGACTTGCGCGCGGATGCGCTTGCCGGACTCACCGTCGCCGTCGTCGCCCTGCCGCTGTCGCTGGCGCTGGCGATCGCCAGCGGTGCAGCACCCGAAAAGGGCCTGTACACGGCGATCGTCGCCGGCTTCCTGATCTCGGCATTCGGCGGTTCGCGGGTACAGATCGGCGGGCCGACTGCGGCCTTCATCCCGGTCGTGTTCGTGGTGATCCAGAAATTCGGTTTCGGCGGGCTGATCCTGTGCACCTTGCTCGCGGGATTGATGTTGATCGCGGCCGGCCTGATGCGCCTGGGCACGCTGATGAAATACATGCCGCAGCCGGTGATCACCGGCTTCACCGCCGGCATCGCGGTCAGCATCTTCTCCAGCCAGGTCAAGGACCTGCTGGGCCTGCACATGGACGCGGTACCGGCGGATTTTTTCGCGCGTTGGAGCGCCTATGCACAGCACATCGCGACGACCCAGCCAATGGCGGTCGCGCTGGCGGCGCTGACCCTCGGCATCATCATTGCCATGCGCCGCTGGCGTCCGAGCTGGCCTGCATTCCTGATCGCCCTGCTGGTTTGCACCTTTGTCAGCGCAGGCTTCGCATTGCCGGCCGAAACCATCGGTACGCGCTTCGGTGGCTTGCCTTCGGCGTTGCCGACATTCGCATTTCCGCACATTCCGTTCGACCGCACACTTGAATTGCTGCCGACCGCGTTCACGATCGCGTTTCTTGCCGCCGTCGAATCCCTGCTGTCAGCCGTTGTCGCTGACGGCATGATCGCCGGACGCCACCGCTCCAACTGCGAGTTGGTCGGGCAAGGCATCGCCAATGTCGGTGCCGCCCTGTTCGGCGGTCTGCCTGCGACCGGAGCAATCGCGCGCACCGCGACCAACGTGCGCGCCGGCGCGAAGTCGCCAATCGCCGGCATCCTGCACGCGGTGTTCCTGCTGCTGTTCATGCTGTTGTTGGCGCCGCAGATGCATTACGTGCCGCTGGCTGCGCTGGCTGCGGTGCTGCTGGTGGTCGCCTGGAACATGAGCGAGTACCAGAATTTCATCCACACCTTCTCGGCACCAAAGGGCGACCTGCTGGTGCTGTTGCTGACCTTCGGCCTGACCGTGTTCTTCAACCTCACCATCGCCATCGAGGCTGGCGTCGTGGTCGCATCGTTTGTCTTCATGTTTCGCATGGCCGAAGCGTTCGAGATCAGTTCGGGTGTCCACCTGATTGACGACGACGACGGCGACGAGCGAGACGAATCCTGGCAGCGCACCACCGACGTCAACCAACGCGCGCAATTGCCGAAGGGCGTCGAAGCGTTCCAGATCAGCGGCCCGTTGTTCTTCGGCGCGGCCAACCGGCTCGACAACCTCCTCGACCAATTCCGCTCGCCACCCAAGGCCTTCATCCTGCGCATGCGCCTGGTGCCGATCATCGATGCCAGTGGCGTGCACGCGCTGAAAACACTCGCCGATCGCTGCCGCCGCAAGGGCATCGTGCTGATCGTGTCCGGACTGCAGCCACAACCGCAACGCGTGATCGACGACATGCGCCTGGACGAGCGCTCCGGCGAGCTGCATTTCGAGCCCGACTACCAGCATGCGATCGCCATCGCGGAAACCATCGTGTCAAAGACGCCAGCGTCGTGATTACTGCAGAATCAAGCGCATGACCGAACCACGCGCCATCAGAGCTGGCTCGAACCCTCACCCGGTCGTGGTGAGCCCTTCGTCGGGCTCAGGACAGGCCCGCCGAACCACAACACCTTTGACCGTTCGTGGTGAGCCCTTCGTCGGGCTCAGGACAGGCCTGTCGAACCACAACATCAATTGACCGTTCGTGGTGAGCCCGTCGAACCACAATACCCATTCCAGCTGCACGTTCGTCAAACCAAGCGACAGCACCCCTCCCCAACCCTCCCCTGCGCCATGCGCAAGGGAGGGAGTCAAGTCGTTCATGGCGAGACAACATGTTTAACCGTTCGTGGTGAGCCCTTCGTCGGGCTCAGGACAGGCCTGTCGAACAACTGTACCTCCGCCCGTTCGTGGTGAGCCCGTCGAACCACAACACTCCAGATCCATCTGTAAGCTTGGCCAACCATGAACCCGCCTGATTCCTACTTGCGGCCTGTTTGCGCACTCACCATCGCCGGCTCTGATGCAGGCGGCGGTGCCGGCATCCAGGCTGACCTGAAAACATTTGCCTCGCTCGGCGTACATGGACTGTCGGCGATCACCGCGCTGACCGCGCAAAACACGCGCGGCGTCAGCGCAGTACATGTGCCGCCGGCGGAATTCTTGCGCGCGCAGATCGATGCCTGCTTCGACGACTTCGACATCGGCGCGGTCAAGCTCGGCATGCTCGCCAATGCGGCCGTGATCCACGCGGTCGCCGACGCGCTGCAGCACTATCAGCCGCTCTGGATCGTGCTCGATCCGGTGATGGTGGCGACCTCCGGCGCGAAGCTGCTGCAGCCCGATGCCGTCGATGCACTGCGCGCGCGGTTACTGCCGATGGCCAGCATCTTGACCCCGAACATTCCGGAAGCGGAAGTCCTGCTGGACTGCCAGATCGACACCGCATCACGCGCCGAAGCCGCGGTCGCGCGATTGCTGGACCTCGGCGCCCGAGCCGTGCTGCTCAAGGGCGGACACCTGGACGAGGGCGACGCGGTGACGGATCGCTACGCCGATCGCGACACGCAGGTCGCATTCACCCATCCGCGGCTACAACTGACTGCGCACGGCAGCGGCTGCACGCTGGCTTCCGCAATCGCCGCCAACCTGTGCCTGGGGCTCACGCCATTGAAATCCTGCGAGGCGGCCACCAGTCATGTGCATGTGGCGTTGCTGGGTTCCTATCGGCCCGCGCGCTCGCAGGTGTCCGTGCTCAATCCGTTTCATCGTGCAGTGCATCGACCCCCGCAATAAGGTTTGTCCCCCGCAAATCGTATAATCACGCACCAGCCAAACAAGGAATCGCCATGCAAAGCGGCAATCCCGCCCTCAACAAGAACACTTTCCTCGACAGCATCAGCGGCGCCGTGGTCACCCGCGATGGCGCGATGACGATCAACGGGACCGTCACCAAGACTGCGGTGCTGCTGATCCTGGTGATGGTCGGGGCGATGTACACCTGGAGCCAATTCAATGGACCGGAGGGCGTGCAGGCGATGTATCCATGGATGATTGGTGGCGCCATCGGCGGCCTGATCACTGGCCTGATCACGGTGTTCAAGAAGACCTGGGCGCCGATTACCGCGCCGATTTATGCACTGCTCGAAGGCGTCTTCATCGGCGGCATCTCTGCGATCTTCGAGGCGAAGTTCCCCGGCATCGTCATGCAGGCTGTCGGCCTCACCTTCGGCACCATGGGCGCCTTGCTGCTGGCCTATCGCAGCGGCCTGATCCGCGCCACCGAGAAGTTCAAGCTGGGCGTGGTTGCGGCCACCGGCGGCGTGCTACTGGTGTACGTTGCCAACTTCGTGATGAGCTTCTTCGGCCACCAACTCGGCATCATCACCTCCAACAGCGCGCTGGGCATTGGTTTCAGCGTAGTGGTGGTGATCAGCGCCGCGCTGAACTTGATCCTCGATTTCGACCTGATCGAACAAGGCGTCGCCCAGCGCGCACCCAAGTACATGGAGTGGTACGGCGCGTTTGCGCTGGTGGTGACGCTGGTCTGGCTGTACCTGGAACTGCTGCGCCTGCTGTCGAAGATCAATTCGCGCAACTGACCAATTATTGGATAGGTTCGTCATCCCCGCGCAAGCGGAAGCGCTCCTCAACAGCCGCTCGGCTGGTCTACCCAAGAACACTTCGAGTCGCATTGAAAATC
>JBBQQH010000086.1:0-7623 GCA_038216155.1 Lysobacterales bacterium
CTAACGCTTAGTAGACCCCGGAAACGGGGATATGCACCGGATATTCAGGGTCCGACACGAGGCTGTCAATCAGAAAATCCTAGGCGCAATCACGGGTTAGGCTGATAGCAGCGGTCAATTCGGCGTGGGCACACTGCATTACATATCGACGAATGCAGGGTGCTATGTCTTATCACCGACAAAACGCGGGTATAGGTGGGTATAGGCCACGGCGCAGAGTGAGTGCCTCATTTCGGACTTACCTACATCCGCGTCTGCTGTGTCCGGTGCGACCCCGGAGTGCTCATCACGAACGGTTGAGGGTATTGTGGTTCGACGTGCTCACCACGAACGGATTCAGAAAAGAAGTTGTAGCGCGACCTACAACCAGTGCTCGATCATCTGCACCACGTTGTTGGAGGCGAAGCCGAAGCCGATGATGGTGCCGGTGCCGAGGATCCAGGCGATCAGGAGCAGGGCGCCGTCGCGTTCGATCAGGGCAAAGCAGTAAATCAGCAGCAGGAAGCCGATCGGGAAGTTGGTGAATGGGATCGGCAACGCCAGCAGAATCCCGATCAGCAGCAATTGCACGCCGGTGAAGACGCCCGGCAACACGCGGTCGCACAGCATCGTCAGGCGCGGGCGTGAGTAGCGTTCGACCCAGCCGAGCACGCGATCGAAGCGGCGCGAAAATTGTTGCAACGCGCCGCGCCGCAGCGTGCGACGACGCAGGAAGGCCGGCAGCCATGGGTGTTGCAGGCGCAGCATCACTTGCACAGCGACCAGTACCACCAATGCGCCGCTGACCGATCCAACGCCGACCGGCAGTGGAATAAAGGTGGGCAATGTCGCCAGCAGCAGCATCACGCCAAACGCGCGGCGGCTGAGGCGATCCAGCAGAAAATCGAAATCAATGCGGTCTTCAGGGTCGCCCACTTCCAACGCGTGCAACAGCGCGGTGGTGCCGGATTCATGAGTGGTCATGCCGGCACCGCAGCGGTGCCGGTGGGTTGCGCCGGGCAGTTCACGCGGCCGAGACCGCTGCGTTGTCCTGTGTGAGTGGCGCGATCAGCAACTTGTCGATGCGCGCGCCATCCAGATCGACCACCTCGAAACGCCAGTTGCTCCAGTCGAAGTGTTCGCCCACATGCGGAATGCGACCGAAGCGCGCGATCACCATGCCGGCGAGAGTGTTGTATTCGTGTTCGGCGTAGTCGGGCAGTGCATCGACCGCGAGCAGTTCGAGCAAGTCGTCCGTCGGCAGGCTGCCATCGACCAGCCACGAACCATCCGCGCGTTGCACCACCGGCAGGTCATCGTCGTCGACCGATTCGCTGGTGAGCATGCGACCGATCACCGCACCCATCAGGTCGTTGAGGGTAACCATTCCCTGGATGTCGCCATATTCATCGACCACCAGCGCGAGCGATTGCTGCTCGTCGCGGAAGACTTCCAGCAGGCCGAGCGCACGGGTGGATTCGGACACAAATACCGCCGGCCGCAAATCGCGCAACAAATCGCGACTGCCTTCATAGCCGTGCGCGTGATCGGCCATGCGCGCGGCCAGTGCTTTCATCTCCAGCACGCCCAGTACTTCGCGATCGCTGCCACGCAGCACCGGGTAACGCGAGAACGGCGTGTCGTTCATCACCGACAGGTTGTCATCAAGGCTGGCTTCGGCATCCAGCCAGGCGATGCGATTGCGCGGCGTCATCATGCTATCCGCGGTGCGATCACCCAACCGCAGCACGCGATTCATCATGTTGCGTTCGTCTTTGTCGATCACGCCTTGCTCGTGGCTCTCGGCCACCAGCAGGCGGATTTCCTCTTCCGTCACGTTTTCGCCATCGACCTTGCGCAGGCGGAACAGGCGCAACAAAACGCGCGTGCACGCGGACATGGCGACCACGCCGGGCTTGACCATGGTCGCCAGCAGTTCCATCGGGTAGGCGACGTGGCTGGCAAGGCGTTCGGGGAACAACGTGGCGATGCGCTTGGGCACCAATTCGCCGATCACGCCATACAGCAACACCATGATCAGGAAGCCGATGAACAAACCGATGTAGTGCGCGTACGGCGCCAGCATCGGGATCGAAGCGATCGGCCCTTCCAGTTCATTGCCGACCGATTCGCCACCGAAGTAGCCAGTGAGCAGGCTGAGGATGGTGATCCACAATTGCACTGATGACAGAAATTTTTCCGGATGTTCCGAGAGCACCAGCGCGCGCGCGGCGCCCTTGCTGGTTTGCGCCATTTGCCGCAGGCGGCTGCGGCGCGAGGTCATCACCGCCATCTCCGACATCGCGAAGAAGCCGTTGATCACCACCAGTACGAATACGATCAGGATGCGCATGCAATATCCGTAACGAAGGCGGTCACTGAGCCAGCTCCTCAAAGTGGTGGGCGTTGACCAGAAGGTGCACTGCGACACTTGCCAAGTAACCCAGCGCAATCGCCCAGGTCCAGCGCAGGTGGCTGCCGAAAGTGTACTGACCGCGCGCGGTGCCCATCAGCGCCACGCCGGCGGCCGATCCCACCGAGAGCAGGCTGCCGCCGGTACCGGTGGTCAGCGTAATCAGCAGCCACTGGCCGTGATCCATCACCGGATTCATCTGCAACACCGCGTACATGATCGGAATGTTGTCGACGATTGCCGACGCGATGCCCAACGCCACGTTGGCGCCGGTGATGCCCATTGCACCGTACAGATGTTCGGACGCCAGGTGCAGATACCCCAGCGTGGCCAGACCGCCCACCGCCACCAGCACTCCGTAAAAAAACAACAAAGTGTCCCATTCGGCGCGGGCGAGGATTTCGAAGATGCTGTAGCTGGGATTGTTGCTGCTGCCACTGGTGCCGCTGCCACTGGTGCCGCCGGTGTCGGTCGCATTCGCAACGTTCGAATCCGCGTCGTCGTCCTCAGCGTCGTGTCGGTCTGGGCCGATCGAGCGCGCATCGAATCCCGATTCGACAAACGCCAGTTCGCGTCGTCCGATGAAATACGCTTGCGCCTGCAGCAACGCCAGGCCGGTCATCATTCCAAACACCGGCGGCATATGCAGCCATTGTTTGCCGATCACAGTGATGCCGATAGTGACGCCGAACAGCACGCAGGTGAGGAGACCGCCGTCGCGGATCGGGGCACTCTTGCGCTCGCCCTCGGGGCGACCCTTGGGCAGCGCGAAAAACATCAGCAGCGCCGGCACCAGCCAGTTCACCAGCGAGGGCAAAAAGATGCGAAAGAATTCGAAGAATTCGGCCTTGTGCGCCTGCCAAACCATCAGCGTGGTGATATCGCCGAACGCGCTCCAGGCGCCGCCGGCATTGGCTGCGACCACCAGATTGATGAAACTCAAGCAGACAAAACGTTTGTTGCCCGCACCAACCGCCATCACCACGCTACCCATGATCAGCGCGGTTGTCAGGTTGTCGAGCACCGGCGAGAGGAAGAATGCCATCAGGCCGGTGATCCAGAACAGCGCGCGATAGCCGAAGCCGCGCGTCACCAGCCAGCCGCGCAAGGCCTCGAACACGCCGCGCTCGCTCATTGCGCCAACGTAGGTCATCGCCACGATCAGGAAGAAGAACAGCGAGGCGAATTCAAGAAAGATATGTTCGAACGCCGCAGCCGCCAGCGCCGACTGCTCCGGCACGTCGTGTGCGTGCCAGGCGATCAGGCACCAGATCAATCCAGCCGCCAGCAATACGGGCTTGGATTTGCGCAGTTGCAGGCGATCTTCCAGCATCACCAGCGCATAGGCCAGCACGAACAGCACCAAAGCCGAGATGCCGTAAATGGTGTGCGTCTGGTTGAGGTACTCGGCGGCGTTGCCCGAGCTGTCGGCCGTCTTGCTGGCACAGGCCGGCATGCTCAGCGCCACAGCGCCCAAGAGTGACCAGCGCCAGCGCAACTTCGGGCGCGCGCAAGGTCGACGAACAAGGGTGGGGCGGGTGGAAGCGGCGGGAAGCGGGTTGGGCATTGGGTTCAGTGGGACGCGCACTGCGCGGAGCCGGCAAAAGCAGCCGCACGATCCGGGCAAACCGGTGGGGCCATCGTTTCGCGGCCAGTGTAACATTCCATTCTCGCCGTCCGGCCCGAGCCATAGCCCTGGAGTTCGCATGTTCTCTCTGCAAACCATTTTTGGCAGCGGCAAGCAGTTTTACGGATTGCTCGAATCAGCTGCCAGCGCCGCACTGGACAGCGCACGCGCGTTACAGACGCTGACCAAGACGCCGATCGGCGCGACCTCGCTGGAGGAGTTCAAGCGCGTGCGCCAGCGCGAGCGCGAGATCCGACAGAAAATCAACGCGGCGCTGGTCGATACTTTCGTCACCCCGATCGAGCGCGAGGATATCGAGGAACTGGCAGCCCTCCTGTACCGCATCCCGAAGGCGATCGAGAAATTCGCCGATCGCTACGCGCTGGCCGAGCACAACCTGCGCGGCATCGACTTCACGCCGCGCGCGGCAATGCTGGAACAGGCCGTCACCGTGGTGGTGGAAATGGTGCGTCAGTTACGCGGAATGAAACTCGAACCGATGAAGGATCTCAACGATCGCCTGAGTTCGATCGAAAGCGAGGCCGATCGCCTGATGCTGGAACTCTATCGCGACCTGTACACCGGCAAGCACGATGGCATGCAGGTGCTGCTGATCAAGGATTTTTTCGAACTGCTGGAAAAGGCGATTGATCGCTGCCGCGAGGCCGGATCGGTGGCCTACCACATCGTTCTCAAGAACGCCTGAGCCAGCGCGATGTTGAACTTCGTGCTCGCGGTGGTGATCGTGGCGTTGGTGTTCGAATACATCAACGGTTTTCACGACACCGCCAATTCGATCGCCACGGTGGTGGCGACCAAGGTGCTCTCGCCATTTCAGGCGGTGGCGTTGGCGGCGGTCACCAACCTGATTGGCGCGCTTTGGGGCACGGCCGTGGCCAAGACCATCGCGACCGGGCTGATCGACACCCAAGTTGTCACCGTCACCTCGCAATTGATTTTGTGCGCGCTGGCCGGCGCGACCATCTGGAATCTGATCACCTGGTGGATGGGGCTGCCGTCCTCGTCCAGCCACGCGTTGATTGGCGGGTTGTGCGGAGCGGCACTGGCTTCGGCGCACGGTCGTTGGTCGGCGATTATCTGGGCCCAGGACGGACATCCTTGGTTCAAGGGTACCGGCGTGTTCTGGAAGGTGATTGTGCCGATGGTGTCATCGCCGCTGCTGGGTTTTATCGGCGGCTTTGTGCTGTTGGGCCTGCTGTACGCAATCATCGTCGCCATTTCGCGCGGCGGCGGACCGTTCTCGCGCTTCGCGCGGCCGCGATGGGTGAACGCGTTCTTCGGCAAGGCGCAGCTGGGCAGTGCGGCCTACATGGGTTTTGCGCACGGTTCCAACGATGCGCAAAAAAGCATGGGCATCATTGCGCTGGCGCTGGTTTCGGCAGCCAACGCTGGCACCCTCGACACGCTTCCGAATTGGCTGGATTTCCTGCGTCCCTCCGCCAACGCACTGGCGCACGGCGACATTGACCTGTGGATCAAGCTCGCCTGCGCCATCGTGATGGCGATGGGCACCGCGGCCGGCGGCTGGCGCATCATCAAGACGCTCGGCCACAAGATGGTCAAGCTGCACCCAATCGATGGATTCGCCGCGGAAACCTCGGCCGCGACAGTGATCACGCTGGCGTCCATGCTCGGCATTCCGGTCTCGACCACGCACAACATTTCGGCGGCGATTATCGGCGTGGGCGCGGCTAAACGACCCAACGCGATCAAGTGGGGCGTGGTCGAACGAATTGTCTGGGCCTGGATTTTGACCATCCCCGCTGCCGGTGGCGCGGCCTGGCTGCTGGTGAAGTTGTTCGAGGCGATTGGCTGGTCGTGATTGCGAGCACGTCGCGCGACCACCGCAGTTCGCCGCGCGTCTAGAACGCGCGTTCGATGCAATCGTCCGCCATTCGGCCCGCGCTCAGTCGCCGCTGTGCACACTGCCTCGGCCGGCGCACTCGCGCTGGCTCCATTCGTTTCGGACTTTGTCCACGCACAGGAGTGCATCCATGAGCCTCATCGATTTTATTCGCGACGCCGGCGAACAACTGTTCAAGCGCCCGCCCGCTGCACTCGCCAGCACTCACCCGACAACAACCAGCGCCGCGCCTGACCAAGCTGCGCTGAACGCCGCCGCAGCCGACGCTATCGGCAAGTACATCGCCAGCAAGGGCTTGCCGGCCGACAAGCTGACGCTGGCATACGACGGCGCCAACCGAACAGTGAGTGTTTCCGGCACCGTGCCCGACCAGGTCACGCGCGAGAAGATCGTGTTGTGCTGCGGCAACGTCGCCAACGTGGAGCACGTCGACGATCGCATGAGCGTTAGCAACGCCGGCGCGGCGTCCGACTACTACACGGTCAAGAGCGGCGACACGCTTTCGGCGATCGCCAAGAAGTTCTATGACGCGGCCAACAAGTACCCGGTGATTTTCGAGGCCAACAAACCGATGCTCAGCGACCCCGACAAGATTTATCCCGGGCAGGTGTTGCGGATTCCAAAACAGGCCTGATCGGCCGAACCGCGCCCGCGCCCGCAGCAACGGGTGCGGGGCAGCGGTGCTGCCGCTAGCGTTGGCTACAGCAGATCGCCGCCCGCCGACAGCACGTGTTCGATGCGATCACCGACGCCGCCGATTTCCAGCACCAGGCGATCGATTTCGGCTTCGTCCAGGCTGTTGAACGGACGGTTTTCGCACAGTTGCAAATACGGCACGCCGTCAAGATCGCTGATTGCAAGGTAGCCGACCGAACTCGTCCAGTTGAATGCCAGCGCGCGCCGCAGATCGATGCCGGTGGTCGGCGCCAGCACGGTGCTGACGCGCAGAAGAATGCGGTCGTCCTCGTCCTCGATCTGGGTCAGGTAGATACTCTGGTGGCGGCGACCGTGGTCGAGCGAGAGTTGCACGCAAACCAGATAAGGATCGTTCGCGGTCAGCTTGTAGCGTGCGATCAGGTGACTGCGGATTTGTTCAAAGTTCTGCATGATGATCCCGTTTGATGGCACCTATGCTAACCCCGTGTCCTTGATCAAACCAATTGCGCGCCGCGGAAAGGCTGCGACTGCTCGGCGTGCGAAGGTTGCCGCCGCGCGCATCTGCAAGGCGATTGCCGCGATTCCGGCGGGGCAGGTCGCTGGTTACGGTGTGATCGCCCAGCGCGCAGGATTGCCCGGCCGTGCGCGATTGGTGGCGCGCATTCTTGCGACCAATGACGATTCAACGCTGCCGTGGCATCGCGTCTTGCGCAGCGATGGCCGCATCGCCTTCGCACCCGATTCGCCGCAGCATGCCGAGCAGGTGCAGCGGCTGCGCGCCGAAGGCGTGCGGGTCGAAGGCGGACGCGTCCGCGACATGCCACGTACGACCGATCTGGATGCGCTGCTATGGGCGCTGCCGGATCAGTGAAGAATTCCAGTAAAGATTGAAATCCCCGGACTTTCATTGATTGATTGTCTCAGGTGATGGACTACCGCATTCGTCCCGCTTGTGCGGAAGTGTTTCGCAACAGCGAAGTTGGGCAATGACGATCCTTGCGACACTCACCGAACCGTGGCCCGTTGCCGGTATCATGCGAGCCTGCTTTTGCGCGGAGTCCG
>JBBQQH010000087.1:0-7273 GCA_038216155.1 Lysobacterales bacterium
TCAACGCGCCTTGCGACGCTCGTGATTCCAGATCACTTCGCCATGCCCGCTGGCGCGGGCCACAACGCGCGCAATCACGAACAGCAGGTCGGACAGCCGATTGAGATAGCGCACCGCCTGCGGGCGCACGCTTTCGGCGCGAGACAGGCTGACCGTCACGCGTTCGGCGCGCCGCGTAATCGTGCGGGCCAGATGACAATGCGCCGCCGCCGCGCCGCCGCCGGGCAAGATGAATTCCTTCAGCGGTGGCAGGTCGGCGTTAAAGGCATCAAGCTGGCGTTCCAGCGCGTCAATGTCCGCATCCTGGATCGCGGCATGCCCGGGAATGCACAGCTCGCCGCCGAGATCGAACAGTTGATGCTGCACCGACACAAGACACGTGCGTACCGCGTCAGGCAACTCGCTGGCGAGCACCATGCCGATCGCTGAATTGGCCTCGTCAACGGTGCCGTATGCGTCGACACGCAACGAATCCTTGGCCACGCGACTGCCATCGCCCAGGCCGGTGGTTCCATCGTCGCCAGTGCGGGTGTAAATCTTGGAAAGTCGATTGCCCATGCAGCGAATCAGTCAGTCACCGAAGCAGTTAAAGAAGTTCGTCATCCCCGCGCAGGCGGGGACCCATGGACATGAATTCTCGACCAACGGAAACCTGAAATGACCCGTCAGGACCAAAACGAGGCGGTCATTTCGGTTACGCCGTCTGTGCCTGCAACTGCGGCACGCACTGGCGCAGCAGCGCGAAGCCGCCGAAGAGGATCGCGCTGTAGAACAACGTACCGGCAACAGTCCACTGGAAGAACGGCAGGCCGGCGGCATAGCAGGCACTCAGGCCGCTGTAGCAGGCGGGATTCTCGGCCAGGTTGGTCGCGGTCATCCACACTGCGGCGTTGGTCAGCAGGAAAAACAGCACCGAGCCCAGCAGCGAATAACCGACCACCCGTGCGCCATTGACGCGGCCACGCAGGCCGAAGCCGAGCACGGTAGACAACGCGATGCAGGCATAGATCGAGAGAAAGTGTGCATCGGCGAAATAGTCGAGATAAATGCCGCCGTTGAGCCAGCCCAGCATCATGTCGGACAGCATCATCGCCACCAGCGGCACCAGCAATGCCACGCCGCGTCGCGCGAAGTAGGCGCCGCCGAACAGCGCGACCGCTTCGATCGGCGAGAAATTCGGCGGATGCGGCAGCACCCGCGACAGCGCTGCGAGCAGGATCATCACGGTCAGCACGATCGGGCCGAGCGCGAGCGGGGACGGGTTGGCGGTCTGGGTCATGGTTGCGTGGAGTGCCTGTGCAAAAAAATCAAGAGAAGGGCTACGTCGATGCTGCGTCGCGCCGGCGCGGATGGCGTACGCCAGAACACGTCGATACGGGGAAAGCAGGCAGGCGGTTAGCATAGCGCATCCGTTTTCATCGGCGAACGCATGCACGACCCAACCAGCGCGGCACCCATGACGACCTGCGATGTCCTGATCGTGGGCGGCGGTCTGGTCGGCGCCAGCCTCGCCTGCGCGCTGGAAGGCAGCGGCTTGCGCACAGTGCTGGTCGAGGCCGAGCCGCCGCGCGCAGGCGCAGCGCCGGATCGCGACGGTCGCAACCTGGCGCTGGCGGCCGCCAGTGTGAATGCTCTGGACGCGCTCGGCGTGAGCCGGTTGCTGGCGACGCGGCCGACCCCGATTCGCCGTATCCATGTCAGTCGTCGCGGCGAATTTGGATCGGTGCGACTGGAGGCGACCGATTACGGGCGCGCGCAGTTTGGTGGCATCGTCGCCGCGCACGAGCTGGGCAACGCACTGGAAGCGCGACTGGCCGAATTGACTGGCTTGCAACGGCTATCGCGCACGCGGCTGGTCGCCGTGCACGATGCTGTGGGCGAACTGCGCCAGGTCGAGGTCGAAACCAATGACGAGCGTCGCCTGATTGCCACGCGTCTGCTGGTCGGCGCCGATGGCACCGGATCCAGCGTGCGATCGCTGCTGGGCATCGATTACGATCGCCACGACTACGCGCAAACCTTGTTTGTCTCGCGTGTGCAGGCCGCACGCGCAGCCAACGGCACCGCGTGGGAGCGCTTCACCGATAGCGGGCCGGTGGCGTTGCTGCCGCAATCGAGCGGTGACTATGGCTGCATCTGCACGTTGCCGACGATCCAGGCCGATGCAGTGTCCGCATTGGACGACGCCGCGTATCTGGCGTTGTTGCAAGAGCGCTTCGGCTGGCGCGTGGGACGCTTCACTGCTGTCGGCCGCCGCGTCGCCTATCCACTGCAAATGCTTGCCGCGCGTGTCCTGGTCGCACGGCGTGCAGTGTTGCTCGGTAACGCCGCGCAGACGCTGCATCCGCTGGGCGCGCAAGGATTCAATCTGGGCCTGCGCGATGCGCTGACGCTGGCCGAGTTGGTCACGCAGGCACACGCGGCACACACCGACATCGGCGCCGATGACCAGCTGCAAAGCTACAGCGCGCGACGCCAGCCAGATCGCGATGCGACGATCGGATTCAGTGACGGCCTGGCGCGGATCACCGCCAATCCGTCATTGCCGTTGTCGTGGCTACGCTCGCTGGCCTTTGCCGCGATCGATGCGACTCCTTCGCTGCGCGCGCGCATCGTTGGTGCGGCGATGGGTTTCCATATTGACGGACCGCTGCTGGCGCGCGATCCGCTGCTGCGTCCTGCATCCGGCGAGGCGACGCGATGAGTCGCGAGATCTTCGACGTGGCGGTGGTGGGCGCTGGCGTGGTCGGCAGCAGTGCGGCCTTGCTGTTCGCGCGCGCCGGCTTGCGGGTCGCGCTGGTTGAGGCGCAGGCGCCCGTCGCTTGGCGCGCGGATGCGCCCGATCTGCGTGTGTATGCGTTTGCGCCCGGCAGCGCCGATTTGCTGGATTCGCTTGGCGTGTGGTCGGCCGTCGCTGCCGCGCGCGTGCAACCGTATCGCACCATGCGGGTGTGGGATGCGGCAGGCGGCGGCGAAGTGCGATTCGATGCGCAGCGACTGGGCCGCAGCGAACTGGGCTGGATCGTCGAACACGGTTTGCTGGTCGATCGACTGTGGACTGCGTTGCAGCATGCCGGCGTCCACTTGCTCTATCCACATCGCGTTACTGGCTTGCAGCAGGACGACGGCGATGAAGTGCGGCTCGCGCTGGACGATGGCGGCAGCGTGCGTGCGCGGCTGGTGATCGCGGCCGATGGTCCGGAGTCGGCCGTGCGCAGCCTTTGCGGGATCGATGCACCGGCGCACGACTATGTCCAGCGCGGCTTGGTTGCGTACGTCGAGACCGAACGGCCGCACCAAGACACCGCTTGGCAACGCTTCCTGCCGGGCGGCCCATTGGCGTTGTTGCCGTGCACGACAACACCCGGCAGCGACGCAGCACCCGGCCACACCAGTTCGATCGTGTGGACGCTGCCCAATGGCGAAGCCACGCGTCTGCTTGATCTGGACGATGCCGCGTTCTGCGCGGAACTCACCCGCGCATTCGACGCACGGCTGGGCCCGGTCGTCGGTGTCGGGCATCGCGCGGCGTTTCCCCTGCGGCGGCAGTTGGCAAATCAATATGTGCAAGGTCGCGTGTTGTTGGCGGGCGATGCCGCGCACGTGGTGCATCCGCTGGCAGGGCAGGGCGTGAATCTTGGTTTGCGTGATGTGGTTGCGCTGCGTGAATTGCTGTTGCCGTCCGATCGCCAGGCGCACCCTGTCGACTCTGCGCATGTCGAACCTGCACGCGGCTGGCGCGAACGTGCACAGCGCCCCGCGTTCGCGCCGACAGCGCAGACGCTGGCTCGTTACGCCCGAGAACGCAAGAGTGAAAATGCCGTCGCCGCACACGCGTTGGATGGCATCAATCGGCTGTTTTCCAATCAGGATGTGTTGCCGACACTGCTGCGCGGATCGTTGCTGGGGCTGGCCGGTCGGCTGACGCCGCTGATCGACGCCTTCGCCCGCAGCGCATCCTGACCGAGCACCGGAACGATGACCTAGCGCAGCAGTAGCGTGCGCCATGCGCTCGATTGTCTTTTTGCTTCCCAAACTCGCGGGGCGGTGCGACAAAAAGCGCAAACTGCGCCTTCGCTACACTGCGCGTCTGCATTCAGGAAGCGCCATGACTTCGCAACCCCACATCGCTCCCGACTCAATCGGGTTACAGGTCCATGCATCCGAGTCTGCTGCCAACCTGGGCGCAGACGAAGTGAGTACGGCGATTGCACTACTGGAAGCCTTCGCAACAGACCGAGCATTGTTCGAGCGTTTGCCGGAGGCCGATCGCCAGCGGCTGCATGAGGCAGTTGGCAAGTTCTACCACCCCGACCCCGTGTTGCGTCGACGCAAGCGCAAGCAGGCTTTGCGCGAACGCAATGCCGCGACTGTGGCGAGCGAGGAAGCGGTGTTGCACGCAACCGGCATTCGCGAACTGCGTCGGCGCCCGGTGTTTACCACGCCGAATATTTTTCCGCCTGAAAATTTCGTGCAGCACGATGTTGAACAAAGCCCGCCCGAATTTCGCGAAGCGATCGAGCCGCAGCATTGCTATGTATGCAAGCAGAAATACGTACGCATCCATCACTTTTACGATCAGCTGTGTCCGAGTTGCGCGGACTTCAATTTCGCCAAGCGCACCGAGACGGCGGACTTGCGCGGGCGAGTCGCTCTGCTGACAGGTGGTCGCGTCAAGATCGGGTATCAGGCGGGGTTGAAGTTGCTGCGCGCGGGCGCGAGTTTGATCGTGACCACGCGCTTCCCGCGCGATTCGGCGGCGCGGTACGCGGAGGAACCTGACTTCGGCGAATGGGCCGATCGGCTGGAGATTTTTGGCCTCGACCTGCGGCACACGCCGAGCGTCGAAGCGTTCTGTCATGAACTAATCGCCACCCGCGACCGCCTCGACTTCATCATCAACAACGCCTGCCAGACGGTGCGCCGTCCCCCCGAGTTCTACGCGCACATGATGGAAGCCGAGACGGCCGCCGCGCACGACGTGCCCGAGCACCTGCGCAAATTGCTCGGCGGTTTTGATGGCTTGCGGCGTTACGCGATGTTGCCCGAGGCGGGCGAGATGTCACTGACGGCAAGCGCGCGCGGCGCTGACGCCATCGCCGGTATCGCACGCGCTGCAGAATTGTCGCAGGTGCCGCTGCTCGCCGAGGAATTCGAAGTACGGCAACACCTGTTTCCGCAAGGACGACTCGACCAGGACCTGCAGCAGATCGATTTACGCGAGCGCAATTCGTGGCGATTGCTGATGGCCGAGGTGCCGTCTGTGGAGTTGCTGGAAGTGCAACTCGTTAACGCGATCGCGCCGTTCATCATCAACGCGCGCCTCAAGACACTGATGCTGCGCACGCCAGAGCGCGACAAGCACATCGTCAATGTCTCTGCGGTCGAGGGCCAGTTCTACCGCAAGTTCAAGACCACCCGCCATCCGCACACGAATATGGCGAAGGCCGCGTTGAACATGATGACGCGCACTTCGGCCACCGATTACCACGGCGACGGCATCCACATGAATGCGGTCGACACCGGCTGGGTGACTGATGAAGATCCGGCCGCACTCGCCGCACGCAAGGTGATTGAGGAACGCTTCCATCCGCCGCTGGACATCATCGACGGCGCAGCGCGCATCGTCGATCCGATCATCGACGGCATCAACACTGGCGAGCACGTCTGGGGCAAATTCCTGAAGGACTACAAGCCAACGGATTGGTAGCTGGTTTTCAGGCGGGCGGTGCAAGGTCACTTACGAGGCGCGTGGACATGCGCCTCGTGTCGACAGAGGCAACAACTCAACCCCTACCGTGCTGCCTGGCGTATCGGAATGGTCAGGCGAAAGCAGGTGGAAGTCTCGTCCGAGCACTGCAGTTCCAGCGTGCCGCGATGGGCTTTGGCGATTTCCGCGCCAATGTACAGACCAAGGCCGAGGCCGGGGCTGGGTTCGTCGAAATTGGAGCGGGTGAACGGCTGGAACAATTGCGTGCGCTTGACTGCTGCAATCGGCGCGCCGGCATTGCATACCGACAGTTCGAATATTTTGCTGGTGCAGCGGGCCTGAACCTCGATCGGCCGATCCGGAGCGCCATGCTGCATCGCATTGCTGATCAGATTACCCAGCAATTGCGCGATGCGGCGTCCGTCGCAGGTGACTGGTTGATTGATTTTCAGTTTCAGATTCACTTCGCGGCCCGGATGCGCCATGCGCAATTCGTTGACCACGTCGCGCAACTGTTCCGCCAGTTCCTCGTCCTTGCGCAACGATACGGGGATGCCGCCGCCGAGCCGGCCGCGTGCGAAATCCAGCACGTCGCTGATCAAGCCAGCCATTCGGGCGCAACTGTGGTCGATACGCGCGACGGTGCGTTTTGCGCTGGCGCCGAGATTGCTCAGTCGCAGCATTTCCGCGCCCATCATGATCGCCTGCAACGGATTGCGCAGATCGTGGCCGAGCACCGCGATGAATTGTTCGCGCAGCTTTGCCACGTCGTGTGCCGCGAGCAGATCGGTGCCGCTTTGCGCCAGCCGTTCCTCGCTTTCGAAATGCGCCGCGATCAACTGCGCGAACAGCTCCAGCGTCTTCAGGATGTTGGGGTCGTCAAGGTTGCGCGGTTCCGGATCGAGCGCACACAGCGTGCCGAATAATTTGCCGTCGGAGCGGAAGATCGGGATCGAGGTGTAGCTCTCGAATCCGTAGTGTTTGGGTAGCGGGTGCGCCGACCAACATGCATCGGCGCTGGCATGGCCGAAAATGACCGGCTGGTGCTGCTGCCGCACTTCGTTGCAGATCGTGGCTTCCAGTTCAAGCTGGTCATGCGGTTTCATCCCGAAGTCGATCAGGTCGTGTACCGCGCAGGCAGTCCAGCTATCGTCAGTCACGCGCGCGATCGCGACAAATCGCATGCCGGTGGTGCGCGCGACTACCTGCAGGATCGTCGGCACCGCAGCGATGCGGCCGATCGTGTTCACGTCGGCGGCGATCGCTTGGTTGAGCTTCTTGCGAACCATTTCCATGCAACAGTTCCCCGCGCGGTGACCTACTGGCCGGAGTGTATCGCCAACCCGCGCTTCTGCTTGGCGGAACTCAAAGCAGCGCAGCAGTCCAGCGAGGCGATGAGTACGGCTGCTTTGCCGCATGACGAATCGCCCTTGCGCTTGCCGCTGCGCTGTGGCCGACTGCGATTCCCTTGCCCACAGCCAGCCGCCATGACCGCGATCGCGTCCCGACTCAAATCCTTCCCGTTGTGCGTCATCACGGCAAGCGTCGCCTGTGCGTTGACCA
>JBBQQH010000088.1:0-7020 GCA_038216155.1 Lysobacterales bacterium
CGTGACGCGGCCGATGCTTGATCTCTGAGCGAGGTGGGCATTTCCTTGCAGTTCGCGGCATCGTTGACACCCTGACGGGCGTCAACGAGCTTCGAGTTGTTCTGACAAACCCTCGCTAGCTAGGGAGGGAATCCATCCTCAGGCCACGGCCGATTCCGGCGCGTGATCGTGCTCCTGGAACTGCTCCTCTTCGGTCGACCCTTTCAACGCGACCACCGATGATTGCTTGCCCTGGATTGCCTGGGTCACGCTGTCGAAATAGCCGGTGCCGACTTCGCGCTGGTGCTTGACCGCGGTGAAGCCGCGATCGGCGGCGGCGAACTCGGCTTCCTGCAATTCGACGAACGCGCTCATCTGCGTGCGTGCGTAGCCGTAGGCGAGATTGAACATCGAGTAGTTCAACGCATGGAAGCCGGCTAGCGTTATGAACTGGAACTTGTAGCCCATCGTGGCGAGTTGCTTCTGAAACGAGGCGATGGTTGAGTCGTCGAGGTTCTTCTTCCAGTTGAAACTGGGCGAGCAGTTATAGGCAAGCATCTTGCCCGGAAATTTTGCGTGGATCGCCTCGGCGAATTGGCGCGCGAACTCGAGGTCGGGTTTGCCTGTTTCGCACCAAACGAGATCGGCGTACGGCGCATACGCAAGCCCGCGCGAGATCGCCTGATCGATGCCCTTGCGGGTCTTGAAGAACCCTTCGACGGTGCGCTCCCCGGTGATGAAAGGCGCATCGTTGGCATCAATATCGGAGGTCAGCAGATCGGCGGCTTCGGCATCGGTACGCGCCACGATCAAGGTCGGCACGCCCATCACGTCGGCGGCCAGGCGTGCAGCGATCAGTTTTTCCACCGCCTCGCGGGTCGGCACCAGCACCTTGCCGCCCATGTGCCCGCATTTCTTGGCGCTGGCGAGCTGGTCTTCAAAATGCACCGCGGCAGCGCCGGCCTCGATCATCGACTTCATCAGTTCAAACGCATTGAGCACGCCGCCGAAACCCGCCTCGGCATCGGCCACGATCGGAACCAGCCAGTCGGTGTCGTCCTTGCCTTCGGCGTGATTGAGCTGGTCTGCGCGCAGCAACGTGTTGTTGATGCGCTTGACCACTTGCGGCACGGAGTTCGCCGGATACAGCGACTGGTCGGGATACATCTCGCCAGCCAGGTTCGCATCGGCCGCCACTTGCCAACCGCTGAGGTAAATCGCCTTCAGGCCAGCGCGCACCTGCTGCATTGCCTGATTGCCGGTGAGCGCGCCGAGTGCGTTGACGAATGGCTCGCTGTGCAAGTCGCGCCACAGCCGCTCGGCTCCGCGCCGCGCCAGCGAATGCTCAACGTGCACCGTTCCGCGCAGGCGCACCACTTCATCGGCGTCGTAGCCGCGGGTGATGCCATTCCAGCGAACGCTGTTATTCCAATCCATGGTCAGTTGTTCGGAGGTGGGTAGGTTGGTCTTCATGGTCGACTCCGGTGTGATTGCTGCTGGGCGGTTGTTGCGGGGTGGCGAAAGCGCGCTGTCAGGGCAGCAATGCGTAGGCAGGAACGGTCAGGAAATCGGCGAGCGTGTCGGCGTGCGTGAGTTGCTCGAGCAACTCGATTGCATCATCGATGCGCGCGCCGCCGGGAAGTTGTGCGCGATCGCCAAGGCGCGACGGCAATGCCAGCAGGGCGCGATCGAACAGGCTGAAATCCAGCGGCGAGCCATCGTCCAGGTGCAGGCCGTGCTCGCCCTTGTGGTGCAACCATTGCCACAGTTGCGTGCGCGCGATCTCCGCGGTGGCGGCGTCTTCCATCAGCGAATGGATCGGCACGCAACCCTGGCCATCCAGCCACGCCGCGAGATAGCGCACGCACACTTCGACGTTGCCCTCGAAACCGGCGCGGGTAATGCTGCCGAGCGCTGGCTTGAGCAGCGTCTCGCGCGTCGCCACGACATCGGCGCGCAACACGTCGAGCTGGTTGGCGCTAGGCATTCCGGCGTCGAAGATGTCGCGCGCGATCGAGATCAACGCCGGATGCGCGACCCAGGTGCCGTCGTGACCAGCGTCGACTTCGCGCTGCTTGTCCGCACGCACACGATCCATCGCTGCATCGTTGGCAGCCGCATCGCCGGCGATCGGAATCTGCGCCGCCATACCGCCCATCGCCAGCGCGCCGCGTCGATGACAAGTCTGGATCAGCAGCTCTGAATAGCCTTTCAAAAACGGCTGCGTCATGCCGACCTGGCCGCGCTCTGGCAGCACGCGATCGCGGTGCGCGCGCAGGGTTTTGATATAGGAAAAAATATAATCCCAACGTCCGCAGTTGAGCCCGACGATGCGCGTACGCAGTGCATGCAGGATTTCGTCCATCTCGAACGCAGCCGGCAGCGTCTCGACCAATACTGTCACCTTGATCGTGCCCGGCGGCAGCGCGAGCCCGGCTTCGATCCGCGCCAGCACCGCGTCCCACAGCGCCGCTTCCTCCATGCATTGCAGTTTCGGCAGATAGAAATACGGGCCGCGATCTTTCGCCTGCAGCGCCGCCGCATTGTGGAGCGCGAACAGGCCGAGGTCGAACAGCGAGGCCGCGATCGGCGCGCCGTCGACAAGTAGATGCTTTTCATCAAGATGCCAGCCCCGCGGGCGCACCATCAGCACCGCCTGCTGTTCAAATGGGCGCAACGAGTACTGCTTGCCGGTGTCGCCGGTGAACGTGAGCGTGCCGGCGACGGCGTCGCGCAAGGCGCGCTGACCGGTAAGCAGGTTGTCCCAGGTCGGCGAGGTCGAATCCTCGAAATCGGCCATGTAGCAGTTGGCGCCGGAGTTGAGCGCGTTGATCACCATCTTCGGATCGACCGGACCGGTGATCTCGACCCGGCGATCGCGCAGCGCGCTCGGAAGCTCCGCCACGCGCCAATCGGCAGTGCGGATGGCGTGGGTATCGAGGCGGAAATCCGGCAGGTCACCGGCGTCAAAACGGGCTTGGCGTTGCTGGCGCGCGGCGAGGCGACGTTGCCGCTCGGGCTCGAACTGGCGATGCAAATCAGTGAGGAACACTAGTGCGGCGGGCGTCAACAGTTGTTCTTGCCCGGACACCTCAGCCAGCAGGCAGGTGCCATTAGGGGCGACTAAGGCGTCACGCACCACGGTCTCCTCGCGGTGTGAACGCATTGCGCCGCTACCTGCATCCGCTGCCATCTTGATCTCCTGTAACTGGGAGGCCGAAAATGTACGCATGCGTATGTTTTGACAATTGATATATTTGAATGAATAGTATGAGCAAATCGAATATATAGCTGAGCACATGCCCAAGCGCGTCCAACCCGCCCCACAAAGTCCCGCGCCAAAAGCGTCCCCGGAGGAGGCACCCAACAAGCAACGCTTCTACTACAAGGGCGACCGGCTCAAACCGTTGCGTGCGTTCTGTCAGGTGGCGCGTCTGGGTTCGGTCTCGCGCGCAGCGGAGGCTTTATTCCTCAGCCAACCGGCGGTCAGCCTGCAACTGCAGGCGCTGGAACGTGACTTCAAGATCAGCCTGCTGCAGCGGCAGGGGCGCCGGCTGAGCCTGACCCGCGAGGGGCAAACGCTGTTCGAACTGGCGCGTCCCCTGGTCGATGGGCTGGACGGATTGGAACGCGCATTTCGCGACAGTATCAAGGGTTTGTCTGCAGGATCGCTGCATATAGCGGCAGGAACGTCGACGATTTTGTATCTTCTTCCGACCTTGGTGGCCTCCTTTCGCGCCGCGCATCCCGACGTGCAACTGGTGCTACACAATGTCACCGGCAAGGACGGCTTGGCGCTGCTGCGCAATGATGGCGTCGATCTGGCAGTCGGTTCAATGCTGGACGTGCCCAGCGACCTCGACTACGCGCCGACCCATTCGTTCGACCCGATGCTGATCATGCCGCCCGGGCATCCGCTGGCGGCGAAGGCAGAGCTCGCGCTGGAGGACCTGTCACCGTATGGACTGATCCTGCCGCCGCGCCGCCTGACCACCTGGCGACTGGTCGACCTCGTGTTCCAGCAGCGCCATGTGCCGTACACCGTGGCGCTGGAGGTCGGCGGCTGGGAGGTGATCAAGCAATACGTGGCGATGGGGCTGGGCATCAGCATCGTCACCGGGATCGGCCTGAGCGAGGCCGACCACCAGCGCCTGGCGATGCGCAACCTGCGCCAGTATTTCCCGCCGCGCAGCTACGGCGTGGTGGTGCGCAAGGGCCGCGTGCTGAGCCCGCAGGCGCGGGCATTCGTGAACCTGGTGAAGCCAGGCTTGTTCGTACGAGGAGGCTATGACGAATCAGGGCATTCGGAGCGCTGAGTAATTTTCGGGTCGGACTTCTGATGATAGGATCACGCCAGCTCGCGGAAAGCGGCAATATTCATGACGCTTATCGAGACTTCGCTGCAGAATGCGCCGGCTGAGCCCAGTGACGTGGGACCGCCGCGCACTCGCCCAGCATATAGATTCCGTCGACCTGCTTTGGTGTGGCTAACGCAAATTTTTTTGTTGGTACTGATGTCGTTAGACATCCTGATGGTTGGCAGCCAGCTACTGTTGACCTATCCGCCCTTGCAAGCATTGCCTGGCTGGGAGCGCGTGGCGCTCTGGCTTTGGGACGCAGGTTTGTTAGCGGCGCTTGCGACATTGAGTTATGGCTTGTTGCAAAGACGCCGCTGGGCTTGGCACGGAAGCATCTTGTTCGCAGCATATTTGCTCTTCTTGCAGGTAAGGACGTTTTGGCAAGATTGGGTTGGATTGGCTGGCGATCCGTCCGAGCTGCGCGGCCGGCATGTCTACTGATCGTGGTGGGTGCCGCCATCGCGCTCTATCCGTTCCTGCTTTTCTTCAATCGGCGGGTCAGGCTGTTCTTCGGAATCGACCAGGTGAACCTCAACTAATTCCTCACGTTGTGTCACGATGCTTGCCGATGAAGGGTCGGTAGTAGGCGCGAATCCGCGCCATGTCGGACTTCATGTCAGCGGTCATCTCGAAGACCTCGCCGATGCCGATGGTCTTGCTCGGATAGTCGAAGTACACGCACAACACCGGCACGCCGGCATCGCGGGCGATGTGCCAAAAGCCGGACTTCCAGTGCTGCACTCGCTTGCGCGTGCCCTCGGGCGCCAGCACAAACCACATGTGATCAGTGCTCTGGAAGCGCTCTACTACCGCATCGACCACCCCATGCGCATGCGCTCGATCGACCGGTATCGCGCCCATCTTCCGCAGAAACCAGCCAGTCGGGCCGCGGAACAGTTCCTGCTTGCCCATGAACACCATGTGCGCGCCCATCGCCAACTTGGCCGCAAGACCCCAGATTGCATCCCAAGCCGATGAATGCGGCGCGGCGATGATCATCAATTTGGGCAAATCCGGAAAATCCCCCGCCATCGTCCAACCGCCCAGTCGCAGGATCGAACGACCGATCCAGCGCGTGATCGCGTTGCCCGTGCGCACTGCAGTTGCCGGTACGCCGGCCGTGCGGAATTTCATTCGCCGCCGCTCCAGTCGCCGCGACCGCGTTTCACCTGCCCGCGCGTCTTCTTCCCGCTCAGCCGGCGCTCCTTCGACGCCCGGCTGGGTCGCGTTGCGATGCGCTTCTTCGGCACACGCAGGCCGGCCTGGATGAAACCCGCCAGCCGCTCGCGCGCATCGTCGCGATTGCGATCCTGAGTGCGAAAGCGTTGCGCTGAAATCACCATGACACCGTCAATGGTGAGCCGGCGATCGCGCCGCGCCAGCAACCGTTCGCGCAGCGGTTCGGGCAGCGATGGCGACTGCGCAATGTCGAAGCGCAACTCGACCGCGGTCGCCACCTTGTTGACGTTCTGCCCGCCCGGCCCGGACGCGCGCACGAAGCGCTCGACCAGCTCGTCGTCGGGGATTGCGATCTCCGGCGCGATCGTCAACGGCATGGAAGGATTTCCTGCATCGGCGCGATGGTACCGCAGCGATTGTTGTATCGATGCGATAAGCTCGCGCCGAGCTGAATCCTGTTCCAACGTTCCGGAGAACTGCATGGCTTACCTGCCAGACCTGATTGCCCTGCTCGCGGTTGCGGTGTTCTTTGGCTGCGGCTTCGCGGTCGGCCGCGGACGCGCGAAGTACGGGGTAAAAGCGCCGGCGACCAGCGGGCATCCCGATTTCGATCGTCTGTTTCGCGCGCAGATGAACACGCTGGAAGCGCTGGTTTTGTTTCTGCCCGCACTGTGGATCGCGGCGCGTTACGGAAGTCAGGCGTGGGTCGGTGGACTCGGCCTGCTATGGGTGGCCGGGCGCATCTGGTATGCCATCGCATACGCGTTTGATGCCCGCAAGCGGGGGCCGGGTTTCATCATCGGCATGCTATCGACAGTCAGCTTGTGGGGCATCGCCGGCTGGGGCGTGCTCAAGGGATTGCTGACGCTGTAGGTTCCAAGGTGGTTGCTGTCGCGGGAAGCGACCAGCCGCACACTGCCAACGCGCGTTCAAACTCGGCATCCAGCGGTGCGACCGCGCGGATGTGTTCGCCGCTGACTGGATGATCAAATTCCAGCGCGTGCGCGTGCAGCAGCATGCGATGCACACCGAGCATGCGAAACGCGCGATTGTGGCGGTTATCGCCATGACTGGAATCGCCGATTAAATGATGGAACACATGCTTGAGGTGGCGACGGATCTGTCGCCAGCGTCCGGTCTCTGGCGTGCATTCAAGCAAGGCATAGCGCGAGGTCGGGAAATGTTCTGAGGCGTGCTGCAGTTCGGCCGTCGCCAGTCGCAGATAGCTGGTGATCGCGGACTTTTTTTGCGGTTTGCCGGGGCCGCCATCGAGCGGATGATCGATCATGCCGACCTCTTCGGGCCATCCGCGACACACGGCGAGATAGGTTTTGCTGACGCGCCGATCCATGAACTGCGCCCCCAACGCGGCTGCAGTCTCGCGATTAAACGCAACCAACACACAGCCGCTGGTCGCGCGATCGAGCCGATGCACCAGCACCACGTCACGCTCGAATTGCGTGCGCAGTCGGTCGACCAGAAAATCCGTTTCGCCGCGCGCCAT
>JBBQQH010000089.1:0-6855 GCA_038216155.1 Lysobacterales bacterium
TCGGGATACACCTTCACCCCGCGGTTGGTAATCAAGCGCAGCTGGAACTCGGGTCCGGCGACGACCTCGAGCCGGCGACCGAGTGCCTGTGGATCGCGTCCCGATTCATCCCAGTTGAGGAACACATCCGTGCCGACCAGCATCTTGGTTGCGGGCGCGACCGCCGCCGCTGCAGTTTCGGGATGCACCAACGTTTCGGGCTCTAGCGGCGGATAGTCGATCGCGCCCAGCTGCTGCGGCCGCTGCCCGAGGCGTTCGATCACGGCCAGCGCAAACGCGGTCGTGCCGACGCGTCGCGCGCTCCGACCTTGTGCGAACACGTCGGCGGTGTGCACGCCGTCCTCCAGCGTGCGCAGCCAGGCGTTGTGGATCGCGGTCGCCGGCGTGCTGCGGCCGAGATGCACCAGCATCATCACTGCCGAGAGCAGCAGGCCGGAAGGATTGGCGATGTCCTGGCCGGCAATGTCAGGCGCCGAACCGTGCACCGCCTCAAACATTGCGCAGCTGTGGCCGACGTTCGACGAGGGCGCCATTCCGATCGACCCCGCCACTTCGGCCGCCACATCGGAGAGGATGTCGCCGTAAAGATTGGGCGTGACTACGACATCGAAGCGGTTTGGATCCACCGCCATCTTGGCGGTGCCGATGTCGATGATCATGTGCTCGCTGTCGATATCCGGGTATTCCGCAGCGATCTCGTCGAACACCTTGTGAAACAGCCCGTCCGTGAGCTTCATGATGTTGTCCTTGGTCATGCAGGTGACCTTGCGCCGACTGTGTGCACGCGCGTACTCGAACGCATAACGCACGATTCGCTGGCAACCCGGACGCGTGATCAGCTTCAGGCACTGATAGACCTCGTCGCTCTGGCGGTGCTCGATGCCGGCGTACGTGTCCTCTTCGTTCTCGCGCACAATCACCACGTCCATGCCCGGGTGGTGAGTCTCGACGAACGGGTGGTAGGCCACGCACGGGCGCAGGTTTGCGTACAGCCCCAGGCTCTTGCGCAGCGACACGTTGACGCTCTTGTAACCGCCGCCCTGCGGCGTGCTGACCGGCCCCTTGAGGATCACGCCATGGCGCGCGATCGCCTCCAGCAGATCCGGGCCGAAGCCGGCCATGCGCCCTTCCTCGTAAGCCTTGAGGCCCACCGTCGCGGGCTCGAACTGCAGCGCGGGGTCGGCGGCGCGCAGCACGGCCAGCACGGCCTCGGTGATTTCCGGTCCGATGCCATCGCCTTCGGCCACAGCGATGGTCAGAGCAGGCAGCTGATCGCGCGGGCGATCGGCCTCGATGGGGGCGGCACAGGATGCGGCTTGCTCTAACATACGAACTCCAATACACGAAAATAAGTTCGTATAGTTAAGATCGTATGATGCCGGCTGTCAAGCGGAGATTTTCTTGAACACTCTTCAACACGCGCAAGGTACCTGGACATTCTTTAGCAACCACACGCATGTACTGGTGTGCCTCGCAGCCGACGGCAGCCAACGCCTGCGCGACGTCGCGGGCGAGGTCGGGATCACCGAGCGGGCGGTGCAGCGTATCGTGGCCGAGCTGGAGGCAGCGGGAGTCCTGTATCGCGAGCGTGATGCGGCCGATGCACGGCGCAACCGCTATCGGATCGACACCAAGGTTCCGCTTCGCCACCCACTCGAAGCGCATTGCCGGGTCGGCGCGCTAATCGACCTGGTGCATGCGACCTCCGCACGGTCGCCCAGCAAGCCAAGGCGCAAGCAGTGAGCGTGGCAAGCACAGTGATCGTTCACGAGTCGAAGCGTTGGGTCGAAATCGGACCGGGGAAAATCGGGGAAAGAAAATCGAAGAAGATCGCAGGCAGAACAAGATTTAAATGCTTCATGAGACTGGTCGCCGCGGCATTTGGACACCGTGTCCAGCAGCACGGCTGATTGGTTCAACGGTGATGCAGCTTTCGTTCGGGCCAATGTTATAAAAGCCAATGCGCAATCCACTGAGCAAAGCGCTTTGGTCGATCTGTCTTGCCGTGCTGGGCGCTGGGCTGGCTCTACTTGCGTACGCTACGCACGACCAGATCGGCTACGCGGCGACCGTCGTTCTCGGCAGCATCGGAGCTGCCGCTGCCTTCATTTTCGTGTTCACTTTTTTCTGGGCGCTGTTGTCGGCCGTCGGCTACGCACGCCTGATGGCGAACAAGAATCCGCTCGCCCGCTGGCACGTGACCGCAGACGAGTGGGACCGTTTTCGTGCGATTGATGCGATTCGCGCTGGCGAGCACCCGTCGCTGCGCAACGATATGAAATTTCGAAAGCAGACTCCACCGGAAGGTGTGGATGTCATCGTCGGGCGTGGCAACATCATCGTCGATGGCTCGTATCACCGCATCTTGGGACGCGTGTTCAACGGTCGCGATATCAATTGGCTCAACGCTCCTGCTAATCCCGAATGCATCGAGTTTCCAAAATCCTACCCCCGCAGCAAGGGTGGCTCGCTTGACCTGACCTTGCGCGTGCCGGTGCCTGCTTCAGCACGGGCTGAAGGTGTGCGGGTTTTCGAACACTACCGATCCAGATGACACAACGTTAGGGCTAATGATGCGCAACTACTATCTATGTCTCTCGACGGCGGTCGTTCTCACCGGGTGTGCAAGTGCGCCATATGTCCCGGCAGAAGATATATCGTCAGTTGGTTACAGTGAGACGCTTGTCGCACCGTCGACCTATTACGTCACGTATACATCTGGTCGCTTTGCTACCCCGCAAGCTGCCGAACGTCAACTTCTTCGAAGAGCGGGTGAAGTTTGCAAAGGACGTTTCACGGAGCTGGCTGATGATTTGAAATATGTAATCATTCGGTCATGTGATTCGCATCCATGGTCACCATGTCGCGACATATTCGTACAGGTTCTGGTTCGGTGTGGTGATTCACAGTAAACAGCGGGCGGACGAACATCTAATTATTTGGCGAGTCGATCGCAAATTTTAGTCGATTAGAGGATTTACGTGCTCGAGCGATTTGCCCTACTTCTTTCGATGTTTTTGTTCATCTCAACTGCGCATGCTGAAGATTGCATCAGAGTTAGCAATGCGAGAGACGACAGCTTTTATTGCATGAAAATCAGCCAGGCTCAGAAGCGTGCAGCGGCAAGCTACGGACTCCGTGTTGGTGAACCTTACGAGAGAGCCAAAGCGGTACTGCGTAAGGACGGCTGGGTTGTTGACGAGGCTTGGCTTAAAGGACAATCGAGAAATGCCCAACTTGACGACGACCTAATCTGCGGTAGCGGCTGGAATGCTGTCTGCTCCACTGCCTACAAGCGCGGGCACACAACCATCTATTTGGTCTTGAGCAAAACTAATGTCGGAACTCCCTTGGTGAGCGTTGGCACCAATTTTCTTTGACACAGGAACACAAAGAAGCATCAAGTAAAATTAAGGCCGCTTTGGACCGCGTCCTCACCCACCCTGATCCTCAAGCTGCTTGTCCTGCGCATCCTTCGCGTCCTGGATCGTCTTCTCCACACCTTTCGCTCGGTCTATCGGTCGCTGGATGGCGTCGCGCAGTTCGGTGTGACCGACTGGTATGTCGGGTTGCTTGGGCGGGTCGGGTTTCGGGTCTTCATTGCAGCCAGCCAATGCGGCGGTAGCAGCGAGTCCCAGCAGCGCAACTCGGATCGGTCGGTTCATCGCGATGTCTCCTATCAGGTGGGGCGGGCAGGACTGTGGCGGCGGCAACATTGCGTGCGCGCGCTTCGAAATCTACTCTGACCCCTGACCTCTGACCACTCCTGGGAAAACGAATGCCCTCGCAACGCTGGCGGCTGGACGGACAAGTCGCGCTGGTGACCGGTGCCAGCGCCGGCATCGGTCGCGCGATCGCGCACGAGTTGCTGGATTTCGGCGCCGACGTGTTGATCGTCGCGCGTGATGCCGACAATCTGGAAAGCGTGCGTACCGAACTGGAAGAGGAATTTCCCGATCGCATCGCCCGTGCCTATGCGTGCGATCTGGCTGACGAGGAAGCGCGGCGCGGCTTGTTTGACTGGATCGAAGACATCGACTGCGGGCTGCACATTTTGGTCAACAACGTCGGCACCAACCAGCGCAAGCCGACCATGGACTACGCCGACGACGAGTGGCGCGCGTTGTTCGAGTTGAACCTGTTCGCCGCGTTCGAGCTGTGCCGCTATGCGTATCCGCTGCTGACCCAACATCCGGCTTCGAGCATCGTCAACATTGGTAGCGTGTCCGGCGACACCCATGTGCGCACCGGTTCGCCGTACGGCATGAGCAAGGCCGCGTTACACCAGCTCACCAAGAACCTTGCCTGCGAATGGGCCAGCGACGGCGTGCGCGTGAACTGCGTCGCGCCGTGGTACATCCGCACCCGCCGCACCTCGCCGATGCTGGCCGAGCCGGAGTACTACGACGAGGTGATCGAGCGCACGCCGCTGGGTCGCGTTGGTGAGCCTGAGGAAGTGTCCGCGGCAGTTGCGTTTTTGTGCTTACCGGCGGCGAGCTACATCACCGGGGAGTGCGTGGCGGTCGATGGCGGGTTTTTGCAGTACGGGTTTTAGAGAATTCAAGGCGGCGGATGTCATTTCTTGCGGCACAAGTTTTATGAATCCCGGACTGCGGTTGCTTATTGCTCTCGTCCTGTCGAGCAAGAGCGACTTTCCGGAAGCTAATGGAATCTCGTTAAAGACGATCAGCCGCCGCAATCGGTGCGTTGTTGCTCGACCAGGCTGCGGCGCTCGCGCTCATAGATCGCTCGGTCGCTGGGCTGGGCGTTGAAGATCAGCGTGCCCAGTTGATCCTGCCGATCATGCACGCGCTGGCAGACTTCATCCTGCGGGAGTTGCTGGCAGTCGTCCTCGACCCAGACGCCGGGCGCAAAGGCTGCCAGGTTGCCAACGGGTTGTTGGCGGCCGCCTTGCTGGTCGCGCTCAAGAGACCCGCCGCGGTCGCGGTAGCCCTCGCGATGGCCGCCGGACGTGCCGACGAAGGTGTTGCCAAAGGTCGTGCCGTAATCGAGCACCCACAGCGGCACCAGTCGGCGTTCTGGAATACCGCTGCGGCTGAGGTAGGCCTTGCCGTCGAAGGTGCGGCATTCGTATAGCGGTCGCGGATCGCGCACGTGCACGATGCGGATTTCGCGGGTGATGGCGGGAGATTGCGGGTTGGCGTTCGCGACAGCAGTCGTTGGTGCCGGCCGCAGTGGCGGATCTTGCGGTCGCTGCATCTGGCGCACGTCCTGGTGGGTGTCCTTCGGGCAGGGATGGTCCTGCAGGCTGATGTGATTGTTTGCACCGACGCAGCGATAGACGGTGAGTTCGTCCGCACTTGCGCACAGTGGCAACCAGGACAGGCACACGGCCAAAATCAGCGCTTGCGCGTTTGTCCGCGACGAGTAGCGAAGCGAATCGAATGCCGAGGTCGACTGGATCAGGAGCATGTCCCGATTCTGCACCCGAAGCCGCGCTGCGAGTCCGCCATTGGTCGATTTTTTCGGCGGCGATTCAGGCCGCTGAATGGAAGGACGAACGCGGCGCTTCAGCTGCGCGCGAAATCACTCAGCGACCGCAGGCCGCGTACAGCATGCGGGTGAGGTCTTGTTCTTCGGGTGCGTACTTGTAGCGATCGCTGGGCATCGAAGCGTAGATCTGCTTGCGCAAAGCGTCGCGACGCTTGCCGTGGCGCTCGCAGGCCTGCGCCGCCTCGAGCCGGGTGCACTGGTCGACCACCCATTGACCGGGCGGCGCGTCTGCAGGCGGTGCGTCCTTCGGGTCGTTTGATTGCGGTTCGCCCACTTCGGCGGATTCGATTGGGCGCGACGACACCACACCATAGGCATTGGCCTTGGGCGCCGTGGTGATCTGCGCCGGGCCGCTGTCGACCGCACCGGTCCCGGGCGTCGGTACCCACTGGCGTCCGGCGACGCCATCGCGGCTTTCGAAGGTGGAGCCATCCGGGCGCATGCATTCCCACAGCGAATACGGCTGGTTGGGGCCGCGCATGTCGACCGCAGCCGTGAGCGGAATGGTCGCCTTGATGGGTGGGGCAATCGCAATTGCTGGCGTGTTTCCAGCGACGGGTGCGGAAGCGACTTTCGGCGGCTCATCCGGCAGCGGCTGGTAACTGCGCTTGGTCTGCTTGGCGCCCTTCGGGCAGGGCGAACTTTGCAGGCTGACGCCGGCATCGCTTTCGCACCGATAGATGGTGGTGCCTGTGGCATGCGCCGGAGCGATGCCCAATCCGATGAGTGCGAACGCCGTGGCGACCAGTGCGAACGCAGCCACGGGGAGCTTCCAGCGGGACAGCCGCACCGCGGACATATTGCGCACCGCAGTGTTCACAACACACTTGAAATCATCCATTCGCGCATTCTGGTCAACTCGCGTCCATCCTGCCAGCGCGCTGACTGCGCGAGGTGACGCAACGTTCAGCGTCGCAGCGCCAAAAGCAATACGCCGCCGCCGATCATCGCGATACCGGTCCAGTCGCGCAAACCCGGGCGCTCGCCCAAAAAAATCACCGCGAATAGCGCCACTAGCACCACGCTCAGCTTGTCCACTGGCGCCACTTGCGAGGCCTGGCCGATCTTGAGCGCGCGAAAGTAACAGACCCACGACGCGCCGGTCGCCAGCGCCGAGAGCACCAGAAACCACAGCGTGCGCGGCGACAGGGCCAGAGGATTACTCCACTTGCCGGCCAGCGCGACAAACGCGGCCAGGATCAACGCGATCACCATGGTGCGGATTAGGGTGGCGAAATCGGAGTCGATGCCTTCCAGCCCGATCTTGGCGAAGATCGCGGTCAGTGCGGCGAACACGGCCGACGCCAGCGCCCAGGCCAGCCAATTCGAGCTGCTCAACAT
>JBBQQH010000090.1:0-6680 GCA_038216155.1 Lysobacterales bacterium
CTTCACCGCCATGCCGGCGTCCGCTTCGCGCAGGAACCCGATGATTTGCTCTTCCGAAAATCGCTTCTTCACGTCCAATCTCCTGGTCAGGTGGGATTGGACTCCAAAGCACCGTGCGACTCAAAAGCGGGGGGACGTCGCCAGGATTCCGGCTTCGCACGCAGCAGCAGATAGGGCCACGGTCGTACGCGCAAATCGGCGAGCCCGGTATTGATGCCTTCGACATAGGCCTTGAGTTGCGGCAGTTTGTCGCCCGTGCTGACGAGCAGGTTTTCCAGCGCACGCGCGCGCAACCGATGCACGCGATGCTTCTTGTCCGTATCGAGTGCGATCGGCCCGAACAGCGCCGCCAGCTCACCCGCCGCGGTACGCCGCAGCAGGTCCATCTCGAAGAAGCGTTCCTGCGCGTGCACATAACCGAGCGCGCGCAGCGCGTCGGTTTCGTTCGCGGCGTGGATGGTAACTACGCCGATCGCGTCGCGCTCGATCGTCACTGGCGCCGAGAGGCCGCGGACGACGACCTTGCCATCGAGAGTGGCGAGGCTGCCGTGCAGCAGCCACCACGCACCAGCGACAGCCAGCAACAGCAGCAGCGCGACACCGATCAGCAGACGGAGCAACAGGCGCATGGGGTCTCCCGGTTGGTCGGGGAGATGCTAGCAGGGCATCGGATGATTGCTACATCTCATGCGCGGCTTGCCGCTGCGAGGAACATCGGCTACGGTAAGGCTGTGACTTCCTTGATCGCCAGCGCCAATACCCTTGCCCGTAGTCTCTGCGGCAATGTCGGCGCGCGGCGTAATCCTGGGTCGAATAATACGAACCCACATGGCGGGTCGGCGACCGGTTAGCTTCAACACTTACCAGATACGTCCAGATGACCCGCGCCCTCCAGCGCGGGTTTTTTATTGGTTTTGACCAAACAGGAAGCTCTATGTGCTCGATCCTTGGGATTTTTGATCTCGGTCGCGATACCGACCTTGTCGCACTTCGAACGAAAGCGTTGGCACAGTCGGTGCGCCAGCGTCATCGCGGTCCCGACTGGAGCGGTGTACATGCCGACGCCGGCGCGGTGCTGGTGCACGAACGCCTCGCGATCGTCGATCCCGCCGGCGGCGCGCAGCCGTTGCGATCGGCCGATGGCATGCTGGTGCTCGCGGTCAATGGCGAAATCTACAACCATCGCCAACTTGAACGCGAGTTGCACATGCCCTATGCATTCCAGAGCGGTTCGGATTGCGAGGTGATCAATGCGCTGTACGCCGAACAATCGATCGAGCCTGGAGGCGAACGCATTGCGGAATTCCTGTCGCACCTCAACGGCATCTTCGCGTTCGCGTTGTGGGATCGCGCGGCACAGCGCTATCTGATCGCACGCGATCCGATCGGCGTGTGTCCGCTGTACATCGGCCGCGACGACCACGGCCGCTTGTGGGTCGGTTCGGAAATGAAGGCGCTGGTGGATGTGTGCACGTCGATCGACGTGTTTCCGCCCGGCCATTACCTCGACAGCCGCGTCGGCACGCCGCTGCCTTACTGGCAGCCTGCCTGGCGCGATTACGAAGCAACCCGCGGAACCAGTGTGGCGGCCGACGAATTGCGCGCGGCCTTCGAGCAAGCTGTGCATCGCCAGCTGATGACCGACGTGCCGTATGGCGTCCTGCTGTCCGGCGGTCTGGATTCCTCGCTGGTCGCAGCGTGCGCGATGAAATTCGCGCGCCAGCGGGTGGAGGAAGACGACTGCAGCGAGGCGTGGTGGCCGCGGCTGCATTCCTTCGCGATCGGACTGCACGGCGCGCCCGACCTCGCCGCGGCGCGCATAGCGGCCGAGGCAATCGGCACCGTGCACCACGAATTCCATTTCACCGTTGAGGAAGGACTCGATGCGCTGCCGGAAGTGATCCGTCACATCGAAAGCTACGACGTCACCAGCATTCGCGCGTCCACGCCGATGTATCTGCTGGCGCGGCGCATCCACGCAATGGGCATCAAGATGGTGCTGTCGGGCGAGGGCGCCGACGAGATAGTCGGCGGCTATCTGTACTTCCACAAGGCGCCGTCGGCCGAGGCATTCCATGCCGAGACAGTGCGCAAGCTCGACGCCCTGCATCTGTACGATTGCCTGCGCGCAAACAAGTCGATGGCAGCATGGGGCGTGGAAGCGCGCGTGCCATTCCTCGACCTCGAATTTCTCGATCTTGCCATGCGCATGGACGCCGAACACAAACGCGTACGTCCGGATGGAACCAGACTCGACAGAATCGAGAAGCGCGTATTGCGCGAAGCGTTCGTCGGCGCGTTGCCCGATGCGATCCTATGGCGGCAGAAGGAACAGTTCAGCGACGGCGTCGGCTATGGCTGGATCGATGCGCTCAAGGCGCACGCGCTGGCGGCAGTCAGCGATACGGAATTGGCCGACGCGGCGGCGCGGTTTCCGCACAACCCACCCGGCAGCAAGGAAGCGATGCTGTATCGAACATTGTTCGCGCGCGCCTTTCCCGGCGAGTCCTGCGCACAGACCGTTCCGGGCGGACCATCGATCGCCTGCTCATCGGCGGCGGCAATTGCATGGGATCCATCGTTTGCCGCAGCAGCCGATCCGTCGGGCCGCGCGGTGGCGGGGGTGCATCAGGCTGCTTTGTAGTTCCTGAAAGGCTCCTGCAGCGCTTGAGCGACCGAATCTATAATTTACTCTGGCCCCTTTCTTGTCGCCTTTTCAGGGCCCCTTTTCGGGCCTAGATGTCTGATGACTGAAGGCCCGTGTGCTTGGCGATGCGAGACAGCATGCGAGGACCAATCTCGTCACCGTCATGGAACGCGAACACGAAGTCAGACCACCCCTCACGAGCCAAGGTGCGATGTGAGCCGGATTGCCGTTTGACGCGCCACCCAATGTTGAGAAGGGCGGCCAATACTCGCTTGGCCTTGGACGAAGGCCAGCTGGTCATGCTGCGGCAGGGAGGGAAATGCGGATGTCCAGTGGGCGTGCCTCGCCATGCTCAAGCTGCTCGGCCAAGACGCGCAGGGCCAGTACCTCAGCCTTGGCCATTGCCTGGTCTGACGAGGTGCCGTATGCCAAAACGCCGGGCAGCTCAGGCACTTCGGCCAGCCAGCGGCCATCGGCCTCCTGTTCAATCTCAAGCCTGTAGTTCATGGCGGTTTTCTCCTTGGCTCAAGTCTAGCGCAGAGGCTCGGGCAGAGCCTAAAACGACGGAAAAGGGGGCTGGTTCATTTATTCCGCGTGTGCGGATGAATTAAATGAACCTGAGCTACCCCCGATTATTCGGACAGGCTAATTAGACAACATCGCCATTGTCTCGAAGTCGGCTGGCGAGTGATAGTTCAAGCTGCTATGCAGGCGTTGCCGGTTGTAGAACACCTCAATGTAATCGAACACTTTGGTTCTGGCGTCTTCGCGATCCACGAACTGTTCGTGATGCGTCAGCTCCTGCTTGAGTGAGCTGAAGAAGCTCTCCATCACGGCATTGTCGTAAGGCATGCCTTTGCGGCTCATGCTCGGGATCAGTCCTGCGTCCTGCAGCTGCTGTTGGTACGCCTTGCAGGTGTATTGCACGCCTTGGTCACTGTGGTGGATGGCACCGTTCGCCAGCCGGCGCCGGGCCAGCGCCATGGCGAGCGCGGTGCTGGCCAAGGCTTGATCGGCGCGTGCGCCCATCGCCCATCCCACGATGCGGCGGGTGTGCACATCCAGTACCGCCGCCAGATACAACCAGCCTTGGCGCGTCGGCAAGTAGGTGATGTCGGCCACCCAGACGCGATCGGCAGCGGGGCTGGTGAACGGCCACGCGAGCAGGTTGGGTGCAGCCGGCACCCGCTGGTACGCACTGCGGGTGCGCAGGTAACGTCTGCGGCGTTTGCTCTGGATCGCATGGGCCTGCCGCAAGCGCTGCACCCGGTGCCGACCACAAGACTCGCCTTGCTGGCGCAGTGCGCGCCACAGACGCTCCGCACCGTAGGCTTCCCGGGTCTCAACGTGAAGGCGCTTGATCTGCTGGAGCAGCCGCGCATTGTCGAGGGCACGCACGCCAACGCGATGGCTGCGCCATGCGTAGTAGCCGCTGGAGGACACACCGAGCACGCGACACAACGTGCGCACCCGATCGCCGCTCTGCTCCTTGATCCAGGCGTATCTCACGGCAACGCCCGCGCGAAGTACGCCGCCGCTTTTTTTAAGATCTCGTTCTCTTCCTTCAACCGTGCGTTCTCACGCTGCAGCACAGACAGTGCGTCGTGGCTGGCCTTGGGACGACCACTGCCACCGAATGCCTGGTCGCCCTTGGTCTGGGCATCGTGCGCCCACTTGTACAACCGGTTGCGCGGGACGCCCAACTCACGCGCCACGACCGCCGTCGGCTTACCCGACGTCTTCAGCAAGCGCAATGCCTCGCGCTTGAACTCCGCTGTAAACCGCTGACGCTTCTCCATCGAACACCTCCGTGCAAGGATTGTCCTTGCTTTGTGGTGTCCGAAAAATTAGGGGTGGTTCAACCTGACCCCTTTTTCGCCACCAGCAATGGCCCGCGAGCTCAGGGCAACAGCCTCATGTACTCGGGGTTGACGGGAAGCTCCTTACGGACGTGCAACCAGGCGACAAGCAAAGGCCGAACAGCTCAAGGCCAGAGCGTCATGTACTCGGGGTTGACGGGAAGCTCCTTACGGGAATTGTTAGGTGCTGCTCGCCGGGACTTGTAGTGGGGAGCAGACCTTGCCGATCTTCAGCACAAGCAAACGATCGATCGCCAACCCAAACAGCCTTGCGAGAATTTGGGGGTCTTCATTGGGGCCTGACATGGCAGCTCCTGGTACGTAGATTGCCTGTCCGTCCTCCGAGACGGTGCCCGAACCAATAGGCATCCCTGCCACGATGAAGAACTCCACGGTATTGGGATTGTTGTCCGGCCGAGATTGAAGGGTCGCTTCTAGCACTACTAGAGGTTGGATGGACTTTAGCAATGTGATCCGCTCGGCACGGCAATCGAGTGGTGGTGCCGATGGCACAGCAGAAGGACTGGCGCTAGCCGCGAGTAGAGCTACGAGAATCAATGAGGTCATTGCAGCACCTAACGCCAGAATTAAGCGGCGTGACGAAGGCACGTCCGCTTGAATGAGTAAAAAGGAGACTTCCCACTTCAGCGGCCAGGCCGCGTCGGCATCGAGTGCCATGATTGTGATTCGAAACAACAATCAACGAAGGGGAAGTCTCCAATGAACACTATAACGGTTGGCGTGGATCTGGCGAAGCTCGTGTTTTCGATTTGCATGGTCGATGCGTTTGGGCATGTTTTGCAGCGCAAGGACTTGCGACGTGCGGAGTTTGCGGCGTGGCTGGCGCAAATTCCGGCCGGCACCGTGGTGGCGATGGAAGCGTGCAGCGGCGCGCACCATTGGGGCCGGCGTTGTGTGGAATACGGATTGGTGCCGCGGCTGATGGCCGCGCAGTTCGTCAAGCCGTTCCGCAAGAGCCGGTCGGTGAAGAACGACCGCAACGATGCCGAAGCGATCGCCACCGCAGCACGGCAAGGCAACATGCGGTTTGTGCCGGTGAAGTCGATCGACCAGCAGGCGCGGTTGTCGTGGCACCGCGTGCGCGAAGGGTACAAGGCCGAAGGGCTGACGATCAGCAACCGCCTGCGCGGCCTGCTGGCTGAGTTCGGTGTGGTGGTGGCCAAGGGCGATCACGCACTGCGCAAGGTGCTAGGCGATGCCACGGTGATGGCGTCGCTGCCGGTCATGCTGACCGATGTCCTGGATGATCAGAACCGGCATTGGCAGCAGGTGCGCGAGCGGCTGACCACTTGCGATATCCGCGTGCAGGCGCATGCCAAAGCCGATACACGCTGCAAGCGCTTGCGCGCGGTGATCGGTGTGGGTCCGATCACTGCCGATGCGATCGTGGCCACGGTCGGCTCGGCGCAGGACTTCAAGAACGGCCGACAGTTATCGGCTTGGCTGGGCGTGGTGCCGACGCAACACTCCAGCGGTGGACACGATCGTCTGGGCACGATCAGTCGCGATGGCGATGCGTACCTGCGCACGCTGCTGATCCAGGGTGCGCGCAGTAGTGTGCAACGGGCCAAGGCGATCAGTCGAGAGAAAGCCACACCCGAGCAGTTATGGATCCAGCAACTGGCCGCGCGCCTGCCGTTTGGCAAGGTGCTGGTGGCCATCGCCAACAAACATGCGCGGCAACTGTGGGCGATGCTGTCGCGTGGCGAGGACTACGACCCGAACGCATGGCTCAAGCATCCAATGGTGCAGCGGCCTGCCAAGCACACGATGACGACTGTCTGATCGCGCAAGAACCCACAGTGGATTCAACAACGAAGTACCGCTTTGAACGCAAACCCTTTTCCAACGCCGGAGCGAGCAAGGTAGCACTGGGTTCAGACCCACCTGGAGAGAGCCTGACTAACAAATAGGTCGCCATCACGTGCTTCGGTTGATCGCCGTGCACGGGCAAGACCGATGAATGAGAGAGGCCTCCGGGCGCGGTTTTTACCAGGGTCCGGATCAGCAGCATCGATCCAACAAGACCGATTACGGAAATGCAGTCTGGCACCTTTGCACCGCATCGCACCGACGAAAGAAATGGGCAGCACCAAGGACAATCGCAAAGCAAGCAAAGGCCAAAAAGCTCAAGGCCAGGACGTCATGCACCC
>JBBQQH010000091.1:0-6597 GCA_038216155.1 Lysobacterales bacterium
ACGGCGCCCGGGCCAGTATGGATTTGGAGAGTTGCTACTTGGGTAGCGGCATCGACCCTCAGCTCGTGCGCCGGCTTTGACGGCGTATAGCCGCAACTCGCCTCAGTGGGAGTGCTTTCATGGGTCAGATCGACGGCCGTCTTCTGGCTCTGCATGCCGCGGTGGACGTGGATCGTCCCATGCACACCCCGGGCCTCCATTGTGAAACCCCCGTCGCTATCGAGTTGACCGGCTCGGCTCAGTGATGGCGAGCGCCGAGATGGCGATCAGAGCGTACAAGCACGCGGCAATGTAGTTGGGAATAACGTTGCGACCATCATGGTTTCCTGCGGTTGGTCGGAATGGTTGCTCGTTACTGCAAGCTGTGGAGATTACGCACCACGGAAAGCAATTGCTGGATTTCTGCACGGTACGGCGCAAGGATTGTGGCGTCCTGCGCTTCGGCATTTTTAATTTTCTGCGACAGCGCGATGGAAGCCGACGATTGCTCAGGCACATCGACCGGAAATCCTTCACCGCGGGCACCGCCAGCAACGTACATCGTCGGGTTGGGTACGACATCGTCGATGACGCTTGCGATGCCCGTATACCGCTGCTCATCGATGTGACGCTCGCGCACGATGAGCATGTCCATCTGCAGTTTCAGCATGGTCGCATCGGCCATGGCGATGCTGTCGGCGGGCGAGGGCATTGCTGCCTTGCTTGAATCGGCCGCTGCGAGCAACGTTTTGTAACGTGCCAAAAGGGCTATGTCAGCCGCTGCAGGATGCTGCACGCGATCGGCTGCGGCGTGCATCACCTGCAAGTAGAGTGCGATATCGTCCTTGCTCAGCGGTGTGAGTTGCGTGTCAGTGTGCGGCGTGTCGGCAACCGTGTCATCTGCTGCGTCGCCATCGTTGGACTCTGCGTCGGAACTCATGTCTGCATTGGGCGCCGGTGCGACTACAGCATTAGGCGTCGTCATCGGCACAGCAGCGAAAGTGTTCGCGTCTTGCGATGTGGCTGCATCGTCTGAAGTCTGTCCGCAGCCTGCAAGGACGATGGTGCAGCACATCAGCAAAAACATCGTGCGCATGGACAGCCCTCTAATTAGGATGTTCTGGGAGGTCGTCATTATCGGTGGCCGTTTCGGCCAGTCAATGGATGTTGGTGTTCGCCATCAGGCCAAAGCAGTCCGCTACGAGCAGCAGGCAAGCGCCACCAGCGAGGCGAAGGCCACCACAACGTCAGTCTCAGATCGCGCGCGCAACTCCTCGATAGCATCAGCTGAAAATGCTGCTGCTGGATTGATGACTATTTCACTTTCGGCGGCGCGGATTTTGTCGGTGAAGCTTGCGGCGGCGTGTATTCACACACTGTGCCACTGCTAGTGCCGGTATATTTCATATCGACCACGCTCGACTGTCCACGCATGTTGCTTTTCGCATGCACTGTACCGTACACGCCGCCGTTATTCATCGTGAAACTGCCGTTTCCGTCCAACTGCGTAGCGCCAGTACAGGTGTAGCGAAAGGTCACGGTCTTGCCGTCCTGCTTGTAATCCGAATACGCGCAATCCTTGTTGCGGCTGGTCTCGGTCATGAGGTTGCGCACATCGATCTCTTTCGGCGAGCACACATCCTTGCTGACCACCGGGATCCCCATTTTGATCGGCGGATTCTCGACCTGCACGTTACCGGTCACGGTCATGTGCATCATTTGGCCAGGTTCGGCGTGTGCCAGTAAAGGAATGGCGATCAATGTGATGACGGCGGAGATGCCGATGCCAATTGGTGCGGTGAGCATGCGATGTCCTGTGCGGTAGATGAAGGTTGAATCGTCCCACACGTGGGGACCCCGGGAAAGTCGAGCGTGGACTGAAAGAACCGTCAATGCATGTTGAGTCCGCCATTCATCGCGATTAATCCGAAGCACGCGGCCATCAGGAGCACGGCCAAGCCGACCATCGAGGCGAATGCCAGCAACACGCCCTTCACCGCGCGCGGCTTGCCCTGGTTGCTGAACAAGATCAGTAACGCAATCATCGCGAGCATGGGCAAACTGCCTAACCCGAGCCCGATAAAACCCAGGGAGGGAGAGTTGAAGTTCGTTTGCAACATCCAAAACAACACATTGCAGATAACGCCGGCGATCATCGCCACCCAGCCGAGCACGAAACCGCTCATCAACGACCCGGTTCCGGCGGGCGGTGGGTCGTCTGGCAGGGGCTTCGGAATGTTATTCATGGTGATCTTGTGTTTTGCTTGCGTGGTCAGGACTCTATCCTCGTCTCAGGCGTGGCAATTTCCGCGCGCAGCACCGCTAACTTGTCGGCGAGGCCGTCGCGGTAAAACAAGTTGAACGTATCGAACGGAATCAACTTGCCGTCGGGCTGCGCGATGTGCACGCAGCTTTTCTTGACGGCGCGCAAGTCGAAACCATGCGCGTCGATGAAGGCCATGATCAATACGCGAAAGACATTGCGATAGCCGATCTCTGCAGGCGCCCGCACCTGCGGCAGGCAGCACAGCAGATCGGACAGCGAGCAGGCCTGACCTTCTGGCGAATGGTTGGTCGCGAACAGCTTGAACACCTGTTCGCGGAGTTCTTCATCGCGCTCAACCACGATAGTGTTGCGGCCGGCATTGATCAGGGTGTCCGGTGGAATCAAACCTGTGAGAGGCACCACTGCATCGCCTAGCTTGAGCGCATACGCCATCGCCAGGCAATCGGGATTGCACGGTACTGGTATCAAGTCTTCAGGTTTGAAATGCGGGCTTTGTTCGAGGATGCGGCGGCGCACTTCGGTCAGCGTCAGCCGGTTGGTTGCCGGATCGAAACCTTCGGCGCGCCCGGCGTGCTGGATGGGCTGGAAAGTGACGCCGCGCACGCACGGCTGCTTGAGCGCGAACTCGATGATCTCACCCAGCTCGCCGTCGTTGAGTCCCTTCTTGACGGTCACCACCAGCGTGGTCGAGATGTCGTGCCGGTTGAGTTGCTCCAGCGCACGCAGGCGAATCTCGCGCAATCGCGCGCCGCGCAATTCCTGATGCACTTCATCACGCAGCGAATCGAATTGCAAATACAGCTCGAACGCGGGCATGTAAGTGGCCAGTCGCGCGACAAACTCAGGATCCTTGGCGATGCGCAGACCGTTGGTGTTGACCATCAGATGCCGGATCGGGCGCTGGCGTGCGGCGTCCAGAATCTCGAAGAACTGCGGATGCAGGGTCGGCTCGCCACCGGAAATCTGCACCACGTCCGGTTCGCCCTCGTTGGCGACGACTGCGTCGAGCATCTTCTCGATCGTGGCCATGTCGCGATAGCCCGGCCGATGTGGGCCGCTGTCGGCATAGCAGATCGGGCAGCGCAAATTGCAGTGATCGGTGACCTCGATCAGGGTCAGGCAGGAATGCTGCATATGCTCAGGACACAGGCCGCAATCGTACGGACAGCCCCAGCGACGCTCAGTATTGAATTGCTGCGGCAGCTCTGGCGGCTTGATGAATTTCTCGCGCGCCATCCGGTAATACGCGGCGTCATCGGCGATCAACACACGCTCGCGGCCATGGTGCGGACACCATTTTTCCAGATACACGCGATCATCCTTGATCAGGATGCTGGCCTCGACCCGGCGCAAGCAGGTGGTGCACACCGACACCGCGTGGTCGTAGTAGAGGTACGGTCTTACCTTGTGTCCCACGCCAGTCCCCGAAGCAATCGCGGCAGATGCCTTGCATAGTAGGCCAGCCCGCCAAGGCACAACAGTTGGATGCCCGATAGCCCGCCAATCCATGCATATGGGACGGGCTTGATCGCTTCGATCAGCAGCCGAAACAGCAGATAGCCGACCATGAATGCGCGGAAGCGGTCGCCGGGTTCGCGCAGGTTCTTTCCGCGTGTTTCCAGCACGAATAACAACATCATCAGGAAAATAATTTCGTAGAGTTGCGTGGGATGGCGAGGAATTCCGTCGCCAAAATCCACGCCCCACGGCAGCGGCGTCGGGTTGCCGTAGGTGTGATCAGCCAGCCCGCCGAGAAAACATCCGATGCGGCCGATCATCATGCCGATGGCCAGCGGTCGCACGAAGGCATCGCCGGTGGACGACGTCACGCCAGCCATGTGTTTGGCCGACTCCACGCCCAACAAACCGCCGAGCAGCGCGCCGACGATCGACTTGCCCTCCAGCAGATGCCGCCAATCCGGGAAATGGGCAAACGCCGCCAGCGGATCGTCGAACCAGAACGCCAGCTTCGCGCCAATCGCCGCGCCGCAGATCGCACCGACGCCGACCATCAGGCTGCCGTCGCGGTCGCGCAGGCCGGGCGGTGAGAGTCGTCGACGCTCGCGCAGGAACACGCGCATGCCGACCGCGTAGGCCAGCATTTCGAAGACGGTGTGCCAGGCGAGAGGGCTCAATGGCGCGCTCCGCAAGCAGGTATCACGCCAGACGGCCTGTCACCGCTCAGTCACGATGTGCGGCATTGTTGTCGCGTCGCGCGCCCAGCCACCGATCAAGCGGGCCGAATACTCGCTTGAGCAGGCGCTGCATGTGTCCACGCTGGGTCTTCCTTGCCAGCGCCTCGCGATCGGTTAACCACGCGAACTGAATTACCCGGCGTTCGCCCTCGAACGGCAAGTGGCCGTGAAAGGAGCAGTCGCTGCGCCGAAACGCGACCAAGGTGCCATACACCGGCGGTATTTCCGGGGTCAGCAGCGATTCGATGTCATCGATTTCCGACAGCAGGCGCAGGCTGCCTGCACTGCCGGGCGTCCAGTCGGCGTTGAGGTACAGCAGCGCGGAGGCGATCTTCGATTTGCTGTCGGTGTGGATGGTGCCGTGACGCTTGTTCAGCCGGGTGCAGATCGTCACCAGCACCGGATACTTCGACATCGCCGGCACGCCGAGCCGCTCGCCTAAGGCGTCGGCAAAAGGTGGGGCAGTGACTTCTGCGACCAGATCGTTCAACTGGCGGCCGCACTGCGCCGATTCGTACGGAACGAATCCGGCTTGCGCGCAGGCGGGAAAACCGCTGTACAGCGCGGCGTGTTCGGAATCGGGCAATGTATCGGTGGCCACCAGCCACGGGAACGGCTCCAACGCGTGCCGAACGCCGTCCCGCTGCAGGCGATGCATCTTGATCACCTTGATCGGCATCGCTGGCAACTGTGATGCAGCACTGTTGGCGAGGCTTTCCTGCTCGTTCATGCGGCGAGTGTATGCCGAGCCCCACGGTAGCTCAAACCGCGCCGCAGCCTTGGCAAAAAGGCCGACAAACGTGACGCCAAGGAGCGCGACCTGGATGTTTCCATTGGACAGCGCGACGCGTCGCCTTTATCATTCCCGCTCGCCCAGCACCCGATTCCGCAGCGTCCAGACGCTGCCGGACGGTCGGCCTGCACCACGCAAACCACAGGCGATAACGCGTGACCCAACCTGCCATCCTTGCGCTCGAAGACGGAACAGTGTTCGAGGGCATTTCCGTGGGCGCCGATGGCAGCAGCGTGGGCGAGGTGGTGTTCAACACCTCGATGACCGGCTACCAGGAAATCCTCACCGATCCCTCGTACGCGCGGCAGTTGGTCACGTTGACCTATCCGCATATCGGCAACACCGGATGCAACGTCACCGATGACGAGGCACCGCAAACGTGGGCAGCAGGCTTGATCGTGCGCGACGTGCCGCGTCGGCCCAGCAACTGGCGTTCGCAAATTTCACTGCCCGAATGGTTGATCGCGCGCGACGTGATCGCTATTGCCGATATCGATACGCGCAAGCTGACGCGGCTGCTGCGCGATCGCGGTGCGCAGAACGGTTGCTTGGTCGCCGGCGATGGCATCGATGCGGAGCACGCAATCGAGGCGGCGCGCAAGTTTCCGGGCTTGGACGGGATGGATCTCGCCCGTGTGGTCAGTACCGACAACACTTACACCTGGCTGGAAGGCTCCTACGACCTGGATCGCAACGTATTCGGCGCTAGCGATTCTCGTTTCCATGTGGTGGCGTACGATTTCGGCATCAAGCGCAACATCCTGCGACTGCTGGCGGATCGCGGTTGCCGGATTACCGTGGTGCCGGCCGAAACATCCGCGGCGCAGGCGCTGGCGTTCGAACCCGACGGAATCTTTTTGTCCAACGGTCCGGGCGATCCGGCGCCGTGCGATTACGCCATCGCTGCGATTCGTGAATTCATCGACGTCGGCATCCCTACCTACGGCATCTGTCTGGGCCATCAGTTGATCGCGCTGGCGATCGGCGCGCGCACGCAGAAGATGAAGTTCGGCCACCACGGCGGCAATCATCCGGTGCAGGAGATCGAGCGCGATGGCAAGCCTGGCCGCGTGCTGATCACCGCGCAAAACCACGGCTTCGCAGTCGATGAAGCGAGCCTGCCGGGTACCGCGCGTGTCACCCACCGCTCGCTATTTGATGGCAGCAACCAGGGAATAGAACTAAGCAACGCCCCGGTCTTCAGCTTCCAGGGACATCCCGAAGCCAGTCCCGGTCCGCATGATGCAGATGGATTGTTTGATCGATTCATCCAATTCATGACGAGCGCGCGACAGAAGATGGCGGCCGCCTGAATGCATTCACTGACGAAAATCCACCTATTT
>JBBQQH010000092.1:0-6548 GCA_038216155.1 Lysobacterales bacterium
GGCGGGTACCCGGTTGAGCGCGGGGATTGCAGTCTAGATCGTCAGGTCGGATTTGTCTTCGGTGGTGGATGCGCGCTGGTTCTTTTTGCGCATGGACTCGCCGGTCAGTTCGATCAGTTCGGCGTTGTGGACCAGCCGATCGAGGATCGCATCGGCGAGGGTCGGATCCTGGAACTGGCCGTGCCACAGCTTGATCGGCAACTGGCTGGTGACAAGCACGCTGCCGCGCTGCTGGCGGTCTTCCAGTAGTTCCAGCAACAGCGGTTGGTGATTGGCACTCATCGGCACCAGGCCAAAGTCATCGAGGATCAGCAGGTCGATGCGGCCCAGCGCTTTGAGCCAATGACTGATCCGGCCCTGGGCTTGCAGCGTCGCCAGTTCCTCGCCCAGGCGGGGCAGCCGCAGATAGCGCACCGACTTCTTCTGCTCGATCACTGCCTTGGCCAGCGCGCAAGCCAGATAGCTCTTGCCGATACCGGTCGGGCCGACCAGCAGTACGTGCTGGTGCTGCTTGAACCAGTTCAGGCCGAGCAAGTGCTGCCAGCGGCTCTTGCCGAGCCCGCGCGGCGTCCGCAGGTCGACATCGGCCGGATGCGCGCTCTGGCCGAGCTTGGCCAGCTTGAGTCGTCGGCCCTGGGCCAGGCTGTCGCGATGCAGGCACTCGGCGTCCAACAGGACGGCGAGTGTGTCGATGAGGTCTTCGTGGCACGGCAGGCGTGCGAGGGCGTCGGCGGCGCCGCGTAGACCCAGACGGGCGAGTTGCTGTTGCAGCGGTTCATGCAGCATGGGCCACCTCCATGTCGCCGGAGGCGCCGGCCGCTTCCGGCATCGTGCCTCTCGCGGCACTTGTCCATCCATGGACATCGTAGTAGTCGCCACCGCGCACGTGTTCGTGTGTGATCGTGGGCAGCGCCAGCGGTACCTGCATCTGGGCGACGAGCAGCAGCCGTCGCACATGGTCATAGCCGATGGACTGCAGCGCGACGGCCCGCGCACAGGCCGACTCCACGGCGCTGGCATCGTGGTCGCGGCGCAAGCCGAGCACGCCTTGCGCGCCGCGGATGGCCTGTTCGGGATGGCGCCGCTTGGCGAACAGCGCATCGATCAGGGCCACGGTGGCTGGGCCGATCGCCGCGGCGCGCTGCATGATCTTCGGATCCCGGAAGGCACGGTGATGGGCGGGCATGTGCGCCGGGTCGGTGACAAAACGCTGGCTGGGGTTCATGCGCCGATGCAGGGCGATCCGTGACTGGCGCTGCAGAACTTCGACGTGATGGCCGGTCACGCGAACCTCGACCGTCTGGCCGACGTGGAGATACGGCACGCTGTAGTACTGCCGATGCACATCGACGTGGTAGTCGCGGGCGACCTTGCGGGTCAAGTAAACGGGTACCTCGAAGCGGGTTGTCGGCAACGGCGACAGCAATGGCTGCTCCTCGGCCAGCAGACTTTGCCGCGAGCCGACCCGCTTCTGGAACGGGGCTGCGTTCAATGCGATCAACGCCTCGGCCAACCACTGGTTGAGGGCGTCGAGCGAGGCAAACACGCGGTCCCGCGCCGTCGCCAGGATGCGCATCTCCACGATCTTCACCGCGCCCTCGACGGAGGCCTTGTCCTTGGGTTTGCGCACCCGGGCCGGAATGATAGTGATGCCGTAGTGGCGGGCAAAGTCGGCGTACACCGACGTCAGCCGCGGCTCGAAGCGGTCGGTCTTGGCGATCAGTGCCTTGGGGTTGTCGGGCACACCGACTTTGGCCACGCCGCCGAAGGCCACGAACGCCCGGTGTTGCCCCTCCAGCCAGCTGGCCGCCGTCTGGTCAGCACTGGCGTAGGCGAAGATCGCGTTCGAGTAACCCAGCGCGGCGGTGAAGATTTGCGCTGGCCGCACGGCCTCGCCGTCCCGGTAACGCAAGGTCAATCCGGCGAAGTCGAAGTACGCCTTCTCGCCGGGCACGTGATCATTGCGGTACGACAGATCACGATCGGCCAGGAAGCCGGCGAGCTCGTCACAGAACACGCTGTAGCCGATGCCGTCGCTGTGCAGGTCACGGTACTCGCTCCACAGCAGCCGGCGGGTGACCCCCTTGCGCGCCAGCTCCTTGGCCACCTCGACGTAATTGGGCCGGGCACAGGACTTGGCTGCGCCCTGGTGGGCTGGCCCCTGATACAGGCGCCGCTCCAGCTCGGCATCGGTCATTGCCGGGTCGGGCGGCCAGGTCAGCCCGGACGCGGCAAAGCGCTGCAGCAGCCGCTCCACCGTGGATCGCACCACGCCCAGGCTGCGGGCGATCAGGCGCTGGCTGAGCCCTTGTTCAAAATGTAGATGTAGTAACTCTCGGATCTGTCGCATGAGAAGCCTCGATTGGGACAAGGGAACCTCGCAGCCAAAGCCGCAAGGATGACCCACCTCAACCGAGTGCCCGCACTGGCTTCCCATGATCCGGAATCAAGTGCAGCGCACTGGCTTCACATGCGCCAGAATACTGGCCTCACATGCCTCGGAACCGTGGCTTCACATGCTCCGGAATGCTGGCTTCTCTTGAGCCGGAATCTCCACGTGCTGCAGCAGCAGGCGAGCTAATTCAGAAGCGGCACTAAGAAAAAGCCCGCGCAATGCGCGGGCTTTCGTTAGCCGTTTTCTGTCTCGCTCAGCTCTTTGGCACCACTCGCTGGTAGCTCCAGATTTTTTCAATTGTGATAACGCCATGAGGCCTGATCGTTCCGGCAGCCGGAACTCCATGCAGCATTCCCGCGGCGCTCCATGCGAACTTACCTGAAACATCTACAACCAACTGCCTCGGTTTGTGATCCAAGATGCTTCCCTTAACCACCTCATCAAACCTCCGCACGCTGGCGTCGACATTCACGGGATCCAATCCTTGCTCCACGGATACCGAAGGGCACTTGGGATCCGTCAAAAACGCCCCGTGACGAAGGTCCGTGATGTATGTCGCCTTGAATCGCACCAAGGCTCCATCCATTTTTTTGCCCTGCGCTGATAACGCGCAGATCGTCGTAAATACCGGCTGAGATGCGTTGGCAGAAGGGGCCCCGGAGCAAGCCGTCGCTTGGAAGAGAATCAGTCCGAAGAAAGCCAGTCGCTTTTTCACGGGCATTGACCTCCACACCACGTATCGGTCGATGATTGAGCCCCGGCAGCGACATCTTGCGGCGTCGAATAGCCCGTGTTTACTCCCAGCCCTGTCGCAACGCCAGCCTCAGTTCCATACGCATTCATCTCAGTGCGATATTCCTGCGCCTTCGTCGTGGGGAAACTGCCAAGCTTCTGAGCATCAATCTCATGGCGCGTCTCATGAGCAACTACTCCCGCCCCGGCCGCGTCCTTGGCATCTGCCGATGCGACTGACGGATTGGCCTTGGCCACATCATTTCCGTAAGAAGCCGTTTGCTTCATGTCGACGTTGATCACGCCATTCGGCCCTGCCGAGGCCAACGTGCCCTTCGCGAGCGCTGTTGGATTAAGCGTGATGCCATTCTTTGTCCACGGCTTTCCAAGCGTGTTCACTACGGCCGTCACCTTCTTGAAAGCATCTGAACCTGGCTTTAGTCCAGTCAACGACTTGGTAATCGTCGCAACGTATTTGTCGATCTTCGCGCAAGCTGCGGGGCCGCCAGTGCACCAATAGCGACCGTCAGGATCCGTGAATCGATACGGATTGTCGGCGGCATACCAGTAGCGGTTGAAATTTGTGCCGTTGCTCGGGCTTGTGGGTACTGGATCGGACGACAAGAACCTCCCAATCACCGGATCATAATAGCGCTGCTGCATGTGGGTCAGCGCGGCGCCAACGAAGCTGTATTGGGTCAAAGCCGTAGTTCAGCACGCTAGCGCCCAAGCGGTTGACCCGCCGGCGGAAAACTTCACCGCAGGCTGAAAGCGAAGCCAGTGGGGAAGTCCTAACGCCTTAGCGCAAACTATCGCAGGCTGGAACTGGCGAACGCGTCAAGCAACCAATCTCCTACAAACCGCTAAGGAGTCGCTACTCTCATGCGCTTTCCTATCGCGGTGCCAATACACATCGATGCTAGAAAATTGATGTATTCGATAATCCAAAGTGGATCTGGCCCAGCTTCCAAATTCAGTTGTGTCCTGAGAGTAATCTCACTGAGCAGGAAGAGTAGTATCGATACCGCGACCACCGAGAAGATGTGAACACTCAGTTGACTCGACTGAATCGCGCCCAGCTTTACAAAAACAAGAACTACGACTAAAAAATCCAATGCGTAGCGCAAGAGATATTGTGAGACGACTGGCAGGTCGACCTCAAAAAACCCGACCGCAGCCGCTGCCACGAATCTGAGCAGAAACAGAACTACGCCAAATACGATGACTCTTTTGAAATTCACAAGGCACCACTCGCATTATTTGACATGTCTAGAAAAGGCTCTAAATAATTGGCTCATGACTTTATGGGGGGCTGCTTTTCCTCGGGCTTCCGAGCTGGCTTATTTTCAACGGCTTTTGGGGGATTGGCCTTCGGTTCGGCCGCGGACTCAACGGCGGATCCGAGAGAGTTTCCGACAATCGTTCCGACGACCTCAGCTGGCCCATCGCCGATCTTGCCTTTGAGAGCAGCTTCCGTTGCTTTGGAGGCCACTTCGCCTGTCAATGACCCGGCTGCTTTCGCGGTGGGATCCTTACCATCTGCTACAACTTTTGCGATCACTATCGCATCTTTCGCGAGCCCTGCATGGGTCATGTCCACGATTGTCTCCATCGTCTTCAGCTTCTCCTCCTTGCGCTTCGCAGTCGCAGCAGCAACCTTCTTTTCGTCTCCTTTACTTTCGACAATTGAGCGGATCCACGCGCCAAATTCTCCGGCCGGCCCTAAGGCCGGGTGCCTTCCGTCTGGATCGGTAAACATGTAGGGATTATTGTTGGCGTACCAGTATCTGCTGAAGTTGGTGCCATCATCAGAGTTGGTTGCAACCGGGTCTGTGCTCAGGAACCGCCCAATCCCCGGATCGTAATAGCGCTGAACAAAGCGACCCACCGTGACTTTCCGCCGCCGGCGATGCGAAGCCTTGATGCGGCGCGGCTCGGCAATGGCTAAAACGGCTGACACGCCTTTTCGACTTCCTAAAAAATCCCTTGATGCACTTTTTCGCCTACAAAGCCGGTTTCGTCAAGGCGTTGCCCACCTGTTGCCCACCGCGACGGGATGGATGGGCCATCCCTTTGCCGTGGACAACACGTGGACAGCGCACGGTCACCTCGCTTCGTGGCAAGCATTCGAAGCAACACCACCACCCTGGCAAACCAGCGCACGGCGGCGCACTCACCGAAGCGATGACGCCAACCCCGTGCGCAACGGCGAGGACCAGGACGAAGCAGCAAGCCATGGATGGCGCGCAGACGCCGCGCAGCGGCGTGCAGGACGCTACAACATGGCGCCGCTGGAGCGGCGCACCCTAACAAGCACAGGGACGTGCTGCGGCCCGGTGACATAGCGTGGGTTATGCGGCGAGCGCAGCGAAGCGACAAGTGGCACGCGCAGGCGTGACACTTTGCATAACAGCACGTTATGTCGTTAGGGCCGCAATAGCCCCACGAACGCAGGCGACGAGATTAGATCGCAGCGCGGTGGATCTGCGTGAGTGGGGATGGGGGAAGTAGTGGATGCGCGCAGCGGCCGGTGCCGAGGGGCGCAGCCGCACGGTGCGGGCTAGAGATATTTCTGCAAGCGCGTTAGCAGGTGCAGACCGTCGCGAGGTAGGAGCCAAGCGTGACTGGACGAAGCATGATGATTAGCGAAGACGGCCAGGGACGGCCGGTCAGAGCTGGCGCGGCGCTTGCTGCGTAGCGCAGCGCAGCCGCCGAAGCGGCGGAGTGCAGCGAAGTTGCACGCGACGTGACAGCGGTGGGAGGCGGCAACAGACGGGCTCGGACTCGCGGTGCAGAGCGCCGCGTTCGACTCAGTCGGTGCGATTCATCCAGTCGCGTCGTCCGTGCCAGACACGCAGGATTTCGACGGCATCGTCAGTGACGCGATAGACGATCAGATACGGTGTGCGCTGTACGACCCAGTGACGGGTGTCCGGCTCTACGCCAGGCCAGCCGATGTGCGGCGTCTCCGGGAGTCGAAGGCTCGCCTGCCAGATGCGATCAGCAACGGCCTGTGCAGCGAATGAGTCTTCTTGGGCGATATAGGCTTGTGCTTCGTCAAAGTCGATCAGGGCCTTGATCGACCATTTCAGCGTCAACATCCACGCCCCATTTCTGGAACACTCGGCGCACCTCTTCGTCGCTGGCGAACTCGCCGCGATCAGCCGCAGCAATGCCTTCCTGTACGGCCTTGCGGAAGCGGGCTTGCTCGATCACGTCATCCCACGTCGCCTCCGGCGGCAACTGGTCGGCGATCTGATGCACCTGCTGGCTGAGATCAACGGCACCCATGGCATGGCTCCTTTGCGGTTCTGCGGCCATTCTACGCCTCCTCCGACAGGGCGTCGGGATCATGGCGCCGGTCCAGTTTAGCCGCCGGATGGGTCGCGGCGTGGACCGCTTTCAGGCGGGCGATCGAGAC
>JBBQQH010000093.1:0-6317 GCA_038216155.1 Lysobacterales bacterium
ACGCCGCCATCCTTGAGGTTGCCATTGGGCGCCCACTTCAGCGTGCCATCGGCGACATAGATCGTGTTCTTGCCACTGAACCCGTCATCGGCCAATACGGTTTTCGAGTGCAGCATCGACAGGCCGGCGAGCCACGACGTGTTGTCGCTGAAATCGCCCCCTGCCTTCACGAATGCCGTGGTGACACCGACCCCGCCATGTCCGCCGCCGCCACTCGGGAAGTTGTTTCCCGCAAAGGCTTCGACACCGAACTGCAGGAAGATCGGGGTTGGCGCGAGCCAGTGCACCTGCACGCCATCATCGCCGTACTGGCCACCGAGGAATGCCTGGTACGCGAGCGGACGGTCGTAGAAATTATCCGTGTGCGTGTGATGGCTGTTGAGATAGCCGATGTCGGAATAGAAGCGCCCCGCGCGCACGCCGAATCCGTCAGGCAGCGAGGTGGTCTCGATGAACGCATTTTCGACACCGACCTGGTCCTGGCCATGATCGTTGGAAGCAGTCAGGGTCAGCTGGCCGAAGAACTTCTCATCGATGTTGGCGTAGAGCGAGACTTCGCTCTCGGCAATCGACAAGCCTTGCGGTGCCGGCCCGGCAGCGCCGGCTAGCGGAAACCCTGCGCGAAAATAGTTATCGGGATTCAGCGAATTGTGCGCATAGGCGCCGTTGAGAATCACGCTCATCGCCGGATTGAACGCATTGCCGTTGGCGCCGGTGGGTGCGGCGCTTGGCTCGGCAGCCACAGCCTCAGGCGCGGGTGCCGCGGCCTGGGTCGCCTTGATCTGATCAAGCTCGGCGTGCGTGGCCTGCGCATCGGCGGTCGCATCGCTCGCCTGCTTGCGCAAGGTCGCGTTGTTGGCTTCAAGCGTCTCGACCCGCGACTCGAGCGCGTCGAGCCGTTGCTGCACAGTCATCGATGCTGCCCGGGAATGCGGCGACTTCGTGGGCGCACCGGCGTAAGCGGAGGTGGCGAGGGCTGAAGTGGCGAGGGCGGCGAGCACTCCGACGGTGAGCAGGGTTTGGCGCATGCAGGGATTCCAAAGGCGGATGAAACACGCCGCAATGGAGGCGCGGCGACAGGGATCGCTGGCTGCGCACGGCAGTTTCCATAGCGATTCGCTGATGGTTACATTATAACAGCATAGATGACATATGCCATTGGTTGGGGGCCGGCTCCCCAACGGCTGACCAGGCAATGGATTGTGGCCAGTGGCTCAGAACGGCCGACACCGGTGCATACGCGCTCGGACGGACGCTGCCGAAGCACGAACGATCAATGACGCCCGTGACCCTCGGGTTCGGCCATTTGAAAAGGCAGGGCTTCTGCGCGCCCGTCCAATTGCAAACGCAATACCGCGTTGAACTCGTGCGGCTCCTCCGGCGCGTCACTGCTGAGGAACTGGACTCCCCCAGCTTGTTCGATCAGCTCCAGCACCTCACCCTGTGGTCTGTCGCGTTGAATCGTTGCGACGGCATCCAAGCCCGGAGTCGGGCGCGAGCTGGTGAATCGCAGCCGCTCGCCTTGCGGTGTGTCGATGATCTCCATCAATCCTTCGGCGAGTTCGCCACGAACCGCAACCGGGTTCGGCGCGTGATGCCCTGCGTGAGAAGCGACGTTGTGATCGACCAGTGGTTCGACAGACGCGGGGTCGTACGGGCGCACCCGGATGCGAGCCGACGAAAGCGCGGGTACATGTTCGGTCAGCTCATGTTCGAACTGCATCGCGATCGCATCGGCATCGCTGACGGACATCGATCCGTCGAGCGCGACATCGAGCTCGGTGTTCAATCGATGCCCCAGCCAGCGCGCGCGTACATCCAGCACCTGTTTGATCTCTGGAATGTGTCCCGCCGCGTGCCGGATTTCCGCAGTCACTTCCGGCTCCACGCCATCCAGGGCGCGCGTGAACACAGCCTTGGCGGATTGCCAGACGATGCCGAAAATCATCAGGGTGATGATCAGGCCGATGATCGGGTCGGCCAGCGGAAATCCGAAATGGACGCCCAGCGCACCGATCACCACAGCCAGACTGGTCAGCCCGTCGGTACGCGCGTGGTAGCCGTCGGCGATCAACGCGGCGCTTTCGATCTGCCGGCCGACGCGAATCCGGAACACCGCGACGATCTCGTTGCCAATGAATCCGGCAACGCCCGCCAACGCGACCCAACCCAAAGCCGTGATCGCCTGCGGGTGGATCAAGCGGTTGATCGCCTCGTAAGCGGCGATGAGTGCGCTGATCAGGATGATGAACACGATCGCCATCCCGGCCATGTCTTCGACCCGGCCGTAGCCGTAGGTAAATCGAGCGCTTGGCTTACGACGGGCGAGGCGGAACGCGATCCACAACGGGATGGCGGTCACCGAATCGCCAACGTTGTGGATCATGTCAGCCAGCAGGGCCACGCTTCCCGACAAGACGACCACGGCAAACTGGATGGCCGCCGTGATCGCCAAGATGAAGAACGACCACTTGATCGCCCAGATGCCCTTTGTGGTCGTGGCAATCGTGGCGTCGATGACCCCATGCGTGTGGCTGTGGCCCTTGGCGCCGCGATCGTCGTGCCCGGCATGCGAGCCAGCGGATTTGCCGCTGATATCGCCAAAGCCAAACCATGCGAGAAGCGCGCGAAATCCGGAGGGCCTGCTCATAAGTATTTGGTGATTCCTTTCAACGCTTCAATGGACTTGCGATTCGTGCGATCGGAACCTGGAGTCTGTTCGAGACAGTGATCGATGTGATCGTGGATCAGGGTTTTCTTGGCCTTGGTGACCGCACTCTCGATCGCCTGCATCTGCTGGGCGATGTCCGCGCAAGGACGCTGGGCTTCCAACATCTCGATGACGGCCCGGAGATGTCCGTCGACGCGCTTGAGTCGTTTGATTATGTCGGGGTGCGACGTGTGAACGGTCATATCGATATCCTACCGGGGAGGATAGGGTAATACCGAAATGCAACGAGCACTAACAGCTACATGTTCGGCGCTCGATCACTGCGTCACAGGTGGACACTCACTCGCAATCCGATAACGACAGCGTTGTGCGCCGTGGCCGTGCCGCCGGGATCGACGATGTATTGCACATCGGGCTGCAGATCCAGCGCGTGGTTGAGCGGCCAGTCCAGCGTGCTTTCGAGGACGATCTCGTGCCGCAATGGCGTCGCTGTGCCGGTGACCGCCGGACTGCGATCCAGATCGACATACGCCAGCGCCAGCCCAAATGTGTCGGCGGCGCCAAACGCCGGGCTCAGGCTGAATCCGGTCTCGAACGACCACGGCACCACGCTGCGGTCGCTTCTGGCGACGCCGGCGCGCGCGAATACGTTCAGACGCGCATCGACCGCGCGGTCCACGCTGCCGATGAATCCGTCATTGCCGCGCACCGCGTCGCCTCGGGTGTCGATGAAGCGCCCGCTGTGGTGGTAGCCGGCCAGCCGCAGCGTGGTTTTCTGATCGCCGGCGGTGGCATACACGCGTTGGTATTCGGCGAGCAGCAACGCACCTTGACCCAGCGAAACATTCAATCCATGTCGATTGTCGTTGGCGAGGTCGCCGCCATCGCCGTCGAGCACGGCCATGCGTAACGTTGCGGCGTGTCCAAGATCAAATGCCAGCCGCGCACCGAGCACGCCCTGCGGGAAGATCGGCGAGTGCGGCAAGTCGCCGCTGACAACGCTGGGCGCACCGAATGCGCTGCTGATGAACAGGTCTGCGGTCTCGCTGCCCCAGAATTCGGTATCCGCGCTTAACAAGCCCGCTCTTAAAGAAACGCGACCCATCGAACGCTGCGCCCAGAGTTCGTGCACGTGCAACTGGTGCACACCGTCGATGTTGCTGACCACGGAAAAATCGCCGACGTGGCGTTGGCTCACGCTGTCGCCGTGCGGCATGTAGAGGTCGGTGTGGGCCAGCCAGGCCGAGCCGGACCAATCGAATGACAGGTGCGCAAGCCCGGTATACACCGCGCCGCGCCGAGCGCCACCGTTGATGTCGGCAAAGATTTCGCCGAAATATTCGAACGCATGCGAGATGCCCGGCTTGTCGCCGGCGCGGGCAGGCGACGCCGCGGTGGTCGCCAGCGCCACAGCGATGAGCATGGCGATCGGCCATCGCGGGCGCGGGCGCTGCGCCGGTCGGCGCATGCTCACACCACGCCCGCCGGCCGCAGCGCGCAGGCGTCGGCGGATTCCGCCGTTTCAACCTGGAACGTCGAATGGCCGATGTTGAAGCGCGTGCGGACTTCGGCGGACGCTTGGGCAATCAAACTGACACTGCTCCCTGCGCCTTGATGGTTCGCGCCGGATTCCATCGCGCCCGAATCAATCACGCCCGACTCAATCACACGCGGCTCAATCGCACACGTCTGGATCAGGTGCGCGGTCAGCGCGGTCTCGGTCGTGCTCAGGGCCCAGATATGCAGGTCATGCACTTCGCACACGCCGGGCAGCGCGAGCAGGGCGGCCTCGACCTTGGCCAGCTGGATGCCGCCGGGAACCGCATCCATCGCCAGGTTCACCGAATCGCGCAGCAAGCTCCAGGTGCCGAGGATGATCACTGCCACGATCAGCAGGCTGGTGATTGGATCGAGCCACAGCAATCCGCTGAACTGGATCGCCAACGCCGCGAGCACCACGCCGGCCGACACTGCGGCATCCGCCGCCATGTGCAGGAACGCGCCTTTGATGTTGAGATCGTGCTTGCGTCCGCGCATGAACATCAACGCCGTCGTGCCATTGATCGCGATGCCCGCCGCCGCAACCCACATCACGATGCCGGCAGCGATCGGTTGCGGATGCGCGATGCGCTGCACCGCCTCGATCGCGATCCCGCCGCAACCCAGCAACAGCACCACGGCGTTGCTCAGCGACGCCAGAATGGTGCCGCGGCCCCAACCGTAAGTGCGGGTTGGTGTCGGCCCGCGCTTGGCAAGCCGCATCGCTGTCCACGCCATTATCAGACCGAGCACGTCGCCGAGGTTGTGTACGGCATCAGCCAGCAGCGCGACCGAATGCGCGGCCAGGCCGTAAAACACCTGAGTCGCTACAAATGCCCCGTTGAGTGCGATGCCGATCGCGAATGCTGTCCCGAACGATCCCGGGGCATGGCCGTGTCCGCCTGCGGCATGCGCATGGCCGTGATCGTCGTGATCATGGTCAGCGCCATCGTGGTGAGTGTGACTGTGCCCGGACATGGCGACACCGCGGAATGCAGCGTGCTGATTACACCATTCCGCCGCTGTTACAACATTCCAGCGCTGCAGTTGCGACGAACATCCGGTCACGAATGGGTCAAATGTCGGCTATGTGCGGTGGATTCAACTGATCGATGCAACACACTAGTCCAATGGGCCAGGGGAGTGTTGCAGATGAAGCAGAGACGTCGGATCTACTACTCTGAAAGCCAGAGAGCCTTGATGTGGCAACGCTGGAAGCAGGGGAACTCCCTGCAGCAAATTGCCCAGCTGTTTGATCGGAATCATTCGTCCGTCGCAGGCGTCCTGTTGGCGTCCGGCGGAATCCAGCCAGCAGCACGTAGCCGATCCAGACTGGCGTTAACCTCGGCCGAGCGCGAAGAGATATCCCGTTCCTTGGTAGAGGGAAGCTCAATTCGCTCGATTGCCATGCTTCTTGGCCGCGCGCCATCGACGATTAGCCGGGAGCTCAAGCGTAACGGTGGGAAGGCAGCTTATCGAGCAACGAAAGCCGACCAGGCCGCGTGGGATCAGGCTCGCCGTCCGAAGGACTGTAAGCTCCTACTTAACCGCGCGGCTGCACGGCTGGTGGCCGAGAAGCTCCAGGCACGGTGGTCGCCAGAGCAAATTGCCGGTTGGCTGAGGCGCACCTTCCGGGACGATGCGAGCTATCACGTGTCACACGAAACCATCTATCGCAGCCTGTTCATCCAAGCACGCGGTGCCCTGAAAAAGGAGCTGCTGGTGCATCTGCGGCGTACACGAGCCATGCGTCGCTCGCGGCATCACACGCAGAAACAGGACAACCACGGCCGGATCCGGGGCACGATCTCGATTAGCGAGCGTCCGGCTTCAGTCGAAGACCGGGCAGTACCAGGACACTGGGAGGGCGATCTGCTGTGCGGCAGCAAGAATAGTCAGATCGCTACGCTGGTCGAGCGAAATACTCGCTACGTGATGCTAGTTAAAGTCGCGGGCAAGGATACGCAGACTGTCATCAGTGCGTTGATCAAGAATGCGAGAAAACTACCCCAAGAACTTTACAAGTCACTGACTTGGGATCGCGGCAAGGAAATGGCTGATCACCGGCGCTTCTCATTGGCAACCGACATCGCAGTTTACTTCTGTG
>JBBQQH010000094.1:0-6083 GCA_038216155.1 Lysobacterales bacterium
CCCCACCTGCATGTCGTAATCCAGCAGCGCGTCACGTAGCCCGGTGTTGCGGATGAGACCGAGTTGCCCGGCCGATAGCAATTCAATGTAGGTCGCGGCTCGCGGTGCAGGTATCCGACCATCGAAGATATCGTTCAAGTCGTGAAGGACTTCTGCCGTTGATCGCGGCCACTGGTGAAGTTGCCGAAACGCGTCAAGATCGGCCAACACCCGCAGTGGTGCATTCGCCTTCTTTTCCCAGACGGAAATACTTTTCTCCAACCTGGCATCGATCTTGTCGAAGTCGCGCCGAAGGCGCGCAATGAATTCCGCCTCACGCTGATGGTCTTGCTGGGTCGCGTTCCAGTTCGATGCCTGCAGGCCGATGAACACGCCGACCACGACCACGACCAGTTCGATGACGATTGCGATCCAATCCTGCTTTCGCATGCTTGCAGTGAAGCGACGAAGGATCATGGGTTACGCCCAAGCTGGAAATTGACCCGGAACCGCGCGGCTCTTGGCAGGATGGCAGTGCGGCGCCGAACCACGCAGATGACGTTCACCGCGGCACGCCGTTGTCGTCGAAGCCGACCTTGTGCAGCAGGCGCAGGTAGCGCGGGTCGTGGCGGTAGTTGGCGAATAGCAGGCTGCGCAGCAGCACCACGCCGTCGGTGCCGGTGCCTCGGCGATTCACAAATGATTCGGCGTACACGAACAGATCATCGATGTGCGATGGAAACATGACGCTGATGCCGACACGATCCACAGGCAATGTCCGATGGATGGCGTCGTAATCGTTGGGTTGGCGCATGATCGCAAGCGTTGCATCGTAGGACTGCATCCACTCCGCGAGTGTCTTGGCACTATCGCCGCGCTTGAAGATTCCCTCGTGAAGAATGTCACGCAGCTTCTTGGCATCCTGGATGCGCCCTGCCTTGGCGTATAATTTGAACAGGTTGTTGTTGATATAGGTCAAATCGGGTGCGAGCGCGCGCCCAGCCTCCAGCTGCGCGATCGATTCGTTATCGCGATTGTTGTACGACAGGAGATAGCCATACAGATTGCGAAACGCCGGCGCCATCGGATCGAGCTCGACTGCGCGCTTTGCAGTCGCCAATGCCTCGTCAATGCGGCCCATCGCGCCGAGCCAGTCGGTATAAGTGAACAAGAACTCCGGATCGTTCGGCGCCAGCGCCTGTGCCTGCGAGAACTGTTGTTCGGCAGCCCGCCAATGCCACGCGTTGGCATATAGACCACCCAGCGCGATGTGTGCTGCGGCAAGATTGGGATCGATGGCGATCGCACGCTTGCAAGCCGCTTCAGCCTCGATGTAAATCTGCGGCAAGCGCGCTTGCTGCGTGTCCGGCAGGTAATAAGGCAGCACGTTAAGACTGCCACACAGGCCAGCCCAGGCTTGTGCGAAATCAGGATCGCGCTTTAACGCGGCCTGATAGAGATCGACCGAGCGCTGCATGCCCGCGCCGCGCGCGCGATAGGCCTCTCGCGCTTCCAGATACAAATCGTGCGCTTGCGTGTCGGTGGTCGCAACCGCCACCAGTTGCGCCTGCTGCGTGCCGATCAGGGTGACCTTTAGCTTTTCCGTGATCGCGCGTGCGATGCGTTCCTGCAGCGCAAACACGTCCTTGAGATCGCCGTCGTAGGTTTCCGACCAAAGATGAAAATCGTCGTCGCTGCGGATCAATTGTGCGGTAATTCGCACCTTGTCGCCCTGCTTGCGCACCGAGCCTTCGAGCACGTTGGCGACGCCGAGCGCGCTGCCGATTGTGCGCAGATCCTCGTTGCGATCCTTGTAGTAGAACGACGAGGTGCGACCGGCGACTTTCAGGTCCTGCACCTGCGCCAGCGCGTTGAGGATTTCTTCGGACATGCCATCGGAAAAATAGCCTTGGTCGTGCTCCGGGCTGAGATCGAGGAAAGGCAACACCGCGACCGACTTCGGATTGATCTGCGATTTTTCTGCGCTGATTTCGGCGGTGACAGACGCCTTGGTTTGCGTCACCAGCACGGCATCGCGCCGCGGCGCAAGCACGAACTTGTCGAACGCGAAATAGCCGATCGCCAAAATCGACACGATCAGCAACCACTGGTTCATCCGATGCGCGGTTTGCGGCGCGATCGATTCCTCGGGCTTGACCTCGTCGTCCCGCTTGAGGCCGCTGGGTGTCAGCTCGAACACCCACGCCACGATCATCGCTGGAAGGAAGCCGACCGCCAATAGCGCGACCAGCGCCTTCAGCACCCAGCCCGGCGTGTTGTAGATCGGCAACAACGTGGCAGCAACTTGCAGTACGAGCCACGCGCCCACCAGATACAACCCGGCAGCGCGGATCACGTTGCGGCGCTTGAGCTCAGCAATCAGGCTCATGTCTTAGTCACAGGCGTAGTCACCCTTGTCGTTCTTGTGGCAGATATCTGGCGGGCCGTACTTGTCCCAGAGATCGACGAATCCGAAGTCGCGCAGGAAGGTCTGGAATTCCGGCAAGTCGCGCATCACCTTTCCTCGCGGGCTCCAGAGCAGTGCCAGGAAGTCGGTCGTGTCGCCGGTCAGCTGCTTGTGCTCGACGGCGAGCGCCTTGGCCGGTTCGCCCAGCAGGAACAAACTCACTGGGATCATGCCGGGGATATGGTCGTGGGGCTTGGCCAGAACATCATCGAGCAAGGCGAGCGCTCGCGCCCGCGCGGCTGCATCGCCATAGATGCCTTTGGCGATCACCACATTACTCCCCGGCAGCATGTCGGAAAGCATCGCCCCCGATCCACTAGCGAATAACTGGATCGCGGCGGTTTTGTCGCCGCGAGCGTTGGCGATGTCGGCCAGGTTGCGATCGGCATATTTCAAGCCGAGATCGCGCGCCCGATTCAAATACATTTCGGCGTGGGCAGTATCGCCCGCGTAGAAATACATGATGCCGCGCCAGCGCAGGGCATTGGGCAGCATCGGATCTTTTTCGAGCGCATGATCGATAAATGCCCGCCCGCGCTCGACGTAGCCCGTCCTGAGCATCGTCAGCCCGTACCAGAAACTGGTGGTGACATCGTCTCCATCCAGCGCAAGCGCGCGATCAAACGACTGGCGCTGTTCGACCAGTCCCCCGGGAAAGTTGCCCTTCAAGACTCCCAATGCGGCATAGGGCTCTGCCAGGCTCGGGTCGAGCGCACTGGCTTGTTTCGCATTTGCCGCAACCTTGTCTTGCAGGGACCGCAACGATTCGCCAGAGGTGGTCGCCAGGACGACATACAACGCCGCCTGCCGCGAATAGGCACGGGCAAACCTGGGGTCGAGTTCAATGGCTTTTTGCAAGGCTGCAATGGCGTCCTCGTAGTGTTCCCTGTCGCGACGGTTGAAAACCGACGTGGCCTGCAAGTACAGCGAATACGCCTCCGGGTTTTCGGTGCCGGCGTTCACCAGCCGCTCGGCCTGCTTGCCGGCCAGCACCACCTGGAGTTGATCGGTGATCGCACGGGCGATGCGTTCCTGCAGAGCGAATACATCCTTGAGGTCGCCGTCGTATGTCTCGGACCAGAGTTGGAACCCGTCCGCGCTGCGAATCAGCTGGGCAGTGATGCGCACCTTGTCGCCCTGCGTGCGCACCGAACCTTCCAGCACATTGGCCACGCCGAGCGCCTTGCCGATCGTGCGCAGATCTTCATTGCGGCCCTTGTAGTAGAACGAGGAGCTGCGCCCGGCGACTTTCAAATCCTTGACTCGCGCCAACGCATTCAATAGTTCTTCGGCGATGCCATCGGAGAAATAATCCTGGTCGTGCTTCGGGCTCAGGTCGGTGAATGCCATCACCGCGACGGACTTGGGATTGATCTTCGATTTCTCTGTGCTGATCTCGGCAGTAACAGACGCCTTGGTCTGTGTCACCAGCGCGGCATCGCGCCGTGGCGCGAGCACGAACTTGTCGAACGCGAAATAGCCGATCGCCACGATCGACACGACCAGCAACCACTGATTCATCCGATGCGCGGTTTGTGGTGCGATGGAATCTTCGGGCTTGACGTCCTCGTCGCGCTTGAGGCCATCGGGTGTCAACTCGAACACCCACGCCACGATCATCGCTGGAATAAACCCGATGGCCAGAACGATCACGATCGTGCGCGGCAGCCACTCGGGCGCCGAAAACATCGGCAGGATCGTCCCCGCGACTTGCACCACCAGCCATGCGCCCACCAGATACAACCCGGCGGCACGAATCACATTGCGGCGTTTGAGTTCGGCGATCAGGGCCATGTACTGCCCCTCCCCGGGCAACCGACGGATGATTGCAGATTCAACGGTTCATGGCACTGTTTGCCGGTCGGTGTACCGCGTCGCCCAAACCGCCAATTACTTGCGGCTGAGATGCCGGGGCGCTGTGAACGTTAAACTGTGCGGATTGGCCGGCTCCTCGCTGGCAACCTGGATCAACATGTCGACCGAATCCGCCCCCAGCACGCCCGCTTCAAGCAAACCTTTTACCGACCTAGGCCTGCCCGACGCGTTGCTGCGTGCGATTGCCGACGTTGGCTACGAATCACCCTCTCCGATCCAGGCCGCGACCATTCCGCCGTTGCTGGCTGGACGCGACGTGCTGGGTCAGGCGCAGACCGGCACCGGCAAGACCGCCGCATTCGCGTTGCCGATCCTTGCACGGATCGAGGCAGCGCGAGTTGCGTCTGCTGACTCCGGCGAATCGCGCGGTAATCGATCAAGCAAGCCGCAGGCACTGGTGCTGGCGCCGACGCGCGAACTAGCGATCCAGGTTGCCGAGGCGTTCCAGCGTTATGCCACGCATCTGCCCGACTTCCATGTGTTGCCGATCTATGGCGGCCAAGGCTACGCACCGCAACTGAGTGCCTTACGACGCGGCGTACAAGTAGTAGTGGGCACGCCGGGTCGGGTGATCGATCATCTCAATCGCGGCACGCTCGACTTGTCGGGATTGCGTTGCCTGGTGCTGGATGAGGCCGACGAAATGTTGCGCATGGGCTTTATCGACGATGTCGAAACCGTGCTGAAGAAAGTGCCGGAGGAGCGCCAAGTCGCATTGTTTTCGGCGACCATGCCGAGCCAGATCAAGCGCATCGCACAGACCTACCTGCGCGATCCGGTCGAGATCGCGATCAAGTCCAGCACCACCACCGCACCAAACATCCGCCAGCGCTACTGGATGGTCAGCGGCGTGAACAAGCTGGATGCGTTGACTCGCATTCTGGAAGCCGAAACGTTCGAGGCAATGCTGGTGTTTGCGCGCACCAAGCTCGGCACCGATGAACTTGCCGGTAAGCTGGCCGCACGTGGGCTATCCGCGGCGGCGATCAACGGCGACGTGCCTCAAGCGCAACGCGAACGCCTCATCCAGCGGTTGCGCGACGGTCAGCTCGATATCCTGGTCGCAACCGACGTGGCCGCGCGCGGACTTGACGTGGACCGCATCAGCCACGTGCTGAATTACGATATTCCGTACGACACCGAAAGCTATGTGCACCGTGTCGGTCGCACCGGTCGCGCTGGTCGCACTGGCGAGGCGATCCTGTTTGTCGCGCCGCGCGAACGCGGCATGTTGCGCTCAATCGAACGCGCCACGCGGCAGCCGATTGAACAGATGGAGTTGCCGAGTGTCGAGATCGTCAACGATCAACGCATCGGCAAGTTCCTCGGTCGCATTACTGAGGCATTGGCTGGTCAGGATCTGGCGCTGTTTCGCGGACTTGTCGAGCGTTATGAGCAGGAACACAACGTGCCTGCGATCGAGATTGCCGCAGCGCTGGCGCGTCTGGCACAAGGCGATTTGCCGCTGTTGCTGGCCGCACCCTCCGACCGTCCGCGCTTCACGCCTGATGCTGGCAAGTCCCAGCGGCCACAGGCCAAGCATGATCGAGCCGACAAGCCGCGCAAGCCGCGTGCAACTGCTGACGAAGCCGCAACTAGACCGTCGTTCGACGCGCCAGCCCGTCGTGAGAGTCGCGAACGCGTGCATCCAAAGCCTGACTCGTCGGCGGAAGTGAGCGCCGGTGAGACATTGTTCGACTCGCAGTCTGATCGCAAACCCAGTCGCAAACCCGTGCGCCGTGATGCCAGTGGATCGGAACCC
>JBBQQH010000095.1:0-6060 GCA_038216155.1 Lysobacterales bacterium
GCGAGTTTTATTCTCAATGGCGACTGGCGAAGCATGCGTGGTAAGGGTTGAGCGTAGGCTAGATGCACCAGTTGGTGGTGTCGCATCGACTGACTCAGACATTTTTTTCGTGAAGGAGAGGCAATGCCCGTTCGACTCCTCCGTCAGGTTATCGGCAATTGTTTGCTCACGAGCCCATCGCTCAGTCAGGAGTACCGCGGATATCACGTTGCTTTCACCGTCCTTCGGCATTTTGGCGCCGACCACAAGGCAATCGAAACAATCCGTGAGGAGTGGAGCGCCTACTACAATAAAGGAGCGACTGACGACTACTTGACCCTTCCCACCGAGCTCATCCAGAAGTACGGGATTCTGGATGGCGAGTACCTCGAGGTCTTTTGTCACACGGTGATTCCGGCCGGCTATGTCATGAACTACCAACGCCAGCCGGCACCCTTTCCTATCCTTCCGAATCGCACGATTGATGAACTCGACTTCGATCCGGGGCCCCTGCCAGAAGGCTAACTTGTACCAGTGATCTACAGTGCCATTCGCGCAATTGGTGCAGAGGCGGTATTGTAGCGTCACATTCTGTCGCGCAAACCCAATCCCCGGTGACTATCGTGACTGCGCCTACACCCACACCCACACCCGCCCCCACGCCCTCAGGCTCGCACAAAGCGGCCGCTGTTGCGCTGGTCGTGGTGAGCCTCTTTATCGCTGCCGCGATTTACAACGGCTTCAAGGGCTCACCCGAAGAGCTTAGCCAGTGCATTGCCACCGGCAGCAGTCACTGCGGCATGTCCACCTTCGCTTCAGGCGTCATAGGGCTGGTGATTCTCGTTGGGTTTGGCGCAGCCGCAAGAGTCTGGAAGGGCAAGTAGCATCAGACGTCGATTTCGCAGAGCGGCAGCGCCGCATGCAGTTCGTCTGCCGTGTGGCCAATCGCCGTTCCCGCTACTCTGAGATGCCGTAATGCCGGCATGCGTGCGAAAACCGCGACGGCAGTATCGTTGATGTTGGTGCCGCTCACATCGAGCCACTCCAGTTGCTGCAGTCCGCCAATGTGCTTGAGGTCGCTGCTGTAAACTCCGGTCCCCTGTAGATTGAGGCGGCGTAGCTGCGTCAGTTCTGGAAGCGCCGACAGCCCCCCCCGCGCAATCAACGTTCCGGAAACATCGAGCGATTCCAGTGCGGTGAACAACGACAGCGAGTTGAGCGCTCGATGGGTCAGCAGGGCGCCGCTGACATTTACTTCCTTGCGCGATGCAAACCCGTCGAGCGGCTGCCCGCCGGCCAGCGCGAGCAGCAGTATCAAGGCGCGCTTCTCTACGCCCTCTGGTGAATTGTCATCGCAACGGGCAATTATTTCGCGAAGACGTGCGTTGGCGCTCTCACGCACGCTGGTTGTCAGGTGAAGTGCGCGCTGAATCGCCGCCGGTTCATTCCACTGATCGTGACCGTGCTCGACCAACCGCTGCATGATGCAACCCAGGACAGCGGCGCGCAGCGGTGCGCGATCACAGAATTCGGCAAAGGTGTCGGCGTCCTCGCCAAACACGCATTCACCAAGATGCACCGCCCAGTTTTCCTGCACACTCACCGCGGCCCGTTCCCGGTGCATGTAGCCACCCTCCTCCAACCCGGCTGCAAGCACAAACCAACTGAACTCGATCTCGTGACGCTCGCCATTCAGATGCGCGATCTCGTGAAACAGGGTGCCACGCAGCGCATCGTCGCAATCGACAGCGTAGACCGCAATGGAATCTCCATCGGCGCTGGCGGCAGAAGTAAAACCGTCGACACCCGTGGAAAACCGGTGCCACTCGTCCGCCGGGTTGCGCTCGTTCACCATGAGCATCGTGGAGACCAGCTCGCGGGGCGGACCACTGGCCAGCAGCGCAACAATGTCTTCCGGCAATGCGCGCTGCAGCAAAGCCGCGTCGATCAGCATTCCGGCGGGTGCATCTTGCACGATCTCCCCAGCCAGTGCGCGGCGCAGCGGACGCACCGCGTCGAGTGCGATGGCGAAGTCTTCTGGAACGACGAGCTCGAAACGCGGGTGCAGCGGAGGCGCGTACACCCGAACCAGCGTGTCTCGCCAGCACAGCGCACGACGGCGAAAATCCTCTTCGTCGCTATATGGCGGCGCGACGTCGGGCACTGCGGCAATCAACCGGCGCGTTTCGATCCGGAACGTTTCCAGCCAGGCCAGGTCGCGCGGGGCAGCCGCGACGTTTGCCGGCAACGTCCACTCGTTCACCGCCATGGCAGCGGCGGTAACCAGGGTGCGCGCATTGCGCCAAGCCAGCCACCCTTCGTCATGCCTTTGGACAATTCGCGCAAGACGGTTGGCGCATCCCACAAACCGACAATGCGCGACACCTCATCGATCATGTTGGGATTGGGCGCAAGCAGGGAGATGACTGGCAGACCCTGGTAACCCAGTGCCTTGCCGATTGTGCGGGCCACGACGTCGCGGGCCGGATCGGCGTACACGAAGATCGCCGCGTTGGCGAGCGGCGCCAGCACCGGTGATTCCAGCGTTTCCCGCTTTAATCGACTGAAGTTCGCTCCGTTTGCATCGCCCGACACGAGCACAATCGGTTTGTTCTCCGCCACGCCCCGATCGTACGCATCGGCGGTGTTGTTCACGTACCAATGAATTGTCGTCGCTGCCGCAGCTTGTTGCGGACGACGGATTCCTGCAACGCACACGCTCATGCTGCCGGTGAGCCCGCGATTGAACGCCGCCAGCCGTTCGTCTGCATTGCCGTGATATCCCTTTGCGTTCGTGATCACCGATATGGAGCCCGCCGCCGCGTTGGCGTTGATCCGTTCAATAGTTTTGCCCCACTCGCCCGGGACGAGCACGGAATCGCCAACAAATGCGATGGAGAACCGCGCTTCCTCCATGTCGCCTGCGTGCAACTTGCCAAGCGCTTGCGCACGGCCCAGAAGAACTCCAGCAAGGCAATCCGCATCGCTCTCCGAACGATTCACGGCGTTGGTGTAGTCCAGTCCGAGCAGAAACTGCAGCTCGTGTCCCCACTCATGCGCAATGGCATAGATCGCGGCCAAATCGCCATCGGTATTCAGTTGGCGAGACGCAGCAGACATCAGTCCCGCCAGAAATGTGCGATCGTAGTAGATGGTACCATCGCTGCGGCATGCGTACGCATTGTCGGCTTCAATGCGACCACACGCGGTCATGACCGTGTTGTCGTAGCCGGTCACACTCGGCGTGAGATAGCGTTCTCCGTTTTCCCTGAAAATGGTTGCCGAGATCTGATCGAGGTAGCTTGCCGCCATGCGTATGTGCAGGTCGGATATGGTCTTCTCGAACGGCATGGCGGGAAGCCTTTGTGCGACCGCGAGTCGTGGTCCGCATACGACGAGCGCTGCTGCACTCAGCGCATGCACAATCGCTCTCAAGGACAATAGCCTCATCGGGCCCCTCCACAGTATGGCATCAAGTCGATCTGAATCTGAGCAGGCCCCGGGATAGCCAAATCCTCTATGAGAACAATCGCCAGCACACTATAATGCCGCCGCAACGCATCGGGATAGGAAGTTCAATCGCGGCCGCATGAGTGTTGGCAAGGGTTCGGCTCACTGTGGTTTACACCGACAGGGCTGAGGCTCGCGATGCGGCACCGCGCGTTCCTGATGCTTGCGCTGCTCCCTTCCTCGCGATCGGACTCCCCGTGAAAAGCATCGGTATCCTGATTGGCGTCGATGCGATCCCGGAGATTGCCGCGTCGATGGCCGATGAATGCTTTGCGTGGCTCGATGCGCCCGTTGGTCGGGTTGCATCGACTGACACTTTTGTCGGTTATGCGCCGCAGCTGGAGGATGCCATTCTTCCCCAGGTAGAGGATTTCAAAGTGGCATACCGAGCGACGGCAAAATATTAACAGCGAGTTAAGCGTTAAGCGGAAAACCCGTTTGAGCGTTGAACGCTAAGCGCTTGGCGCTAAGCGGGAGTTCCGGTCAACGATTAACGCTTAGCGTGCGCTCCCGCGCCGTCCGCCGCTCTTGGGCGGCCCTCCACGATACGGCGACCCGCCACCCGGCTTCTCGCCGCCAGACCGTCCACCCGATGGGGGCGCGTGTCCGCTCCGGCGCGCGACCTTTGCGGCTGCTCTCGCGCGCTCGTCCTTCTTCCGTGCGCGGATTCCGGCAATTCGCTCGGCAATTGGAATCTCCAATCGCGTTGCTGAGCGAGCCGAGTAATCGAATTCGGGAACCGTAACCCGCGGCAGTCGCCGGCCGATTGCCCGCTCGATGTTCCGCAGATCTCCTTCTTCGTCCGGGGCGACAAACGTGAACGCTTCACCAGTCTGCTCCGCGCGGCCGGTTCTGCCGACACGGTGGATATAATCGTCCGGCGCGAGGGGGACGTCGAAGTTCACCACGTGGCCGAGAGCTTCGACATCAATTCCGCGTGCGGCACTGTCCGTGGCAACGAGCACTGGATACTTGCCACTCTTGAATCCCGCCAGCGCCGCTGTGCGCTGAAGCTGCGACCGGTTGCCATGAATTCGCTCGGCGCTGATTCCGTTCTTGACCAGATTCTCCGCCAGGCGGTTGGCGCGATGCTTGGTGCGCGTGAACACGAGCGCCTGCGTGAGATCGCCGCGCTTGAGAAGAGATAGAAAGAGCGCTGCCTTGAGCTCCTGCGGAACGGGATACACCGCCTGCGTTATTCCGACGGCTGGAGCCGAAGTGCGATCGAGGTTGATCGTCACCGCGTTCTTGAGCATCTGCGACGCGAGGGTCGCAATCGGCGCCGGTATCGTGGCGCTGAAGAACAGGGTCTGCCGCTTTGTGGGAACGTGTTTCAGGATTTTGCGGATGTCCGGAAGAAAGCCCATGTCGAGCATTCGGTCAGCTTCGTCGAGCACGAGGTATTCGATTGAATCGAGTCTCGCGTACGATTGGTTCAGATGGTCGAGGAGACGCCCGGGAGTCGCGACGATGACGTCCACGCCGCTTCGAAATGCATGCTCCTGAGGGCCCATTCCGACGCCACCGATCACCACCGCGGCGCTCAGCGGAGTATGTGTGGCGAGATCGTTGAGCTGTTCGACAATCTGCGCGGCCAGCTCACGAGTTGGTGTGAGCACAAGCGCGCGAGTCTTCCCGCGCGGCCGTGTGAGGAGCTTTTGAAGTATCGGAAGTAGAAACGCCGCGGTCTTGCCGCTCCCGGTCGATGCGCAGGCAAGAACGTCGCGGCCTTGGAGGGCCGGGGGGATGGCATCGGCCTGAATTGGAGTCGGGCGGACGAAGCCAAGGTCCTTGACGCCCTGGAGGAGATTGCGGTCGAGCTGAAATGTGCTGAAAGGCACTGAGTTCCCTGGATTGAGAAAGGCGCTCTCCGTGAGCGCCTTGCCTTCAATTTAGCGGGTCATGTCTCGCCCGGCCGGTTCTGGCCAGCCGGGCACCGGCTTCAGCGCGAAGTTGCGAGGTGGGCGAGGAACCTGATCATGAAAATTCCGACGGCCGTGGCGCCGACGGCAAGAAGGAAGAGGCCGAGAACTACTCCGGCGACGACGAGCCGGTTCGCGCGGCGGGTCTCGACTGATCCGCCGAGGTGACTCTCGAGGAGATCGGCGTTTTTCATGTTTGCGCGCCAGCCAACGTCGAACATGTCGCCAAGGACCGGTACGCTTCCGACGATTGTATCGATGGCGATGTTGATGAGCATTCTGAAAAGCGTCGACGGCGGTGCGCCGAGGCGCGCCGATGTGAGCACGATGTAGCCGGAGAGGGCCGCGCCACCCAGGTCGCCGACGACCGGGATGAGTCCGAGAATCGAATCCGCCCCGACGCGAATTTTAGTTCCGGGGATCGCCACCGCCGAGTCGAGCATTCGAGCGAGGCTGCGAATGCGTCCGACTCGCGGATCGGTGGTGGGTGGTGCCATCAGTGGTTGGCCGAAGGCGCTCTGTCGCGCCCGCGGGGCGGCATCGTCGGCATCGTCATCTGCGTGTAGTCCGGCGGCACCTCGAAAAGGCCGGGTGAGGCTGTGGTATTCTGAATCCGGGTAACCTCAGACGTGCTCTTTATGTCCGAGCC
>JBBQQH010000096.1:0-6023 GCA_038216155.1 Lysobacterales bacterium
GTAAAGATACGATCGATCGGTCCGATCATGGCGGCTTCGGCCGGCACGAAACTGCCGATATGCGCGAGTAGCACGATCAGAGCAGCCTGGCGCATGTAGGTCGACTTGCCACCCATGTTCGGGCCAGTCACGACGAGCATCCGGCGATTTTCATCGAGCACGAGATCGTTCGGTTCGAACGGATCGCTGCGCACTTGTTCGACAACCGGATGACGTCCGCGCACGATATGGATGCCATTCGCGGCAACCAGTTCGGGCCGATTCCACGCCAGCGCATCCGCGCGTTCAGCCAGGTTCGCGAGCACATCGAGTTCGGCGATGGCGGCAGCCGCAACCTGCAAGGGCGCCAACCGTTCGAGCAGGTAGTCGAGCAAGCCTTCGTATAGCGCGCGCTCGCGCATCAGCGAGCGTTCGCGCGCCGAGAGCACCTTGTCCTCGAACGCTTTCAACTCTTCGGTAACGTAGCGTTCGGCACCCTTGATCGTCTGCCGGCGCGTGTAATGCAGTGGCGCTTTGTCGGACTGACCTTTGCTGATCTCGATGTAATAACCGTGCACGCGGTTGTAGCCGACCTTGAGCGTTGCGATGCCGCTGGCGGCTTTCTCGCGTTCTTCCAGATCGATCAGGAATTGATCTGCGTTGGTGGAGAGTAGACGCAATTCGTCGAGTTCCGCATCGAAGCCAGCACGAATGACGCCACCGTCGCGTTGGAGGACTGGCGGCGTCTCGATGACCGCATCGATGAGGTGACGTGCTGTTGCTTCATGCTCGCCGAGGCGCGCTAAAAGTTCGTGTAGCAATGGACTTTCCGCACTTTCCAATTGCCCTCGTAGTTCCGGCGCGAGGGCAAGACCGTCACGCAAGGTCGACAGATCGCGTGGTCGCGCCGAGCGCAACGCAACGCGCGCAAGGATGCGTTCAAGGTCGCCAATGCCGCGCAGGGTTTCGCGCAAGGGTTCCTGGCGCCGCTGGTCGATCAATGCTTCAACCGCTTGCTGGCGCAGCCGCAGCACGTTGCGCTCACGCAGCGGCCGATGCAGCCAGCGGCGCATCAGGCGTGCACCCATAGGTGTGATCGTACGGTCGATTACGCCGAGCAAAGTGAATTCCCGATTGCCGCTCGCGTGCGTATCGAGTTCGAGATTGCGGCGCGTTGCCGCGTCGAGTGCGATGGTCTCGTTCGCGTTCTCCACGCTGAGGCCGGTCAGGTGCGGCAGTGCGGACTTCTGCGTCTCTTCCACATAGCCGAGCAGCGCGCCAGCGGCGGCAACTGCGAGCGGAAGACCATCCGCACCGAAGCCGGACAGATCACGCGTGCCAAAGAAACGAGCGAGTTCACGCTGCGCCGTCGTTCCATCGAAATGCCAGGGCGCGCGTTTGCGCAGGCCGGGCAGGGTGGTGACGAAGTTCGGCCATGCAACGTCCTCGCCGACCAGGGTTTCAGCCGGTGTGAGACGCGCGAGTTCTGCTGCCAACGCTTCTGCGTCGGCGACCTCACTGAGCAGAAAACGGCCGGACGAAAGATCGATCCAGGCGAGGCCATAGCGCGCAGTTGGTGCGGCCCGCACCGGTGCAGAGGACAAGCCGCCGGCAGCAATCGCGAGCAGCAAATTATCGCGACGCTCCTCCAGCAACGCAGCATCGGTGACCGTGCCTGGCGTCACCACGCGCACGACCTTTCGTTCGACCAGCCCCTTGGAAAGCGCCGGATCGCCGATCTGCTCGCAGATGGCTACCGACTCGCCCAGCTTCACCAGTCGCGCGAGATAGCCTTCGATCGAGTGATAGGGCACGCCCGCCATCGGAATCGGTGCGCCGGCCGAGGCCCCGCGCTGCGTCAACGTGATGTCCAGCAGACGCGCGGCTTTGCGCGCATCGTCGTAGAACAGCTCGTAGAAATCGCCCATGCGGAAAAGCACGAGCGTCTCCGGGTAGTCCACCTTGGCGGCGAAGTACTGGCGCATCAAGGGAGTATGAGAAAGTCCTTTTATGTCATGCACGTTATATTGATGGCACTCATTATCTTGGGTGGTTTTACTGCTCATTTTTTCGGTATTATTTTGGGTGTGACATCGATATTTTTGGCGTATTCGTGCGTTGAAAGTGTCCATATAGTGCCCACACCCGGTCAAGTAGCTACGCAGTGTGTCCATAAAGCTTGCCACAGTCGGCTAGGGAACGTCTGAGAAACCTCAGTTTAAATAGCCGTTTGGACGGCTCGAATGGATGGAAGCAAATTGTGAAGGAAAAGAGCGCAGTGGCATGCGTTGAATGCCGATTGTGAATAGTTTTGCCTGCTTTTCAGCTCTTTGCCCCGATTACGGACATAGCTCTCCCGCGTTCGCCAGCAATCGTCGTCGGACCATCCACAGGTTGGACAGCGCGAACAGCGTCATGATCTGTTCCGTGTTCTTCGCCAAGCCGCGAAAGCGCACCTTGGTATAACCAGATTTTCGCTTGACGACCCGGAACGAGTGTTCGACCTTGACGCGGATCGCCGCCTTGATGCACTCCAGTTCCTTGATCGCCTCCTTCAGTTCGCACTCGGCCATTGCCTTGAGCTTTCCGCGTTTCGCCGCGATGTGCCATTGCATGCGTTTGTTCTTCGTGACGCGCTTGTCCGCTCCGATGTAGCCCGCATCGGCATGCACGTTCTTCTCCTTGCCATGCAGCAATTTGTCGATCTCGACCACATCGGCGACATTAGCCGGCGTCGTCGTCACCGTACGCACCAGACCCGATTTGACATCCACGCCAATGTGCGCCTTCATGCCGAAATACCACTGGTTGCCCTTGCGCGTCTGATGCATGTCCGGGTCGCGTGCCTTGTCTGCGTTCTTCGTCGAGGACGGTGCATGGATGATCGTGGCATCCACGATCGTGCCATTGCGCAGCAGCAAACCGTGCGCGCCCAGATGGACGTTGACGGCTTCCAGCAGCCTGGACGCCAAGTCGTGCGTTGCGAGCAAGCGCCGGAAATTGAGGATGGTCGTTTCGTCCGGCACGCTGCCGCGCGCTAGCGACAACCCCGCAAACGTGCGCAACGACGCCACGTCGTATGGAGCTTCCTCCATCGCCGGGTCGCTATAACCGAACCAGTTCTGCATCAAATGGATGCGCAGCATCGTCCGCACCGGATACGGACGGCGCCCCTTGCCGGCCTTCGGATACCAAGGCTCGATCAAGGCCATCATGGACTGCCACGGAACCACCCTGTCCATCTCTTGCAGAAACACCGCTCGGCGCGTCTTCTTTCGCTTGGCCGCGTTTTCAGCCTCGGAGAAACTCATCTGATCCATCAAATCCGCCCAGCGTGCTGACAATGGAACTAGTGTACTATGGTACGTGACACTTGTTCAGATATTCCCTAACCGGATATTAGTGCCCCCACATCTGCATCCACACGACTCCAATTGTCGCGGCGCCCAACAACGTCCAAGCCATGCCGATCTTCAGACGTAACATGGCGACTAGCGCAGCGGTAGCAATCAGCAGCGCGAACCAGTTGGTCGTGTCCCAGTGCGGAAGTTCCAGCTTGAGCGGCCCGTAACTGCGTTCGTCGATCTTGCCGAACACAGTGTGCAAAGTGAACCAAACCGACAGGTTCAACACCACGCCCACCACAGCCGCCGTGATCGCTGACAGCGCCGAGTGCAACGCCCGGTTGCTGCGTAGGGCTTCGACGTAGGGTCCGCCGAGAAAAATCCACAGAAAGCACGGCGCGAATGTCACCCATGTGGTCAGCACGGAACCGGCAATCCCTGCGGCCATCGGCGACAGGCCGGACGCATGATGGAACGCGCCCACGAAAGCGACGAACTGCACGACCATGATCAATGGGCCAGGAGTCGTCTCGGCGAGCGCGAGACCATCGAGCATCTGGCCGGGCGAAATCCAGTGATAACTCTCGACGGCGCGCTGGGCGATGTAAGCCAGCACGGCGTAGGCACCTCCAAAGGTCATCACCGCCGCTTGGCTGAAGAAGATGCCTTCCTGCACCAGCACATTGCGGATGCCGAACACGCCGATCATCAGTAACACCGGCAGCGACCAGATCGTCGACCAGATCAGGGTGATCGCGACTGCCCGGCGCGCAGTGGGGTTCGTGTGCTGAAGCTTCCCGTTTCCGATGAGACGATCGATCAGATAGTCCGAGGATGCATCGGTGGTACCGGATGCGGGCTTCGGAAAACTGTTCGGCAGCCACCAGCGTCCGGCGAGCCCCAACAATCCAGCAACCAGAATGATCAGCGGAAATGGCATCTTGAAGAAATAGATGCCAACGAAGGCCAGCGAGGCGATGGCCACCATCACAGTATTTTTAAGCGCCTTGCGACCGATGCGCAGCACCGCTTCCACGACCACAGCCAGCACGGCCGATTTCAGACCAATGAATGCGGCAACCACCAGCGAAACCTGGCCGTAGAGCACGTAGATAATGCTCAGCACCAGGATCGTGACAAAGCCGGGCAACACGAACAGCAGACCGGCGATCAATCCGCCGCGTGTTCGATGCAGCAGCCAGCCGATGTAGATGGCGAGCTGGGCGGCCTCGGGCCCGGGTAACAACATGCAGTAGTTCAGCGCGTGCAGGAAACGTGCATCGCTGATCCACTTGCGCTTCTCCACCAATTCGCGGTGCATCACCGCGATCTGTCCGGCGGGTCCACCGAAACTGAGCATGCCGATTTTCGCCCAGATGCGCGTGGCCTCGCGCAGAGTGACCGTGTCACTTGGCAATATTGACGCGTTCGTATCCTTCGCAATCATGGAGTTCAGGTTCCGAATTGCCAGTGCAGGTTTTCTGGAGGCTCAAGGTTTCTTGATGCCCGCTCGCGCGTCGAGCGCGGCACGAAAATCACGCGCGAGTGCCGTTGCTTTGCCTTTGCCCCAGAAATGCGTGAAGTAGAAAGCCGGAGCGTCGCCCATCATGTGGTTGTGCAGGGCGACGATGTGCAAACCACCCTGACGCAGCGCGTGCAGAACCGGCTGCACTTCCGCGGCCGTCATGATGAAATCGCCGTCGATCGCCGCCAGCTCATCGCTTCCGCTGAAGGCGGCCCACGTGGTCAATCCCATCGAGCCGCCCACCGTCTGATCCTGCATGCGGCCCTCGCGGCCGATCGTCAACTTAGCCACGCCGTCACCGACCGGCGCAGGGTGGCCCGCGATGTGTGCGATCGCGTCTGCGTCCAGCTTGCCTGGCGTTGGCGTCGGTCCACCGAAGCCTTCGGCAGGATTCGGTCTGCCCGAACGCACCGCCTTGATCGCGTCCCACACCGCTTTGACGCCCGCGGCGAGTTGATTTGTGGATCCCATGCCGCCGATGTGCATGAAGTACACCTTCGGCTGGTCGAAGAAGAAATGATTGTGTAGTCCGGTGACGCTTAGTCCATGAGCGAACGCGGCATCCATCGCTGCATCGACTTCATCCTGGAACACCACGGTGTCGCCCATCAACATCGCGTGATCGCCCATCGGCGCGAATGCGGCCCAGGATCCAAGGCCCGCAGCAGGCGACAGATGCATCCCATCAACAGTTACGGGCACGTCGCTGCGACTCCACCCAATTCGCACCACGCCGTCGGCCTGCTGCTTGGCCTCGACGCCAGCGACCTTGCTGATCGCCGCTGGGTCGAGGTCGGCAGCGACAACGGGCAACGCTGCGCTGACTAAGACCAGCGCAGCCAGGAGAGTCAACAACGGATGCGAGGAAGAACGAAGCAAAGTCTGTTTCATATCGATTCTCCTGGCGTTTCAAGGTAGGCCGCGTACAGGTTGTCGAGCACGCCACAGATGTTTTTCAGAAGCTTGTCGTCGTCAGCTTGCTCGGCGCGTGCACCGGTCATGATCGCGGCGAAACCGGCGGCCTCGGGTACCGCAATGCCACCGACATCGAGGTAATGGACCAACCGGCCGAGCCGCGCGATCGCGCGATCGGACTCCAGTCCGAAACTCGCAGCGAGCACTTCAAACGTCACGCGTGCACCGATGTGGGTGAACTCCGCGCCATCGAAATCGAA
>JBBQQH010000097.1:0-5793 GCA_038216155.1 Lysobacterales bacterium
TGCCTCCCGTAGGAGTCTGGGCCGTGTCTCAGTCCCAGTGTGGCTGATCATCCTCTCAGACCAGCTACCGATCGTCGCCTTGGTGAGCCTTTACCTCACCAACTAGCTAATCGGAGATAGGCCACTCCGCGAGCGCGAGGCTCCTAAACCCGTAACACCTGCCTACTTCCCAGATGCCACCGGTTTAGAAGTCCCCCGCTTTCCTCCATGGAGAATATGCGGTATTAGCTAACCTTTCGGCTAGTTATCCCCCACTCCCGGAGACGTTCCTATCTATTACTCACCCGTTCGCCGCTCGCCGCCAGGTTGCCCCGCGCTGCCGCTCGACTTGCATGTGTAAAGCATGCCGCCAGCGTTCAATCTGAGCCAGGATCAAACTCTTCAGTTTAATCTTGTGCTAATTTAAAACTCACTGACGTTCGACTCACAACTCAATCGAGTATCCACCATCCACCAAGCCCGTGAAGACCCAGCAGCCAGCATCTACCCCATCAAATTACTCATCTTCTTCAGCATAAGTACTCTCTAAGCTTTGCAGCCCAGAACAGCACCTACACCTATCGGTTGTTAGTTTTTAAAGAACAATCCGGCCCTCGTTCAAGGAGTTCCGGCAAAGAGGCGCGATTATGAGGCCTTTGCGAGTTCATGTCAACTCCCGTTGTGCACCGCAAGAAGAAAGCCCTCGCCACATGTGCGGTGCCGAGACGAATGGACAGCATCGCGCCAGGGTCGATGGCGTTCGATTAAACTCCTGCTTCATCGTCTCTCCATCAGTCCGCTCCCACAACAGCGGCCAGTGAATGTCAGAAGCCGCGACAACGTCAGGAACAGCGCCACCCCTCTGGTGGCGACTCGGTCCCTTGCTATGGATCATCTCCGTAGCCGTGCTCGTAGTGGCCTACCTCGCCTTCAATCTTCCCGGCAGTTGGTTCGCGGCTGGCGAGACGCAGAAGTATCCCGGCGCCGCGATTGCCATTGCCGCAGGCTCTGGCCAAGCCGAGGGCACGAAACTGGTGATCACCGGCGCGGATTCGCGGAATGCCGTGATCCTGGCGCTGGTTACACCGCCTATCCCCACGCAACGGTATGGATTGATTGCGCTGGACGTCGACGGAATCGCCGACGACGCCGACGCGACGCTCTTCTGGCGCAACGATCTTGCTCCCAACAAGATGTTCACCCGTGGACTGACGGTGGCTGGCGGGCGCGTGCAGGATGCGATGCTCGCCGGAGACTCGAACTGGCTCGGACGGGTGCATACCATTGGACTGATCGTGCGCGGCACCTTGCCGCGACCGCTGACTGTCAACGGCATCGCGCTGAAGCCGGCATCAGCCGGCTCTCTGCTGGCGGAGCGCTGGCGCGACTGGTTCGACCGTGAGACGTGGACAGGCATCTCGCTGTCGCGCATCGTCGGCGGTCGCGCCGGGATGGACTTGCCGCTTCCGCTACTCGCCGGCCTCGCTGTGGCGCTTTCGTGTCTCGGCTATTTGGCACTTCGACGCTGGCGGCGCTGGCCGATATCGGCGCTTACCATCGCCGCCATCCTCGCCACGGGCTGGCTGGTCCTGGACATGCGCTGGCAATGGAACCTTGCTCTGGATGCGATGGATGCGTGGAACACGTTTGCAGGAAAGGACCTTTCGGCCAAGCGTTCCGCTGGCATCGACGCCGAACTCGAAACGGTTGCCGTCGACCTTCGTCCTTTGATTGATCCCCAGACGCGGTTGTTCGTCGTTGCGCAGGACCCGGTCGCCGCCGGCCGGCTCGGATATCTGCTGCTGCCGAACAAGGTGTACTACGACGTCACGCAGACTTCGCTACCGGCGCCGGAGCGCTTCAAGACCGGTGACCTGATGCTGGTCCATCGGAAACCAGGGGTTCGGTACTCGCCCGAGCGCAAGGAATTCTTGTGGGATGACAAGTCAAAAGTGCGCGCCGAAATTCTCTACGCAAAACGCGGAACCGTGTTGGCGCGAATCCTGTGACGCTGGTCGCCGGGTTGGCCCTCAGCGCGATCATGCCGCTTCTGGCAGGACTTCCGTGGCTATTATTGTCGAGTCGGCGACACCCTGCCGGCCCGGGAAGCTGGCCGCTGGCGCTCGGCTACGGCTACGCGCTGGGCTTGTTGATCGTTTGCGCAAGCATGGCTACGCTGTCTTTCGCCAACCTGCCGATTTCCTTGATTTACACATTGATCGTGCCATCGGTGGCGAGCGTGATCGGGTGGTGGCGGATGCGCAATGTTGTCGACGTCATTCGCGCTGATTGCACGGGGGTAAGCGCAACGTGGCGAGCGATGAATCGCGCGACGCGTGCGGTGTGCATGATCGTGCTGGCATTGATCGCGATACGACTGCTCACGCTCGGGATCGAGACGCTTTTACGTCCGGCTTTTCCGTGGGAAGCCGTGAGCGCGATCTCCGCCAAGGCTCGCGTGTGGTACGAGCTGAGAGCGATGGCGCCTTTCGTCTCTCCGGCCGCATGGCTTGAAGGCATCGGAAATTTTACCGATGCCGACGCGGGCTCGTTGGCACTGCCGTCACTGTTGCAGGTATGGACTGCGAACGCGGTTGGGCAATGGCACGAGGGGTCGGTGGGCTTTGCCTGGTGGATGCTTGCCGGCGCGTTGCTCGTCGTCCTGTATGGACATGTCAGACGAGCCGGCGGCGGCATGGCGTTTGCGATGACTGCTGGTTACGCGTTCATTTCGTTGCCTCTCGTCGACCTGCACATCGCGTTGGCCGGAGCTCCGCAATGGATCGCCGCAGCCGGTGTCGGGCTGGCCGGCTGCGCGGTGCTGCGCTGGCTCGATATGCCGACGCGAGACTCTCTGCTTCATATCGCGATCGGCGCCGCGCTGGCGCTGTGCAGCATGGTGTCAACCTGGCCGTGGTTCGTTCTTTTCGGACTCGCGATCATCATTCGAACGTGGCCGCATTTTGCGCGCAAGCTTTCCGTTGCCGTACCGCTGCTCGTGCTGCTCGGACTGGTCGCAATGCTGCAGACGCCTTTACAGATCGGCAACATGTCGTTGCGGTTGCAGATTGCTGCTGGCTGGGCCGAGACGTTGGAGTCGCTGTTCCTGCTCGACAACTGGCACCTCCTCTACGGCGCTGCGCTGCTGGTAGCCGTTGCGGGCAGACGTTTCCTATTGCAACCCGAATGGCTTCCCCGTACCTGGATCGTGGCGATGGGGATAGGACTGCTCTTCGTCTGGGGTGTGCTTTCACTTCCGGGTGTGTGGTACGGGGGACTGCGCGATTTCAGCTATGTCGCGCTGCAGTTCGCGCCGGTGCTCGTTCTGTGGACCGCCATCACCGCTCGTGCAGTCGCGCTTTACGCACTCGAGAGAAAGCGTGACGAAGAGCGACAGGCCGACACGCCATAGCACCGTTTCACATCCCTTGGTGTGCCCAGCCGGTTATTCGAAGCAGATGTGACTCCAGCGCCTGAATCGGCTCATCGCGATTGAAGATGCGCCCAGATTCGGTAATGATCTGCGCCCGAATTCGAGAAGGTTCGTTAGCGACACCGACGGCAATCGTTGCAACAGCCGACGTCTCGGTCGCAATCAATTCGGGAAGACCGAGGTCGCGCAGCATCGCCGCGCTTTGCCGTCCACGCAGGAAGCGACCGGGATGGGTGACCATGGGGACGCCGGCCGCCAGCGAATCGAGGCTGGTATTCCCACCCGACCAGTGCAGCGTATCAAGCATCACGTCGCAGACCGAAAGCATAGATCGAAATTCTTCGGGGCGCCGCATCGGTTGCCACAGGACACGCTGGTCAAGGTCGATTCCTCTAACGTCGAGCGCATCACGCAGTCTTTTTCGGAACAGCGTCGTTGCGGGCTGATCCGACTCCGCGCAGAACAGCAAGTGTCCGCGCGGGTCCTCGGCCAGAACGTCGCAGAACAGCGCATCATTATCCGGATGGATTTTGAACAACGACTGCGGACAAGCGTAGATCGATACGCGATCGGGTAGTCCGAATTCAGCACGCGTTGCGGCTCGCACTGTCGGCTTCTTATATCGCGTACCTACTCCGGGAAGCAGCAGCAACGTTTCGCGATAATGCCGGCGACTGTCTGGCGGCTCCATTCCAGCACAGCTGAAGTAGTAGTCGATCGCCTCGCAACCGGTAGTCACCGGGTGTCCCCACGCGACACATTGCACAGGAGCGAGCCGCAGTGCGGCAAGCGTGGCGTCGAGACCATCCATTCCGAGTTGCGGGTACACCAGCACATCGAGTTGCGCCGCGCGGACTCTATCCGCGATGTGGCGCACGCTGCGCTGAAGATGGACAAAGTGGTCGACACGCGTGCGCAGCGATTGGGTAACTGCATCGACTTCGCTGCCGAAATAAAACGCATGCACTTCGAATTGCCGCGGATCCAAATCGGTGAGCCACGATTCAAAATAGGCGCCGACGGTGCAATTCCGAAAATGGCTGGAGGCGAAACCAATGCGCAGCCGCCGGCCGGCGCGAGGAAGCGGTTCTGGCGGCGCCATCCAATTTGGCGACGCTGCACGCGCCAGTGCGCCCACCAGTCTTGCGTATTCCCGCTGCAGAGCGAGGTCGTCCTCTCCCTGATAGCCCAGATAGAAGTTCGACCAATCCAGATCCCACAACGCCTCGGGCGTTGCAACCAATTGCGGAAGATTCGCGGACAAGGAGGCGAGTCCGCCCGCATAGCGTTCCCTCCAATCCTTAACATCGGCGCGACTGACATAGATTTGCGGTAGCGTCAGTGCTGCCGCGAAGCGAGGTGTCAACGCTGTCGGGGCTCGCATACTTGCACCCTGATATGCCTCGAGTGCGCCTGCCGTGTCGCCCCGCTCACGCCGCACGAAACCGAGCATCGTGGCAGCGGCGTAACCGGAATCAGCGAGTCCCGCGGCTTTGGTCAGCGCCACCTCCGCGTCAGCCCAGCGTCGGGCCTGCGCCAACGCGCGGCCGAGCCCCGCCGACCCTTCGGCCTTGTCTGGCACCTGTTCCGACCACCGCTTCCACGCGGCCAGCGACTCATCTTCCCGACCCAAAGCCTGCAGCGTTTCGGCGAGGCCACGCCATCCTTGTGGATTCGATTCATTGATCGATGTCGCACGGCGGTATGTCGCGAGGGCTTCGGGGTACATTCCGCGCCTGCGGTAGACGGCTGCCAGATTAGTACAGGTTCGCGCATCCGCCGGTTGCAGCGCCATTGCCCGCTCGAGACTATTCGCGGCGCCTGCTAGCAACCCGAGGTCCGCCATGACCAACCCGTGCAATCGATGCGCCTCCACCAGATTCGGGCGCAGCACAAAGACACGTTCTACGTGGGCGCGCGCCGATTCTGGATCGCCAGACTGGAAACATGCCTGCGCCAGCAGGAACTGAAGATCGGCGCTCTCAGTAATCGCCGCGTTTCCCTTGGCCACTGTTTCAAGCGCGCGCCGCGCGCCACTTGCGTCGTTCCGGCGCAACATGCCGTCGGCGGCAATCAACGCCTGCCGCAGTGCGGGTGTCATCGGTTACTCGTTGTGGATTGCGTCACCGCAAGCATTTGTCTGTACGCGGATTCCACTCCCACAACCTGTGCAACCGCATCCCATACCGGGGAGGTGCGGTGCAGTGAGCAGATCCGTCGCTTCAAGTCCGCCGCCCATTCCGCATTTTCGGCGAGCCTGGCGACCGCCGCTATGTATTCCTCGTTGCTGTATGCGATCGTCTCGGGCGTTCCGAAACGCGACAACAGCGTGAGCCCGAGTCGCTCGCCGTGTCGTTTACCCACCAGCGTGACAACGGGCA
>JBBQQH010000098.1:0-5746 GCA_038216155.1 Lysobacterales bacterium
GGCGGAGGCGGAGGCGGAGGCGGAGGGGGTATGGGCCCATTGACCGGTCCGGAACCGCCGCCCCCACCACACGCGCTGAGCGCCAGGGACAGGGCCAACACCAGTAAGCGCACGACTGAACGAGACGATTGCATCACGGCATCCTTTGCAAAAGAGACAGTCAACGCGCAAAGAATAGTCTTTCCACGCGAAGGCGGCGCATGCCGTCGGTCACGGCGCTCATGGTGGGTTGGGGTCGTGACCTGCGGTGGCGCCGGATCAGTTCTCGATGGGTTGACGGTTGGCAACAGGCCAGATCGAGGATGCAGCGTGTTCGTCCAGTATCGTCCACGCGCCCGCAGCGAGATCGGCCAGTTGCAACCCGCCAATCGCGCGTCTGTGCAACGCCTCGACGTGGTTACCGACCGCCGCGAACATGCGTCGCACCTGATGGTAGCGACCTTCGGTGATAGTGAGGCGCACAGCGCGCGCGCCAATGGATTGCAGCTTCGCCGGTGCCAGCGGCGTAGCTTCGCCATCAAGTTGCAATGCGCCGCTGGCGAAGATTTCAGCCTCGTCGCCGCGCAGCTCGGTGGCCAGCATCGCTTCATAGACTTTCGGCAAATGCGAGCGCGGCGAAGTAATCCGGTACAACAATGCGCCGTCGTCGGTCAGCAGCAGCAGGCCGCTGGTGTCGCGGTCGAGGCGACCCACCGTTGAGAGTTGCGGATTGCGCTGGCGAAAACGCGCGGGCAACAGGTCGTGCACGATGCGGCCAGGATCGCGCATCGAGCAGGTATAACCGCACGGCTTGTGCAACATCAACAGCAGGCTTGGCGGGGGATCGAGTGGTTCGTCATCGAAACGAATGCGCGCATGCTCGATGACGTCATCGGCGTACAGCACATCGCCATTGACGTCGGTGACGCGACCTTCTCGACACAGTGCACTCACTTGTTTTCGACTGCCATAGCCGAGGTTTGCGAGCATGCGCACAAGTTTCATCGGCGCAGCACCAAGCCGACAAATGCGCTTGCGTCGGTCGTTGCCAAGCATGCAGCGAAACGGAATAAATAGGTCATCGCTGCAACACCTGCTTGCGCTTGGCGCCAGCCTCGATCACCTTGAAGCCGTCGCGCTGCACCAGCGTGCGCACGGACGCAAAGCGCGCAGCGAGAATGGTCTCGTAAGCCAGATGCCGATTGGCAACCAGCCACAGACTTCCATTGTCGACCAGCGCGTCCGCAGCGGCAGCGATAAAGGCGCGCCCGAGTTCCGGCGCATCGGCCCGGCCCTGATGGAACGGTGGATTGCTGACGATGAAGTCGTAGCTGCCGAGCAAACCTAGAGTCACATCGTGCCAATGGAAATCCAGTTGCACGGCCGTGTCGGAATGCAACCGCGCAAGGTTGGCGCGCGCAAGCTCGAGCGCACGCTGGTCGGCCTCGTAGAGATCGAGCGCGCTCACCTGCGGATTGCGCGCCAGAACTTCGGCCGCGAGGTAACCGTAGCCCGCGCCCAGATCGGCGCCGCGCCCGTGCAGATCGGTCGGCAATTGCGCGGCCAGCAAGGCCGAAGCGGTATCGATGCGATCCCACGCAAATAGTCCCGGGCGTGAAAGGAAACGGTCCTGGGCGATCGGTCGCACCGCATCGCCTCCCAACCATTGCGACTGCAGATCGCGATCAAGACTGGCTGGATCCACCCGCGCCCAGAACACGCGGGCCTTGTGTTTGGACACTGTGGTCGGCGGGCCGAGCAGCCGCGCGAAATCGGCCTCACCGCTGCGCGCGCCTTCTGCGTTGCGCATCGCTGCCACTATCACGCCACCTGCGCGCGCCAGTACGCTCGCGCGCGCCAGCAACGTCCGCGCCTGATCGCGCTGACGTGGAGGCAACACCAAAACCAGCGCGGCAGCGGCAGGTATCGAGGCAGCCAACGCGCGCCGCTCGAGATGCTCGCCCATTTCAAAATTGATCACACGCAATCCGCTTGTCTGCAGTTCGTCGGCCCAAGGCTTGAAGTCCTGTTCGCATACGAGATGTTGCAAATTCAAACGGTGAAACGCAGCACCTTCGCGGGCGCCGAGAAACACGACAGGACTATCCGGCGGCCACGGCATCGCGCCCGAGGCAAACGGCAACAGCAGAGTCTCCAGCAGGGATTGGATCTCAGGCAATGGCGGGCGGCGACTCATTGGCGGGTATCGCGCGCAGTTTACGGGTGCAACCCGCTAACACGCACACGCTCGTAAAAACGAGCAGCTGCCTTGAGATTTCACGCGCGCGTCAGAAGGCTGAATCGCCACACAACTAAATTGCCATTAAGGCCAAAGACTGCGATCGAATTTCACGCGCTCGCGATGCGCCCTCGTCCAACCTCGTTGCATCGCGATCCAACACGATTGTTGATCGCGAATTGCATCCCACCCAATCCTTGAAAATCTGGAGCTCGATCATGAAAACCCGAATGTTGACCACTGCCCTGCTCGCCGCCATTGCATTGTCGGGCGTGGCTTGCGCCAGTAACTCCATGCACGCTGATTCGATGAAGCACGATTCCATGAAGGCCGACTCCATGCAAATGGACAAGTCCGGCAGCATGGCCATGCACGGCAACATGCAGAATCCGATGGTCGGCGGCGCCGCGATGTATTCCAACAAGGACATCATCGACAATGCGGTGAACTCAAAGGATCACACCACGCTGGTCGCTGCGGTCAAGGCTGCAGGCCTGGTCGACACCCTGAAAGGTCCTGGTCCGTTCACCGTGTTTGCACCCACCAATGCCGCGTTCAGCGCGCTGCCGGCCGGTACTGTCGACACCCTGCTCAAGCCAGAGAACAAGGCGATGCTCAGCGGTATCCTGACCTATCACGTGGTCGCTGGAAGCCTGGACAGCAAGGCGCTTGATGCCAAGATCAAGGCAGGCGGCGGCAAGGCGATGCTCAAGACCGTACAGGGCGAGGATCTGACCGTACGCGGCAAGGGCAAGCTGCTCACAGTGACCGACGCCAAGGGCAACACCGCCCACGTCACCATCCCAGACGTCTACCAGAGCAACGGTGTGATCTTGGTGATCGACAAGGTGCTGCTGCCGAACTAACTCGCGTAAACGGCGCAGCCCTCGTCATTGAAACGAAAAAGGATGACTTCGGTCGTCCTTTTTCTTTGGTGTCCGTTGCGCCTACGGTAGTTCGATAATTGCTTGCACGCGCTCGCGCCGGAGCAGGTACAGGCCGCTGGCGACGATGATTGCTGCGCCAAGCCACGTCTTCGCATCCGGCAATAAGTTCCACAACGTCAGGTCAAGGCACACACTCCAGGCCAGCGCGGTGTATTCCAGAGGCGCGATCAGCGATGCTTGGCCGCGACGGAATGCATCAGTAATGGCGACCTGTGCCAATGCACCGACGATGCCGATGCCGATGATGAGCTTCCAGTCCTGGCCGCGCACCGGTATCCACCCCGGCGCCGCCAACGCCAGCGCGCCAAACCCCACAAGAATCATCAGCCAGACCACCATTGACTGGTTGCTGTCGCTGCGTGCAAGCACACGCACTGTGATCGCCGACACCGCATAGGCCAACGCCGCCAGCAACACCGCAAGGCCTCCAAGCGAGACCAGACCCGAGGCGGTCGGCCGCAACACCACCAGCGCACCCAGCAGACCGATTGCGATTGCGCTCCAGCGACCCGGCCCCACCCGTTCGTGCAAGATCCACGCCGCCATTGCGGTGATCAGCAACGGGGCGATGAAGCTGATTGCGTAGGCGGTCGATAGCGGCAGCGTGCGCAACCCGAATATGAATCCGACCATCATTGCCAGGCCCAGCACCCCACGCAGCAGATGCAGCGACCAGCGCGGGCGCAGCAAGCTGCGCAGGCCGACCGTGGCTGCCGCCCACAGCAGCACCCATGGCAGCGACGACAACCCGCGCAAGGCGGCAATCTGCAACGGCGCGTAATGCGGCGACAATAATTTCAGTCCAGCGTCCATCAGGCCGAACAGAGCCACCGCCAGCAGCATCGCCACGATGGCGCGACGCGGATCAGCGTCGGCTGTGGAACGAGTCGGCATACGTCAGCGGGTGCCTGCGCTCACGCTTGGCGCAAGCTGTCGATATCGATCACGAAGCGGTAATGCACGTCGCCAACGAGCATGTGCTCATAGGCCTCGTTGATCTGCCCTATATCGATGACTTCGACGTCGGCGGCGATGTTGTGCTTGGCGCAGAAGTCCAGCATCTCCTGGGTTTCGCGGATGCCGCCGATCAGCGATCCGCCCAGCTTGCGCCGCTGCATCACCAGCGAAAATGCATGGACGGGCGTGGGCTGCTCAGGCACGCCCAGCAGAATCATGGTGCCATCGACTTTGAGCAGCGACAGATACGCGTTGTAGTCGTGCGCTGCCGATACCGTGTCGACGATCAAGTCGAATTGCCCGGCCAATTGCTTGAATGCGTTTTCGTCACGGGTCACCTCGAACGCGTGCGCGCCGAGCGCCATCGCATCGGCGCGCTTGGATTCGGACGTACTCAGCACCGTCACCCGAGCACCCATCGCCACGCCAAACTTCACCGCCATGTGACCAAGACCGCCCAATCCGACCACCGCCAGATTGTCGCCCTGCTTGAGTCCGTAGTGACGCAGCGGCGAATACGTGGTGATGCCGGCGCACAACAGCGGCGCGGCGCGTTGCATGTCGATGCCTTCGGGAATACGCAGCACGTAATCCTCATTCACCGTGATGCGGGTTGAATAGCCGCCTTGCGTGCGCGTGCCCGAGTCGCGTTCATGGCTGTTGTATGTCCCGGTCATGCCATTAAGGCAGTACTGTTCCTCGCCTGCATCGCACTGCGCGCACTTACGGCACGAGTCGACGAAGCAGCCGACACCGACACGATCGCCCAGCTTGAACTTGCTGACGCCCGATCCAACCTGCGCGACAGTGCCGACAATTTCGTGACCGGGCACCATCGGATATTCGCTGCCGCCCCACTCGTTGCGCGCCATATGGATGTCCGAATGACACACGCCGCACCAGGCGATGTCGATCAATACCTCGTTCGCGCCGGGCGTGCGGCGTTCGATCGAATGCGGAGCCAGCGGCGAACTGGCGGACTGGGCGGCGTAGGCGGCGGTGGTCAACATGGCTGGCTCCGGGGAAAAAACCATTGTAGTCCGGCCCGAGCGCGGCTCGGGAGTGATCGACCGACAGTCAGTGACAGCAAGCGCGGCCTGCTTGCCAAGCGCTTGCAGTCCAGTGCGTTATGGTTGACCCATGGGCAGGCGTCGAATTCGGCGCCTGCTGCTCAACGAAGGAGGATCCCATCAATGCATTTCCTATTTGTAGGCGGATTAATCGACAACAGCGAACTGGACGTCGAATCTCGCACGGCGCCCGTGCATTACCCGGAAGACGGCGGCAGCGGCACCCAACGCTATCGACTGCATGCGCTAGGGAACCATGGCGATGACGCGGTCTACGCTGTGTATGCGGCGCCTGAAATGGAGGCCAGCGAAGTGGACTCGGTGATTGTTGAGCGTGATTACGCCAGACGTTTTGGAGCGCCCGCGAGGGCCTGCGACACCATCTGACGATCGGACATTCGACAGAATCGGCGCGCGCTGCGGCCGACTCGTGATTTAGCGGGTTGCGGGTGCCGTTATAGCCGCGGGCGTTACCCGCCAGATGACGTTGCCGACATCATCGGCCACCAGCAGTGCGCCGCGTTTGTCGACCGCGACCCCGACCGGGCGTCCGC
>JBBQQH010000099.1:0-5694 GCA_038216155.1 Lysobacterales bacterium
CACCGCTGTATCGCCACCGACGCGTTCGCCCAGCTGGCGCACGGCGTTGGCTGCCTGCAACGATTGCGCGAGATCGGCAACGGTCAGGTTGAAATTGGCGAGCTTCGCAGGATCCAGCGTCACCGACACCACGCGGTCGGGCGCGCCAATGGTGTAGACATCGCGCGTGCCGGGGATCCGCTTGAGCTCGGTTTCCAGGGTGTGCGCGACTTCGGCCAAGTCGGTAGCGCCGCGTTGCAGGTCGTCGGTCCACAGGGTCAGTCCCATCACCGGCACATCATCGATGCCCTTGGGCTTGATCAGCGGCTGACCCACGCCGACGCCCTGCGGCAACCAGTCCTGATTGGAGAAGACCTGGTTGTACAGGCGCACGATCGCGGTCTGGCGCGGAATGCCGACGGTGTACTCGACGGTCAGCACCGCCATGCCCGGGCGACTGATCGAATAGACGTGCTTGACGCCCTGGATCTCCGAAAGCTTCTGTTCCAGCGGCGTGCTGACCAGTTGTTCGACATCATGCGCGCTGGCGCCGGCGAACGGCACGAACACGTTCGCCATCGTCACGTCGATTTGCGGTTCTTCCTCGCGCGGGGTAATCAGCACGGCGACCAGTCCCAACAGCAGGCCCAGGATCGCCAGAATCGGGGTCAGCGGGTTGGCCTGGAATGCGGCGGCCAGCCGACCGGAAAGCCCCAGGCGAGTTTCACTCATCGGCATTCCCGGCGGCCTTGCGCTGCGCCGACAAGGCTTGTACAGCGGCCACCGGGTCGGTCGCAATCGTCTCGCCACTCTTCAGGCCGGCCAGCACTTCCACCACGTCGCCGACGCGCTCGCCGAGTCGCAACTGGCGCAACGACAACTGGTTGCCGTCCAGCACGTACACACCGCTGACCTCGCCGCGCTGCACCAGCGCGCTGCGCGGAATCTGGAGCACGCTAGCGCCGCCGACAATCGCGAACACGACCTTGGCCGTCGCTCCAGGCTGCGGCGGATCCTTCAGCGCTGGCAAGACGACGCGCACGGTGACGCTGTGAGTGGACGGATCAGCGGATGGAAACACGATGACTTCGGTGGCCTCGATGCTGCGGCCATCGGCCAGCACCACGCGGGCACGGCTCGATGCACGGATCGCGTCCGCGTCGGACTGCGGCACCTGCACCTGGATGCGCAGCGCGCCCGGCGCATAGATCGACATCAGGGCTTGCCCATTGGCAATGCTCTCGCCCGGCTCGACCCGGCGTGCGCTGACGACACCAGCGAATGGCGCGCGCACCACGGTGTAGTCGGCCTGCTGTCCAGCTTGCGCAAGCTGTGCGTGGGCCGCATCGCGGGCAGCCACAGCGCTATCGCGTGCCGCACGCAACTGGTCGATCTGCAATCGGGAAACCAGCTGTTTTGACGCGAGCGCGGAATAGCGCACGAAGGTGGCTTCCGCCTCGGTCGCCGCCGCATCGGCTGCGCGCAATTGCGCGCGCGCGATGTTGGCGCCGGCTTGCTGCTCGACGGCGGTCAACCGCAACAACACCGCCCCGGCGGCGACACGATCGTTGACGTCGGCATCGACCGCGACCACGCGACCTGCGGTCTGCGCCGACAGATCGGCCTGCTGCACCGCTTCGAGCACGCCATCCCATGTACGACCCTGACCGGCGCCACCGGCATGCACGATCAGCGTATCGAGCTTAGGCAGCTGCGGCAGCTCGGCGGCTTTCTGGCCATTGCCACAAGCTGCCAGCGCCAGCAACATGCTGGCGGCGAAGGTTATGCGAAAGCGCATCATCGTAGGCGGATCCCGATTCCGATCTGGATCCGGCTCACTGGAAGCCACATCCTGCGGACACGTTCCTGCCCACGCCGAACTTGCGCATGATCATTGCCGCCGGACAAAACCCGGTGAAGCTGGACTGCAACAGGTTGAGACCGACGAAGGCGGTCAGCAACCACCACCAGGGAGAAACGAGTTGGGTCAGCGCGATGCTGATCAGGATCATCACGCCAGCAAACGCCATCACGGCACGGTCGAGACTCATGATTGATTTCCTTTTGATTGAGAGGTTGCTGGTCGGTCACGGAGCCGGCCTTCCCGAGCCCGAAAAGAGGGCTGTCATCGAGCGCCATCGCGCTTCCATGCTGGCTAGTCCGTCCGATGATCACGACGCGGCAACATGCGCAGCAGCGTGTTGTCGTGCCTCACGTAGTGATGGAACAACGCGGCCGCCGCATGCAGGCCTATCAGGTAGTAGCCGATCGTCCCGATGGTTTCGTGGATATCCTGCACCGAATGCGCGAATGCCTTGTCCGGGCCGATCAGTGCGGGAAGTTGCAGCCCAAAAAAAGGAATCACCTTGCCTTCGGCGCTGAGCGTCAGCCAGCCGAGTACCGGCATTGCGAGCAGGAAGGCGTATAGCAACGCATGCATCAGTCGGGCGAATTGCCGCTGCCACAAAGGCAGTTCTGGCACGACACGCGGCGTGGGCCCGCTGAGCCGTATGCCCAGTCGTATAAAGACCAACGCGAACACACTCAGGCCGAGCATGAAGTGCCACGTCTTCAAGCCCTCGCGCAGATCGCTTCCCCTGGGAAAGTATCCGCGCAGTTCGATGCACGCATATACGCCGACCAGCAGCAAGAGCATCGACCAGTGCATGCCGATCGACAGCCTTCCAAAACGATCCGTTGTATTTTTCCAGTCCATGGCGTTTCTCGATTGCTGCGGTAGTTACTCGGGCCTGGGAGTGGTTTGTCAGGTCTCGTGATCCTGTTTCGCATGGGCCTTGAGCCGCTCGATACCGAGCGCCTTCATCACATATTTTTCGTAGATCGGTTCGGAGGTGCCTTGACGCATCTTGAACAAGTAGTATTTTTCGAACGCAACCTTGGCCAAGTGCACCCATCGGCCCTTCTTCGCCCAAGTGACATTGCGCGGTGGAATCTGCGGAAGCGCGACGAAGGCCACGCCGCTATCGCCCATGTCGGCCAGACAAACTGCATTCCATGTGCCTTCGAAGTCGGTCGGCTTGCCGGTGAGTTCGGCCTGGATGTTGCGCACGATCGTGGTGACCATCGACTCGATCATGAAGCCGGTCTTGGGCGCGCCAGTGGGAATGAACGTTGCTTCCACTGGAGGGATCGCCACGCACACGCCGGCCGCGAAGATCTGCGGATACTTCGGATTGCGCTGGTGCTTGTCGACCAGCACGAAGCCGCGCGGATTGCACAGACCTTCGACCGCGGCCACCGCATCCACACCCTTGAACGCCGGCAACAACATTGCGTAGTTGAACGGCAGCACGTGATCATGCTTGGGCTGACCGGCGTCATCGTATTCGGTGACGCTGGCCTCGCCCACGCGCACTTTGGTCACCTTGGCGTTGGTGACCCATTTGATGTGGCGCTGCCGGAACTCCGATTCCAGCAGTCCCTTGGAGTCGCCGACCCCGCCCAGACCCATGTGACCGATATACGGTTCGCTGGTCACGAACGTCATTACCACGCGGTCGCGCAACTTGCGCTTGCGCAGGTCAGCATCGATGATCAAGGCGAATTCGTAGGCCGGGCCGAAACAGCTCGCGCCCTGCACTGCGCCGATCACGATCGGTCCGGGATTCTCGAGAAATTGCTGATACGCAATCCATGCTTGCTGAGCATGCGGTGTAGTGCATACCGACTGCGTGTGCCCGCCGGTCGGGCCGCTGCCACGCACCTCGTCGAAAGCGAGCTTTGGGCCGGTGCAGATCAGCAGGTAGTCGTATTCGAAGCGTTGGCCGTCGACGGTCTCAACCGTTTTGTTCGCCGCATCGATGCGCGTGGCCGGCTGTGGCACGAAGGCGATGTCCTTCTTGGTCAGGTAGTCGCCCGCGGCAAGGGTGAAATCGGTGGCCTTGCGCCAGCCAACCGCCAACCATGGATTGGAGGGAGTGAAGCTAAACCGCTCGCCGTCGCCCAGCACGGTGATCGAAGGCTTGGGGCCGAGCGTCTCGCGCAATTCGTACGCGGCACTCATGCCAGCCAATCCAGCGCCGAGGATCACGATCTTTGTCATGGCGATTGTCTCCGAAAGCGAGAGCCGATTGTCTCGTCAAGGCCTTGGCTCGGTATTGATATCGGTCAAGGACGACGCACACTCGGGTTGCTTCTTATGTTAGACGGCGCTAATATAAGTGTCAACTAATATCCGAGTGAATTTGATGACTCCCGTCGCCTCTCAATCGTTTGCCTGCCGACGACGCGCGTCCGTTGTCCAGTGGCATCATGCCGGGCGACGATGCCGACTCCCGGTGCTGCCCTGCCCGCTTTGGATACTCCATGCCGCGACGCCCAACTGACACCCGCTCAAGCGCTGAAAAGATGAGTGCGCACGCTGCCGACGCCACACGGTTACTGAAGGCTCTGGCCAACGAGAAGCGCCTGATGATCCTGTGCCTACTGGCAGACAGCGAGCGCACGGTCGGCGAATTGAACGCCATGCTCGATCTGAGCCAGTCGGCGTTGTCCCAGCACTTGGCGGTGCTGCGTGACGATGGTCTGGTGCAGACGCGCCGCGATGCACAGAGCGTGGTCTATTCGCTGCGCAGTGGCCCGGCGCAACGAGTCATCGATCTCCTGCACAAGGTGTATTGCGGCGGATAGGACTAATTCGGTTCGACAACCCGGCAAGGTTCAGTCAGCGTCGATCAAGATGAGTCTGCGCCTGCTTCTGTGGTCGCGATGACCCGTCTTGACCAGATGACGGATTTAAATTGCTGTACGCGGATGGTCAAAGCGATGAATGACTGCCTGGTCCGATGATCTGCAGTGGCTCGGCATAGCCGGTCCATTGAGTGCTTGCCAGACGACTCCATAAATTGAGGTGATGCATGTATTACATTGTTGAAACAGCAAAATCATTCGACCAGGCGTCGACAGACCTTGAGTCGGCGGTCAAGCGCCATGACTTCGGGGTTCTGCATGTGCACGACCTGGGGGCAACGCTTCGCAGCAAGGGCATTTCCTTCGCTGAAAACTGCAAGGTGTTTGAAGTCTGCAATCCGGCGCAGGCGGCCAAAGTTCTGGCAACCGACATGCGCCTGAACATGGCTCTGCCCTGCCGTATCTCGGTATTTACAGAACAAGGCAAGACGAAGATCGGCCTGATCAAACCGGTGGAGATGCTCTCGGCGCTCTCTCAGGACCCAGCATTGGCTCAAATTGCCAAAGAGGTTGAAACCAAGACCATGCAGATGGTTGATGAAGCCAAATAACAATTGGGCAATCTAGCGTTGATGGCAGCAACGCCCGGCAATCGTGCACAGTCACTTCGTCTTGACGTCTACTGTTACAGCGCCGATTTCAAGGTCACTTTAGTGCGCCTGAGCCAGCTTGGTGGCCTGAGGGTGCACGATGTTGCTGAGTCGCTTTGAATCCATCCACCAAAAAACGAAAAAGGCCGCCAATCGGCAGCCTAAGTCGTTGTTCTATGTGGCGTCCCCACGGGGATTCGAACCCCGGTCGCGTCCGTGAAAGGGACGTGTCCTAGGCCTCTAGACGATGGGGACAGAGGCGGTGCTGATGGTGAAGTGGTGGAGCTAATCGGGATCGAACCGATGACCTCTACAATGCCATTGTAGCGCTCTCCCAGCTGAGCTATAGCCCCACATGCTGAAGAGCGCGCAGGATACGGGCGTGCCCCGCGCGCGTCAAGGAAAACCGCGTGGG
>JBBQQH010000100.1:0-5650 GCA_038216155.1 Lysobacterales bacterium
AGCGTCGAGCGGTCGAGTTCCAACAACACCGCATCAGTCGTTGCCAGTGCGCTGGCGCTGCGCGGCTTCTCGTCGAACAGCGACAACTCGCCGAAATATTCGCCGCGCGCGATGTCCTTCAGCGAAATGCGTTGTGAGCCATCACCGGGCAAGTGGATATTGATGTCGCCCGAGTCGACGATATACATCGCGTCGCCTGCGTCGCCATGCGCAAACACCATCGTGCCAGCCTTGAAGGTACGCAGGCTGAGCGCACCAGACAATGCATTCAAATCGTCGGCCGATAGTCCTTCGAACAGCGGAATCGAGCGCAGTAGCTTTGCGGCATCACCGGTGGCATCGAGCACGTTCGTTTCCCCGCAGGTAGCCAGACCGGCAGCTTAGCGAGAGCACGGCGCGCGCGCGATAGATTGCGGTCGCGCCATCCCCGAAAATTTCTGTTGACATTGAGGGGGGGGGGTAGATTACATTCCTGCCCTGACTGAAAGAGGCGGAGTAGATGCGTCGATATGGTTTGATCTTAGCCGCGGTGTTGGCCGTACTCGGGATTCTTGGATACGCAGTTTTCGGGAAGTCCGACCGAAACATAGCGACAAATCATTTCGAAAACCTGCCCAGTGCAGCGGAGCGGGCGTCGGAGACTGTTTCATCTACGGACAGCGAGCATGATCCGGCAACGGTTCTTTCTCCGCGTGCAGCGCAGCCACGATCGCTGAGGCAAACCTACGACAGCAGTACCGACCTTTTCGCACTGGATCAGGACCTACGTGCCCGGGCAGACCAAGGCGACGACGACGCGGCGATGGTGCTGATTGACCTGGAAAACGAGTGCAGGGCGTTCGTCTTGAATGGCGGAACCTCCGCTCCCGGCTACGATCGGTTCGGCATTCCCGATGGTTGGGCGAAGCTGCATCCGGACGCGCGAAATTATGTTGCAGCGTTGCGGGTACAGGAGCAGTCGCGCTGCGGACGGTTTGCAAAAACCGATTTTGAAAGCCACACAGTGAAGCTCGCCCGACTAAATAAAGCCGCAAAAAACCAGAATGCAGAAGCCAAGGCTACGCTGTTGGCGGATGAATCCATGCATTGGGACACCATACCTGCTGACCATCTCGCCTCGACTGTAGAAGATATCGTTGAGTCTGGAAATGCGAGAGCGATTTTTGGGCTGAGTTCTGTCATGTACAACCCAAATCGCGACCAGCTTTTCGATGTGCCTGCGGGCAGCAAGCTAGCGTCAGAGGCTTACGTTCTGGCCGCCTGTAAATTGGGCATGGATTGCGGACCAATGAGCCAGTTGCTGGCCAATGTGTGTTTCAACGCGGGAGGGTGTGGATACGCCTCATACGATGCGCAGTTGAGGGAGTTGATGTTGTCACCTGCAGACATGACGACAGCGAGGCAGATGGCTGATCAAATCGTGGAAAAAACGCATCACAGACCATAACAAACTAACGGGGATGCCGAACATGAACATGAACATGAGCAAGAAGCGCTGGTTGATCGCTGGACTCCTGGCAACGGGCATCGCAATCGCGGGAGTGGTGAGTATCAATCTGGGGAGTTCCGAATATCAGAATCGATCGTCAATCCATGGAGTCACTGAATCGGATATTGGCGAAGTCCGGGGTGCGGCCATGTCTCAAGCCGTGGGGGTTTATCGTCTTTCGCATGGATTGGCCAGCATTTCCAGCGGTCAAACAGTGAGCTTCAGGTATCCGAGTGGTCGCACAGAAAGTGGGCTTGTCAGGGATCCTAATATGAGCGATTCGACCAGTCCGCTTGGAAATTTTGGCGGAAATTGTGATTTCTTACCCTGCCGTACCACGCCACCCTCTAATCAATTATAAGATAATCTCTTTGTCGTAATCGCCGGCTCGATCGCGACGCCGCGATCCAGTCGCCGATAGCCGATTGCCTCGGTCAGGTGCGCGGTGCCGATGCGGTCAGCATTGGCCAAGTCGGCGATCGTGCGCGCCACCCGCAGGATGCGATGGGTGCCGCGCGCGGACAGTTGCAGTGCATCCATCGCGCGCTCCAGCAACAGCTGGTCTGGTTCGGTCAGCCGGCATTCGCGTTCGGTTTCGCGTTGCGAGAGTTGCGCGTTGGCGCGACCATTGCGCGCCAATTGCACGGCGCGTGCCCGCAGCACGCGATCACGCACTATTGCTGAAGCTTCGCCATGTGGCGCATCCATCCGTAGTTCGTGTGGCGCCAGCCGCGGCACCGACACGTGCAGGTCGATGCGATCGAGCAACGGTCCTGAGAGGCGTGCGCGGTAACGCCCGATTTGTTCGCCACTGCAACGGCAGCGCGCCGAAGGATCGCCGGCCCAGCCGCACGGACACGGATTCATCGCAGCTACCAATTGAAAACGCGCCGGAAATTCGGCTTGCCTAGCAGCACGAGAAATAGTGACCACGCCCGATTCCAGCGGCTCGCGCAGTACGTCGAGTGTCTGCCGATTCCATTCGGCAAGCTCGTCGAGAAACAAGACGCCATGATGCGCAAGCGAGATTTCGCCAGGACGCGGATCCGCTCCGCCACCGACCAGCGCGACGGCGCTTGCTGTGTGGTGCGGGGCGCGGAACGGTCGCTGCCGCCAGCGTGCGAGATCCAGCCCACGACCGCTGACCGATGCAATCGCCGCGGACTCCAGCGCTTCTTCTTCCGATGCAGCGGGCAGAATTCCGGGCAGGCGCGAGGCCAGCAATGTCTTGCCGCAGCCGGGCGGACCGATCAACAGCAGATGGTGATTGCCCGCGGCCGCGATTTCCAATGCGCGCCGCGCGTGCGCCTGACCGCGCACATCCATCAAGTCGAGTAAATCGAATGCAGCCGTGGCCGGCGCGGACTCCGCGACCGGCAGCGGCTTGATGCCCTGCAAGTGCGCGCAGACTTCAAGCAAGGTGCGCGCAACGCGGGCATCCACGTTTGACACCAGCGATGCTTCCGCGCCGTTCTCGCACGGCAGAATCAGCATGCGCCCGGCGCGCGTGGTCGCCAGTGCGGCCGGCAGCACGCCATCGACCTTGCGCAACTCGCCAGTGAGTGCGAGTTCTCCAATGCATTCCACGTTCGACAAGGCTTCCACCGGCAGTTGCCCTGACGCCGCCAGAATGCCCAGCGCAATCGGCAGATCGAAACGGCCGCCATCCTTGGGCAGGTCCGCCGGTGCCAAATTAACCGTGATCCGTCGCTGCGGAAATTCCAGTTGCGCGCACTGGATCGCCGCACGCACGCGATCCTTGCTTTCGCGCACCGCAGCCTCGGGCAGGCCGACGATCGACATCCCCGGCAGGCCGCCGGACAGATGCACCTCTACCCGCACCGGCGGCGCGCTCACGCCGACGCGGGCGCGGCTGTGAACCAGCGCCAGACTCATGATCGTTTGTGACGCGCGATTAGTGGTTGCGGCCGGTCAGCGCTTCCATCCGCGCTTCCAGCAATAGCAACATGCGTTCGACCAGTTCGACTTGCTCGCGCGTGCGCAGCAGCACCGCGCGTTGTACGTCGAATTCCTCGCGCGTCACCAGGTCCAGCCGTGACAAGCCGGCCTGCAAGGTCGCGCGAAAATGCTGTTGCAAATCGGCCTGCGCCTCACGTGCACCCGGCGGCACCATCTCATGCAGGCGGCGCGCGATCTCGTCGATCGAGGTCAGGTTGAGGAAGGGCGGTTTGCCGGAAGTGGAATCGATCATCTGCGTGCTCCTTGGGTTGACGCCTTGCAGTCTGGCGCCAATGGATCACCCGGGGGATCGGAAGATGCACCGAATCGATCTAGGAAAATTCCTAGTCATTGGTGTCTGCCCGATTCGCCGGGACGCCCAATAAACCACGTAGCCGGCGAGCAATCAATTGCCAGTCTCCTTGCATGCTTGCGTCTTCCTCCAAGGGAGCAACCATGAACCGACTTTCCGCCGCCCGCTGGGCGCTCCTGCTGCCGTGCGCCCTGCTGATCGGATCGGTGCACGCGCAAACCGCGATTGCGCAACCCGATTCCGGCGACACCGCGTGGATGCTGGTCTCCAGCCTGCTGGTGCTGATGATGACCATTCCCGGCCTGGCCTTGTTCTACGGCGGCCTGGTGCGCACCAAGAACGTGCTCAGCGTGCTGATGCAGTGTTTCGCCATCGTCTGCATGATCAGCCTGCTGTGGCTGGTATACGGATACAGCGTCGCCTTCGACACCACCGGCATGCAGGTCGGGGCGCTGAATCGGGCAAGCGTCTTCGGTGGCTTCGGCAAGGCATTCCTGCTCGGCGTCCACCGCGACAGCCTGGTCGGCAGCATCCCGGAAACCGTGTTCGTGATGTTCCAGCTGACCTTCGCCGCGATCACCCCGGCATTGATCGTCGGCGCGTTTGCCGAACGCGTTCGCTTCGCGCCGATGCTGGCGTTCACCGCGCTGTGGTTCACCTTCTCCTACCTGCCGATCGCGCACATGACTTGGGCCGGCCCCGGCGGCCTGTTTCAGGATTGGGGCGTGCTGGATTTCGCCGGCGGCACCGTGGTGCACATCAATGCCGGCATCGCCGGGTTGGTCGCCTGCCTGCTGATCGGCCCGCGCAAGGGCTACCCGCAACAGCCGATGCCGCCGCACAACCTCACCTTCACCATGATCGGCGCGGCGATGCTGTGGGTCGGCTGGTTTGGTTTCAACGCCGGTAGCGCGGGGGCGGCGAATGGCAGCGCCGGCATGGCGATGCTGGTCACCCAGATCGCCACCGCGGGCGCGGCACTGGCGTGGATGTGCACCGAGTGGATCGCGCATGGCAAGCCGTCCTTACTCGGCATCGTCACTGGCGCGGTCGCCGGCCTGGTCGCGATCACGCCCGCCAGTGGTTCCTGCGGACCGCTGGGCGCGCTGGTGATCGGGATAGCGGCAGGTGGGATCTGTTTTGTCGCCGCATCACGGATCAAACGCTGGTTGGGCTACGACGATTCACTGGACGTGTTTGGCGTGCATGGCGTCGGCGGCATTGTCGGCGCGCTGCTGACCGGCGTGTTCGCGGATGCGACGCTTGGTGGAATTGGCTATGCCGACGGTATCGGCATGCTCAAGCAGGTCGGCATCCAGGCGTTGGCGGTAGCGGTGACGATGCTGTGGTCGGGCACGGTAACCGCCGCCGCGTTACTGCTGGTCAACCGCGTGCTGCCGCTGCGGGTAAGCGCCGATGGCGAAACCGAAGGCCTCGACCTGGTGCTGCACGACGAACGCGGCTACAACCTGTAATGCACAATGGTCGCGTCGCGTCGCGTCGCGTCGTGCGCCGCACGGACATCCACACACATGAAGCCGGGAGCCGCCGCATGAAAATGATCATGGCGATCATCAAGCCGTTCAAACTCTACGATGTGCGAGAGGCGCTGTCGTAAGTAGGCTTCAACGGCATCACAGCCACCGAGGTCAAGGGTTTCGGCCGGCAGAAAGGCCACACCGAACTGTATCGCGGCGCCGAATACGTGGTCGATTTCCTGCCCAAGATCAAACTGGAGATTGCCGTTGCCGAAGACCAGGTCGAGCGCGTCGTCGAAGCGATCATGCACACCGCCGGCAGCGGCAAGATTGGCGACGGCAAGATTTTCGTCTACGACCTTGATCGCGTGGTGCGGATTCGTACGGGGGAGTTGGATGGGGACGCGTTGT
>JBBQQH010000101.1:0-5472 GCA_038216155.1 Lysobacterales bacterium
CTTGTGGCTGTCCTTGAACGAGAACGATGAGGTACGCGCGGCGACCTGCAACTTGGGAATCTGCGCCAGCACGTTGAGGATTTCCTCGCTGATGCCGTCGGAGAAATACTCGTTCGCCTTGTCGCCCGACATGTTGATGAACGGCAGCACGGCGATGGAGTACGGGTTCACCTTCGATTTTTCCGCGTTGAACGCAGCAGTGACATGTGCCGTTGCCTGCGTCACCAGCACGGCATCGCGCCGTGGCGCGAGCACGAATTTGTCGAAGGCGAAATAGCCGATCGCGATCACCGCCACGATCAGGATCAGTCGATCCATGCGCTTGGCGGTTTGCGGCGCGATCGATTCTCCGGGCGTGACGTCTTCATCGCGCTTGATGCCATCGGGTGTCAGCTCGAACACCCAAGCCACGATCATCGCCGGAAGGAACGCGACCGCCAGAACAATTACCAGACCACGCAGATTTGATTCCGACACGTTGAACCATGGCAACACCGTGCCAGCGACTTGCACCAGCAACCACGAGCCGACCAGATACAAACCGGCGGCGCGGATCACGTTGCGGCGTTTGAGTTCGGCAATGAAACTCATGGTGTGGATACCGGCTTGCGCGGCGGGTACTTGATCGTCTGCGGCGGCGGCCAATGCAATCCGGACTCGGCGAGTTTGGTCTTGAAATTCGGTGTTGCATCGAGGTCGAACGGTGCGCCGCATTGGCATTCGCTGACGAGCACGGCAAGCAGCAAGCCGCCGGCCGGTCTCGCATCCAGCGCGGCGGCTTGGCGGTTGGCTTCGGTACGATCGCCGGACAGTGCTGCTTCGACTGCGTCGGCAATGTCCCACATCATGACTTTCGGACTTGTGCGATCAACGGTTTGCAGACGGGCATGGATGCTCACGGCGCCCTCGCCGTTCGCAGTGCCCACGATCACTTGCGCCATGTAATAGGACTCGCCGCTGGCCTCCATGGATGTCAGCAGCCTGGTTGCCTGCGGTACCCGACCCTGCATCGTGAGAGCGATGGCACGCTGGGCATCGGTGCCGCCCGTATTGCCGAGAGCCTGCTCTGCTATCGCGGCGATCGACAGGGTTCGGTCGGCATGGCCGGTCGCTCGTGCAACCCACATCCGGGTGAGGTAGTTGATCCCGTTCAGAGGATCGCAAGCATTCACCCGTGCACCCAGGTTTTCGACCAGATCTCCGTATCCAAACGCACTGGCGAAAACCGGCATCCAGTTGGGCGCACTGCAGCCGGGTTGTTTCAGCGCGGACTCGATACGATCGCCCAACCCGTGCCAGTCCTCGCTCAGCATCTGCCGCTCGGCCAACGCGAGCTCCCGCTGCTGCGGATCGGGGTTGTTGTCGGCAGCCAATTGAAGGCTGCGCAACGCAGAGCGCTGCGCGTCGACCCGTTCGGCCTGGCTGCGGCCATTGGCGATCAGGATGTGCTCGAACAGGTCCGTCTTGGCGAAATAGGCGAAAGAAAAATCCGGCTCCAGTGCAATCGCCTTGTCGAATTCCACATTCGCGAGCCGTAGGCCTTCGATCAAATCGATGTCGGGCTTGCGGTGTGCGTCGATGTAGAGCGTCCAGCCTTTCTGATAAGCAATGAACGCATCGACATTTTTTACCCCGGCCTCGCGCATGTGCGTGCGCTGTTTGTCGTCCAGGACTACGTTCAGCACCCCGGCGACCTGCTCTGCGATATCGAGTTGTACCGCCAGGCTGTCTTTCACGGTGCGATCGTAGGTTTGCGACCAGAGATGAATGCCATCGGACGCGCGAATCAATTGTGCGGTGATGCGCGCCCGATCGCCTTCGCGGCGGACGCTGCCTTCCAGCACGTTCGCGACGCCGAGCTTCACGCCGATCGCCCGCAAGTCGTCGGACTTGCCCTTGAACTGGAACGAGGACGTGCGACCGACGACATGCAGGGTATCGATGCGCGCCAGCGAGTTGAGGATTTCCTCGGACAGTCCATCGGCAAAGAATTCGTTGTCCCGATCAGCCGACATGTTGACGAACGGCAACACCGCGATCGAGCGCGGATCGAGCTTCGATTTGTTCGCACTGATTTGAGCGGTGACTTGCGTCGCCGTTTGCGTCACCAGCGCTGCATCACGGCGCGGCGCGAGCACGAATTTATCGAACGCGAAGTAGCCGATGGCCACCACCGCCACGATCAGGATGAGGCGATCCATGCGACGTGCGGTTTGTGCCCCGTAGGAGGTACCCCTTGGATGCGACACGATTGTTTCGTCGGCCGTTACTTCCGCATCGCGCTTCAATCCGTCGGGTGTCAGTTCAAACACCCAAGCCACGATCATCGCCGGAATAAAGCCAACCGCGAGCGCGATGATCAGGCTGCGCAATGCCCAAGGCGGCCCATCGAACGCCGGCAACACCGTGCTCGCCACTTGCACCAGCAACCACGAGCCGACCAGATACAGGCCGGCGGCGCGGATGACGTTGCGGCGTTTGAGCTCTTCAATCAGGCTCATTTCGGGAACCCCATCTTCGTCACCAACGCGGCGAAGCGCAGGTCCTTGCGTAGCGGATTGAGCACCGGATCGAAGGGCAAGCGCACCAGGCCGGCGTCGTGCAGGGCGTAGCTGCGGTCGAGCCAGGCGAAGGCCTGGTCCTTCTCGCCGCGCCAGGCGTAGATCTGGGCGATCTGGTAGCCGAAGCCAATCGCGAAGTCGGTCTCCATTTTCGCCAGCAACTGCCGCGAAGCCGCATCGTTGCCACGCGTGAACTCGGCCATGGCCATGCCGGTGGTCTGGAACTGTTCGGGCGCGCGCTGGTAATGCGAGATCGCCCTGTCAATGTCGCCGTCCGCCAGCAGCATGTTGCCCAGCAGGAAATTGGCCCAGTTCTGCTGCGGATTTATTTCCAGCGCGCGGGCGTAGGCCTGCTTTGCCTCTGCTCTTTCACCGGCCGCATCCAGGGAACGTCCAAGTGCGTTCCAGACGTTTTCCGAGAGCGGGTCCGAAACGACCGCCTTGCGCAACGCGGCGAGCCCCTCGTCGCGCCGCCCGAGTGTAAACAGGACGGCCGCATAGTTAGTCAGCACTACGGCGTCGTTGGGATCAAGCGCCAAGGCGCGCGCGAAATCAGTCTGCGCGCCCTGCCAGTCCCAGCGCATGCGGTAGCGGATATTCCCGCGCCAGACATAACCGTCGGAAAGGTCGGGGGAGAGTGCGATGGCCCGGTCGACATCGGCCAAGGCCTGTGTGATTGCGATCTCACGCTGCGCGGGCGTTTCGGCGAAGTCCGCCATGTTCGCCCCCAGATTCCCCAGTTGCGCATACGCGTTGGCGTAGCCGGGGTCGATGACAACCGCGCGTCTCAAGGCCGCCACCGCGGCCTCAACATTGCTGCGCCCGCCAGTCCGAAATATGTTCTTGGCAATCAAGTATTGCTCATAGGCCTCGGAGCTATGCGTGCGCTGGGTGGTTCCCAAGGCCTGATCGGGCAACAACTTGATCTTGAGCGCGTTCACCACCTCGGTGGAAATCTCGTCTTGCACCTTGAAGATGTCGGTCAGCTTGCGGTCGTAGGTTTGCGACCACAGATGCGAGCTGTCGGAAGTCCGGATCAGCTGTGCGGTGATGCGTAGCGTGTCGCCAGACTTGCGCACGCTGCCTTCCAGCACATGCGCGACGTTGAGCGCCTTGGCGATCTCGGCCACTGATACCTCCTTGCCCTTGAACGAGAACGACGAGGTGCGCGCAATCACCCGCAATTGCGGAATCTGCGCCAGTTGGTTCAAGAGCTCTTCCGAAAGGCCGTCAGAGAAATATTCCTGGTCCTTGCCCTGGCTCATGTCCACGAAAGGCAGCACTGCGATGGAATTGTCCTCAGCCACGACGGGTGCTTTGCTTCCAGTAGTAGCCTTATCGGCAATCGCCACCACTGGCGCGCTGCGTGGCGCAAGCACGAACTTGTCGACGCCGAAATACGCCAGCGCCAGTATCAGCATCGCGATGATCAGGTGATTCATGCGCTGCGCGGTTTTCGGAGCGATGGAGTCCTCAGGCTTGACGTCGTCATCGCGCTTGATTCCATCGGGCGTCAGCTCGAACACCCACGCCACGATCATTGCCGGCACAAACCCAATCACCAGCAAGATGATCAGGCTACGCAACGCCCATGCTGGCCCGTCGAACGCGGGCAACACCGTGCTCGCCACTTGCACCAGCAACCACGCGCCGACCAGATACAACCCGGCGGCACGGATGACATTGCGGCGTTTGAGTTCGGCGATGAAGTTCAAGTGAGTATCCGCAATCCGCGCACGCGAGAAAAATCGCGATCGTGCGTGACCAGTGCATCGGCATTGATCGCAAGGGCACTAGCCAGTTGGATCGCATCGGGAAGCTTCAGTCCATACATGCCACGCATGCGCGCTGCGGATTCGGCGATGTCGGCATCAAAGACGACGACTTGCCATGATTCGAGCGTGGCGCGATAGCGACGGGCCAAGGCTTCTTCGCCAGCTTTCAACGGCCCGCACAGGACTTCGGCAAGCGTTACGGTGGTCACTGCAAGCTCGATCTCGGCGTTTGCGTGGCGCTCAAACAGTCGTGCAAAGCGACCAGCCAGGGTTGAATGCGATTCAAGTGTGTAGATGATCGGCGCGCTGTCGACCAGGATCAGCGCGCCCGCCGATAGCGCGTCGGCGTCTAGCGGTTCCATTCATCACGCAATGCGTCGATGGCTGCGGTACTGCTGTCGCCCCACACGCCGCGCCCGGAACCGGCCAACGCAAGCAAAGATGCTGGCTTGCCGGACGTGAGTTTGCTCACCGGCACCACGGCCGCGACCGTACGGCCGTGCCGGGTAATCAAGGTGGTGCGACCGGCGGCGGCGGCAGAAAGGATGGAAGGCAGTTGCTGCCGGGCTTCCTCTGCACCTTTGGACTCGATTTTGGATTTTCTGCTCATGCGCAAACTGTACAGTCCGTACAGAGCGGGGTCAAGGCGAGCTGCTTCGCGCCGTCGTCACTGCAATCAGCAATCATGGTTGCTTGCCTCGGGAGCGCTTGACACCTGGCCTCAGGATCGCAAGGACGGCTCGTGCTTTTTCCTGCTGCGTCTTGGCCACTATCAGTTGGTTGCGCGAGGCACTCGCAAACATATTGAGCGCCCCCTCCACCTTCGGGTCGGCCGCCAATGCCTGCAGATCGACATCGGCCCACACGTTCTCGTTGATTGCATCCGACGGGGCATGGGTCGCATTCAAGGTCTTGTCGAACCGAAGATGCGAAACAACGCTGGCTATTTGCGGGTCGACGCGCGCTACCAGTACGTTGTAGGCAACCTGCGAATACCCCACCTGCATGTCGTAATCCAGCAGCGCGTCACGTAGCCCGGTGTTGCGGATGAGACCGAGTTGCCCGGCCGATAGCAATTCAATGTAGGTCGCGGCTCGCGGTGCAGGTATCCGACCATCGAAGATATCGTTCAAGTC
>JBBQQH010000102.1:0-5308 GCA_038216155.1 Lysobacterales bacterium
GCGATTGCTCGCTGTCGGTCGCCTGAGTCCGTACAAGGGCTTTGATGTACTCATCGACGCACTGACGCAGATCGAAGACGCGAGTTTGCTTCTGGTCGGACAGGGTGAGTGCGAAACTGCCCTCCGTGCGCAGGCGCGCGCCCGGGGAGTCGAGGCGCGCATCGCATTTGCTGGCGATCTGGATGATGAGACGCTGGCCGCTGCGTACGCGAGTGCGGATGCGTTTGTACTGTCTTCGCTTGACCGCGGTGAAGCGTTCGGTCTTGTCTTGCTGGAAGCAATGCGCGCGGGTCTTGCGATTGTGGCAAGCGCGATTCCGGGCTCAGGTGTCGGCTTCGTCGTCGTTGACGGCGAGACGGGTCTTCTTGCCACACCGGGCGATGCACAGGCGCTGGCAATGGCGATCGGAAAATTGCGCGATATCGGTCTGCGCACGCGACTGGGTGAAGCCGGACGGAAGCGCTGGCGCGACGGCTTCACCCTAGACACGTCGGCACGCCGCATGCTCAGTTTGTACGAATCAACCATCGCCAGCTGCGGATAAGTGCGCTATTGCTCGGCTTCCCGTTGGGCGCAGGAATCAGGCGGTCGGAAAGCGAGTACGAGCAAGGCAACGAGCATTGGCGTCAGCTGAAGTAGCAGACGATTGACTGCCGAATAGCTCTGCGCATAACGCGCGGCCGCGGTGAACACGAACAGACCCGCGATCAGCAGAAATGAGACGCCGGCCAGAACGAAGAGTCGACGCGTTGTTGCAGACCGCATCCAGACATGACGGTTGCTTATCAAGACCACGGGCAACGCAAACCAGAGCAGATTCCAGTTTCCTTGAGCCCACAGACCGCTGCTGAAGGCGGCCAACGAATCGGATACATCGGCCAGATTGAATGCGGTGCTATTGCCGATGTAGCGGCGCGCCACGTGAATCCAGGCGGCGCCGAATGCAAACGACAACAGCGTCAACGTTGTCGCGAATGCGAAACCGAGCAGGAACCGGCGCCGACGCGACCACGCAGGCAGCGAAGAAAACACACAGGCAGCGGCGAGCACAATCGCCCACACTGCGCCTTCGAGCTTGATCATCGGCAGCAGCACGATGATGCCGATCACGACACCGAGCTGCCGCCGCTCACGGTGGCAATGCCAGCGCAACCACGCAAATACCGCCTGCGCAAACAACGTGGCGAGCCAAAGATCCGCGTAACCGCCCAGCGCGACATGCGATTCAAGCAGAGGCAGCGATCCAACCAGATAGACACCAATCCACGCCCGCCCGGTCTCCACGCCGAGTGCACGCAGCTGACCGTACTGCGCAATCAGCAATGCGATCCACAAGCCGAACCAGGCGAAATTGATCCAGGGCTCGACCCAGCCACCCGCACTCGCGAACCAGACGATTGCCCACGGCAGCAGATCCGGATAGCTGTAACCGATGCCGGTGCGCAACATGTCACCGGGGCGCGCGAGCCACTCGCTGAAAGAGACAAAGGGCGCAATCTGGCGCGCCAGCACCCATGCCTTGGCCTTCGCTTCCCATGCGGCCCATGCATCCCACGGCAAGGTCGGATGCAAAAGGATATCGCTGGCCAGCAACCAGCCGCGCCAACCAAGCAGGATGAGGGCGACAAGTGCCCACAGCCACCATCGGCGATCGGAAGGTGGTTCAGCCCATGGCGTTGAAGGGCCTCGTGCCCACCACCCCATCAGCCATCCCGCCACACCCATCAACGACGCCCACGGTGAGACTCGGATCACCGCCTGCATTGGATCGGACGCCGCCAGCATGCGCACGAGCACGCCACACAGCAGGACACCGATAATCCAGCCAAGACCGATTGCGACAATGCGATCGCAGGAACGCTGCGGCCAACCAATGATCCCCACGTACAAGCCGCTTCCAAGCAGCAACGGCACAAGCCAGGTTGCGGCCATCATCCACGGATTCATCGGTGCGCTTCCGTGATCGCGTAAATGCCCAGATCAGGCTGCTGCTTGATCGTGCGTACATGCAGCGTAATGCCCTCAAATTTCAGCAAGCTGTTTTTTACCTCGCTCTGATTGCTCCCGTAGCGCACCACGATCGTACCCGCTGCCGCCTGTTCGGCATCCGCGCCGGCCAGCACCGCGATATTAAGCGGTGCCGCATGGTAGATCAGTCGCAATGCGTCATAAGGCGAAGGTGCGCTAATCAGGACGCGCGTGGATCTGGGCAATTTCGCCAATACCGAACGGACGCGCAAACCGACATCGCGCAGCTGCGGATCGGAGATCTGGTTCTGGCGCGCTGCCAGCGGAATTGCGCCCCAGATATCGCGATCGGTTTCGCGTTTGTAGGCGAGATCATGTTGCCAAGCCAAGTCGCAGATGATCCAGGCCAACGCAAAGCCGATAAGAAGCACACGGCGCAATGTCGTGGCGGGCAAGCGCAGAATCGACCAACCGAAAACTCCAACCGGCAACAATACCAACGCCAATACCAGCGGCAAACGCGGCGCGTGCGGCGAGCTGTCGCCGGTTTCGGTCGGACCTACTGCGCTCACCGATATGAACTGCCACGGCCGACTTTCGCGCCATGAACTGATCAGGGTCGCCAGATCTCCGCGCCAGGATGGTGACTCCAACCTCGCCTTGTTCAGCACGAAAGGGCGAAATCCCGCCGCAGGCGGCACCAGCTGCGCAGTGGCGAATTGGGCAAAACCCAGCTCGGTGATGGTGCCTTTCCACGTTGCGATGCGCGAAAGGTCGAATGTCGATCCGTGCTCATCCGGCCACGGCAAGGAAATCGATTGCACGTCGTCAGGACTTTCGGCCGTGCGGAACACCAGCGAAAGTTCGAGCGTGCGTGGAAAATTGTCGAAGTCGTAGCGCAGGATCGGAAAATCGCCGGCTGCCAGGTTCGCGAGCGAAGTCGACTGCAACGCCGTGAAATCCTTCGCCACCATCTCAACCTTGAGCTGCTGCAACTCAGGGCTGGCTGCACCGAACACGGCATGAAAGCGGCTGCCTGGAAGGGAGATTTCCCTCGCGGCCGTAAACGGCGTACGCACATCGATGCGCGCCGCCCACAGCAACAGGATCGACCAGCTCGCCAGCAGTGCGACCACGAACGCGGCCACGACGAGAGGTGCGCGCTTCATGCGGCGAGTTCGTCCAGATGCGCCAATTCCTCCGGCGAGAATCCGGCGCGCAGGCGCGCGTCGACATTGAACGGCCCGCGCAGGCTGCCATGCATGTGGGATTGAAGCAGGCGATGGAATGTCGTCTGCGCGTCGACGCCCTCGCGGTCGCAGCACCAGGCGAACCAACGCGAGCCTGCGGCGACGTGTGCGACTTCCTCAAACAGTATGATTTCGAGGATCGCGACCGTCGCGTGGTCGCCTACGCGACGCAAGCGTTCGATCATCCCCGGCGTCACATCGAGCCCGCGGGCCTCGAGCACGCGCGGCACCATGGCCATGCGCTCAAGGCAGGAATCGGCCGTGCGCATCGCCATGTCCCAAAGACCGTCGTGCGCATCGAAATCGCCATATGCGAACCCGAGTTCGGCCAGACGCGCGTTGAGCAAGCTGAAATGGCGCGCCTCGTCGGCAGCGACCTGCACCCAATCGCGGTAATACTCGCTCGGCATGCCACGGAACCGGTAGACCGCGTCCCAAGCCAGATTGATGGCATTGAATTCGATGTGCGCCACCGCATGAACCAGGGCTGCCCTGCCCTCATGCGAACCCAGACCTCTTTGCGCCAACTGGCGCGGCGAAACCAGATGCGGCCGTTCGGGCCGGCCCGGCACACCGATGGGATTCAGGCGCGCGGACTCGTCCTGCTTCAATTCGCCCGCGGCTATCGCGAGCGCAGTCGCGTGAGTCAGCGCAAGCTTCTGCACGGGATCGCTGCAAGCGAGGCATTCCTCTGCCGCTTCGAACAGATTTTCCGTGGCGACATTGATCATGTCGTATGCAACTCCCTGCGGCGTATGCCTCCATTATCCACAACCGGGCAGCGAAGGGTGCGATACGAGCACCGGGCCGGTGTCAATAAATCGTTGCGAAAATCCGCTGAAAGAGTTCCCTGAGCGTGATTACACCGCCTGCCGGCGCTGCAATTTCGCATCGTCGGAGCGTGCAAATTCGAGATCGGCCAGATACGTCGGCTCGACGCCGGTCACGTATTCGCCCGAAAAACACGACGTGTCGAAGTGTTGCAGGTTTTCGTTGCCGTCCTGCACCGCCCAGATCAGGTCGTCGAGATCCTGGTAGATCAGCTTGTCGGCACCGAGGATCTTCTCGATCTCGGCAGTCGTACGACCGTGCGCGATGAGCTCGGCCGTGACCGGCATGTCGATGCCATAGATGTTCGGGTAGCGAACCGGCGGCGCAGCGGACGCGAAATACACCTTTCTGGCGCCGGCATCGCGTGCCATCTGGATGATCTGCTTGGACGTGGTGCCGCGCACGATCGAGTCGTCGACCAGCAGCACATTCTTGTTACGGAATTCGAGCTGGATCGGATTGAGTTTGCGGCGCACCGATTTCACGCGCTCGCTCTGTCCCGGCATGATGAAGGTACGGCCGATGTAGCGGTTCTTTACGAAGCCCTCGCGCACCGGCACGCCCAGCGCATGCGCAAGCGGGCCTGCAGCCGTGCGCGAGGTATCGGGAATCGGAATCACGGCATCGATGTCGTGGTTCGGCATTTCGCGCAGCACTTTCTCGCCGAGCTTCTCGCCCATGCGCAAGCGCGCCTTGTAGATCGACACATCCTCCATCATCGAATCGGGACGCGCGAGATACACATATTCAAAAATACATGGCGCATGCTTGGCGGGTTCCGCGCACTGGCGCGTGAAAAGCTTGCCATCGAGCGTCATCAGCACGGCTTCGCCGGGGGCGACGTCGCGCAGCAATTTGAACCCGAGAATGTCGAGCGCGACCGATTCCGAGGCGACCGCATATTCCTTTCCGGTCGCCGTTTCGCGCTCACCCAGGACGAGTGGCCTGATGCCGTGCGGGTCGCGGAACGCGAGCACGCCATAGTCGAGCAGCATCGAGACGACCGCATAACCGCCAACACAACGCGCATGCGTGCCGGCAACCGCCTTGAAGATGTGATCGGGCGAAAGATTGCGCCGATCCTGGATCTGCAATTCGTGCGCGAGCACATTGAGCAACACTTCCGAATCGGAATCGGTATTGATATGGCGACGATCGTCCTCGAACACTTCGCGCCGCAGCGCTTCGGTGTTGATCAGGTTGCCGTTGTGCGCAAGCGCGATGCCGTAAGGCGAATTCACATACAGCGGCTGCGCTTC
>JBBQQH010000103.1:0-5108 GCA_038216155.1 Lysobacterales bacterium
ATAGGGGACTGCGCTAACCGCTATCTCCAAGCTGCGCTGACCGGTGTCAGGCGATTTCCGTATGCGCAGGCACTGCGCGCGAAGACGACGCACCGCCACGACTTCCTGGGAGCGTACGTCGCCGACCTCGGCAATGTGATCGATTTCGACGTGATCCGCGATGCCAAGGTTCGTATTGGAGTCGATCCACTCGGTGGGGCCGGTGTGCACTACTGGGCTCGGATTGCCGAGCATCACAGGCTCGACCTCACCGTGGTCAGGGACTTGGTTGACCCGACTTTTGGTTTTATGACGGTCGACTGGGATGGCAGGATCCGAATGGATCCATCTTCTCCTTATGCCATGCAAAGCCTGATCGGATTGAAAGATCGGTTCGACGTTGCGTTCGCCTGCGATACCGATCACGACCGGCACGGAATCGTTACCCGCAGCCAAGGTTTAATGCCGCCCAATCATTTTCTTGCCGTTGCAGTCCATTACTTGATTCAACACCGGCCGAAGTGGGGCAAAGACGCAGCAATCGGCAAGACTGTCGTGAGCAGCGTCATGATTGATCGCGTGGCCGCCAAACTGGGCCGCCGACTTTATGAAGTGCCGGTCGGATTCAAATGGTTCGTGAACGGGCTACTCGATGGCTCGCTCGGTTTCGGCGGCGAAGAGAGTGCCGGCGCGTCTTTTTTGCGCACAGACGGCAGCGTGTGGACGACCGACAAAGACGGCATGATTCCATCGCTGCTCGCGGCAGAAATCACGGCGTGCATGAAATGCGACCCGGGCGAGATCTATTGCGACCTGGCGCGCGAATTCGGTGAGCCGGCATTTGAGCGGGTCGATTCGCCTGCAACACCCGCTGAGAAATCACTTCTGTCGAAGATCACTTCAGCGCAAGTTAAGTCTAAGGAATTGGCCGGTGAAAAAATTCAAAATATTCTTACACAAGCGCCGGGAAACGGCGCCGCAATCGGTGGTTTGAAAGTTATCTCCGAAAACGGCTGGTTTGCCGCGCGGCCTTCTGGTACGGAAGACATCTACAAGATTTATGCGGAGAGCTTGCAGGGCGAGGATCATCTGCACCGCATCCTGACGGAAGCGCGGGCGATCGTCAGTGAGACACTGACGGCGGGGCTAAAAACGCCTAGCGATCCATGAAAAGTCATATCTTGGAGAGAAATTATGAGTGATAGAACACAGGCCAGTCACCCGCAAGGGGGCTCCATTACCCACGGATGCAATGGAATCTGACGCCATCGCCGGACTTTCCCCTTCCGCACCCGGCGACAGCGCCTCACGTCGGCTGTGCCTGCTCTCGAACGGCACGTATAGCGTGATGCTCAGCGACAGCGGTTCCGGATACAGTCAATGGCGAGACCTGTCGGTAACGCGCTGGCGCGAGGATTCCACCCGCGATAGCTGGGGCAGTTATCTGCTGCTGCGCGACGAAGACAGCGGCGTCGCATGGTCGGCCACACGGCAACCCTTGGGCGCTGCATCACAGGATGTTGTAATGAATTTTGGTGCCGGTCTCGCAGAGTTTGTCCGCCGCGATGACGCGTTGGACAGCACGCTGGAAATCGCCGTGGCCGACGACGCCGATATCGAGTTGCGCCGCCTCACCCTGCGCAACCACGGCGAGAATCCGCGTTCCTTGTCGATAACCTCCTATGCCGAGTTGGTGCTCGGGCCGACCGGAGCCGACAACGCACATCCGGCGTTCTCCAAAATGTTCGTGCAAACCGAGTGGGATCCGCAACATGGGCTGTTGCTGGCCACACGGCGGCGGCGCGTGGTCGGGGAACCGGAAATTTGGGCTGCCCATGCGTTGCAAATCGAAGGTCAGCCAATTGACCGTGCGCTCGAATACGAAACTGATCGCGCTCGGTTTCTCGGGCGTTGCCGAACTTTGCGCAATGCGCAGGCAATGCAACCGGGCGCCGCCTTGTCGAACACCACTGGCACCGTGCTCGATCCTATCTTCAGCCTGCGCCACCGAGTCACGATCGCGCCCGGTGCCAGCGTACGACTGTTACTGTGGACACGGTTGGCCGATTTGCGAGAGGGCGCGCTGGCATTGACCGCGCAATTGAACAACGTGAACGCTGCAGGACAATTATTCGCTGGTGCCGCACGATTTGCTGCAGCCGAACATACGCGCTTCGGCATCGACGCGGTGCACGTCGAACGTTTAGCGCATTGGCTTAGTGCGTTGGTAATCAGCGATCCGCGCCAACGTGCAGCCGCCGATGTGTTGGTGCGCGGTCGCGGCGGACCGCGCACGCTTTGGACGGCCGGAATTTCCGGTGATCGCCCGATGGTCCTGCTGTGCCTCGACAACCCGGCTGAACTGCCGCGCGTGCAGGGACTGCTGCTGGCGCAAAACGACTGGCGCAGCAAGCGCTTTGCCGTCGATGTGGTGCTGTTGAATACCGCCTTCGGCGCCGCTGGTGAGGCGCTGCACAACGCGCTGGAACCACTGGTGAGCGGGCAGCAGGAGTTGCTGAAAGCCGATACCTCGATGGTGAAGGCCGGTGTGTTTGTGTTGCGTGATGACGAGATCAGCGACGACTTTCGCAACGGCCTGCTGACGCTGGCCCGCGTGCTGCTCGGCGCCAACGAATCCACTCGCATTGTCCAGGGTGCCGCTCTAAAGGCGGGCGCGGCCATTATTGCCAGCACGCCGGCACACACTGCCAAAGCGTTGCTAGGCCCACTGGAATTCGCCAATGGCAGCGGTGGCTTCAGCCATGCCGGTCGCGCGTATCACATCCATCTCGATGACCAGCACTGCACACCGGCACCCTGGGTCAATGTGATCGCGAATCCTACATTCGGCTTTCTCGTTTCGGCCGAGGGCGGCGGTTATGTGTGGTCGAGTAACAGCCAGCAGAACCCGATCACGCCGTGGCCGAACGATCCGGTCAGTGATATGCCACATGAGATCTTGTATCTGCGCGACGAAGACAGCGGTGCTTTATGGAGCGCCACAGCGCTGCCGATTCGCGTCCTCGGTGCGACCTACAAGATCACCCATGGCAAGGGCTATAGCTACTTTACAAACGATGCCCATGGCGTAGAGCTGGAGCTAACACTGTGCGTACCAACTACCGATCCAATCAAGTTGTCGCGGCTGCGTCTGTGCAACCGCTCGACGCGCGCGCGGCACTTGGTCGTCACCGGCTATGTCGAATGGGCGCTGGGGGCGAACGGCACTACACCGGCGCAGTTTGTGGTCACCTCGCGTGATGCGCAAACGGGAGCGCTGTTCGCGCGCAACCCATGGCGCAGCGATATTGGCGAACATGTCGCGTTCATCGACATGGCTGGCCAGCAACAATCGATGAGCGGCGATCGCCGTGAGTTTCTCGGTCTGTTCGGCGCGGTTGACCAGCCGGCCGCGCTGCAAGGCGACAGGCCGCTGTCGGGTCGCCTCGGCGCGGGTCTTGATCCGTGCGGCGCACTGCAGACGCGGATCGAACTGCCGCCAAATACACAGTTCGACCTCATTTTTGTGATCGGTGAATCCACTTGTGACGCAGACGCGCAGACATTGGTCATGAAATACCGCGCAATCGGCATCGACCAGGTGCTCGCCGAAGTCGCCGTGCAGTGGAGCGATCTGCTCGATACGGTGCAGGTACACACGCCGGATCGGGCAATGGACATCATGCTCAACGACTGGCTGCTGTACCAGGTTCTGAGTTGCCGCGTGTGGGCGCGCACAGCCTACTATCAGGCGAGTGGTGCATATGGTTTTCGCGATCAGTTGCAGGACATGATGGCGCTGTGCGTGAGTCGGCCCAATCTCGCCCGCGAACATCTGCTGCGCGCGGCCGGTCGCCAGTTTGCCGAAGGCGACGTGCAACACTGGTGGTTGCCGCCAGCGGGGCAGGGCATTCGCACCAAGATTGCTGACGACCGCATCTGGCTCGCTTACGTTGCAATGCATTATGTCGAAGCGACTGGTGATGTCTCAGTGCTGGACGAGGTGGTGCCTTTCCTTACTGGTCGGGTCATACCAGGCGACGACACCGACGCCTTTTTTCAGCCAGGCGAGTCTGACCAGAAGGTCAGCGTATATGAACACTGTGCCCGCGCGCTTGACTCCAGCCTGACGCGCGGCGCCCACGGCCTACCGCTGATTCAAACCGGAGACTGGAACGACGGCATGAACAGCGTCGGTGAACAAGGCCGCGGTGAAAGCACCTGGCTTGCGTGGTTTTTGCTGGCCACCATCGCGGCGTTCACGCCAATCGCCGAGCAACGCGGCGAATCCGAGCGCGTAAATCGCTGGCGTGATTACGCCGCTGCGATGCGCGTTGCATTGGAGCAGGCATGGGACGGTCAGTGGTACCGCCGCGGCTACTACGACAACGGTGCGCCACTGGGCTCGCACGTAAGCGAGGGATGCCAGATTGACAGCATCGCACAATCGTGGAGTGTGCTGGCAGGGGTCGAGAACCCGCAATACGCCGCACAGGCCATGACCTCGGTCGATCGCCTGCTTGTTGATCATCAGAACCAGATCGCGCAGTTGTTCACCCCGCCTTTCGACCGCGACACGCAAAACCCCGGCTACATCAAAGGCTATCCGCCGGGCGTGCGCGAAAACGGTGGCCAATACACACACGGCGCGACCTGGTCGATCTTCGCCTGGGCCCAACTCGGTGACGGCGATCGCGCCGGAGCGGAGTGCGACCTGCGCATCCCGATGCAACACAGCGAAAGTGCTGAAGCGGTGGCGCGCTATAAGGTGGAACCGTACGTCGCCTGTGCGGACGTCTACTCCGTCGCGCCGCACATCGGCCGCGGCGGCTGGACCTGGTACACCGGCTCCGCCGCGTGGTTGTATCGCGCCGGTCTCGAAGCGGTGCTCGGTTTCCAGTTGCGCGGCGATCACCTGCGCATCGATCCGTGCATTCCCGAAGCCTGGCCCGGCTTCCAACTCACGTATCAAAAACGCGGACTGGAAAACGTCATGACGCGCTACGAGATCACGGTCGAGAATACGGGGCGTGTCTGTCGCGGTGTCACTCGTGTGGAGCTCGACGGCGACGTGCTCCAGGCAGAGGACGCGATTGCCTTGGCGGATGACGGCCGAACCCATTGGCTGC
>JBBQQH010000104.1:0-4902 GCA_038216155.1 Lysobacterales bacterium
CCAAGCTTGGCAACTCCTCATGCGTCAATGCGGAGTGCTTCAGCTTCCAGAGCCGGAGCCGCAGTTGCGGTCCACCCTCGCGCGCATCACCCGGCTCACCCCCGGCGACTTCGCCGCGGTTGCCCGCCAGCACCGTTTTCGTCCGATGCGTTCGGCAGACGATCTGCTCCGGTGCTTGGCGGCAGAATGCGCGCTCAAGGAGCGCCCGAAGGCCGCAATCGGGTTTGTTTGACGTTGGCGTCATGAACACCTACTACTTCCTACGATTACCAGGGGTGTGCGATGCGGAATCTGTCCAAGTCCAAGCTGATCGCCTTTCGTCAATGCCCGAAGCGACTCTGGCTGGAAGTGCACCATCCCGAACAGCTTGAGGAGTCGGCTGAAACGCAAGCCAAGTTCCGAACCGGTAACCAAGTAGGCGATGTTGCGCGCGGCCTATACGACCCGAAAGGCAGGGGCTCCCTAGTCGATGTGAGGCAAGAGGGCGTTGATGCCGCAATCGCACGGACGCGAGAGCTGTTGTCTTTCAGACAACCGCTGTTCGAGGCAGGGTTCGCGGCTGACGGTGCGCAGGCATTCGCCGACGTTCTATTGCCAAAACCGAACTCCTCGTGGCGAATGGTTGAGGTCAAGTCCTCGACCTGCGTGAAGGACTATCACCACGATGACATTGCGGTACAGGCCCATGTCGCGCGCGCCGCCGGCGTAGCGCTGACTTCGATCGCCCTGGCTCACATCGACAGTAGTTGGACCTACCCGGGCGGCGGAAACTACGACGGCCTGCTGGTCGAGCAGGACCTGACGCGGGAAGCCTTTGCCCGGAGTGATGAGGTGCGCGGCTGGATACATGAGGCGCAGACGGTTGTAAACCTGGAAACCGAGCCGTCGATTCGTTCCGGCGGCCACTGCAGCAAGCCCTTTGACTGCGGCTTCCTGTCCTACTGTCGCGCGCAGGAGCCTCAGGCTGCGTATTCCGACGATGCCGGCCGGCCATTCCGATTGAAGCCGGCCACTTATTCCGACGCATGTCGGCCACCCGCTGAGGCTGCGTGACGCGGGGATGGTCATTATGGGTTTGGGGCGCTCGGTTCCGTCAAGCGAGGGCTGCTTCGCTTGCGCAGCGATTCGCCCTTGAGGGCGACGCGATGGCTGTTGTGGACCAGCCGATCAAGGATGGCGTCGGCGATGGTGGGGTCGGCGAGATAGTCGTGCCAGTGCTCGACCGCCAACTGGCTGGTGATCAACGTTGATCGTCGCTGGTAGCGATCATCGAGCACTTCGAGCAAGTCGCGTCTGGCCTCTGCGGTCAACGGCGTGATGGCCCAGTCATCGATCACCAGGGCGTCAACCTTGGCCATGCCGGCGAGCACCTTGGTGTATCGGCCGTCGGCGCGGGCAACGGCGAGCTCCTCGATCAACCGCGGCAGACGCAGGTAGCGGGCGGAGTGGCCGAGCCGGCACGCTTGTTGTGCCAAGGCGCACGCCAGATACGACTTTCCGACGCCGGACGGGCCGGTGATGAGCACGTTGTGGTGCTCACGCAACCACTGGCCGGTAGCCAGGTGCGCCATCACGCGACGGTCCAGTCCCCGCGGATGGCGATAGTCGATGTCTTCCAGACACGCCGGTTGACGCAGCATGGCCCGGCTCAGCCGCCGCTGCAGCACGCCGTTTTCCCGATGAGTGATCTCGCGATCGACGAGCAGACCCAACCGCTCCTCGAAGGTGAGCTGTTCGATGTCGGGCTGCACGACTTGTTCTTCCATGGCCTGCGCCATGCCGGGCAACCGCAGGGTGTGGAGCTTGGAGAGTGTGGGATGTCGCAACATGGGGGTCCTTGTGTCAGTGGTAGTAGTCCGGTCCGCGCACGTTGTCGTGCACGGCCGGGGTGGTGGGGTCGGCCGGCGCCGTCGGCAAGGCCGAGCGATCCAGCCCGGTCTTGAGGATCGAAGCGATGGACTGATAGCGGCAGGCTCCCAGCATCACGGCGCGCCGGCAGGCCGCTTCCAGGCGCTCGGTGCCGTAATCCTTCTCCAGGCGCAGCACGCCGAGCGCCGCCCGGAAGCCTTGTTCGGGATGCGGCCGGCTGCTCAGGATGGTGCCGATGGCGGCGGCCGTGGCGACGCCGCTCTTCTCGGCCCAGCGCAGCAGACGTTCGGGCGTCCACTCCAGATGACGCTGATGGGTGACGGGCATGTGTGCGACCACCGTGGTGTGACCACGGCGTTGGCTGCGCGCGTGGCTGGCCACGCGCTGGCCGCGATGCAGGCACTCGATCACGCTGGCGGTGATGCGCAACTCCAGCGCCTGCCGTGCCAGGGCATAAGGAACCGAGTAATAGTGGCTCTCGAACTCGATGTGGTAATCGATCCCGACCCGAACCTTCTTCCACTCGGCGAACTCATGACGCTGGGCAGGCAACGGTCGCAGCGCGGGCTGGTCGAGTTGTTCGAACTGGCTCCGTCGGCTGCCGGGCAGTTTGCGGAACGGACGATCGTTGAGCGCAATCAGAAGGCGTGCGATCTCGCGATTGAGTTGGTCAAGGCAGAAGAATATCTGGTGGCGCAGACAGGCCAGGATCCAGCGCTCAGTTAGCAACACGCCCGCTTCGACCTTGGCCTTGTCGCGCGGCTTGCGAACCCGGGCGGGAATGACCGCCATGCCGTAGTGGTCGGCTAGATCCTGATAGGCCGGATTGATGTCTGGCTCGTATCGGTTGGCGCGACTGACGCCACTGCGAAGGTTGTCGGGCACCACAATCGCCGGGCAGCCGCCCAGCCACTCCAGCGCCCGGACATGGGAGCCAAGCCAGTCTGGCAGGGCCTGCGTCAGGGTGGCCTCGACAAAGCAATAGCTCGACGCACCGAGCACGGCGACGAAAATCTGGGCTTGCCGAATCTCGCCCGTCTGTCGATTGATGATCGGCATGGTCTGCCCGGCATAGTCCACGAACAGCTTCTCGCCGGCGCGGTGTTCTTGCCGCATGACCACGTCGACGCGACGCAGCCATTGTCGATACAGATCACAGAACCGGCTGTACCGATAACCCTCGGGGTGCTGTTGGCGATACTCCTGCCACAGCAACTGCAAGGTAACGCCCTTGCGCCGTAGCTCATGGTGGATGCCTGCCCAGTCAGCACTGGGCCTGGGCTCGGACGATGGCATCGGCACCGGGTACAGCCGTTGGTCGAGCGCGGTCTCAGTCAGCGACTCGGGCAGCGGCCAAGCCAGCCCGGCAGCCTGGGCGCGACGCAAGCACTCGGCAACCGTGCTACGCGCCGTGCCGACGCTGTGGGCGATCTGTCTTCCGGTCAGGCCTGTGGCATGGAGCCGCAGCACGTCTCGAATCTTGCGCATGGACAACCTCGGTTGGGACATCGTTCCTGACCTCCAAAAAAGTCAAGACGATGCCCGTTGGGTTATCCCGTGTCACGTCCTCAGGTCGGGTGGCCGGCATGGCTCGGAATGGTGGCCGGCTTGCGTCGGAATGGGTGGCCGGCATGGCTCGGAATACGCACACACCCCCCTGGAACTGGAAATGTGGTGTCCGCCTATGCACTGTTTCTTTCTGAGCAGGGCGTCCCTGGTCAGTCAGCCAAGCCAGATCTATTTCCAAAGATAGACTGGATCTCGGCTTCGGCTGGGACTCGGCCGCAGGGCGACTTGGAGGATCGTGCCGCGAAGTTCCTTCGCAAGGAAAATCATCTTCTCATCAATCAGGATTTCCGGATTTTCCGGGACATGGTGAAACGTTGGACCAGCCAGTTTGCTGGTGCGCCAGGCGTGGCGGAGGTAGTGCTGGAAGTCGTGAAGGAGTGGTTTGAGCAATCGCTTGTCGAACTCGTACTGAGCGCTAACTCCTTGCGCGGATCGCAGTTCTGGGCGGACGACAAGATTGATGAACTGCTCTCCGAGGAGGGACTGACAGCTTCGGTATTGCCTCGATATCACATCGACTACAGCATCAAGCGAAGCTTAGGATCCAAGCTGGGGGCGATCAAGAACAAGTAGCGCAAAGTCGCATGAGCGTGGCGGCGTAGAGCCGCCACGTCCATACAGGCACGGTAATCCCCCCATTTTTAGCTGACGCCAAAAGTGGAGCTATGCGGCAAGCGCCAATTGACCAGACATTCGTCTGTCGAGAGCCTGCATCGGGGTGATGCCGCCAAGCGCCATATTCGGGCGCTCGTGGTTATAAGTCCATAGCCAACGGGTGCCCGATTCCTGCACCTGCTCGATGCTTTCGAACAGGTGCTGGGCCAGCCAGCCGTAGCGTGCGGTGCGGTTGTAGCGTTCGATATAGGCGTTCTGCTGCGGCTTGCCGGGCTGGATGAAGGTGATTCGGATACCGCGGCGTTCGGCCCAAGTCTGCAGGGCGCCACTGATGTATTCGGGGCCGTTGTCGCAGCGGATCGCGGCGGGCTTACCCCGCCATTCGATCATCTGGTCCAGGGCCCGGATCACTCGCGACGCTGGCAAGGACAGATCGGCTTCAACGCCAAGCGCCTGACGGTTGAAGTCGTCGATGACGTTGAAGACACGGAAGCTGCGGCCATCGCTGAGCTGGTCATGCATGAAATCCATCGACCAGTGCTGCTTGATGGTGGTCGGGACCGCCAAGGACTGCGGGGTTTGGCGCACCAGGCGCTTCTTTGGCTTGATGCGCAGGTTCAACTCCAACTCGCGGTAGATGCGATAAACGGGGGTGTGCGGGATTTTGTGTAAACGGAGTTTCGTTAACTCGTTTTCATCCGATCTTCGAACTGGATCGTAAAGCGGTTCAGTGCGGCTTTCCAGTCTCGGATGGGCATCGTCCACTTCTTGCTGATGTTGCGTAGCGCCAGGAAGAACAGTTTGCTCACGGCGTCGTCCGTCGGGAAGGAACTGCGGGTCTTGATGACC
>JBBQQH010000105.1:0-4475 GCA_038216155.1 Lysobacterales bacterium
CCAGCCGATGTGCGTGCGGATTTCGACGCGATGATCGCGGCGATCGAAACACCACCCAACTATGTGGTGTGGCATGTCCCAGTGGTGTCGGGTCGTCGCAGCTAGAAGCGGGCGTGCCTGATGCGCAGGTTGCTGTTCCGATGTCGCTGACTTCGTAAATCCACAAGACACGTGCGCACGCGTGCGGCAGAATCCGCCGTCGCGTCGACCAACAGGGACTTCCACCATGCAGGACCTCACCCAGGGTTCGATTTCGAGTCACCTCATGCGTCTGGCCGCGCCGATTGCAATCGGCATGCTGTTCCAGACCCTCTACGTGCTGATCGATCTCTATTTCGTGGCGCAGCTCGGCGACGCGGCAATTGCCGGTGTCAGCACCGCCGGAAACCTGCAGTTCATCATCATGGCGCTGACACAGGTACTCGGCGTCGGCACCATGGCGCTGATCGCCCAGGCGGTCGGCCGCAAGGACCAGACGGATGCCAACCTCGTCTTCAACCAGAGCCTGTTGATCGCGATCGCCTGCATGGCGTTGACCTTGGTGCTTGGCTATCTGGTGGCCGGGGCCTACACGCGAGCGCTGGGTGCCGACGCAGCGACCAGCACAGCCGGCACCACGTACCTGCACTGGTTCCTGCCGGGCATGGCGCTGCAATTCGCGCTGGTCGCAATGGGCTCGGCGCTGCGTGGGACCGGCCTCCCCATGCCCGGCATGATTGTGCAGGTTCTCACCGTGCTGCTGAATGCGCTGCTGGCGCCGATTTTCATTGCGGGCTGGCTCACCGGCCATCCACTCGGTGTCGCCGGCGCGGGACTCGCCAGCTCCATCTCCATCGCCGTTGGCGTGGTGATGATGGCGTTCTATTTCGTGCGCCTGGAAAAGTATGTGTGTTACGACGCCGCGCAATTCCAACTGCATTTGCCGACCTGGAAACGCATCCTGCGCATCGGCCTGCCACCGGGTGGCGAATTTGCGATCCTGTTCGTGTTCCTTGGCATCATCTATCTTTTGATTCGCCCATTCGGGGCCGAAGCACAGGCGGGATTCGGCGTCGGCTCGCGCGTGATGCAGGCGATCTTCCTGCCGGCGATGGCGGTCGCGTTTGCCGTCGCGCCACTGGCAGGACAGAACTTCGGTGCGGGACATCTGCCGCGCGTGCGCGAAACCTTCCGTAGCGCGGCGATCCTCGGCAGCGCGATCATGGTGCTGCTGACCCTGTTCTGTCAGTGGAAACCCGAATGGCTGGTGCATGGATTCACCAGCGATGCCGCGGTGATCGCTGTGGGCGCAGGCTACCTGCGCATCATCTCTTGGAATTTCGTCGCGCAGGGTCTCATCTTCAGTTGTTCGGGCATGTTCCAGGCGCTTGGCAATACGATGCCGCCACTGTACTCGAGCGCCACGCGTCTGGTCACGTTCGCGCTGCCCGCGTTCGTGCTGTCAACGCGACCTGGCTTTGAGTTGAAACAGGTGTGGTACCTGTCGGTCGCGACTGTGACCTGCCAGGCCTTGCTCAGCTTGTGGCTGCTGCGAAATGAATTGCGCAAGCGGGACGCGCTCAAGCAGGCCAAAGCAAGCGCCTAGGTCAGCTGCTCGCGGGTTCCCATTCAAGAGAAGGATTGGATGGCGATTGTACGCGCCGTGAAGAGCATCGCGGCTGAAGCCGCTCCCACAAATGCAGCTGCGCTTTAGCCCTCTCCTTCAAAAAGAGAGTTGGGTGGGGATGGTGTGCGCGCAGTGAAGAGCATCGCGGCTGAAGACGCTCCCACAAATGCAGCTGCGCTTTAGCCCTCTCCTTCAAGAAGAGGGTTGGGTGGGGATGGTGTGCGCGCCGTGAAGAGCATCGCGGCTGAAGCCGCTCCCACAATGCAGCGCCGCTTTAGCCCTCCCCTTCAAGGCGAGGGTTGTGTGGGGATGGTGTGCGCGCCGTGAAGAGCATCGCGGCTGAAGCCGCTCCTACAAATCAGCGCACGTTCGCTGCGGTCGTGGCATTGCACTGGACTTCAACGCGCGCGCCAAGCGCAAGACCGCCAGTCGCATACGCCATGCGCGCAGGAAAATGTTTCGTGAAGTAACCGCGATAAACCTCGTTGAAGGCTGGCCAGTCCTTGATCTCGGCAAGCGCGACGGTGCACTGGATCACGCGATCAAACGATGAACCGTGGCGCGCGAGGTTTGCGCCGATGTTGTCCATCACCTGCTTCGTCTCGACCGCGATGCCGCCTTCGACGAGCTTGCCTTTGTCGATGCCGATTTCCCCGGACAGATAAAGCATGGAGCCTACGCGCACTGCTTCGGAGAACGGCGGGGTCATGCCCGCTGGTGGATGCGCCATCGGGTAGTACTCGGTGGCCAGGGCTTGGTCCGCGCTACGTGCGTCGGCGACGCCGATCTGCATGATCGTCGCGTCGGCAAGCACGGCCAGCGAGAGGGCGAGCAACGCGGTCCGCTTTGCAAGTTTCAGCATGGTGGTACTCCTCGTGGTGGTCAGGCCCAGCATAGGCGCAAGCGTCCTGCTCTTTGAAGCCGTTGGCCGATGAGACATTCACGCGCCCTTCTGCGCCGTGTCCGGATGAGGAGGCTCGCACCAGCGCGGATGCGGACCCGACCTTCGCCGGAATGCGCAATCGATGCCGGCGAACCTTGCCCACAACGGCCGGAGCAGTGCGATGAACAGCGTGAAGAAAAAGGGTATCGGTTGGCGCGTCATGCGCGCACTGGCGCTGGCGCTGCTACTGCTGGCGCCTGTATTCGCGCAAGCGTTCGTCGGCGATATCTGGCGCACGGTGCGCGGCGACCGCAGTCCCGGCGCGTCCTGGCAATCGCTCACCGCGACTGCGACCGGACGCTTGATCGGCGCCGGTGCAAACGGCTACCTCATGATCAGCGACGACGCCGGGGTGACGTGGGACTACCACCGCATGGTGGTCAACGGCGAGGCCGAGCGCATCGGGCTTACCGATATCGTCGAGTTCGGCGTCAACGGCAGCAGCGTGCAGCGACGCATCGCAGCCGTCGGTGCATGGCTGGAGGAGCCCGGCACGACGCAAAGCCGCTACGTGGCACAGACTTATGTTTTCCTCAGCGACGACAACGGCAACACCTGGACCAGGCATCCCTTCCCGATCGCTTCGGTCACCGGCACTCCGTTTGGCGTATTCGAAGGCATCGATCTGACCCGACTGCATGTAACACAGAGTGGCGAGTTGCTCGCCTACGGCACGACAACGGTTTCGCAGAACCTCTTCATCATATGGAACATTGGTGGAGTCATCTATCGCAGCGGAGACGGCGAAGGATGGCAACGTTCGACGTTTGAACTCGGCCCGCTGTACCAGATGGCCGACGTATCCGACGGCGCCCGCCTGGTCACCGCCGGCAGCAGCACGGTCACCGACAGCGTCGATGGTGCCGGCTGGAACGGCTATCTGATGCGCGACGCGAACATCGCGTTGGGAGCAGGTTCGATGGATACAGCCACGCGCAATCGTCTACGCCTGGAAGACGTCGTCTGGCACAACGGCACCTACATCGCCGAAGCCGCCACGTATGTTCCCTACGACGACAGCGGGACCATCGAAACCAGCACGACCGATCGTTTGTTCACGCTGTCGAGCGGCGCTCCGTTCGGCGGCACACGCGCGTGGAATGCTTACGAGCAGCAGCGGCGCTATGGCAAGCTGCTGTCGGCTGGAAACAATCTCGTACGCGCCGGTCCCGGTGGTGTGTATCAAGGCAATGGCCAAGCCTGGAGCTGGATTTCGTGGAATCCGGTCGCCAGCAACAACGCCTTGACGAAAACCGGTGCGGGCAGCTATTTCGGCATCGGCACCACCGGCGCCAGCCAGAACGGCGACGCCGTGTGGAAGAGCAGCGATGGTCTGAGCTGGGACAAAATCTATGACGCTGGCGAGGATCCGGATCTCCACGTCTTTCTCGGGCACTACGGCAACACGCTGTTCGCCTGCACCAGCGATTGGTCCTCTGCGTACCTGTGGGTCAGCACCGACAACGGAGAAGCATGGACCCTGCGCAGCACGCTCACCGGCTGCGTCGGAAAGCTCGTGTTGCGTGGAACGCGCTTGCTCTTTGCGAGTTACGCAGGTGTTGAAATCAGCGACGACGGTGGCCTCACCTGGCAAGAAAAAGATGTTGTACCGACCAACAGCAATCTCGCGACCGCTCTGGCGCTCGCGAACAACGGTCGCCTCGTTCTCGGCGCAAAGGGTGCGGACCCGCAAGGTCACGGACTGTTCTATGTCAGCGACGATGGTGGCGACAGCTGGACTGCGCGCCCGACGGTGACGCAATACGGCGATCAGATCGCCGATATCGCACGCGCGGCGAATGGTCGCCTGATTGCAACGGTGCAATACAACCCGCCGTTCTACCCCCGACTGATGCTCAGCGACGACAACGGCGACACCTGGCGCGAGGACCTGCAGCTGCAACAGCTGCCGGGGCTGATTCCGAT
>JBBQQH010000106.1:0-4380 GCA_038216155.1 Lysobacterales bacterium
GGTGGGAACATATCGATGACCGATACGATCAGCGCACCGCGCGCGCCGGGTTTTCGCTACTACGATCTGCTCGTTGGCGGCATGGTTGCGGTACTGCTGTGCTCGAACCTGATCGGTCCGGCCAAGGTATGCACGTTTTCGTTGCCGCTGCTTGGCGCCTTGAGCTTCGGCGCCGGCAATCTGTTTTTTCCGATCAGTTACATTTTCGGCGACGTACTCACCGAAGTCTATGGCTATGCGCGTGCGCGCCGCGCAATTTGGGCAGGTTTTGGCGGACTCGCGTTTGCCAGCTTCATGACGATCGTGATCCTCGGCATGCCGGCGAGTCCGAGTGAACCGTACAATGCAAAATTGCAGCCTGCGCTCGAGATCGTATTCGGAGGCACTTGGCGCATCGTGCTCGCCTCGATGGCGGCGTACTGGCTCGGCGATTTTGCCAATTCCTATGTGATGGCAAAGATGAAATTGTGGACGCGCGGTCGCTGGCTGTGGACACGCACGATCGGTTCGACCCTGATCGGGCAGGGCATCGACAGCGTGACGTTCTATCCGATCGCATTTGTCGGCATCTGGGAAGGGCAGACGATCCTCAAGGTAATTGCATTCAACTGGGCCATGAAGGTATTCGTCGAGATCGTTTTCACGCCGGTGACCTATGCCGTGGTCGGGTTCCTGAAACGCCGCGAAGGCATCGACGTGTATGACAGCAAGACACACTTCACGCCATTCAGCCTGCGTGATGAAGGCGACCTGCGTGGCACACGTTGATAATCCATTGAAGAGGAGATGGTCATGAAATTGTCCACACTTGCTGTTTCGTCCACGCTGGTGGCGCTGCTGGGGACCGCACTTGCTATGACCTGCACCAACGCGCTGGCAGCACGTGCGGCCACTGCTGCGCCTGGGATCGAGTACTACCCGGTCGCGCATCCACCGACGGGCATGAATCTGCCGTTCTCCGAAGCTGTGCGGGTTGGCGACATGCTCTACCTATCCGGCGAAGTGGGTACCGACAAAGGCAAGCTCGTCGAAGGCGGCATTGTCGCTGAGGCGAAGCAGGTAATGGACAATATCGGAGCCAATCTCGCGCGCCACGATTCGTCGTTCGATCGGGTAATCCTGTGCACGGTCGCGCTTGCCGACATCAAGGACTGGTCGGCCTTCAACGAGATTTATCGCGGGTATTTCCTCAAGCATTTCCCGGCGCGCATGGCCTATGCGGCGAATGGTCTCGCGCTCGGCGCGCGCGTCGAAGTGCAATGCAATGCCACGACTGCAGCGGGCGTGCGCTGATGCGAGAGATCGAGCATGCCGCGCCGCGTGGCATGCCGTAATACTCGGACAATAAATCCAGTCAGCCATCCCGGAGCCAGCGTGGCGCAGCCGCGCACGCGTTCCGCTACAATACGCGCCCTCGCAAGTCCGGCAACCCCATGATCGCCTTTAGAAACTTCGCCCTGCGGCGCGGTGAACGCCTGCTCTTGTCCGATGTCGACCTCGCCTTGCACGCAGGCTCGCGCGTCGGCGTGGTCGGTCGCAACGGTTGCGGCAAGACGAGTCTGTTTGCCGCCATCATGGGTGAAGTCGAGCCCGATCGCGGTGATCTCGATCTGCCTTCGCGTCTGCGCATTGCCAGCGTGGCGCAGGAAACACCGTCTTTGCCGGACGCGGCGATCGATTTTGTCGTGTCCGGTGACAGTCAGGTGCATGCGGTGCTGGTAGCAGAGGCTGCGGCGATGGCAGCGGAGGATTGGGACGCGGTCGCCGTCGCGCATCAGAAGCTCGCCGAGATCAATGGCTACGACGCAACTGCTCGCGCCGGCCGTCTCCTGCATGGCCTGGGCTTTCGCGCCGCCACGCACCAGATGGCGGTGGCTGAGTTTTCCGGCGGCTGGCGCGTGCGCCTCAATCTGGCGCGCGCGCTGATGATGCCCTCGGATTTGTTGCTGCTTGACGAACCGACCAACCATCTCGATCTCGACGCGGTGCTGTGGCTGGAGCAATGGCTGCTCAAATATCCGGGCATGCTGCTGATGATCTCGCACGACCGCGAATTCCTTGATGGCCTGTGCACGCATACGCTGCATCTCAACGACGCGCGCGCCAAACTCTACGTCGGCGATTACACCAGCTTCGAACGCCAGCGTTCCGAGCATTTGCGTCTGCAGCAGATCACCTTCGAGAAGGAGCAGGCCGAGCGCGCTCATCTGCAATCATTCATTGATCGCTTCAAGGCAAGCGCGTCGAAGGCCAAGCAGGCGCAGTCGCGCGTCAAGCGTCTGGCCAAACTTGCCGGTACCGAAGCGGTGCGTGCCGAGCGGCATATCCGCATCAATTTTGCGGAGCCGGTGAAGATGCCGCATTCGCTGCTGCGTCTCAATCACGTGGATGCGGGTTATTGCGCGGTATCCAAAGTAGCGGCTTCCGCCGCGATGGACGGCGCAGCAAGCATCGCGGCTGAAACCGCTCCCACAGCAGCCGCTTCGACGAGAATCCTGCGCGATGTGCGCTTCGGTCTAGAAGCGGGCGACCGCATCGGACTTCTGGGCCCGAACGGTGCCGGCAAGTCGACGCTGGTCAAGACCCTGATGGGCGAACTGGAGCTGCTGGCCGGCGAGCGCAGTGCGCACCCCGATCTCGTGCTCGGCTACTTCGCCCAGCATACGGTGGAGTCCTTGCACCAAGGCCAGACGCCAATCGATCACCTGCGCGATATTGCGCCGAATGTCTCGACGCAGGAATTCCGCGACTTCCTCGGTCGCTGGAATTTTGCCGGCGAGCGTGCGTTCGAGGTCATCGACAGCTTCTCCGGTGGCGAACGCGCACGTCTTGCGCTTGCGCTGATCGCATGGCGCAAGCCGAATGTGTTGCTTCTTGACGAACCAACCAACCATCTCGATCTGGACATGCGCGAAGCGCTGGCCGAGGCGCTGAGTGATTTCCCCGGTGCGATCGTGTTGGTCTCGCACGATCGCCACTTGACCGGCCTTGTCTGCGAAACATTCTGGCGCGTCGCCGATGGCAAGGTCGAAGAATTCAAGGGCGACCTTGACCAGTACGCAGCGTGGCTGCGTTCGCGCGGTTCGAACACGGTGGGGCAGGGCGAACGCCAGCGCGCAGCGGCGTGATCGCAGCGGCTTCGCTTCGATCTTTCCGCACGTCCCTGCGATATCTTCGTCGCACCCGTTCGCTTTGGACGAACGGTCCAGCGAATCATCCTCGCGTGGGTGCGAAATCGAGTCATGCGCGTGCAGGCAGCACTTTTTCTGACCCATCTTTCATCTTCATTCCACTGGGCACTGAGCCGTCGCCGGCTCGAAACCGTCTCGGAACATTACGTCGGTGGCGCTCAACACGGTAATGACCAATGGGGCTGACGCCAGACTGACGGTGTTGTTGCTGTCACCGCTGTAGCTGGCGCCAAGCAAATAGGTCGTCGCGGTGGCACTCGGCGAGGCCAATGTGCTGGTGGTGCAACTTGCCGTTCCCCCCGACAAGGGCACGCTTGCGCATAGCGTCTGGAAATTTCCGTCATTGAAGGTGACGGTCCCGGTTGGGCTCAGGCCACTCACCACAGCACTGAATGTGAAGGGCTGAGACTCGACAAAGGTAAGCATGCACGGGCTGCCCAGACCCAGTGAGGACGTCACCTTGTTGATGCTCAGTATCTGCGATGCCGACCCTGCAAGGTAATTGGCGTTGCCCGCTTGGCTAGCCGTAATGGTGCAGTTGTTCGTGCCCACCTGGATGCCAGTGACGACACCGCTCGCGGAATTCACCGAACAATCTGCTGAAAGCGTCGAGTACTGAATCGGATTACCGGAATTCGGATTGGCACTGGTTGCCAAGACCGTGCCCGGGCTGCCTACCGTTACTGTAGGTGGCGGATTGAAGGTGAGAAATTGGCTGGCTTGTCCGACCACTTGGGCCAGGGTGGAAGAAACGCTGCCGCCATAATTCGAGTCGCTGTTGTACTGCGCTACGATCGAATGCGTGCCGACGCTCAGAGCCGTGGTGGAATATGTCGCTATCCCGCTGCCATTGAGTGCGGTGGTGGCGAGAGTGCTGAAGCCATCCATGAAGGTCACCGTTCCCGTCGGCACCGGGCCGGAGCCCGCTACGGTGGCAGTGAAGGTGACGTTCTGGCCAGGGGTCGACGGATTCAGCGACGACAGCAAGGTCACGCTGGGCAGAGGCAGGCCATTCAATGAAGTCAGCACCACGTCATTGCCGCTGCCGCCGACATAGCTGATCGTGAACTGATAGACCGAGTTCAGCGTGATGACGCTGCCTTCGGGCAGGCCGTTGAAGGTGCCGTTGACCGGATCGGCGCCGTCGTTGTTGATCAACACGAACTGCTGCCCCTGCGCCGGAATGAAG
>JBBQQH010000107.1:0-4367 GCA_038216155.1 Lysobacterales bacterium
AAATCCGTAGGCAGCCTGGTACGGCTCACCGGTCACCTCGACGTGCGGGCTGAAGGCGAGCTTGCGCGATGCGTCGCTAAGCAGGCGGTCGTCGTACAGCGCGGCATCCCACTTGGCCATGTCGGTGATCGAGGAATAGATGCCGCCATCGCCGAGTACCGCACTGGTACTGCTCTGGTCGTTGCGAACCCACTTGCCATCGACCTGGCTGTAACCCCAGGCGCGAGGACAATCCTCGCACGGAGGTGTTCGATGGAAAAGCGTCAAAGGTTTACGACGGAGTTCAAGCGGGAAGCGGTACGGCTGCTGCAGAAATCGGGCAAGCCGGCTGCAGTTGTCGCGCGCGAGCTGGGTATCCCTCGCAACCGCTTGTACAAGTGGGCGCAGGATTCAGAGACAAAGGGCGAGCAGGCCTTTCGCGGCAGTGGTCGCCCCAAAGTCAGCAACGATGAATTGGCCGTCCTTCAGCGCGAGAATGCGCGGTTGAAGGAAGAGAATGAGATTTTAAAAAAAGCGGCGGCGTACTTCGCGCGGCAATTGCCGTGAGGTACGCGTGGATCAAGGAGCAAGCAGGTCATCCAGTGCGAACGCTGTGCGGTGTGCTCGGGGTTTCGACCAGCGGGTACTATGCTTGGCACAGCCGCAAGCCGAGTGCGCGGGCCCTGGACGATGCGCGTCTGCTGCAGCGAATCAAGCAATTGCATAGCGTGGCGCGTGAGGTCTACGGTACCGAACGTATGTGGCAAAGCTTGCGCAAGCACGGCGAGTCATGCGGCCGGCATCGTGTGCAACGTCTGCGGCAAACTCATGCGATTCAGAGCAAGCGTCGGCGTCGCTACCTGCGTACACGCAGCGCCTATCAGCGCGTGCCGGCAGCGCCCAATCACCTGGCGTGGCCGTTCACCAGTCCGGGGGTGGATCGCGTCTGGGTGGCCGACATCACGTACGTGCCGACGCGGCAAGGTTGGTTATACCTGGCGACGGTCATGGATATGTACACGCGTCGCATTGTGGGCTGGGCGATGAGCGCGCGCGCGGATCAATCCCTCGCCAGCGGCGCTCTGGCCATGGCGCTGACACAGCGTAAACCGGCCAAGGGTGTGATTCATCACAGCGACCAGGGCGTGCAGTACACCTGTAAGGCATATCAGCAGCAGCTACAGGATGCCGGTCTCGTGGCGAGCATGAGTCGGAAAGCAATGCCCTATGACAATGCCGTCATGGAAAGCTTTTTTAATTCACTCAAGCAAGAGCTGACGCACCACGAACGGTTCGACAATCGTGACGAAGCACGCAGCAAAGTGTTCGACTATATCGAGGTGTTCTACAACCGGGAGCGCCTACACAGCAGTCTAGGCTACCGCTCACCGTTGGAGTTTGAGAGACTGGCAGTAGCACTCAATTAACCTGTCCGAAAAATCGGGGGTGCTCCAATCTGACCCCTTTTTCAATACAAGGGCTGGAACGCGTTCTGATATACGTAGTCGGCGACTCGCCGTCCTTGCGCTATGCCCTCGGTCTTGTCGAAGGACCAATGGATGCCGAGATAGATGCGGCTTTGTCCATTTTCTTCCTCTGCCTCCGATAGCGAGGCAAAGCTGCGCGGATGCAACGGTCGGATCAGCCCGTCATTGCCTGCGGTCACGCCATTGAACTCGTCGGACACAAAGGTGAAAGCGATGTTGTCGCGGTGATAGAAACGACGCAGCATCTGAAACAGCGCACCGCCAAAGGTGGCGTGACCGGAAGGATAGGCAGGAAAAGGTGGAGTGAAGTTCGGCCCGTGAAGATTACTGGCTTGCGCGCCCAGTGGGTAAAAGGTGCTATCGCCGATCGTGGCCGCATTGCCATCGCCGCTGCCACTTGGGCCGGTGCCGGGGTCCGACTCGCGAATGCCAGTGACGGGCCGCCAGAATTCGTAGTAGTACTTCGACTCCCAGCTCGCGATGCCGGCGTCGGCCATCGCGGTGTTGACGAGCGCCATCAGGCGCGCGAGTTCCAATGTATCCGTTTGCATCTGATCGGCGATCAAGTCGGCAATCTGGTTGTACAGGCGTGGCGGTGCGCACAGGCTCGGTGTGCCGTCGTAGGCCCAGAAAATGCCGGCCTGGGTCTGATCCTCGGTGCGCAAAGTCGGGGTAATCACGCCATCGCCACCGAGTGCCTTGACCTCATTGAATGCCGCGGCATACGCCGCACTGCCCAAGGCCGGCGGCGGTGGGATACGGAACTGATCGGCCGAACGCATGACGAAGGGTTTGACTTCATCCCAGCGCGCACCGAGTGCGATGGGCACCAGGCTGATCGGATCCTGGCGCCATGAGCCGGCGGCGGTGCCTGGGAAGAAATCCACACCGAGCCGCAACTCTGCATGTGCCGAGCCATCGTTCGCCCGCCGTGCCAGCATCAGGAACGCGGAGCGATGGCCCAGTTCGATGCCGAGCAGCTTCGGCCAGAAACCGCTGATGCCGTGCAGATCATGGCCAAGCTGCTGGTCGAACTTCTGTTTTTGCGAAGGAAACATTGCCACGAGAGTGTCATGGGCTGCCTGCGCGATCGCGGCATCCATCGAGGTTCCGGGCACGGCACCGTAGATGCCGTTGTAGCTGCGGTAGCGCGGCGCTATCGCATTGACGGCGTCGAAAATCGCAATGTGCACAATAGCCATCGCGCGTGCGGCCCGCACCGGCCCAAGCTGTTCGCCAAATACGCGGATTTCGCCGGGAGCAACCGGCGTGTGGTCCAATCCGCTGGCATCGACAGCGACTTCGCTCCAATGGCGAAGCATTGTGGATGCGTGAACAGTGGAGTTCGTGGCAACAATGGTCTGATGATCGAGGTTCGCCGAGTACCTCGGTCCCAAGGCTTCGCTGATCCCACCCGGATAGCCTTCTACTTCGGAGGCACCGGCTAGCGCCGATAACAGAATTCCCAGACACAGCAGGGTGTAGCGACTCAGTTGAGCTGCATGCATGACGCGTTCCCTAAAGTAGTAACCCCTGATTGACTGGCACGCACGGCAGCCCCTGGCTATCACCTTGCGTGCGAATCGTCCGTCGCGATCTTCGCAACACCATAGGCCTGTTTTTGACTGTACGCCGTGCGCTAGTGCACAACATCGTAAAATCCACTACCAAAAACAAAAACAGGCCTGGCCCAACCTGACCCTTGCCATGGGGCACCCCGACATTTTTATTGGTTTGAAACAGATGATTTCCTCCGCCCCCTTTTTAGGCTTGGGCGTCAACGATGGGCGACTGACCGCTACACTCGTTGCCCCCGACACACTTGGCGCCGACTGATGACCAAACCGGTTCGACTGTCCAAACACCTTGCCGAACTGACCCGGTGCTCACGCAGCGAGGCCGAGCAGTACATCCAAGGCGGCTGGGTCTCGGTCGACGGGCGTGTGGTCGAAGATCCGGCGCATCCGGTGTCGAGCGAAGTGGTCACGCTCGACCCCGCCGCACAGCTCGAAGCCGTCGAGCCGGCCACGATCCTGCTGCACAAGCCGGCCGGTTTCGACACAATCAATGGCCGCAAGCCCGCGGCAGAACTGGTACAAGCCGGGACGCGCTGGCCTGACGATCCTTCCGGCGTGCGCCTGCTTAAGCGCCACTTTCATAAGCTGACGCCGCTGGTGGCGCTCGACGCCGATGCCAGCGGCCTGATGGTGCTAACCCAGGACGGCCGCGTGTGGCGCCGGCTTACCGAAGACGGCGACCAGATCGAGCAGGAATTCGTGGTCGAGGTGAGCGGCGACATCGCGCCTTACGGTCTGCACAAGCTCAACCACGGCCTGCATTACGGCGGCCGTGCGCTGGAGCCGTGCAAGGTCAGCTGGCAGAACGAGGTCCGCCTGCGCTTCGCAATCAAGGGCCCGCAAGGCGGCCAACTGCGCGACATGTGCGCACAGGTCGGCCTGGACGTGGTGGCGATCCGGCGCATCCGCATCGGCAAGATAGCGCTGGCCAAGATGCCCGTCGGCACCTGGCGCTACCTACCCGTCGGCGAACGCTTCTGACGCGAGAGTCTGGACCTACGCGCCACGCACGCGAAGCGTCAGTCCCTTGAGGAAATTTCGCAACATCTGGTCGCCGCATTGGCGGAAGTTTTTTTGCCCGGTTTGTCGAAACAGCGCCGACAGCTCCGGCTTGGACACAGGCAATCCCGCATCCACGAACACCTGGTGCATGTCCACGTCCTTGAGCTCGAAAGCCACCCGTAGCTTCTTCAACACCACGTTGTTGCTGATGCGCTTTTCCACCGGTCGCGGCGGCAGGCTGTCATCTCGTCCGCGAAGGTGGACGATCAGTCCATCGAGAAAATGTGCCAGCACATCGTCGCCGCAGGCCAGGTAGCCGGGT
>JBBQQH010000108.1:0-4247 GCA_038216155.1 Lysobacterales bacterium
AATGCTCGACTCGATCGAATGCGCGACGAGGAAGAAAAACCATCCGGCGAAAACGCTCGGTGCACGTTTGCGCAGGGCGATCGCCAGCACGCTAATCGTCGCCAGTGCGAACAGCGCGAACAGGGTGGATGGGGGCGATAGCAACCCGGTGGATACGGCGAAATCGTCGTTGAACACGCCCATCGCCGGCCCGCGCGGCAGCAGCAGTGCCGCGACGTAGTCCAGCAATGCCCGGCCTTCCGAAAGCAAACGCTGCGGCAGGGTGAAATCGCGAACGGCGTAGCCGCCGAGAAACCGATCCGGATGCAGCGCAAAAATGGCGGCTGCCAAGACTCCGGGCACCATCAGAAACACGCTGTAGAAGATGGCAAGCGTGCGCTTGGCGGCGGGATGCTGATGTTCTGAAGGGTCTTGCTGAAAGTAAGCCAGTTCGATGACCAGACACAAAGCCGGCGCGATCGCGGCATTTTCCTTGCCCAGCAAGCCGGCGATCACCAGCAGTGGAAACAGCACGAACAGGCCACCCCACGCGCGCTGCAAGTGACCGTTGGCGAGCGCTTTACGTGCCGCTAGGTAGGCCCACAGCCCCGCCAGCGTGAACAGTGTGCTGATTTGAGCCATACGTTGCACGGCATACAACACCGTGCTGACGTTGAGCGGATGCAGCAGCCACACGGCTGCAAGAAGCGCTGCCGCAAGATCTGCATGCCGGCGCAGATTTGGATCGTGCGCCAGGGCCCGGCGCAACATCTGCCAGCCGACGAACCCGCACAGCAAGTGCACGAAGAGATTGCCGAGCTTAAATGCGAAGGGCTCGTAACCACCAGCCCAGGCGCTGACCATCAGCGTGGCCATCGACAACCAGCGCCCGAACATGCCGGACGCGTTGTCCAGCAGAACATGCTGCCAGGTGTTTTCGCCGTGCAGCCATCCAAGGATGGGGTTGAGGTTGTTCGTGTCGTCCAGCACAAACGGGCCATGCAGGCCAGTCCAATAGGCCAACACGGTTAAAAGCAACGCCCCGGCAAAGATCCATTTTGCGCTGTGCATCGGGTCTCTCCCGGAAATGGTCATGTTATCCGGTGTGCCGCCTAGCGCAAATCGGTGCGCGCGCCTGAATGCGGAAAAAAGAAACCCCGCTCTCGCGGGGTTTCTGTGAAACGGTAATTCTTGAACTGCGCTAACAATCAGCGGCAGGTCGCCGGATAGTACTTAGCCGCGCTGCCGCTGCCTGAGCATACCCAAGTCGTACCCACCGCGTTTGTGCCGATGGCTGGCGTAAATTTCAGAGTAGTGCTGTTCGTCTTTGCCGTACCGACAACTGTGACGACCCCGAGGGCGCAAGAAGTATTCAAAACATTCACGTCACTGACGGCGCCGACAGCAACGCCAGTGCAGGCGGAAGCAGTAATTGCGTTATACGTCGCAATGTTTTCCGCGACTGTGCCCTTCATGCCGTCGCCAATGATAGCGAGGCCCGAAACGCGCGAGCGGATGATGTAGTCCTGATAAGCCGGCAGCGCGATCGCAGCCAGGATGGCGATGATCGCAACAACGATCATCAGTTCGATCAGTGTGAAGCCTTTCTGCATCTTGTTCATGGTGTTTCCTTTGGTATTAGTTATAACGGTTTGCCCCTAGAGCCGCCGACCTTGCCAGGCGGGCCCGCTTCCGCGATCGCTTGCTTGCACCGGCGATCGACGGCTCGCGATTTAACAAGTAGCAGCTTCCGTGCCAAGTGCGGGATAGCTGACGAACGGTTGAAAATTTTATCTGGGCGTTCAGCTATGAGACGGGGTTCTCAAGACGGGAAATCCATGTTCCGGAAATTGTCAGAGTGTGACAATTTCCGACTGTCGGGCTTGTCCAATTGGCGGCAAATCGTGGCCGGCTCCTCCCTTGGCCGGATCGGCCCGGCAATGGCAGGATGTTTTCGCGGACTGCCATCGCGCGCCCACCTGAGGATCTCTAAATCGATCCAACTAGATTACTCAAACTCCGCTACCACGAGTTGACGGGCACCGCAGCCAGCGGTTCCGCCGTCGACGGATCGAGCAGCATGCTCAACTCCGCGCGCGGCGCGATGATGGGCAGGCACACGGGGTCCGCTGTGCCAAGTTTTCCATGCTGGCGCCGCCAATCTTCAATCGTTGGCTGCGCAGCGGGGTTTTTCTTGTAGAGCTGCGCGAGGGTCTTGGAATGTTTGAGCAACGTTGCAGACACGTTCGCATAATCCACGTAGTACTTCGGCATTCTCTCTACATCTTTGCCACCCATACTGCTCAGCGTCAACGTCGATAGTTCACCTTTATCGGTCGGAAGCTGAGCTCCAACCACGCGCGGACCTGTCCACGACAACGAGCGAAATTCGGGCTTGCTGCCCTGTGCAAGGTCTGCGGCGCTAATGTCATTTGCGGCGACGATCGAGAAGCGGTCGACCGCGGCGACGATGAAAACCGGCCGTGCGCGCACGACCACGGATAGCCCGTAGATGAGTGCGCATGCTTGGGCGACGCCGATGAGCGCGAGATCCAGGCGCAAGTATTTCTTGCCAGATGTGAACACGACCAATGTCAGCATCGGCCCGAGCACGATATCGACGGTCATCAGCAGCAAGACCAGTTCCAATGCGCCCATCGCCTTGCTGTACGGCGAGGGATACCAGACACCGAAAATCAGTGCGGCGGAAATCAGGCCGATGGCGATACTGATCGAGAGATGGACAAGGGCAGCCTTCCAGCGGGACATGGGTCACCTCATGCAGTGAGTTCACGCAAAAATATACTCGAATCGCGATCTGTGGGCACGCTCCGGACGCGCGCGGATAGCGTGAGCGAAAGGGTTGGCGATGGCGATACAAGCGCGTGGTCAAGCATCGTGCGAAGACGGGTTGATTGCCTAATAGCAACACGGTGAAGCGATCGACGGGGTGAGTAACGAGGAAGACGGTGGGCGAACAGCGCTTGGAGGCTGGCGCCTGCCGTCACTCGATGCCAAGCTTTTCCAGCCGATAGCGCAGCTGCCGCAGCGTCAGGCCAAGCTGTTTTGCGGCTGAGGTGCGGTTCCAGCGCGTGGCTTCAAGCGCTTTCATGATCGCCGCGCGTTCGGTTTCGGCCACTGCTGCGGCGAGGTCGCCGTGGAAGCCTTCGTCTTCCGGCGGTTCGGGTGCGAAGCCGGCGGCTGGGCGCTGCTCCGTCTGGGCGTGCGGAGCGCTTGGGGTCGGTGTGTTTGCCCAGGTGTCCGCAGACGCACTGGCGGTGCGTTCGCGTGTCGAAAGTCGCAGGTCGTCGACGCCGATGGTGTTGTTTTCGCACAGTGCGACGGAGCGCTCGAGCACGTTTTCAAGCTCTCGAACGTTGCCGGGAAAATCGTAGGAAAGCATCGCCTTGAGCGCTTCCGGTTCAAGCCGGGCCGGTGCGCCGCCGTTGTCCTTGCCAAGGCGTTCGAGCACGCGGCCGGCGAGTTTGGGGATGTCCTCGCGGCGATCGCGCAGCGGTGGCACGCGCAGTTCAATCACGTTGATGCGGTAGAAAAGGTCTTGCCGGAACGAGCCGAGTTCGACCAGACGCGCAAGGTTCTTGTGCGTGGCCGAGAGAATGCGCACGTCGACACCGATCTCGGCGCGCGCGCCGATCGGGCGCACGGCTTTTTCCTGGATCACGCGCAGCAACTTCACCTGCATGTGCATGGGAAGTTCGGCGACTTCGTCAAGAAACAGCGTGCCGCCTTGCGCCGCATGGAACAGGCCGTCCTTGTCGGCTTGCGCGCCGGTGAAGCTGCCGCGTTTATGGCCGAAGAATTCGCTTTCCATCAGCTCGGACGGAATCGCGCCGCAGTTGACCGGCACGAATGGCGCGGACGAGCGCGGTCCGAGTTCGTGGATTAGGCGTGCGACGAGCTCCTTGCCGACGCCGGATTCGCCGGCGATGTAGACCGGGGCTTGGCTGCGCGCCACCTTGGCGATCGTCGCGCGCAACTCGATCATCGGTGCCGAATCGCCGATCAGCTTGCTGCCGCTGCTGGCCTGCTCGGTGCGTTTTTCTTCCGAGAGTTTCAGCGCGGTTTGCACCAGGCGGCGCAGTACGCTGATGTCGACGGGTTTGGATACGAAGTCGAACGCGCCGGCTTTGAGCGCATCCACGGCGGCATCGACATTGCCGTACGCGGTGATCATCGCGACCGGTGTTTCCGGATACTGCGCGGCGATCAGCGCGATGATCTCCTGCCCGGAACCGTCCGGCAGGCGC
>JBBQQH010000109.1:0-4199 GCA_038216155.1 Lysobacterales bacterium
TGATGTTCGTGATCGGCCTGCCGGATTACCAACCGATCGTCGGTCAGGCGAATGGGCTCGCGGCACAAGCGGGTTTTGTCGCGGGCGATCGCTTGTTGAGCGTCGATGGCGAGCACGTCGACAGCTGGACCGACGCTGGCATGTTGCTGGCGAGCGCGGCCGCCGATCGCAAGCCGGCCGTGGTGGAGGTGGCTCATGAGGATGGCGGCCATGCCTTGCGGACGCTGCAATTACAGCAACTGGCCAGCGGAATTGATCAGTCCCAGGAACTGGGCCAAATTGGCCTCGTGCCGAAGCAGATGATCCTGCCCGCGGTTATCGGCAAAGTCGTGAAGGGCGGCCCCAGCGACCAACTCAAGGTCGGCGACCGGATCCTTGCGGTCCATGGCGATTCAGTGGCCAATTTCGATGACCTTGTCGCCAAAACCCACGCTAACGCGCGAGCCAATCAACCACTGCATCTAACCGTACAGCGCGGTAGCGAGCACCTTGAGGTGGATATCGTCCCCAAAATGGGCGATCCCGGCAACGGCAAGCAGACGCTGATGATTGGGATTGGCCCGAAAGTGGTGGACGCGGTTCGCGATGGCCTGCGGCGCTACGGCCCGGTCGAGGCGATCGGCGCCAGCGCCCACGAGATGTATCGCCAAACCGCAGCCACGGTCGACTTGCTCCGGCGGATTTTCGTTCACGGCAATACCGAGGGCGTTTCCAGCGTGGTCGGCATTGCCCGCTACGCCAATGATGCCGCCGGTCTCGGCCTGGCGTGGTTCCTGTTTTTCCTTGCCATTCTTTCGTTGAGCCTCGGTATCATGAACCTGCTGCCGGTGCCGATCTTGGACGGCGGGCACCTGCTGTATTACCTTATAGAGCTTTTCAAGGGCAGCCCGGTCAGCGAACGGTCCATGGTCGTTGGCCAATACATCGGTTTGACGCTGCTCGGCGGGTTGATGTGCGTGGCGTTCTACAACGATCTCCTGCGCCCGATGCATTGACCTTTCCGACGCAATGGCACTCTCGCAACACCGAATTTTCCAACCTGCGGACTCCTTCCGCAGCCAACCGGATGCACAGATGACGCGTACCGCAGCTCCCCGCCTGCTTGCCCTCGCCCTGACCGCCGCCCTCGCCTTCGCGCCGGGCGCCAAGGCGCAGAACTTCGAGCCATTTCGGGTGCAGGACATCCGCGTCGATGGCCTGCAGCGGATTGCCCCCGGCACCGTATTCACCTACCTGTCGATCGAGAAAGGCGACACAGTTGATCGTACGACCGCCGCCACCGCGATCCGCGCGCTGTTCAAGACCGGCTTCTTCAGCGACGTGGAACTTGATCGCCAGGGCGACATTCTGGTGGTCAAGGTTATCGAGCGCCCGGCGATCAACAAGCTCACCCTGATCGGCAACAAGGAAATCAAGACCGAAGAACTGCTCAAGGGTCTCAAGCAGATCGGTCTGTCCGAGGGTGAAACCTTTGACCGCCTGAGCCTGGATCGCGTCACCCAGGAACTCAACCGCCAGTACGACGACCGCGGCAAATACAACGTCTCAATCACGCCGAGCGTAACGCCGCTCGACCGCAATCGAGTCGACGTAACCATCACTATCGCCGAAGGCAAGGTGGCGAAGATCCGCAACATCAACATCGTCGGCAACGGCACGTTCACCGACAAGAAGTTGATGGACAGCTGGGAGTCGTCAACCGGAAACTGGCTGTCGTGGTACAAGCACGACAATCAATACTCGCGCGAAAAGCTGTCAGGCGATCTGGAAAAGCTGAACTCCTATTACCTCGATCGCGGCTACATCGACTTCAATGTCGATACCACCCAGGTCGAAATTTCGCCGGACCGGCGCGACATGTTCCTGACCGCGAACATCACCGAGGGTCAGATCTACAAGGTTTCCACGGTTATCGTTTCAGGCGACACGATTGTTCCGAAAGCGGATATGGAAAAGCTGGTCTCGGTCAAGGCTGGGGAGATTTTTTCCCGACGCAAGCTTGAGAACACGGTCGATCGCATGACCGTTCTGCTCAGCAACATCGGTTACGCCTTTGCCAAGGTCACTCCGGCGCCGACGATCGACAAGGAAGCCCGCACCGTAGGCATCGATTTTCAGGTCGTGCCCGGCCCGCGCGTGCAGGTTCGCCGCATTGTTTTCAAGGGCAACACACGCACTGCCGACAACGTTCTACGCCGCGAAATGCGCCAACTCGAAGGCAGCTGGTTCTCGCAGGCGGCGGTGGATCGCTCGCGTGTTCGCCTGCAAAGGCTCGGCTATTTCGACGAAGTCTCGGTCGATACACCGGCAGTGCCCGGCACCAACGATCAGGTCGACGTCGTCGTGAGCGTCAAGGAGCGTACCTCAGGCCAGTTCACCTTCGGCCTCGGCTATTCGCAACTTGAAGGCTTGATCACCACCGTTGAACTCAGCGAAAACAACTTCCTCGGCACCGGCAACCACTTCGGCGTGGCGGTATCGAACAGCGTTTTCCAGAAGAGCGTGAAGTTCACCTATCTCGATCCGTATTTCACCACCAACGGTGTTTCAGTCGGTTACGGGCTCTTCTATACCCAGTTCGATAACTCAAATTTCAACACCGCTCAGTATTCGAGCGATTCCTACGGCGGTTCGGTGACGTTCGGCGTGCCGATCACCGAAACGAACACCATCGGTCTGACCCTGGGTGCAAACAACAAGAAAATCCAGACCATCATCGGTCTCACACCCCAGGTGATCATCAATTATCTGGACGATGTTGGCCACGTCACCTTCAAGACCACCCATGCCGATCTGTCGTGGGCGATGGACAGCCGCAATAGCTTCTTCGCTCCAACCCGCGGCACTTACCAGCGGGTTGGCGCATTCGTTGCACTGCCAGGGTCGACCCAGGAGTACTACAAGCTTTCCTACTCGTTTGAGCGTTACTGGCCGGTCAGTTCATGGCTTGTGCTGCGCACGGCGGCGGAAATCGGCTATGGCAATGGTTACGGAAATGGACGTGCAAACGGATTGCCGTTCTTCGAGAACTTCTATGCCGGCGGCGTGAACTCGGTTCGTGGTTTCCGCGACAACACCTTGGGTCCGTTTGCGCTGGCTACCGGTTCCACATTCCAGCAGCCCCTGGGTGGAGCAGTGAAAACGACCGGTTCGATCGAAACGTTCTTCCCGCGCTTGTTCAATACCGAATCCGCACGAGTTTCAACGTTCATCGATTTCGGTAATGTCTATGCACGCCCAGGCGATTTCAGCTTCAATACGATGCGGGCTTCGGCGGGCGTAGCATTGCAGTGGCGCGCACCGATCGGCCCGATCATCATCAGCTACGCGATCCCGATCAAGAAGGAACCAGGCGACCAACCCGAACACCTGCAGTTCACCTTCGGCGGCGGCAACCTCTAAGGTTGGCGACAGCCGGACAGACGAAAACACACGATGGCGATCACCGCGCATACCCTGGCCCAACTTGCCAAACGCTTCGACCTGGGTCTGCGCGGCGATGCATCGATTGCAATCACCGGCGTGTCCACGTTGGCCCGCGCCGGGGCTGGCGAGCTCGGATTCCTGTCAAATCCGCGCTATCGCAGTGAACTTGGACTGACGCAAGCATCCGCCGTGGTGCTGCGTGAAAGCGATGCCAACGGCGCGCCTTCGGCCTGCCTGATCGCCGCTGATCCGTACATCGCGTTCGCGCGGATTGCCGCGCTGTTCGATGCGCGGGTGTTGCCGTCGGCGGGCATCCATCCGAGTACCGCGATTGATGCCACTGCGTGCATCGACCCGTCCGCGCATGTGGGAGCGTTCGTCAGCATCGGTGCGCGCAGCATCGTCGAAGCCGGCGCGATCATCGGGCCAGGTTGCGCGATCGGCGACGACTGCGTAGTGGGCGCAGACAGTGAATTGGTCGCACGCGTCACCTTGGTGACGCGAGTACGGCTTGGCCAGCGCGTAGTCGTGCATCCGGGCGCCGTGCTCGGTGCCGACGGTTTCGGCTTGGCGAAGGACAAGGGCCGCTGGATCAAGGTGCCGCAACTGGGCGGCGTCCTCGTCGGCGACGACTGCGAAATCGGTGCCAACACCTCGATCGACCGCGGCGCGCTCGAAGACACCGTACTCGAAGAAGATGTTCGCCTGGACAACCAGATCCAGATCGCTCACAACGTCCGTATCGGTGCGCACACCGCGATGGCAGGCTGCGT
>JBBQQH010000110.1:0-4143 GCA_038216155.1 Lysobacterales bacterium
CGGCACGATCTTGGTATCCAGCACTGGCATGCGCAGGCCATAGGCAAACTTGTTGACCAGGATGAAATCGCCGATCAGCAAGGTTGGCATCATCGATCCGGAAGGAATCCGGTAGGGTTCACCCAGGAACGAGCGCACCAGAAGGATCACCAGGATCACCGGGAAGAACGACGCCGCATATTCCACCAGCACCGGCTCGCGGCGCCTGCCGCCGAGACCGATCGGGGCGGCGTCCAGCCCGTCTTCAGTCTGCGTGGTTTCAAAGTCTGACAAGTTGCGCTGGATCAGCGACGACAACTTGCGCGCATCGCCGGCGTTGACGGTGGTGATCGACAAGCTCTCCGGCGCGGACTTGATACCGACTGTGCGCAGGTCGTTGGAATGAGCGAGTTGTCGGATTGATTCGGCGCCAGCAGCAAGGCGAGTATCCAGGGCGGCTTGTCGCGCGGTATTCGCGCGTCGCCTGCTTGGCGCGAACAGCAGCCGGTCAAGCAGCCAGATGCCGCCAGTCAGGGCGGTGAGCAGCACGAAAATCAAGGCGAAATCGACTCTCACAAGCCCCTCACTGGTTGACGTTGCAACGGTATGCAGCCGTGGCGGAATTGGTTTGGTGATTCATCATTTGCTCTCGACTTGCAGCACCGCAAGAAACGCTTCCTGCGGAATCTCGACCCGGCCCACCTGCTTCATGCGCTTCTTGCCAGCCTTCTGTTTTTCCAGCAGTTTTTTCTTGCGCGACGCGTCGCCGCCATAGCACTTGGCCAGCACGTTCTTGCGCATTGCCTTGACCGTGGTGCGCGCGATCACATTTGCGCCGACCGCGGCCTGAATTGCGACATCGAACATTTGCCGTGGAATCAGCTCGCGCATCTTCTCGGCGATCTCGCGGCCACGGCGATCCGCGTGCGTGCGATGCACGATCAGGCTCATCGCGTCGACCTTGTCGCCATTGATCAGCACGTCCACGCGCACGAATGGGCCGGCATCAAAACGCACGAAGTGGTAATCCAGCGAGGCATAACCGCGGCTCACCGATTTGAGGCGATCGAAAAAATCCAGCACCACCTCGGCCATCGGCAACTCGTAGCTGATCTGCACCTGGCTGCCCAGATACAGGATGCCCTGCTGCACGCCGCGCTTTTCCTCGCACAACTTGATGATGTTGCCGACGTAATCGGGCGGGGTCAGCACCGTCGCCAGGATGATCGGCTCGCGCACCTCCTCGATCATGTTCGCGGGCGGCAGCTTTGCCGGATTATCCAGCGTCAGCACGGTGCCATCGGTTTTGAGCACTTCGTATACGACCGTCGGGGCGGTCGTGACGAGGCTCAGATCGTATTCGCGCTCCAACCGCTCCTGCACGATTTCCATGTGCAGCATGCCCAGGAATCCGCAGCGAAACCCGAAACCCATTGCTTCCGACGACTCAGGCTCAAATCGCAGCGCCGCGTCGTTGAGCCGCAGTTTTTCCAGCGCCTCGCGCAAGGCCGGATATTCGTCGGTTTCGACCGGAAACAAGCCCGCGAACACACGCGGCTTCATTTCCTGGAAGCCCGGAAGCGGGTGCGCGGCGGGCAGGCTCGCGAGGGTCAACGTGTCCCCGACCGGCGCGCCGTGCACGTCCTTGATCGTGGCGTTGACCCAGCCGACCTCGCCCGCGCCAAGGCGCTTAAGATCCTTGATCTTGGGCGTGAACACGCCAACCTTGTCGACCAGGTGCGTGCGTCCGGTCGACATCACCAGGATCTTGTCGCCGGGTTTGATCTCGCCCTGCATCACGCGCACCAGCGACACCACGCCGAGGTAATTGTCGAACCACGAATCGATGATCAGCGCCTGCAGGCGATCGGTGTCGCGCGGCTTCGGCGGCGGAATGCGCTGCACGATCGCTTCCAGCACATCGACCACATTTAATCCGGTCTTGGCGCTGATCGCGACCGCATCGTCGGCATGGATGCCGATCACAGCCTCGATCTCACCCTTCACTTTTTCGATGTCGGCCGTCGGCAGATCGATCTTGTTGATCACCGGCACCACTTCCAGCCCCATTTCGACTGCGGTGTAGCAGTTGGCAACCGACTGCGCTTCCACGCCCTGCGCCGCATCGACAACCAGCAACGCGCCTTCGCATGCCGCCAGCGAGCGGCTTACCTCATATGAAAAATCGACGTGACCGGGGGTGTCGATGAAATTGAGCTGATACGTGGTGCCGTCGCGAGCTGTGTACGGCAGCGAGACGGACTGCGCCTTGATGGTGATGCCGCGCTCGCGCTCAATCGGGTTTGAATCGAGCACCTGCGCCTCCATCTCGCGCGCCTCCAGGCCTCCGCAGAGCTGGATGATGCGGTCTGCGAGCGTGGACTTGCCGTGGTCGATGTGCGCGATGATCGAGAAGTTGCGAATCAGTTGCATAGGAGCAGGTTGCATCGAGAAGGCTGCGCGCAAAGGCCGGTGCAGGCCGGCGTGGCCTGATCAGCGGTGAGGTCGATTCACAATTATCGCACAGCACAAAGGTCAAGTACCTCGGCTAGCACCGACCCGGAGCGCAGCGCCGTACGAAACGCCCTCGTCCGTTGCGAGTCATGACGACACAATGCAATTCTGCTGCGCAGCCGCACGCGATTCAGCTCGTCTTCGGGTGAGGGCGTCCGCAGCAATGTTGCGCGCGTTGCTGGTGTACTCAATCGAAAAAGATCGGGCAAATCCAGGTCCTGCGTCCGACCGAATGGCCATTCAACCCTCAAGGCGCATCCGCTTCAGCCAATCATGGTAGCGCTGGTCGCTACGCAGGGCTTTCATCAACGGATCGAATTTCAGATAGACCAAACTCGCATCGCGACGCGCCAGCGCACGATCCAGCCATGCGAAGGCATTTTCTTTCTCGCCCCGCCACGCGTAGACAGTGGCGATCTGGTAGGCGTAGCTGGTAGCGTACTTGCCAATCAAAAGGTCGAGCGCTTGCTGTGACTTGGTCGTCTCATGCAGATCGTGGTAGGCCATCGCCATGCCTGCAAACCGAAAACCATCGCCGCTGCTGTCGAACTCATCCAGCGCTTTGTCCGGTTCGCCTGCCCACAAATCGTTCAGCCCGAAATACCAGTGCGCGTGGTTGTCGTTGGGATTGATCGCGATCGCGCGCTCCAGTGCTCGTCGGCCATCGTCGCGGCGGCCGAGAATCGTGTAGTGGTAGCCGAGCAGGGTCCATGCTTCCGATGTCGGAAACTCGGCAACGTAGCGTTCCTCAATGGCGACGGCTTCCGGAATCCGATCCAGGATCATCAGCAGCCGACACTGGTTTTGCACCTGGTTGTAGTTTTTCGTGCGATAGAGCTTCGCCGCGATATCCAGGTCGCGCTGGCCGCCACCGAAATCCCAAGCAGTGTAGTAACGAAAGTCGGCGCGCCGAACGTACAGATCCGGTCGGTTTGGCGCCAGCACGATCGCTTGGTCCACCAACTGGAGCGAACGCTGCTTCCCGGCCGAAACCTGCTCGGGGGTGTCGGCATAAAATGCATCGCCACCCAACACTTCGGCGAGATCTGCGTACGCATCGACAAAACCCGGATCAAGCCGGATCGCCTTTTCGAACGCGGCGATCGCTCGACGCTCGTCGTCAGCTGACCGTCCACGGTGAAGGCTGGTGCCGAGCAGGTACTGTTCGTAGGCCTGCGCGTTCTTGCTCAGGTGCTGGTACGGAATGGGTGCGAGGAGGTTCACTTTCAGGGCGGCGACCACCGCACGGGTGATGTCGTCTTGCACCGAAAACAAGTCGGTCGCACTACGGTCGTAGGTCTGCGACCAGAGGTGGAACCCGTTGGTTGTGTCGATTAGCTGCACGGTGACCCGCAGCTGATCGCCGGTTCGGCGGACGCTGCCCTCCAGTACGGTCGCCACACCCAAATCCCGTCCAATCACCTTGATGTCCGCCGGGCGCTGGCGGTAAGCGAACGACGAAGTGCGCGAGGCCACCTTGAGCGGCTTGGACTGCGCCAGCTGGTCAAGCAGTTCGTCGGCGAGCCCATCGGCGAGGTACTGCTGGTCGTGGTTCTGACTGAGATCCACGAACGGCAGCACCGCAATCGAGGCTTCCCGCTGCGAGGGCGTTGGATTGCTCTTCGGCCGACCGAAGTACTGGCCGCTCGC
>JBBQQH010000111.1:0-4127 GCA_038216155.1 Lysobacterales bacterium
CTGTCGGGTCAACTCATTGCGCGCGAAGCGCGACGGCTCGGCTTTGGCGAAGGCATCGCGCTCGCATCCACCGGTTTGCTATCCGAGGGCGCGGGCGAAAACCTGTTCCTCATCTTTGACGGCGTGCTCAACACCACACCGATCAGCGCTGCGCTGCTCAATGGGATCACCCGCAACAGCATCATCACGCTTGCTCGCGCCAATGGCATCGAAGTCGTAGAGCGCGATATCCCGCGCGAATACCTCTACCTGTGCGACGAACTCTTCATGTGCGGAACCGCCGCAGAAATCACCCCGATCCGCTCAGTCGACGGCAAGCCAGTCGGCACCGGCAAACCCGGACCGATTACCGGCAAGATGCAGGAATTGTTCTTCGGCCTGTTCGAGGGCCGCACGCAGGATAAGTGGGGCTGGCTGGAGCCAATTTAGTTGCGAGCGCAACCAGACTGCGTAGACGTTCCAGACATCCCTTGGAAGCGTATCGTCTTCTCATTCGAACTCTTGTCAACGCTTGTCGCACGGCCTGACTATGTGAAGGGGTGCATTCCTACACATTGTTAGATCGCGTCCACAATGCCGTCCAAATTCTGACCATAGGATACTTCCAGCGTGTGGCCATCCGGGTCGCGGATCAGTGCCCAGTAACCTACAGGAGGCTCCATCTGTTCGGCTTCACGAGCCAAGCAACCATTCTGGATTGCAAGGTCGCATAAGCGGTCTACCTCCGCATGTGACGAAACGCCAACTCCTAGATGGGCCATTGGCAAGAGCGGTTTGATCTCATCAATCGTCTCAATCAGTACGATGGCGAAGGCTCGAGTGCGATCGCTGACCCAAATGACGCCAGGCCGCCGGTGCACCACACTCATATTGGCGTATTTCGCATAGAACCCTGCGCTGACCTCAAGCGAACGAACAGGGAGTGCAATATGTGTAAGTCCAATATCCGTCATAGCGGTCTAACAAGGATGCGTCGGATCGAACGACAGCGTCGCCACCGCGCCTCGCGCGTCCTCGCGCGGGGCGATTGCAACGCTCCAGCCGTACAGCTCGCATAGCCGGCCGACGATTGACAGGCCGATGCCCGCGCCCTTGGTGCCGGTGGCGCTTTCGCCGCGGAAGCCGCGTTCGAACAGGTGTGCTGCGTCTTCGGCGCTGATGCCACGCCCGCTGTCGATCACGCGCACGCAGTGATGCGAGACCTTGACCAACACTTCGCCCTCTAGCGTGTATTTGCAGGCGTTGCCGATCAGGTTGCCGATCGCGACCGACAGCACCGCTTCGGGCACATCCACGCTGGCTGCGGGATCGCCCTCGGCGCGCAGTTCCACAGGTTTGTTAAGCAGTTGCGCGCGATTGGCCTCCAGCAGCAGGTTGACCAGTTTCAGCAGGTTGGTGCAGCCAGTGCCGCGCTCGTTGCGCGAGAGCATCAGCAGCGCGGTGATCAGGTGCGTGCTCTGCTGAGTAGCGCGATCGATGCGTTGCAGCCGCACGCGCATCTTCTCGCTGGTATCGGGGCTGGCCAGCATCAAATCGGCCGCGCCCTTGATCACCGCCAGTGGCGTGCGCAGTTCATGGCTGACATCGGCATTGAACTCGCGATCGCGCTGCACCAGGTGCGTCAACCGTTCGGCGTAGTGGTCGAGCGCATCGGCCAGTTGCCCGACTTCATCATCGGCAAAATGTGGCGCCATCTTTTCCGGCTTCTGGCTGCCGCGAAATGCCTTGATCCGCCGCGCGAGATCGGCCACCGGATGCATCACCCGCTGCGACGACCACATCCCGACCAAACCTGCCAACACGGTAAACAGGATCACCGCCGCCGCCAGCGACGTCAGCAGCTGCCGTTGACCGATCGTCGCGCCGGTGTAGTCGTAGCGGATGAAGCTGATCACCTTCGGCGTGCGCCGCACGGCCAGCTTGTAATAGTGGGTGCGGCCGGTCGCATCGTCCTCGGCCATGTCGTGCACACCGGTCGGCAGGGTCTGCCATGTCGCGGGTGCATTGTGGATAGTGCGTGGGCTCCAGCTTGCGGCTTGGATCAGGATGGATGCGGGCGGTTGATCAGGATGCGCGGTGACCTGCGCGACGAGGCTGTCGACTTCGCTTTGCAGGGTCTTCTCGATCAACTGTCTTTCCAGCCGCTGGCGGAGGACCAGCACCGACCCGGCAAACGACGCCGTCAGCAGAAATCCGAGCAGGGTGAACGAGAGAATGATCCGGCTGCGTAGCCGATGACGGTACAACATTGGCTCAGCCCGCTATCTTGCCGAAGGACCAGACTGCACCGCCCACGCGATCAGCTCGCGTCGGGGTCGGCGATGCGGTAACCGATGCCGTGGCGGGTCTGGATCAGTGGTTTCGGGAATGGCTTGTCCACCGCTGCGCGCAAGCCGTGGATATGCACGCGCAAGCTATCGGAGTCGGGCAGTTCCTCGCCCCAGACGCGGGTTTCCAGTTCCTGCCGCGTCACTACCGACGGCGAGGATTCCATCAATGATTGCAGGATCTTGAGCGCGGTGGGATTGAGTTGCAGCAGCTTGCCTTCGCGCCGCACTTCCAGCGTGTCGAGATTGTACTCAAGATCGGCCACGTTGAGGATGCGCGACTGCTGCCCCTTGCCGCGGCGCAACAACACCGCCAGGCGCGCATCGACTTCCTGCAACGCGAAGGGCTTGACCAGGTAATCGTCCGCACCCGCTTCGAAGCCTTCCAGCTTGTTGGCCAACGCATCGCGCGCAGTCAGCATCAACACCGGCGTCTGCTTGCGCGCGTCCTGGCGCAGCTTGCGGCAGACCTCCAACCCGTCCATGCCGGGCAGGTTGAGGTCAAGCACGATGGCATCGAAGTCATTCACCACTGCCAGATGCAGCCCGGTCACGCCGTCGGCTGCAAAGTCGACGGTGTGACCGCGCTCCTCGAGGTAATCCCCGAGGTTTGCAGCGATGTCGCTATTGTCTTCGATGACCAGGATGCGCATCAGCAGGCCTGATTACTGGCCGCCAATCGAGCCAGGGCTGTGGGTCGCACGACCCATCGTGTCCTGGGCGGCGTCGTGCTCGCGCTTCATCTCCGCAAGTGTGCGGCACCGATTGGTGTACTGATGCGATCCAACCTCTTGCGTGCGGCGACAGACCAAGCGGCTGTCCTTGCCTGCTTTGGTCAGAAGTGTGTTGACTTCTTCCTGATCGTTGAAGAAATCGGTGCGCGCTGCCATCGTCAGGTTGGCGGCGGAGCCGGCGCTCTTGAGACGGGCCTCCATCCGATCCATCAGAACGACGACGCGCGCTTTGCTCTCGGGCGAGATTTCCTTGTAGGTCTTGCCGTCTTCCATGTTCTGCACGAACTCCGTCTTCTGCGCCGTGAACTGCGCGTAAGTCAGGTCAACCTTGTCGGGATCAGCCTTCGTATCATTGGCGAAGCAGTTCGCAGCCAGCAGAACGCTGGCAGCAAGTATCAGGAGAGTGGATTTCATGATGTGGCTCCCTTCGTTGAGTTGGCGGGTGGATTGCACACGATTGAATCTGCATTCTGACAGAGGTTTCGCTCGGCGCAACGTGCCATTTGACCGATAAGGAGGTGCGATTCATCGCCGCGCGCGGCCAAGAAAAAGGTCCAGTGAGAGAGTCGCTATCGCGACCCATCTCGACTGGACCGAAAGTAAAACCCCGATTACCGTAATCTGCGAGTCACCAGACCTGTTGCCAGGTACGAGGAGTGTCCACAGAAATACTGGTTTGCGGAGGGTACGGCCGGGCTGGTTAATTGCGGGTTAAGAGCCCGCGTTCAGCTTCATGAAACCTTGTTTTTCAACGAGTTAAGACGTGCGATTCGCGTTTTCGCGACGCGCACGGCGCACTCTAAGGGCGATGTAGTCAATCACCGAACCGGCCACGTCCTTGGCAGTCGCCGCCTCGATTCCCTCGAGCCCGGGCGATGAATTGACCTCCAGCACCAGCGGCCCGCGCCGTGATCGCAATAAATCCACGCCGGCCACGTTCAAGCCCATCGCCTTGGCCGCGCGGATCGCGATATCGATCTCGGCGGCGTTTAATTTCGCCTCGCTGGCGGTACCGCCGCGATGCAAGTTCGATCGGAAATCGCCCGGTCGCGCCTTGCGCCGCATC
>JBBQQH010000112.1:0-4076 GCA_038216155.1 Lysobacterales bacterium
AATCGCCCTTGCGCTTGCCGCTGCGCTGTGGCCGACTGCGATTCCCTTGCCCACAGCCAGCCGCCATGACCGCGATCGCGTCCCGACTCAAATCCTTCCCGTTGTGCGTCATCACGGCAAGCGTCGCCTGTGCGTTGACCATTGGCGCTGCCTTCGGTGGCGAAGCTTCTGCAGACAGCAAGGTCGCAAGCGGCGGTGCGCGCGGCGTTGACCAGGATTTTTTGCGCGCCAACCTCGATACCTCGGTCGACCCGGGCGTGGACTTTTTCCAGTACGCCAATGGCGGCTGGTTGGCTGCGCATCCGATTCCGGCATCGGAATCGACATGGGGCATCGGCAATGAGGTCGATGAGCAGTTGTATGTGAGCCTGCGCAAGATCAACGAGGACGCCGCGGCCGCACCGAAGGCAGCCGGCAGCGAACAGCAGAAGATCGGAGACTTCTGGTCCACCGCGATGGATGTCGCCAAGGCCAACAAACTCGGCGTGCATCCGCTGGACGCGCAATTGTCTGCAATTGATGCCATTGCCAACGCGCACGATGCGCTGGACGAGGCGTTCGCGCTGCAGCCCTTGGGCGTGGATGCCTTCTTCGGCGTCTATATCAGCCAGGATGAGAAAAGCAGCGACGAGATGGCAGTCCACATCGGCCAGGGTGGACTGGGCTTGCCGGAACGCGATTTCTATTTCAATCCCGAAGCGGGCGTGGCGAAGATTCGCAACGAATACGTCGCCCACATCGCGCGCACGCTTGCATTGTTGGGGCGCGACGTAAAGCAGGCGCAAGCCGACGCCGAGCAGGTGATGGCGCTGGAGACCGCGATGGCGAAAGCCTCGCGCAAACTCGAAGACTTGCGCGATCCGCAAAAGAACTACAACAAGATGACGCCGGCCGAGTTGACTCAAAAGGACACGCCTCTCATTGCCTGGAATCAGTATCTAGCCGCATGGAATTTGCGTCCGCAAACGGTCGTGGTAGGTCAGCCCGAATATCTGACCGCTTTGGATGGATTGTTGAAGGTCACGCCGGCACCAGTGCTGCGAGATTATCTGCGGTATCACTTGGTTGATCAGTACGCACCGTTCCTGAGTCAGGCATTCGATCAGGAGAAGTTCCGCTTCAGTGGTCAGGTGCTGTCGGGACAAAAGGAACAGCGCGCACGCTGGAAGCGCACGCTCGACTACCAAGGCCGCGCGATGGGCATGGTGTTGGGCAAGATTTTCGTCAAGGAATATTTTCCGGAAGCTGCCAAGCAACGCTACGTTGCGATCGTCGAGGCGATTCGCGATGCCTACCGCGAGCGCATCGCAAAACTCGACTGGATGAGCCCGGCAACCAAGCAGTTTGCCGAGCGCAAACTCGCCGCGATCACACCCAAGGTCGGCTATCCGGACAAGTGGAAAGACTATTCGGCGCTCAAGATCGGCACCGATTCGTACGCGCAAAACATGATGAATGCCGCGCGCTGGGATTTCGATGACGCCGTCGCGAAATACGGCAAGCCGGTGGATCGCACCGAATGGGGCATGACCCCGCAAACCTACAACGCCTATTACAACCCTTCGAACAACGAGATCGTGTTGCCGGCGGCGATCTTCACAATCCCCGGTGTACCCGACGCGCAAGTCGATGATGCGGTGGTGTACGGCTATGCAGCGGCGTCGACGGTCGGCCACGAGATCACCCACGGCTTCGACGACCAGGGTAGGCAGTTCGACGCGGCCGGCAATCTCGCCGAGTGGTGGACGGCCGAGGACGCGCGCAAGTTCAATGTGGCCGCGCAACAGATGGTCAACGAGTTCAATGCGTACGAGCCGTTGCCTGGATTGCACATCAACGGTAAGGCGAGCCTCGGCGAAAACATTGCTGACTACGGCGGCTTGCTGCTGGGTCTGGATGCATTCAAGAAAACCGAGCAATACAAGAAGGGCGAAAAGATCGGCGGCCTGACGCCGCTGCAGCGCTATTTCCTGGGTTACGCCCTCGGCTGGAAATCACAGCAGCGCGAACAACGCCTGCGCGCACGCCTGCTGTCTGACGTGCATGCACCGGCGAAATGGCGCGTGCTCGGCCCACTGTCGAACATTCCAGAGTTTTACGAAGCGTTCGGCGTCAAACCCGGCCAGCCAATGTGGCGCCCAGCGGCGGAGCGCGTGCATATCTGGTGAGACTGCTGACGCAGATCGGCGCCGTTGCTTTTGTCCTTCATCCCCATTTGCGGGGATGAAGGACTTTGGAACCTAGTTGAATTGTTGAGACGAGCGTTGGCTCAGACCTGTCGGCCAATTTGCAGGTGCCATCACTTCGCTGCCCCTGCCGTCCGTACCATCGCTGGCGCAATGACCACGCGCTCCGGCCCTGTGGTCGAGCGACTGCTGCGTCCATACATCAACTCGGCTGTCGCTGGCGGCGCGAAGTAGTCGCCCGGTTGCACGGCCTGCGCGAACCAGTACACGTCATGCGTGCCGGGCGGCAATTGTTCGGCATACAGCATCACCTTGTTCTGGCCGGTCTGGCGCGAGTCGAACCACCAGGATCCTTCGTCTCCAACATGTTTCATGTCGACCCCACCGACGCCGCTCAGGCTGATGTCGCGCGAGACCAGACCGCCCGGCACGATGTCGGTGATCGCCACGTAGTGCCGCAACGCCGGCACGTTTAGCGTCAACTTCACCCGCACCCAGTCGCCCTCGCGCAGTGACGTCGTGTCGAGCGCGATCCACTTGCGATCGCGCAACACTTGATAACTGCGTTCGAGTTGCATGCCGATTGCCTGCGGCTTGGCCTGACGCAAGTCCAATGCGTATTTCAGCTGTGCTGAATAGTTGAGTGTTGCGTCGGTTGCGCCCGGATTCCGAATTTGCAGGATCGGCAGCGCGTCCGCCTGGGTGTTGTTGATCGATTGCACCCACTGCGCGTGCGATTGCTGCGGCGACAACGCCAGCGTGTGATCGATCGTTCCCAGCGAAAGCAGGATGCGTTGTTCGCTCGAATCGGCTGGCAGTTTTTCGGCCGCCACATGCAGCGCCATCAGGCATTGCGCGCTGGATTGCGTGTCGAGGCTCGCGGTACCACCCGAGTACAGATCCTGCAGGCCACGCAACAGACTGCGACGTGCCATCGCGCCATCGGCGGCGTGATCAACTTCATATAGCGTGCCCACCACGCCGCACTGGTCGCGCAGACCCGATCCCATGAAATAGCTGAAGTCGCGTGTGTCGCTGATTACGCGACGCAGTCCGCGCTGCACACCCGCCCCGCGCAATCGCTGAACGCCTGCCTGCGCCAGCTTCGCCAACTCAGGCTTGCGCGACAGCGCGCGAACCAATTCGCTGCGGCCGTACCAGCTCAGGTTGTCCCAGTTGGCCCAGAGCTTGTTCAGAGTTTTCACTTCTAGTGACTTGGCATCGAGTGCACCCACCGACTCGGCGGCGACCTCGAATTCCTGATCGAACCGATGTGACGAATCAGGCAACGCATCGTCGTCGACTTTGGACGCGTTCTCTGCCACTGCCTCTGCAAGCGAATCGCGCACTTCAGTCGACGGCTTGTAGCCGAGCGATTCAAGCAATTCGAAACTGCGCAAGGTATACGCCGAGAGTGCAGGATTGCCTGAGCGTTCGCCGCTGCCTTGGTCGACAAAGAATTGAAAATCGCCTTCGTCGTCCTGAAATGCCGGCGCAATGATCAGCGCATCGCGTATCACGGTTGCCGCCTCAGGCCAAAGGGTCTTGTCTTGGTCAGAAGCAATCGACAACGCGGCACCCACTGCGCGGCTAAGTGTCTGTTCCCAGCAGCGATGCGGATAATCGCGCAGATCGCGCAACCAGCCTGTGCGCCATGCATCCAGGCCGCGATCCACGCGCACATCAAGCATAGGCGAACTCGCTCCCGCAGGCAGTGTCGGCAATGGCAACTTCAATGCATCGGCATCGATCCATCCGGATTGCACGATCTGTCCTTCACCCATCGTGGTCAATACCGAGACGCCGCTGGACAAGGCATCACCGCCGCGCTTGCCATTGGCGCGTGCGAGCAGCTGCACGTCGCCGGTTTCGGTCGGTGCGAATGCGATC
>JBBQQH010000113.1:0-4019 GCA_038216155.1 Lysobacterales bacterium
CGACGTTGAGTCCTGCAGCGAAATGAGCAGCGGAATCCCTGCAAGTGGCTTGCCCGAGTATGCGGCCATCGGCCGTTTGCTTGACCTCGCTACCGGGCACCTGTAAATCCGAGTGCGTATTCTGCATATCGCGGTCTACTAACCGTCAGGCACGAAACCGATTGCCGCATGAACACCGAACCGCAGTTCCGGGCCTACGAGGTCTCCGACCAAGCGGCATGTTTGGCGCTATTTGACGCGAACTGACCAGCTTATTTCGCTGCAAATGAGCGCGACGACTACGCGCATTTTTTTGACGTTGGCCCAAGGACATGGCTTGAGTTCAATCATCATGTCTCGCGTTCTTGGTGAGAGCATGCGCAGCGGCCGCTCCCCCATTCACATCAGTGCAAGCCCCAAGTCCGCCCCATTCTTCGCAAAATTTGGCGCCGTCGAGGTATCCACCATCCAGGACGGTTGGGGGCCGGCCATGCACCGTGTCGAGATGCAACTTGTGTCGTAACCATTGACATGCTGCGCATGTCTGACAATTCATTTCAATCCAAAGCTGCTTCGCGGCTCGGCTTCATTCCAGACGTTGGATGACGGAGAACTTCCTTGCACCTGCACACACCAGAAATTTATAAGCTGCCACTCGCAATTCCTTTCTGGCTCGTATTCTTCCTGGTGTTCGTTCGCGAGGGCCGCGTCATTGGCCAATCCATTCCTGAGGCAACTTCTGCACAAGATGCTGGCACGTTTCGCATGCTCATGATTGGATCGCCACTGGCAATGCTCGCGGGAGTCGCCGTATCGTTTCTTCCCTGGCTGACCATCCCATTCCCCGTTGCCGCCGTGGTGGTAGGAACGACCATGCTCCTGGCGGGTGGCGTACTGCGCCGCTATTGCTTCAACACCCTTGGCAAGTTTTTCACGGGCACGGTTGTCGTTTCAAAGGATCAGCAAATTATTCAGCACGGCGTCTACCGCCTGGTTCGTCATCCTTCCTATACAGCAGCGTTCCTGATGTTCACTGGTGTTGGCGTCGCACTAGGCAGCTGGATCAGCGTCGCAATCCTGTTTCTCGTTCACTGCGTTCTGTATGGCCTTCGCGTCTCTGTCGAGGAAAAAGCTCTTCTCAGTACGCTTGGCGAGCCATACAGAGACTACATGTCACGCACCAAGCGCTTCATCCCATTTATCATCTAACGATTCATTCAAGCCGACCGCCGTGGTTGGGCCGGTTAGGCCCCCACTTGACTGGAAGCAGGAGGCACCTGTGTCGGGAAGATGGATCGCTGCTATTGCGGCCGTGATGTTTACCGTCGTAGCGGGCAGCGCCGCTGCTATTGAGGTAAAGCCTTTCGACCCAAAGCCGTGGCTGGAGGATCTGGCGCAGATGCGTCAGGCTTTTTCCGACAAATACGTCAATTTTGAATGGGCGGTGTTCGAGCGCCAAGCCGATATGTCGGGGCTTTTCGCGGACACGCAGAAGCGCGTTGAAACTGCAAGCAACGACGCCGATGCGCGCGCGGCGTTCGACCGCCTCCTCCGGCGGATCGGCGACGGTCATCTCGAGCTGCAATGGCCGAAGAGCGGCGCAACGAAGCTTGCTGCGGCGATTGACGCCTGCACCAATTACGATCCGGCCAACGGCGGTGCTCTCGTGGCGGCATTGGCACAATGCTATGTGTCGCTCGATACACCGCAATCGGCGATCTTTCCTGCTGGCGTGATCACGTTAGGCCAACGTCGCGTGGGCGTGATCAAGATTGCTGAGTTCGATCCCAGCGCCACGCCTGTGCTATGTCGCGAGGCATTGGCGGCGCTTTCGATCCCGGCGGAAAAGCCGTGCAATGACACATGTTCCGCCCGCATCGATGCATGGGCTCAGGTGCGCATGAACGAGGACTTCATTGGCCAGATCGAAGCCTTGAAGGCCGCCAGGATCGACGCGCTGCTGGTGGACGTCGCAGGCAATGGCGGAGGCACCGAATGGTCGGCCGCAGCCGCGCGCATGTTGACGCCCATTCGCCTCAAATCCGGTGGCTACCGCTTCATGCGCGGTCCCCATTGGGTGAGAAAGCTGGGCAATCTGGAAAACAATCTACGCAAAGCGGCCGAGTCGGCTGCGCCGGAGGATCGCGCCCTGCTGCTGAAATTCGCTGACCAGACCGCGCAGAGCAAATCCGATGCCGCCACGCACTGCGATGCCGCGCCGTTCTGGGAAGGCAAACGACCGGCCTGTTCTTTCCTGGCCGAAGGACCAGTTTTCCTGCAGTCCGCCGACCCTGCCACGCTGCGCGGCAAGTCTTGGGCGCCACTGGTCTTTTCGCCGATGGAGTATCAGTACTCGGAAGGGATCTGGCGCGGACCGCTCATCGTGCTGGTGGATTCCGGCACAGCCTCTGCGTCAGAGGGATTCGCTGGCGAACTTCAGGACAACCATGCCGCACTCATCATGGGCGAGCACACCTATGGCGCCGGTTGCGGCCACACCGATGGCGGCACGCCGACCACGTTGAAAAACACTGGCGCGGTGCTGCAGGTGCCCGATTGTGTGGCCTTACGCGCCGATGGCAGCAACGCAATCGGCGGCGTCGTGCCCGATGTGCTGGTCGGGTTTCGCCGGATGGATGGGCCGCGCTTGAAGGCGGTGGTATTTCTCGCAAAATTGCCAGAAGCTCTGGAACGTGTCGGCGTCCAGGCCAGGTGACCCCCCCATATCATTGTTACTGACTTCACCGTAATCACTCCATTTACATGCGAGTGACATGAGCCCTAACAATTCATTCAAACCGTAGCCGCTTCGCGACTCGGCTTAATCCAGGCGTGAACGGAAGCCTCTTCGTAGCAATGGATAGGTGCAACCGCGGCCACTTACAATGCCCGCCATGCCGGGTTCCCTCGCCATTCCCATTAGCGCCTTGCGCCTCTCGGTCGCCCCGATGATGGACTGGACCGACACCCATTGCCGGGTGTTCCACCGGATCCTGGCGCCGCATGCGCGGCTGTATACCGAGATGGTGCATGCCAACGCGGTCATTCATGGCTGCTCCAAACCCGATGGCGGTGGCAAGTTGCTGGCGTTGGATCCGGTCGAGCATCCGGTGGCGTTGCAGTTGGGCGGTAGTGAGCCGGCGTTGCTGGCACAAGCGGCGCGCATCGGGGAGGAGCGCGGCTTCGACGAGATCAACCTCAACGTTGGCTGTCCGTCCGACCGGGTGCAGGCCGGGCGCTTCGGGGCTTGCTTGATGCGCGAGCCCGCGCTGGTCGCCGACAGCGTCGCGGCGATGATCGCGAAATGCAGCGTGCCGGTGACGGTGAAGTGCCGGCTGGGCATCGATGACGACGAGCACTACGACGTGTTCCGCGCTTTCATCGATCGGGTCGCTGCTGCGGGTTGCGGCCTGTTCGTGGTGCACGCGCGCAATGCGTGGTTGAAGGGGCTGTCGCCGAAAGAGAATCGCGAGGTGCCGCCGCTGCGTTACTACTGGGCTTACCAGCTCAAGCGCGAACGCCCCGAATTGGCCGTGATCGTCAATGGCGGCATCGCCACGCTGGACGATGCGGCGCCGCATCTTGCGCACGCCGATGGCGCGATGCTCGGCCGCGCCGCGTATCACGATCCCTATCTGTTGCATCGGCTTGACGTAGCGTGGTTCGGCGGCGAGCTGCGCAGTCGCGCCGAGTTGCTGCGCGCGTTGCGCCCGCATGTCGAGGTGTGGCTGGCGCAGGGGATCGCGCTCAAGCACATCACGCGCCACTTGCTCGGCCTGTTCCATGGCGAGCGCGGCGGCCGCGCTTTTCGCCAGGTGCTGAGCGAAGGCGCGCACAAGCCGGGCGCAGACTGGTCGTTGATCGAGTCGGCGCTGGCGCATACGCAATCTCATTCAAGACTAGCCGCATGATCACTCGCGACCCGACTGCATTCCTCGCTTTCGCGCGCGCGCTGGCGCCGGACTTCGGCCCGGCAACCGCCCGCGCCGCCTTCATGGTGGCACCTGACGGCTTCGAGCTCGCCGAACAGTCCGCGGCCG
>JBBQQH010000114.1:0-3975 GCA_038216155.1 Lysobacterales bacterium
GCGCATCCTTGAGCCCAAGATGACGCCTTGAAGTCTCGGCTGCAACGCCAACAGCGGATGGTCGTTCAATGCCCTGGCGATCGCGCATTAGCGTCAGCTGCAGGTGTTGGAACCGCCGCTGCGCACCAGCGTCGTTGGAGCGGTTACAATCACTCAACCGGTGGTCGCGGTTCGATCCTCCTTCCCGCCTCGCAGGCGCCAGTCCGATCCCACGCATGTCCAGCACACTCGACGCACTCAACCAGTGGGTGCTTGAAGTCGCCCGCCACACCCAGCCTGACCGCATCCAGTGGTGCGATGGCTCAGATACCGAAAGCCGCGCGCTGACCGAGCTGATGCTAGCCACCGGCGACCTGATCGCGCTCAATCCTGACACTCATCCGGACTGCTACCTGCATCGCTCCAGTCCATCGGATGTGGCGCGGGTGGAACACCTGACCTTCGTCTGCACGCCGGAGGAGGTCGACGCCGGCCCGAACAATCACTGGATGGCGCCGGCCGACGCGCACGCCAAGATCGATGCATTGTTCGAAGGTTGCATGCGTGGTCGCACGATGTATGTAGTTCCGTATTGCATGGGCCCGATCGATTCGCCGATTTCTCGCTGCGGCGTGGAGATCACCGACAGCCCGTATGTGGTCGCCAACATGCGCATCATGACTCGGATGGGCGCGGCGGCACTGGCGCGGATTGAGCGCGAAAATTCCTTCGTCAAAGGTCTGCATTCGATCGGCGAGCTTGATCCGGATCGACGCTTCATCATGCATTTCCCGGATGAGCTGGCGATCAAATCGTATGGCTCGGGCTACGGCGGCAATGCGCTGCTCGGTAAGAAATGTCACGCGCTGCGCATCGCCAGCTATCAGGCGCGCAGTGAAGGTTGGCTGGCCGAGCACATGCTGATCGTCGGCATCGAGAATTCGCAGGGCGAGACGAAGTACGTCGCTGCAGCGTTCCCGTCGGCGTGTGGCAAGACCAACCTGGCGATGCTGATTCCGCCGGAAGGCTATTTGAAAGATGGCTGGAAAGTGTGGACGGTTGGCGACGACATCTGCTGGATGACGCCGGGCGAAGACGGTCGACTGTGGGCGATCAACCCGGAAGCCGGGTTCTTCGGCGTCGCACCGGGCACGTCAGCCAAGACCAATCCGAACGCGCTGGCGATGCTCAGCCGCGACACCATCTTTACCAATGTCGGCGTCACCGCCGACAATCAGCCGTGGTGGGAAGGCTTGCCCGATGGCGTGCCAGTGAAGGATTGGCAGGGGCGCCCGATCGACGACAGCGACGATCCGAACAATGGTCCGAATACCGGGCCGGCCGCGCATCCCAATTCACGCTTTACCGTTCGCGCCAGCCACTGCGCAACTTTTTCACCGCATGCCGAAGACGCGCAGGGCGTGCCGATTTCCGCAATCGTGTTCGGCGGCCGTCGTGAATCGCTAGTGCCTTTGGTATTTGAGGCGCGCGACTGGACTCATGGTGTGCTGGTTGGCGCCTCGATGGCGTCGGAAACCACGGCAGCAGCAACCGGCGCGGTAGGCGTGGTGCGCCGTGATCCGATGGCGATGAAGCCGTTCTGCGGTTACAACTACGCCGACTATTTCGCGCACTGGTTGTCGTTCGACAAACCAGGCGCGAAGCTGCCGAAAATCTTCCACGTCAACTGGTTTCGCAAAGGCGAGAACGGCAAGTTCCTGTGGCCCGGTTTCGGCGACAACCTGCGCGTGCTCGAATGGATTCTGGGGCGCGTTGACGGCACGGTCGATGCGATCGAAACGCCGATCGGCTTTCTGCCCAAACCGGCCGATCTCAACGTCAACGGCTTGGTGCTGGACAACGCCGACCTTGAAGCGTTGCTGGCAGTGGATACCGCTGTCTGGAAACACGAAGTCGCCGAGATCGGCAAATACTTGCAGACCTACGGCACGCGCACGCCGCAAGCGCTCAAGGACGAACTGCAACGCGTGACGGACGCGCTGGAGGGGTGAGCAAGCGCTTGACGTCGATTCAGTCGGTGTTTGCCCCGGTCCGCGGCACTTCCAGCAAATCCTGATCGGCAATTGTTTCCAGCCGCGGCAGGACGGACTGCAGCGCTGCCTCGTAGTGTTTCCAGCGCTTGACGCCGCGCGTGTTCAAGGGCTGGCGTACCTGCTGCTGACTGGCGCTGCGTACCACGTTGCCCTGATCCCAGAACTTCAACACCGCCGGATCCCAGGCCACGCCTATCGCGCTCAACGCGCGACGCAACTGCGCCTCAGGATCGGCGACAAGCTCTTCGTAACGGATTTCGGTCAGGCGCTTTCCAATGGTTTCGCGCCAGTGCCGCATCAATCGTCGGTGTTGCTCGATGCGACCAACAATGTTTTCCAGATCGTAACTCCACGGCATGTCGCTGAATTGCATCAGCCAAGCCGAAAGCGCCACGTCGCGCGGATCACGCACGACATGAAGGATCGCGGCCTGAGGAAACGCGAGCGCGAGCCAGCCCGCCATCAGATAGTTGTCCGGTAGCTTATCGACCACGCGTTCGGCAGTGCGCGAACCGCCCAGCCGCGCCAGCCGATCCGCCAACGCACTCAAGTGCCAGCGCGCCGCGTGATCGACCGACCCCGGAGTGAGGATTTGATCGCTGGCAACCGACTCGGCGAGCGCTTGCAGCATCGCAGTGCGCGCGAGTTGTTGCTCGCCGACGCCGGCAATTTGCGGATGCGCCGCCAGCATCTGTTCCAGCAGGGTGGTGCCCGAGCGCGGCAGACCGATGACGAAGACCGGGCGGCGGTCGAGCGAGCCGCTGCCGCGCAAGCGCGCGTACAACGCGGCGTCAAAGTCGCGAATCGCATTGTCTACGCCCAGCGCATGCGCAGTCGGATCGTAGCGATTCGCTTTCGGCGCCAGTCGGGCGCGCAATGCATTGGAGCGCAGTGCATGACCGGCGGCCTGCGGATACGTGGCGGTGCGATCAAAGTGCCGTGCCAGAGCATCTTGCAGCATCGACTGCCGCCACGGATCGGTTTCGGCCTGCGCCAGTTGCAACAGTTGCGGGAGCTCGGTCGCAGCCAGCGCGCCGTCTTGGGCATGCACGAGTTCCCACCATGCATGGATGTTCGCTGGCTCGATTGCCAAAGCATCGCGAAGCAGATCAATCGCGCGCGCCGAATCGCCATGGGTTACCGCGACCTTGGCCAAGGCGACCTGTGCGTGGGCGTGCCGCGGTTGCAGTGCCAACAGACGCTCAAACTCGACCTGCGCCTCCGGCAGCCGTTCGGCCGCCATCAACGCCTGGCCGTATTCCCACACCACGTCGGCAAAGCCCGGATGGGCAGCGGCGATGGGTTGCAGAAACGCACAGGCTGCATCGAACTCGCTCGCCTCGCGCAGCAACCGGCCCATCATGGCGCCGGCATCGTGGCGCAGCGGATCGATCGCGAGCGCGCGCTGCATTAAAGCAATGGCACCTTCGCGATCGCCGCTTGCCAGCAGCGCCCCGCCCAAGTTGGCCAGTACGCCGGGGTCCCCGGGTAGTCGCTCAGCTGCTTGCTGATACAGGGCAATCGCCTCGCTGACCTGACCGCTCGCCAGCAAAGCGCTGGCCAAACCGTGCAGCAGCCGGCGATCGTCGGGGCTGGCCTGATGGGCGGCCAGCAGCAGCGGCAATGCCTGCGCCGGCTGCCCGGCATGCAACAGGCGCATTCCCTCGTTGCCATCGGTGGAAGTCATTCAGTCTCGGCGTTCGGAAAGCGCCCATGCTACCTGCTGCGGTTGGCGAAGTCGGCAATCCGCCGGCGATCGAATCCAGCCGGCCGCCTGGTATCCACCTCGTCCATCTATCTGACCAGATAAACCCCAGCGCTCCCCAGCGCATCCAAGCGATATGCTGATGCCCGCCATGCAACCCGATGTCGCACCCATAGCCGATGCGCGCCCTGCCGCCGACAGCGACGATTCGCTCGTTCGTGCTGCGGCAGCGGGCGA
>JBBQQH010000115.1:0-3741 GCA_038216155.1 Lysobacterales bacterium
GGTGAGCCTGTACGAGGCGCGCGGCGAGTTTCAGTTGATCGTCGAATCGCTTGAAGAAGCAGGCGAAGGCGCATTGCAGCGCGCCTTCGAACAGCTCAAGGCCAAGCTGGACGCCGAAGGTCTGTTTGACGCCGCGGAAAAGCGGCCGATTCCGACGCTGCCACACCGGATCGGCGTAATTACATCGCCAACCGGTGCCGCGATTCGTGACGTTCTTAGCGTGCTCGCGCGACGCTTCCCACTCACTGAAGTCGAGATCCTGCCGGTTCCGGTACAAGGCAAGGAAGCGCCTCCAGCCATCGTCGCGATGCTGAATGCCGCATCGAAAGCGCGTCGTCACGATGTGCTGTTGTTGACCCGTGGCGGCGGCTCGCTGGAAGATCTGTGGGCGTTCAACGATGAACGTGTTGCGCGTGCGATCCGCGCCAGCACGATCCCGGTTGTATCCGCGATCGGCCACGAGATCGATTTCACGATCGCGGATTTCACCGCCGATCTGCGCGCTCCGACCCCATCTGCCGCTGCCGAACTGCTTGTGCCGGATGCTGCCGACCTCGTCCGAGGCCTCTTGCGCCACCGCCAGCGCATCGAACAGTTGCTGCGACGCAATCTTGAGTCGCGCACCCAGCATATCGACCATCTGCTCGCGCGCCTCGGCGCCCAACGACCACAAGCACGACTGGCACGCGCGGACGAGCGCCTGCACATGCTGCATCGTCGCCTCGGCCATCGCATCGAGGGAACCATCGAGCGCAAGGCCTCGCGGACCGCCCAAACGCGCACGCGATTGCTGGCGCAGCATCCGACAGCCTTGCTCGAACGCATGTCGGAACGCGTGCATGCTGCGCACGAACTGCTGCGCATTTACGCCGCTCAAGGAATCGAGCAGCGTGCGTCACGGTTGACGCAACTGAGCCGCACGCTGAACGCGGTCAATCCCCTGGCAACGCTCGATCGTGGCTATGCGATCCTGTTCGATCGCCAAAGCGGACGCGTGGTGAGATCCGTCACGCAGACCGCGCCCGGCGCGACCCTGCAGGCACGTTTGGTGGATGGCGAAGTGGCCTTGATGGTGACGGACGCGTAAGTAGTGCGAATACGATCGCTTTCCCGCGGAGACCCGACATGCTGGCAAAAACCTATCCGTACTATCTTGCGAATACAGCCCGACAGCCAAACGCTGCGCTCGAAGTCCGCGACAAATATTCCGGCAAGATCGCAACACGCGTCGCCCTGGCTGATGAAAAAGCCATCGAAAAGGCCATCGCCGCGGCACAAAAAGCCGAAACGCCGATGCGAAAGATGCCACCTTATGCTCGCCAAGCCGTGCTCGAACACTGCATTGCACGCTTTCGAGAACGCTACGATGAACTCGCGCTCGCGCTGTGCATCGAAGCGGGCAAACCGATCAGGGATTGCGAAGGTGAAGTCACCCGCCTCATCGACACATTCAAGGTCGCTGCCGAGGAAGCCGTGCGTATCAACGGTGAGATGATGAATCTGGAAATTTCGGAACGAGCCCGTGGCTATCGCGGCTTCGTGCAACGTGTGCCGATTGGCGCATGTTCCTTTATCACGCCGTTCAATTTTCCATTGAATCTGGTCGCGCACAAGGTCGCCCCGGCAATTGCCGCGGGCTGTCCTTTCGTTCTGAAACCGTCTGAGAAAACGCCCGTCGGCGCCTTGATCATCGGTGAAATCCTCGCCGAGACCGACCTGCCAAAAGGCGCGTTCTCGGTCCTGCCGTGCCGCCACGAAGACGCCGACCCTTTCGTCAGCGATGCGCGCCTGAAACTGCTTTCGTTTACTGGTGGCCAAATCGGCTGGGAGCTGAAAGCAAGAGCGGGGCGCAAGAAAGTCGTACTCGAACTTGGTGGCAACGCAGCCTGCATCGTCGATGCCGATCAAGGTGACCATCTCGACCACGTCATCGAACGTCTTGTCTTCGGCAGCTACTACCAGTCCGGCCAAAGCTGCATCAAGGTGCAACGAGTGTTCATTCATGAATCGCTGTACGAAACAGTGCGCAAACGTTTCGTGGCAGCGACGCGCAAGCTCAAGGCGGGCGATCCGAGGAAGCGCGACACGTTTCTCGGCCCCTTGATTGACGAGAACTCGGCGAAGCGCCTGAAAAGCTGGATCGGCGAAGCTGTAGAAGGCGGCGCGAAGCTGCTGTGTGGCGGCGGCCGCAAGGGCAATATGCTCGAAGCAACCGTACTCGAACGCGTAGCGCACGCTGCGAAGATCAACGCACTCGAAGCGTTTGGCCCAGTCACCTTGCTGGCGCCGTTCAAGCGCTTCGACGACGCACTCGCACTGGTCAACGATTCCGACTACGGTCTTCAGGCCGGTTTGTTCAGCGACAATCTTGCACACGTAATGCAGGCATGGAACGAACTCGATGTCGGCGGCGTCATCATCAACGACGTGCCGAGTTTTCGCGTCGACAACATGCCGTACGGTGGTTTAAAGCTGTCCGGACTTGGTCGTGAAGGCATACGCTATGCGATCGAAGACATGACCGAACAGCGTTTGATGGTCATGACGAATGCGCGTTGAGCGCCGCTCGCACGCGCGCCATCCATCGAATCAGCCAGTGCCGTGAAGAGGCTGTCCTTGTGCGAATGGAGTTTCCGTGCGCAGCCGTATGGACTGCTGGATGTCCAAACATCCATGATGGTCGTCACTCAAAATATTTTTACAAATGTGACCTTCAACCGTTCCCTACCCTTGGCGCGAATGCCGTGCTCGTGCACCAACGTCTGCTGCCGCTGCTTGCCGACGCGCGAACCCTCTTTGCGCAACTGTTGCCAGATGCGCCGCCGGCCAAACGCGCGTTTCGTCTGAGCGTGGATGACCTTCCGTGTCGGTCAAACGACATAACGGTCCCAGCTCCCATACGAATCCCTGATCCGACCGCGCGGCAAGGCCAAGGCTATGACCACAATGCCGCTGATCACGCCGTTCCAGATCGCCAGCGGCGAGGCGACACCGTCGAGCAGCCACGGCGCGGCGATCAACCAAGCGCCCAACGGGATGTTGACGAAGCGCAGGGCGCGCCCGACCTCGGCCCAAGCCATGATCGAGAACGTGACGACGAGCAGACCGATCAGGTGATCGCTATTGGCTATGGTGCCGAAGCTATCGAAGGTGACCCGTGTGAAGGCGAGCCACACGCCGATCGCGACGCTCAGCGTCAGCGTCCACGGATAGGTGACGCCGCGCGTGGCTTGAGCCCACTGCTCGCGCGGGGTGGCGACGAGTCCCTTGGCCGTGTCGGCGCTGCCCCCTTCCATGGCATCGCCGGTCCAGAAGGTGCGCCAGAAGGGTTTGCCTTTGCGGCGGGCGTCGGCCATGAACTGGCCCATCGCCACGAACTCATTCAGCGAGTAGGGAATCATCACGACCATGGCGAGCGCGGCGATCAGGCACAGCGTGCACCAGGTACCGATCACGATCGGCTGGATGATGACGAAGTAGACGCTCACCAGGCCCAGCGGCAACATCTCGATGGCTAACGCGAGCACCATCCACGGCATGGTGCGCCAGCGGGTTTTTGTGCCCATCCAGATCATCACCAACTCGATCATGTAAACGATGCCGCCAAAAGCGCCATCGGGAACCGGCCAGGCTTTGGACATGTCCGAAGTGATGATCGTCTCCGTGCCGTTCATCACGCCCTTCATGGCGTCGTTGCCGGCGAAGAACGGTTCCCAGACGGCATCAAGGTGGCCCAACTGG
>JBBQQH010000116.1:0-3695 GCA_038216155.1 Lysobacterales bacterium
CTCGCGTCCGCCTGCCAATGGCGTACGCAACATGAGTCCGCGAAAAATTGGATCAGGCGATCGCCTGACCGCGACGCTGGCACTGGCCCTGATCGTCCACGGCGTGCTGATCCTCGGCATCGGGTTCAGTCGCGACGATCCCGCGCCAGTGGTGCCGACGCTGGACGTGATCCTGACCCAAACCGGCACCGACGAGGCGCCCAAACGCGCAGATTTCCTCGCCGCGGCCAACCAACAGGGCGGCGGCGACAAGGACGAAGCGCTACGGCCACGGGAGGCGCAACTGGGCGTGGTTGCCAAAGCCACGCCTGGCGTCGCCCAGCAGCAACTGACGATGCAGGCGCCACCGCCGCAGCCCGATACCGTGCAGCGACTGCTGACCAGCACCACCGCCCAGCGCGAAGTAACGCCGCCGCAGGAAGCGCAATTGAGCACCGAGCTGCCGCTGCCCACAGGGCATGACCTCACCGAACAAAATCTGCAAATGGCGCGCCTGACCGAGGAGATCGCCCGCGAGCAACAACTCTATGCGAAGCGACCGAAGGCCAAGTACATCACCTCCAGCACGCAGGAATACGCCTACGCTGGCTATATGCGCGCATACGTTGCGCGGATCGAACGCATCGGCAATCTCAACTATCCCGACGAGGCGCGCCGACGCAATCTGTCGGGCCGGGTGATCCTGACTGTGGTGATCCACCGCGACGGCAGCCTGGGCAGCATCGACGTGGTGCAGTCGAGCAATATCCCGGTGCTCGACCAGGCCGCGATCGCATCAGTGAAACTTGCAGTGCCGTTTCCACCATTGCCGCAGACGCGCGAGCCGATCGATCAACTCAACATCACCCGCACTTGGGACTGGCTGCCGGGCGGCGCGTTGCAGACGGAGTGAAGTGCGCCAGCACGTTGGCAGGCGCGCCGATACACGGTCAGCGCTCCAGCAGTTCCAGCAATACCGCCATTCGCACCGCGACGCCATTGGCGACTTGGCGAAGAATCAACGACTGCGCACCGTCAGCGACAACATCGCTGATTTCCACGCCACGATTCATCGGCCCTGGATGCATGACGACAGCGCTTGGTTTCGCCTGCGCCAACCGCTCCTGCGTCAAGCCGTAGTCGCGGAAGTAATCCTCGAGCGAAGACACTAGCCCTTGCTGCATGCGTTCGCGTTGCAGGCGCAACATCATCAGCACGTCGGCGCCAGCGAGCGCTGCGTCGAAATCCTGGGTGATCTCGCATCCGTGCAATTCGGCCGCGTCCGGCAACAGGCTGGTCGGCCCGCACACACGAATGGTCCCCGCGCCCAGCGTGCGCAGCGCATGCAGATCCGAGCGCGCGACCCGCGAATGTTTGATATCGCCAATGATCGCGACCGTCAACTTCGAAAAGTCCGTGCCGTGCGCCTGGCGCAGCGTCAACATGTCGAGCAGGCCTTGGGTCGGATGCGACTGTCGACCATCGCCGGCATTGATCAGTGCCGTGCCAGGTTTCACCTGCCGCGCAAGGTCGGCAACCGCACCGCCCTGCGGATGGCGCACGGCGAAACACGCAACACCCATCGCCTCAATCGTGCGCAAGGTGTCGATGTCCGTTTCGCCCTTGCTGGTAGACGATGTGGCGGCGTCGAAATTGAGCACATCCGCACCCAGCCGTTGCGCCGCCAACTGGAACGAGCTGCGCGTGCGAGTAGATGTTTCAAAAAACAGATTGCACAACGTGCTGCCCGGCAAGCGCTGGCGCAATGCAGGATCGATGATTCGATTGTCCGAGCCCATCGAATCTGCCAGCGTCTGCGCGCGATCCAGCAATCGCTCAAGCGTGGAGCGCGGCAATCCTTGGAGCGTCAGTAGATGGCGCAGCCGACCGTCGCCGTGCAGTTGCAGATCCTGATCGCTCACGCTCATGGGTTTTCGTCCGCTGCTGCTGCCGGTTTTGATTGATCGCACTCAACACCCAAATCAGGCTTACTGTGGACGCGATCGGCGTCTGCCGGCGCGCCCAGCCAGCGTTCGAGAATGATCGCCGCAGCAACCGCGTCGAGGTTGCGCGCGCCATTACGCTTGCGCGCTCCGGCGGCGCGATCGTGCGCGAAACGCGCGGCGGCATCGATCGAGCTCATGCGCTCGTCGACCAACCACACCGGAATCGGATACCGCCGCGCTGCGTCGCGCGCAAATCGCTGCGCGCGCTGACGAGAAGGCTGAGTCAAATCCGACATTCGCCCGTCATCACCAGACGTGCGTGGATCGCCAACCACCAATGCGTCCGGTCGCCATTCGCGCACAAAACGATCGACACTTGTCCAGTCGGCAACTTCCTCGCGCATGTCGACAATGCCAAGATCGCGCGCCGTGCCAGAAAATCCGTTGCCCACCGCGACCCCGATGCGTTTGGCGCCGACATCGAATCCGAGCGCAGTCGCAATGGTCGCGGGCGATTGGTTGGCGTTGCCGCGGGCGGATTCGATCATGCCGTTCGCGCGCTCAGGCACGCCCCGAGTAGCTGGCGAGCTGGCCCAGATTGACGCCAAGACGGGTAGCTGCGGCCTGCCAGCGATCCTCGAGCGGCGTGGCGAATACCACTGTCGCATCCGCCGGAACCGTCAACCACGAGTTATCGGCGAGCTCGTGCTCAAGCTGTCCTGCGTCCCAACTCGCATATCCCAGCGCGACCAGAAACCGGGTCGGGCCCTCGCCCCGCGCCATCGCTTCGAGGATGTCGCGCGACGTGGTCACGCCCATTCCGTCGCCGAAGCGCAGTGTCGAAGGCCAGTCGCGACCATCGTCGTGCAACACGAAGCCGCGATCGGGAAGTACCGGCCCACCGGTCAATACCTGCGTGGCGGAAATCGTCGCGATATCGGTAGCAATCTGCATCTGCTCCAACACCTCGCCGAGACTGTATTCCGACGGTCGATTCACCAGCAAACCCATCGCGCCATGCTCGGTGTGCTCGCACAACAATGTCACTCCACGAGCAAACTGCGGATCGTCCAGGGTCGGAACCGCGATCAGGAAATGGTTGGCCAGCGAGGCGTGAGGCATGACGGCATTGTAGCCGGGAGCCGGTGGGAGACGGGTCTTTCTTGTTGGATGTCGCTACGTCGCAATAGTCAGTCAGTCGTCGATTGCACTGCGCCTGCAGTCGCCGCGTGACCTTTAAGCGCGCCGCGCGCGCCGTCGACCGCTGGCCGGAGAGATGTCGATCAACAATGCGATCACCAACCCGATGATCGGGATCAGTGTCCAATGCCCGCCAAACCAGTGCATCACCGCGACATACCACAGCAACGTGGTCGGCAAAAAAATGAAGCCAATGATCGGCCACAGCAGCGTCGGAAACATGCCATGAAACCAGCTGCTGAAAAACCACAGCAGCACGATGACGATGCGTGGGGTCAGCAGCGCGAAAACTGCGAATAGGCAGGGCATTTTGGATCCTCCGTGATTTGCTCAGACGGATCATGCGCCGCATGAGCATGACATTCCACCGCGACGGCGGCGGTCTGCGAACTCAGCGCGACACTGCGTAACCGATATGGGCGACGGCCTGCTAGGGAAGGTCTGAACAAGTCCGTCATTCCCGCGAAGGCGGGAACCCATGGACTCTAACTGCTTGATCTATAAGTCGCTGGATTCCCGCTTTCGCGGAAATGACGATCAATAGTGGACTTGTTCAGACCTTCCCTAGGG
>JBBQQH010000117.1:0-3632 GCA_038216155.1 Lysobacterales bacterium
GATTCCGATGTGTTCCTCACCCGTCCGCCGCTCGCCGCCCACAGTATTGCTACTGCTGCGCTGCCGCTCGACTTGCATGTGTTAGGCCTGCCGCCAGCGTTCACTCTGAGCCAGGATCAAACTCTTCAGTTAAGAACAAAAAACAAAACATTTGCTCTCACATCGACGTCTCACCTGAGCTCCAATCGCATGGCAATTGCTGCTCAAATCTTTTCTAGACGACTCTGCAAGATTGGATCTGTTGATCCAACCGCAGGCGTCCGCACAAATTTCCTGCGCACACTGTCAAAGATCTAACCACCGGCAAGAGCCCTTTTGAACCACCTGCCTGCTGCGCGTTTCACGTCAGCGAGCCGCACATAATACACCCACAGGTCGATACGTCAATACCTTGGAGTGGAAAATTTTCGCGGCGCCGCCGCTGCGCGCGACTACAATGCAGCCAAATCAACCGCGGCGAGTTATGGATCCGACAAACGCCAAGCTACGCATTCTGCTGATCGAGGACCAGCGGCCGATGGCCGAAAACATCTGGGAATTCCTCGAGTTGCGCGGGCAAGTCATGGACCATGCCGCCGATGGCCAAGCTGGCTTGGCGCTGGCCATGGGAAATACCTACGACGTGATCGTGCTGGATATCGGCCTTCCCCGATTGGATGGCATCGAAGTCTGTCGGCGCTATCGGGCACAAGGGGGCCTTGCGCCGATTCTCATGTTGACCGCTCGCGGTCGCCTCGAGGACAAGCTGCTAGGCTTCGAAGCCGGCGCCGACGACTACCTGACCAAGCCCTTCGCATTGCGCGAGCTGGACGCCCGCATTCAGGTGCTGCACAAGCGTCAGCAGCGCCAGTCTCCCGCCATCTTGCAGGTTGGCGACCTCTGCCTGGATCTTGCTGGACGCAGTGCTACACGACAGCATCAACCTGTGGCGCTTTCGCCTGCGGGCTTTCGGCTGCTTGAAGCGTTGATGCGCAAGTCGCCGCACGTAGTGCAGTACGACGATCTGGCGCAGTCAGTCTGGGGTGATATCGAACACGATCCTGCGAGGCTGCATACCCACGTTTCGTTGCTGCGCACCGCCGTGGATCGCTCCTTCGAACACGCCTTGATCCTCACAGTCCACGGTTTCGGCTACCGCATTGTTCCGCCTTCTGCCAGTTAGAACGAGCCTGCGAATGCGGGTAGTGGTCTGCTGCGCCGCCTTGGGCGGTGTGGTGGGTATTTGCCTCGCTTTTGTTGCGGAAAACATCTCCGAACGCTATGAGCTCGCGCTGATTCAAGAAGAAATGACAGCGGAGCTGGATGCCCAGATCGTCCAACACGGCCACGACGCCGATTCAGCGTTGCCCCGCAGCCCGTGGAAAAGCGTGTACATCGATCGCCCCGGCCATGCACCGACCTCGCCGGTTTCGGTCCGATCACTGCCACCCGGCACGCATGAAATCAACGACGTGCCGGAAAGTGACCGCTTCGCCGCCATTCGCGTCACTCCAATCGGGCGCATCACGATGGTGGCCGGCCTGCCCAACTCGCCAGCGCGGGAGCGCCGATTCCTGGAAGAGTTGCTGGCAATGGTTTTGCTTGGGGTCGTACTCGGAGGCTGGCTGGGCCGAATGCTTGCAAGCAGCATGCTCGCGCCGGTGTTGCGTTTGGCCCATGCGGTGGACACGAAACAGGCCGAGCCACTAGTACAACAAATAGCGGCCAATCATTCGCAGGATGAAGTGGGTGCGCTGGCGCACGCGTTGATCCGCCATCACGAACGCACGCGCCTGGCCATCGAACGCGAAGTGCTGTTTTCTGCCGATGCCAGCCACGAACTGCGGACACCATTGAGCGTATTGCAAGGCGCGCTGGATCTGTTGCGCGAAGGCCAGCATCCAACTGCGCCCGGACAGCGCCGGATTGACCGCATGCGCCGCAGCGCCGCCGAAATCGCCAACCTGCTCGATGCGTTGTTGTTGATTGCGCGCTCGGACGAAGCGACCGAGGGCGCCGATGCACTCGTCGATCTCGCGCCGGCGCTGGCGTCGGTAATTGCCGAATTTCGTGACGAGCTCAACGCCGCGCAAATCGGCATTCGGCTGCGCTGCGCGAACGACGCGAGCATCAAAGCGCCGCCGGAACTACTGCGCGTTGCGCTGCGCCTGTTGTTCCGCAGCATCGCCAGCGGTGCGTTCGGCACCGACCTGCGCCTCGACGCCGATGCGCGTGGACTCGAACTGACGGCAGCCAGCGCAACGCCATTGTCGATGCCCGAGGAAACGCACGCTCCGACGATGGCAGGTCAGTTGCCGCGATCATCAGATATCGAGCCCACCCCATCCGCAGACGCGGCAAACGCCCAGCATCCCGTCCATGCGGGCAACGAAGCCAGGCGTTCGGACGAACTGGGAGGCGTCGGTATGCTGCGGCGCTTATGCGAACGCCATGGTTGGTCGCTCACAGTTGCGCAAGACATGGCTACGCCGGTGCTCGCGCGTTTGTGCTTCTACAGCCCGTAGTCGACCACGGGCCGCACTGCAGCATGATCGTCAGAATGACGCCGATTCCGTGGGATTGAAGTTGCTTGTTCTGCCCTGAAGTACAAGCATCGTGCGCTTCGAGATGGTTTCCGACGCGTCGTCATTCTGGACAATCCAGGCTTGGCCGAATTCCGACTACTAGCTCAGAGCACATTCGAACGACCACGAATTTGACGACTAATGACGTATTCAGTAGTTTCCGACGCGAATTCCACCCGCACTCGCACTATTTCCGACGAATGCGCACCAGCACTTGCTGGCCGACACGCAATGCGCCGCCATCAAGCGCAATGACGCAATCAACCACGCGCGCGTCCGGGCTTTGCTTCGGATCATCGCTGGGCCCGGCCACGCCGAATACCTGCCCAACGCGCACGACGTGCCCGGCCAGAACTTTGCCGGGATCTGCATCAGCGATCACTTCGGCGCGCATATCCGGTCGCACGGTATCCACAAAGACCTCACCCAGCTGGGCGCGCACGATCAATGGGCGATCCGGCAGAATCCGCAACAATTCCTTGCCAGATTGCGCAGCGACCCTGTCACCCACCTGCACCGCTCTGGCTACGACGCGGCCCGCATACGGTGCGCGCAAAGTGAGCTGCCCACGCTCGAATTGCGCCGCCGCCACATGGTGTCGCGCGAGATTCGTGCTCGCCTTGGCGGCTTCCAACTCGGCCTTCAATTCCGTCACCGCTGCACGCGCGTCATCGGCCGATTGCCCGGTCGCTGCGCCATCACTCGCCGCCGACGCCAGTCGACCGGATTGGCGTTCGAGCGGCTGCAGCCGCGCAGCAAGTACGCCAGCCTGGGCGACGGATTGATCCACTTCGGCCTGCGCCGCTGCCACGGCCAGATCAGCCTGGCGCGGATCAAGCTGCACCAAGACCTGGCCTTCCACCACCTTGTCGTTCTCTTTAACCTCGACTGCCGAAACCGTTCCATCGCGCGATGCGACGATCGCCGCCAAGCCGCCTTCCACATCGACACTCCCCCTCGCAACTGCCACCAGATCGATCGGCCTGGCAATCGACACGGCTTGATCGGCAGGCTTCGAACACGCACACAAGCCCAACAGCGATGCGCCAAGCGCCGCGACGCGCCACT
>JBBQQH010000118.1:0-3590 GCA_038216155.1 Lysobacterales bacterium
CACAAGTTCCGCAGCTAATTACGTAAGTTATTGATTCACCTATCCTGCGATAGGCAAAAATGACACAACGGAGTGCTCAGGCAGGCGTACTGATGCCCAATGCCTCGAACAGGTCGAGTTGTTCGGCGGACGTTTTGCCGATGCCGGTAAGGCGTTGGTCGCCGAGCTGGACACGGTGTTGCTGCAGACGTCGCAAGAGCTCCAGCGTGGTCTTGGGACTGTGCGTGGAGCCATGAGCTTTCAGGCGCATGCGCATGACTCGATAGAGCACCAGGGCGAGGAAACAAATCAGCGCGTGAGCACGAATGCGATCGGGTAGTCGATGGAACACCGGCGCGATCTCAAGATCGCTCTTGAGCACCCGAAAGCCGCGTTCGATGTCGGCCAAGCTTTTGTAACGCTGCACGATGTGCGCGGCATCAAAGTCCATGACGTTGGTGAGCAAAACCAGCTTGCCGTCGAAGCGCTCGGCCTCGCCGATAGCCGTCTCGTTGACGGTGTAGGAGAACCGGTCGGCGTGATAGTCCGCTTGCACGTAGCGGGTCAATTTCGCGTCGGCCAGCGTGTGCTGGAAGCGGCTGTAGGCACCGCGGTCACTCGCCTTGCGACCGCGTTCGGTTTGACCGGCGTCCTGGGCATCGAGTTTGGCCACGAGTTTTTCGGCCAGCGTTTCCATAGCGGTAATTTTTTCGCGCCGTCGCGCCGACTGCTCGACCGCACGCTGTGGATCGTGCGCCACCACCAGGCGGTGCCCGGCAAATTCCCCTTCAGCGATGCTTGCTTCGACGGGGTCGAAGCTCAGGCCTTTCAGGGTGCCGCCCAACTCGCGGTACCTTCGCGCCGGCACCGCCAAGATGAACTGCAGCTTGCGTGCCGTCGTGGTGGCCAATGCCTCCAATTCGGCCACATTGTCCAGACTCAGCAAGCCGCGATCGGCGACCACGATCACCCGCTCCACCGCGAAGCGTTGCAGCACCGAGGCCAGCATCGATTGCAGGGTCTTGGTCTCGGCCACGTTGCCGGCATGCACCGTGTGCATCAGCGGCAAGCCGTCGGCGGATTGCACCACACCGAGCACGAATTGGCGGGCGATACCGCCGGTTTCCTTGTTCAAGCCATACGCACGCACATCTTCAGCCATCGTGCTGCTGCCGTAGATGCGCACCGTGGTCAGGTCATAGAACACCACCGACAGTTGCTGATCGAGCATCGGCTTGAGCTGGTCAGCCACGCGAGTCTGCACCGCCTCGGCGTGATCCATCAGCGCATCCATCGTGCGCAGCAACTGATCGTGCGTCACCGACGTGGGCATGCCGGGTATCGATACCGTCTGCAACCAGTCCAGACAGCCGAGCTTGGAGTCCGGCGCGCACAAGCGATTGAAGACCATCGCCCGCACCAGCGCTTCGGCATCAAAGCTGCGTCGCGAGGAGCGCAAGGCGCGTTGAATTGCCTGACCAAAGCCCAGACTCGACCACAGTTCATTGAGGGCGTAGACATCGCCGAAGGCTAGCGCCGTGTCGTACTGCGGGACCGGTGCCGACACCGGTACACGGCCCAGCGCACGCTGCAAGCCATGGATCAGCGGATCGAGCGTTTGGCCGTCCAAACGATCCAGACGACCGAGGTTGGCCACGACGCGCTGACGTACGCCGGCCGGTGAGCGATAGCCCTCGACGATCTGCAGATAGCTGCGGCCGCCGGAGCGGGTGATGCGTGTATACATGTGCCAACGGTAGCACGCTATCAACGCTTGTGTAATGAAATATATCGTTAAGACGTGACACAACACGACCTAGCCGAGATGGGCGCTGACCACCAACCAAACCGTTGAATTTGCTGGCTTCCGCCAGCCAGCCGATCGAAATTCCGGCCGCGAACTGCGGAACTTGTGTGCTCCGGGCTCACCCTCAACTCACCCAGCCGTACCTGGATCGCACCTTGCCCGTTGCAGGCGTCGCGAGCGTTGATGCACAGGTTGATGAAGGCCTGCTCGATCGCGTGGCGGTCGCACATCGTGCGCAGTTCGGTGGCGGCCGGAGCAACCTGGAAATCCATGCCTGCACCCAGGCTGTGCCTGACAAAACTCTCGATGTCACGCACGATACCAACCAGCTCGACCGCCTCGGGCGTGTAACGGTGCACGCGGGCGAACGCCAGCAGGCGCTGCGCCAGCAACGCGGCATGGTGCACGCCGTCCATGGAATAACCCAGCAGGCGGCGCTGGCTGTCGGTAAGGTTGGCTTGATCATCCTGGATGCTGCTGAGCGCCACCACGGCGATCTGCAGCATGTTGCCAAAATCATGCGAGAGGCCGGCGACCAGCTGACCGATCGCCTCGTTTTTTTGCGCCTGTTGCGCAGCCTGTTCGGCGACGACCTGCGCTGCGCTGGCAAGGCCAAGTTGCAGTTTCAGCGACTGTTCGCGACTCGCCCCGCGCTGATGGGATACCCGCGCCCGCGCCAATTGGCGATCCAGCGACTCGTTGCGGGCCGTGCTGGTTTCGCCGGCGGATTCGCTGAGACTGAGCTGGTCTTGCAGGACGATGATCGCCGTGTCCAGCGCCCGCTTCGCTTCGACCGCCTCAGTGATGTCGCGGCTGATCACGGCAATACTCTCGACCCGATTGGCTGAATCCACGTAAGGATGCACGCTGATCAGCCACCAGACTGGCGCACCACTGGCCGACGGCAGCATTTGGGGGAATTGCACAAATCCGCCGGCGCATGTGGCGGCCAGTGCAGCGTCAAGTTCGCCACGGGCAGCTTCCGGCCAGAACGAGGCCAGCGATTGGCCGAGCGCGGTGGCGGGATCGGCGATACATAACGCGGCGCAGCCACTGGCATTGATCCGCGTGATATGACCGCGCAGATCCAGTTCGTGGACGCTGTCCGCGGAGAATCCGAGCAACTGCCGATAGTGTTCCAAATCTTCCATTCGTACGTTCCCTGATCCGGACCGAGAATAACGCCAATCCAGCCTCACCGCGCGTTTACACCGGGCAGGCCAAGGTCGGGGCATATCTCGTCCGGGACTGCCCATGCCTTTCACGCAGAACAAGACCATCCTGCTGGCCGAGAATGACCGCAGTGCGCTTGAAGTCACGGCGCTGGTGCTCGAGACCGATGGCTATCGGGTGATGACCGCCAACAATGGCACCGACGCGCTTGGCATCCTGCAGAAGGACGCGACCATCGACCTGTTGCTGAGCGACATCCATATGCCCGGCGGCATCGATGGTATCGAACTGGCGCAGCGGACCCAGATGATCCGGCACATACCGATCGTGCTGATTTCGGCGGATCCGCGCAGCAGCTTCGCGTGGTTCCCGAACGAGGTGACTTTCCTGCGCAAGCCCTACGACCGTCGCGCCCTGCTCGCTGCCATAGGCGGACTGCCGCAAACGTCCGAAGTCTGAGCCGAATCACCTTGCCGCGGGCACGGACTTGCCTGCAAGAACCTTCGCGCCCGAATGCTTCTGCAGCACCATCGCCGAGCGCATCTGCACCGCGAGCTTGTGCAACTGTGCGTCCTTGCTGCCGAAGTGCATTTCGAAGTATTCCACCGTGTCCTTGAGACCGGGCCGCGGC
>JBBQQH010000119.1:0-3543 GCA_038216155.1 Lysobacterales bacterium
CACTTGGGCAATTACCAGCAGGCACGCGAGTTGCTGGAGCAGGCAGCCGATGTGCAGCGTTCGGGCGTCGGCATCGACAGCCCCGCGCGCGCCGGTTTTCTGATCAATCTGGGCCTGGTCCTGATCGAGATCCCGGATCTCGATGCGGCGGAACGGGCGTTCACCGAATCGCTGCGCATCTGGCAAGGCAAATACGGCAAGGAGTTCCCCGGCACGCTGGTCGCGCTTGCGGGCCTTGGCCGCGTGCACTTGCTGCAGGGGCGGCTCGATCAGGCGCAGACAGATCTGAGCGAAGTGCACGCGATGGACGTGAAACTCGGGGTGCGCGACGACTACGCCAATCTCTACGAACTGGGCGAACTGCACCGCGCACACCACGACCCCCTGGCCGCGGTGACGCTGGATCGCGAGGCCGTGCAGCGCGCGCGGCAAGACACCGGCGAGCGCAGCCGTTACAGCGCGCTTGCGCACCACTATCTCGGGCTTGCGTTGCGCGACAGTGGTGACGGCGTCGCGGCCGAGAGCGAGCTGCGTGCTGCCTTGGCTGCCTTCGGTTACATCCCCGACGCTGCGCATCCGTGGGCGGCGACAACCCGTCTCGAACTCAGCCGCCTGTTGGCGCAGCGCCCGGGTACGGCGGATGAAGTGCATCGCCTGCTGGCCGACGCGCTCGCGATCCGCGAACGATTCTTGGGTGCCGATGATCCACGCACGCTGGAAGTGCGCAACGAATTGGCTGCGCGCTCCGCCGATTGAGCCCTTTGTTGGTGAGCCGATCGACGCATCTGCGCCGAGCGCGCGCCTGCGCCGAGTTTGGGTGATCCTTTCTCGCGCTGATTTGCGTCTGTATCGATGAGCAGGCCATCCACCCTTGGGCGGCGCGCTCCGGTGCGCCGCCGATCTGCGCGAGGTTCGCAAGAGCCGGTCGCAACAACCCGTCGGAGAATTTCGATGATCACGATGCACAAGATCCTTGCAACGGCATTGCTCGGATGCGCTCTTGCCGGCACCGCCATGGCAGCCGGTCCCGCCAGTGGAACCGTAGCGTTCAAGACCTGGTCGAGCCCGGTCAAATACGCATGGATGGTGCGTAGCCCGGACGAAATGGACGACAGCAAGACGATCCTGCGCATCTATCTATCGAGCGCCGACATCGGCGCGGCGATCAAGGCATGCAAGACCTTGTCCTGCGCCGACAGCGCGCTGACCGACGGTGCGATGGTCGATTTCAGCGATGCGCGCCACCTTGCCTACGCGGTCCGCCTCAACGGCGAGCGCGCACAGTATTCCGGTGGCACCGATGGCGATGCGTTCAAGCTGTCGACCAACAAGCCCGATCATCTCGCCGGCAAGGTGCACATCGATGACAGCGCGGCGGGTGGCGCCAAGGTCGATGCAGACTTCGATCTCGACTTGACCAACACGTTCAAGACCGTTCGCTGATATTCGCATCGCGTTACGGCGGTACCCGATAGCACGCAACGCATGCCGGGTGCCGCAATCGGGGAGTAGCGGGTATGGGGATGATCGGGTTTGACGTGCGCAACTGCTCGCGTTGGTTGGCAATAATAAGCGTCGTGCTTTGGGGCGCTCAAGCTGGCGCCCAGGAATTGGTCTACTCGACGGGCAGCGAAATCGGAGGGCCTTCGGGCCTGGTGGTGATCCCGAACCTCGCTGGCGGACTGGCCGCGAGTTCGCCGATCTACATCGACCCCTTGGGTGGGTCGACTATCAATCCTCACGGTTTCACGCTGATCGCTCCGATGACGGCCGTCACCGGCCAGATTTTTGACGGCACCGGTCTCACTCATCGCGTCGATGTGATCGACATCGCAACCGCCAGCCGCAGTTATTCGTTCCAACCCGGCGGCGCCAACAACACCGACTACAGCGGCTATGGAACCGTGATCAGCAATCCGGCCCGCACACATCTCTTGCTCGCCGCAGGAGACTTCCAGGGAACGGCGAGCAGCCTGCTATGGGTTGTTCCAATGCCGCTGTCGGCCCTGTCGGTTGCCTCCGATATCCTGACCATGCCGGGCAAGTTTGGTCCCGGGCAAACCCACGCAATCGCGTTCGATCCCAACACGGGCCGTGCCTACGTTGCGCAAACCAATGGCGTGACCGTGATCGATCCACCGTATGCCGCGGCCAGCATTGCGTTCACGATCCCGTTGCCGGCCGTCGCCGATCCCAGCAACTTCGCCTCGCGCTCGGTGGCGCTGTCACCGGATGCCACGACGTTGCTGTTGACCAGCGGAGGGGCGACACCCGGCACGAATCTGGTGACGATCATCCACACCCCGTTTTCGGTGTCCAGCCCGTCCGAACAACTAATCGTTGCGCATGCATCACAGTTGCGCGCGATCGCGTTCACACCCGATGGCAGCCAGGCACTGGCGGTGGATGCCGACGCGTCGGGAGGCCAGGCTCAGGTTTTCGCGATTTCTGCACCCTACACTTCAACCTCCCACGTCGAATGGCTGCACCTGCCTAGCGGCGGTCAGAACGTCGGCGGATTCGGGGATATCGAGGTCAGTCCGGACGGCCGGATCGCGGCGCTGGCCGGCGGCTGCATTGGCGATGGCTGCCCGCTGGTCACGCTGCGCGCGCCATTTACCGAGGCGGGTTTCGGCATCGAGACAATGAATGTGCCGCGTCTGCCCTATCCGTACTATTCGCCCGGTCGCGGCACTGGCACCGTCCATTTCTGGCCGACGCCGGTCGTGCCGAGACCGCAGATCAGGCTCGACCACATCGCAGTGACTGAGGGCAACAGTGGCACCCGACCTGCGCGGTTCACGATCAGCCTGTCCAATCCATCCACGCAGACAATCTCGATCAACTATGCGACTGCCGCCTCGCAGGCTGTGTCGCCTAGCGACTACATTCAGACGGTGGGTACTTTGAGCTTTGCGCCGGGAGAGACTCGAAAAACCGTGGACGTACCGGTAATCGGCGACACGGTGATCGAGAGCGACGAATACTTCAGCCTGAATCTTTCCAATCCAGTTAACGCAAGCTTGTTCTCCATGCCTTCCGCAGGCGATGGATATTGCCTGATCGTCAACGACGACGGCGGCACGCCGTACATCGCCACGGATCCGCCGCTTCCCGATGCCTATGTCGGCGTTCCCTATACGCAGACCTTTGCTGCCCAAAATACCACCGGCGCACCAACCTGGGCGGTGACCTCGCCGAATCTGAATCTGGTCGGTGGCCTCGCCATGGCAGGCGCCAGCGGAGTCCTCAGCGGGGCGCCGGTACAGGCCGGCTCCTACTACTTCACGGTCTACCTGGCCGGCCTCAACGTCTCGCGCGAATACCACCTGACGGTGCGGGTCGACCGCCTCTTTTCCAACGGATTCGAAGCGGTGCCGTGAGTCCGCTCGCAATGATCCGAATGCGTGTCGATTTCCGTCTGTAGGTGGATCAAGTCGTTGTGCGTTTTGCTTGCGGGACTGGCCATCACGGTGTCCACGCCCAGCCCTCCGCTGATTGCGCGCGCAATGATCCGTATTCCTGCTGATTTCCGTCTGTATG
>JBBQQH010000120.1:0-3434 GCA_038216155.1 Lysobacterales bacterium
GGCCGAGGAATCAATGTTCGACCTGGTCGCACCGGTCGAGCGCGTCACCGGTTATGACACGCACATTCCGCTGTTCCGCCTGGAAATGAAGTACCTGCCGAGCGTGGACAAGATCGTTGCTGCGGCCAAACGCGCCGTCGCGCATTCGTAGGGGCGCAGCGAATCCACTCGCTTGCGGATCTGGTTATCGCGCCGCCGCGCGCCTTGAAACCTGCTTGTCGGTAGATGAATCACGACTGGATTGCGAATTTTCTTGGTAAGACACACAACGGCGGGTTGAAAACCCGCCCTATGGAAAACAGACATGGCAACCAAACCGGCTTCAACCAAGCAATTCCTGCTCCCCGATCTTGGCGAAGGCCTGCCGGACGCGACCATCGTCGAATGGTTCGTCAAGGTCGGCGACACGATTCGGCTCGATGAAAACCTGGTGTCGATGGAAACGGCGAAGGCGGTCGTCGAAATACCTTCACCCGTGTCCGGCAAGGTGCTGCGGCTGTCTGGCGGCGAAGGCGATGTCATCGTCACCGGCACGATGCTGGCCGAGTTCGAGCTTGATCCCTCGCTGCCGCAACGCGCCGAAGGCCAGGACACCGGTCACCATCACGCTGCACCGACGACGTCGACCGAAACCCATGGCGGCGTCGGCAAGGACGCGCCCGGCAGCGGCCATCAGGTCATCGCCTCCGACGAAGGCGGCACGATCAGCGATGCCGGCACCGCGGCACCGAAAGGCGAACCCGACACGCGCACCGAAGTCCTGCGCGAGGACAGCGGCACCGTGGTCGGCGCAATGCAGGTGTCCGATGCCGTGCGCAGCGAAGCCGCGGTCGCAGTCGGTGGCGTCAAGGCGATGCCGGCGGTGCGCGCCTTGGCGCGCAAGCTTGGCGTCGACGTGTCGCGTGTCCGTGCGACCGGTGTCGATGGCGTGGTGACGATGAACGACGTGAAGCAGGCCGCCGTCGATGGTTCCGCGAAAGCCGGCGCTGCCGCAACGACCCGGACTGCGCAGCCTGCCGCGCCTGCGCCGGCCGCACCCGCACAACGCACACCCATGTCCGCCGCCGGCAAGCCGATGCGCACCCAGCCGCCCGGTGTCACCGCCAGCGGCCAACCCGAACAACTCAAGGGCGTGCGCCGCAACATGGCGCGGGTGATGGCCGATGCGCACGCCAAGGTGGTGCCGACCACCTTGTGCGACGACGCCGACCTGCACGCGTGGATCGGCAAGCAGGACATCACCGCGCGCTTGATCCGTTCAATCGTCTCGGCCTGCAAGGCGGTCCCGGCGCTCAACGCCTGGTTCGACGGCGAGCAGCTGGTGCGCACGTTGCATCCGCATGTCGACATCGGCATTGCGGTCGACACCGACGACGGCCTGTTCGTGCCGGCACTGCGCAATGCCGACATGCTCGACGCGGCTGGTGTACGCGGCGCGATCCAGCGCCTGCGCGCGCAGGTCGAGGACCGCAGCATTCCGGCGTCGGAACTGGCCGGCTACACGATCTCGCTGTCCAACTTCGGCATGTTCGCCGGCCGTTACGCGACGCCGGTGGTGGTGCCGCCGACTGTCGCGATCATCGGCGCCGGCAAGCTCAGCTTCGACGTGGTCGCGGTCATGGGTGGGATCGAAGTGCATCGGCGCATGCCGATCTCGCTGACGTTCGATCATCGCGCGGCGACCGGCGGCGAGGCGGCGCGGTTCCTGAAGACATTGCTGGACGATCTCGCAAAGCCGAATTGAAGTGCGCAGCGAGTAGACACGCTTGCGGCATTGCCCACCGCGCCGCCGCGCGCCTGGAAACACGCTTGCTGGCTGATTGGTCACACGGAGAACGACAATGCCCCACCGCAGCCGACTCGCCGGTTTCATCATCGACTGCCAGACCGATGACGTGGATCACGCAGCCGCGTTCTGGAGCGGCGCGCTCGGCTATGCGGCCGATGAGTCCTACGAGGAAGGCGACGCGGCCTACGTCGAGTTCAGTGGCACGCCAGCAGACCTGCAGATCGAGGTACAGAAAGTGCAGCATCCGTCACGCGTGCACCTGGACATCGAAACCGACGACCTCGATGCCGAAGCTGCGCGCCTGGAAGCGCTCGGTGCGAAGAAGATCGCGTTCGTGAAGCGCTGGTGGGTAATGGAGGCGCCGACCGGACAGCGCTTTTGCATCGTCAAGATGAAAACGCCGGAACGCGGCGCCGAGCCGAATATCTGGGATTGAGTCTCAGCGTTGGCGCGTCAGGATCGTGAGCAGAAATGTCGCAACAAACACGCCGCAGCCTGCTGGTGTGGCGAAGATTTGCGGCCACATTATTGTGTTAACTCACTTATTAAACGACTCTGCCAGCTGGCTAATCAGAACTCTAAGTCCCTCGAGGTAGCTCTTTGAGCTAGCTTTCTTGGACGCAGCAAGGATTTCGTTCCCGCGTACCAGTTCAAGCGTGTGCCCCTCTTTGTCAGTACTTGAGTGCCAAGCGTCGTCTTGGTCCCAATGAGTCAAAAGATACTTAAGAGCTTGGCCACATTGGTTTGCATCATCGAAACCTATGCTCTCAAGAAGCGCCTCTTTCGAAATGTCCAAGACTTTGAATCGAAACAAGCCATCACCACCCCTAAACTGCTTAATTCTCTTGGCGGCGATGGCTTTCTTTTTCTGATCAGAATCCGATAGTTCGCGTCGCTCTTCTGAAAGCGAAAGATCCCGCAAACCGACCGACTCGCGCAACACCCGTATCCGCAGCGTCGCGTACTTCTCGCGCAGTCGCTGCGCCCCATCGCGCAATTGCTGTTCAATCCGCGCGGGATCTGCGACCAACTGTTCGTACTTTTCACGCAGTGGCGCGACCTCGGCATCGATGCGCTCGAACAATTGCTGCTTCGCATCACCCCAACTGATGCCATCGGCGAAGGCCGCGCGCATCGCCGCGGTTTCTTCGGCGTCCGCAAAGGCTTGGTACAGCTGGAACAACGCGGAGCCCTCGATATCCTTGGCTTCGCCTGGTGCTCGCGAGTCGGTGACGATCGAATAGATCAGCTTCTTCAATTGTTCGCGCGGAGCGAACAGCGCAATGGTGTTGTCGTAGCTCTTGCTCATCTTGCGGCCGTCGAGGCCGGGCAGTGTCGCCACCTGCGCTTCGATCACGGCTTCGGGCAACACGAAGTGGTGCTCGCCATACAGATGGTTGAAGCGCTGCGCGAAGTCGCGCGCCATCTCGATGTGCTGCACCTGGTCGCGACCCACCGGCACCTTGTTGGCGTTGAACAGCAGGATGTCGGCGGCCATCAGCACCGGATACAGGAACAATCCGGCGTTGATGCCGGCATCGTCGTCCTCGCCTTCGCTGCGATTGCGGTCGACAGCCGCCTTGTAGGCGTGCGCACGATTGAGCAGGCCCTTGCCGGCGATGCAGGTCAGCAGCCAGGTGAGCTC
>JBBQQH010000121.1:0-3303 GCA_038216155.1 Lysobacterales bacterium
AGCCATTGGCAGCAGGCGCAGCAGCTGGTGCTGGTGATCACGCCCGACTGGAACGCAGATCACGGCACGTTGCGGCAATACGAGCGCAGCGGTGCGAAGTGGCACGAAACAGGTCTTGCGCAGCCGGTGATGATCGGCCGCGCCGGCGCGGCCTGGGGTCTCGGGTTGCACGCGCCGCGGCATCGCGGGCCGGTCAAGCGTGAGGGTGACGGGCGCAGTCCGGCTGGCGTATTCGTGATCGGCGAGGCGTTCGGTTACGCGCCGACGGCGATGACCGCCCTGCCCTACAGCGGGATGCAGGCATCCAGTTACTGCGTCGACGTCAGCGGTTCGCCACTGTACAACCAGATCGTCGACGCTCAATTCGTCGGCGCCGATGCCGTCGCAAAATCGACCGAGCCGATGCGCCGCGACCTGCACGCCGATGGCGACCAACGCTACCGTCTCGGCTTCATTATCGAGCACAACGCACAAGGCCGGCCGATGGCTGGAAGTTGCATCTTCGCGCACCTGTGGAAGTCGCCAACCGACGCCACGACCGGTTGCACGGCGATGGATCCGGACACGATGGATCAGGTGCTGGCGTGGCTGCGGCCCGACCAGCACCCGGTGTTTGTCCTGTTGCCGATGCGCGAATACAAGCGCTTGCGAGCTGCCTGGCGTTTGCCGGCTATCGCCACCCACCCGTGATACCCATTTCCCCTCGTGGAAGCCGCTGGTTTCACGTTGCACTCATTGCTCGCACGACCAGCCGGACTCGCCCCTCCGGAAAGCAGCAGTCTGCACATGCGCAAAGGTCGCAGTCGTCGGCTGCCAGCTCCACGTGTCGATGGCAATCTCGGGTTGCCTAACGCGGATCACGTTGAAGGCATTTGACGCTTCGCGACCGCGCGTCGAACTCGCAGTGCCCGCCTGTACCACCAGCGCCGAATGGGCCTCGATTTTGTAACGATCCGCGGTGCTGCTGGCATGCGTCTGGTGCATGTGTCCGGACAGGAACAAGTCGATACCGCAAGCGGCAAACGCTCGCATCGCCATCGACGCGCGGCCGACAATATCGGCTTCCTCGCCTTGCTCCGGAAGATCGAACGGATGATGGGTGACGACGACCCGCAGGATCGAGTCGTCCAGTCCAGCGAAGCGCTTGGCGACGAGTGCCACCTGATCTTCGTTGATTCGGCCGCCCTTGAAGGTCAGCGAACGCGCCGTGTTGATGCCGACAATCGCGATCTTGTCGTCCTGGTAGAACGGCGCAGACTCCGCCGTGATGTGGCGACGGAAGCGTCGCAGGGGCGCGGCAAAGCGACGCACCACATCATAGAGCGGCACGTCGTGGTTGCCGGGAACCACGATCTGCGGTGTCGGCAATCGATCAAGGAATGCGCGGGCGTCCAGGAACTGACTGTTGCGCGCGCGCTGGGTCAGGTCGCCGGAGACGGCGACCACATCCGGACGCGCAGCGGCAACAGCCGCGACGAGAGGATCGAGCAAGGCGTGATCCACGCGGCCAAAATGCAGGTCCGACAGGTGCACGATCGTGCGCATCAGCCATTTCCCTTTGCCGCGAAGTCGTTGCGCGGCGCCATCACACGCAGTGCCTTGGGACGGGTGCGGTAGCGCACCGGTGACTCCATGTTCGTGACTTCGCCGTCCGTCGCTACCTCGATACGCTTGCCTTGCGCTTCGACGCGGAAGTCGGCTGCTTCGAAGGCATCGAAGTCACCTGAATGCGAGCCGATCCCGAATAGCGAACGAATGCCGAGCCAGAGCAGCTCGAATCCATTTTTTGGCCGCAATACATAAAGCGACAGGACTCCGGCATCCAGGCGACTGCGCCGGCCGATGCCAAATCCTTCCATCACATAACGATTGTTGCCAACGAAAATAAACGGCGTCCTGCGCCCAAGCTGTTTGCCGTCGACGCAGACGACGGCGTTGAAGCTGCCCGGGTCGCGTAACGCGTGCATGGTTGCCCGCACCAGCGCCGGCCACTTGCCAAGGCCCAGATGCTTCCGTGCCTGTTCCCGGTCGCTGACGATCCGTGGATACAACCCCATGCTGGAGTTGTTGAGGAAGGTCTTGCCGTTGACCTCACCCGCGTCCACGGCAATGCAATGGCCGTCGGCGATAATCCGCACCGCAGCGGCGAGTTCAAACGGGATTCCGAGATCCCGCCCAAAATGATTGAGCGTTCCCAACGGCAGCACACCGAGCGTGGTGTCGCTGTCGAGCAATTCCGCGGCTACTGCATTGATGGTGCCGTCGCCTCCGCCCGCCACCACCAGCCGCGCACCTTCGGCGATCGCTTGCTGGACGAGCTTGGCGATGTCCTGTCCGGACTGCAGCACGGTGACCTTGGCCTGCAGGCCCTGCGCACGGAACGCTGCTTCGATGCTTTCGGCGTTTTTCCCCTCGTCGTCTGCACCTGATTTTGCATTGACGATGACTGGAATTTCAGCCGTCATGTTGATCCCGAAAGTAATATGGAAAAGTCCTGCATGGCTAACGAACCGCGACACGTTTACGTGCCGTCGGCACCTTCGCGGCGCGATCCGGGCAATCCTGGCAATCCAGCCGCGCGGTATCCAGCAGGGCTGGCATCTTCTCGGCCAGGAAGTCGATGAACACCCGCACCGCCGGCAACAATCCGCGGCGCGATGCGAAGACCGCATGGAAAATTCCCTGCGGCAGCCGCCATTGCGGCAACACCACTTCCAGCGTCCCATCACGCACCTGCTGCGCGCACAACGTCTCCGGCAACAAGGTGATGCCGACGCCCTGCTCGGCCAGCGAACGCAGCATCGGAAAGTCGAACCCGGACACCCGTGGCTTCAACTCGACGCGACGCACTTCACCGTCGGGCCCGTGCAACTCCCAACGCTGGCGTACTTCGTCCTCGTTGATGCTGAGCGTGACGTGCTGGGCAAGCTCGTCCGGATCAGCGGGCCGGCCCATTCCATTGAGGTATGTCGGACTGGCGACCAGCAACTCCTGGATCTGGCCGAAGCTGCGCATCACCAAGCCACCATCGTCGTCGAGCTTGGTACGCACGCGCATGGCAATGTCGAAGCCTTCGTTGATCAGGTCGACGCGACGATTGCTGACATGCAGCTGCAGGCGGACTTGCGGATAACGCGCCAGGAATTCGGGCAGCAACATGGGCATTTGCTGCTGCGCCAGGCTCACAGGAATGCTGACGCGCACAACGCCACGCGGTTCCGCGCTGAGGTGATCGACAACCTCGCGCGCGGCCTGCGCTTCGGTCAGCATCGTCTGCGCATGCCGATAGACGCTGTTGCCGAC
>JBBQQH010000122.1:0-3283 GCA_038216155.1 Lysobacterales bacterium
CGGCTCGATGTTCGAGTATTTGATGCCACAACTGGTGATGCCCAGCTACGAGGGCACGCTGCTCGACGAGACCTCGAAGACGTCGGTCGAACGCCAGGTCGAATACGGCCGCCAGCGGGACGTGCCGTGGGGCATATCGGAATCTGGCTACAACACCGTCGATGCACGCATGAATTACCAATATCGCGCGTTCGGTGTACCGGGACTGGGATTGCAACGCGGCCTGGCGCAGGATCTCGTCATCGCGCCCTACGCCAGCATGCTGGCATTGATGGTGGCCCCAGAACAGGCCTGCGCCAACCTGCAACGCCTGACCGACGCAGGCTTCTCCGGTCGCTTCGGTCTGTACGAATCCATTGACTACACTCCCGCACGCTTGCCGCGTGGCCAGCGCCATGCGGTGATCCGGTCATTCATGGCGCACCACCAGGGCATGGGCCTGCTATCGCTGGATTACCTGCTGCACGATCAGCCTATGCAGAAGCGTTTTGTCGCCGACCCGGAATTCCAGGCGACATTGTTGTTGTTGCAGGAACGCGTCCCGCGTACCGGCGTCTTCCATCCGCATGCTGCAGAAGTTGCTGGCGCCGCAGTTGCCCCGCAAGTGAAAGAAACCCGCTTGCGGATCTTTCGTTCCCCCGGGCCGCCGCGTCCAGCCGTGCAGATCCTCTCCAATGGCCGCTACCACGCGATGTTGACCAGCGCCGGGGGTGGTTACAGCCGTTCCAAGGAGATGGCAGTCACCCGTTGGCGCGAAGACGCCACCCGCGATCACTGGGGCAGCTTCTGCTATCTGCGCGACGTCGCCAGCGGTGAATTCTGGTCGGCCGCCTACCAGCCGACCTGCGCTGCCGTTGATGGTTACGAAGCGATATTTTCCGATGCCAAGGTGGAGTTCCGAGGTCGCAAATTAGATTTCGAGATGCATACGGAGATCGCAGTCTCTGCGGAGGATGACATCGAGTTGCGCCGGCTGCGCATCACCAATCGAAGCCGTCAGACGCGCACCATCGAGGTCACCAGCTACGCCGAGGTGGTGCTTGCCTCTGCGATCTCGGATGAGCTGCATCCTGCTTTCAGCAACTTGTTCGTGCAGACGGAACTGGTCACTGAAAAACAGGCAATCGTCTGCACGCGGCGCCCGCGGGCGCATGACGAAGTGCCGCCGTGGATGTTCCACCTGCTGGCGGTGCACGATGCCGACGCGGAGGCCGTGTCCTACGAAAGCGATCGTGCGCGCTTCATCGGACGGGGTAACACGCTGGCCCGACCGTACGCATTGACCGACGCAGCGGCACTGTCGGGATCGCAGGGATCGGTGCTGGATCCGATTGTCGCGATGCGTTGCCGGATTGTCCTGGCGCCGGAGCAGAGTGCCAGCATCGACATGGTCACTGGCGTAGCCGGGTCACGCGCGGATTGCGACAGCCTGATCGACAAATATCGGGATCGTCGCCTTGCCGATCGCGTGTTCGACCTCGCCTGGACCCACAGCCAGGTCGTGCGTCGTCAGATCAACGCGTCGCAGGCAGACGCGCAAATGTACGAACGGATGGCGGGGCTGGTGCTGTTCGCCAACGCATCGATGCGTGCGGATATCTCCATTCTCCTGCAAAACCGTCGCGGACAATCTGGCTTGTGGGGACAGGCCATCTCGGGCGACCTGCCAATCGTCCTGCTCAAGATCGCCGACATCGCAAACATCGATCTGGTGCGGCAGATGGTGCAGGCGCATGCGTATTGGCGGCTCAAGGGACTGACTGTCGACCTTGTGATCTGGAACGAGGATCAAGCCGGCTACCGGCAGCAGCTTCAGGATCAGATCATGGGCCTGATCGCCGCGGGCATGGAAGCCAACCTGATCGACCGCCCCGGCGGGATCTTCGTGCGCCCGGCACAACAGATTTCCCACGAGGACCGCGTCCTGTTGCAGTCGGTGGCGCGCGTGATCGTCAGCGACGCCCAAGGCAAGCTGGCCGAGCAACTCGACCGGCGCTTGGCAGCCGAGGCGGAGATCCCGCTGCTGGTGCCTGCGCCGACGCAATACGAATTGATGCAGTTGCCGACGCAGGCCGAAGCCGGCGCGCCGACGGCTGCGGAAGATCCGTGGCCGTTCGAGGCAGCCGCCGACCACTTGATCCTCGACAACGGACGCGGCGGCTTTTCACCCGATGGCCGCGAATACTGCATCCGCCTTGCCGCCGATGAAAACACTCCGGCGCCATGGTCGAACGTCCTGGCCAACGCCCAATTCGGCACGGTCGTCAGTGAGAGCGCATGCGGCTACACGTGGGGCGAAAACGCGCACGAATTCCGCCTCACGCCATGGCACAACGATCCGGTCAGCGATCTCTGCGGCGAAGCGTTCTACCTGCGCAACGAGGACACCGGCCGTGTCTGGTCGCCAACACCGTTGCCACGACGCGGCGAAGGTGAATACAACATCCGCCACGGTTTCGGCTATTCCGTCTACGAACACATCGAAGATGGGATTGCCAGCGAGCTATGGGTCTATGTCGGGCTGCACGACGCGGTCAAGATTTCGGTGCTGAAACTGCGCAACGTGTCGGGGCGCGAACGCAGGTTGTCGGTCACCGGTTATGTCGAATGGGTCCTGGGCGACTTGCGCTCCAAGTCACGAATGCATGTCGTCACCGAGCGCGACGCGAGTACCGATCTGCTGACCGCGAACAATCCCTACAACACCGAATTCGAAGGCAGGGTCGCTTTCTTCGACGCCGATGCGGGCGCGCATTCTGGAGGCCGTCGCAGCATCACCACCGATCGCACCGAATTCCTGGGCCGCAACGGCAGCATGCAGGCGCCTGCGGCGCTCCTGCGCGAGCGTCTGTCCGGCAAGGTTGGCGCGGGGCTGGATCCGTGCGCCGCGATCCAATTGCCGATCACCCTGGGGCAGGGGGAAGTGACCGAAGTTGTGTTCCGGCTCGGATTTGGTCGTGATCATGCCGCAGCCGTCGAACTGGCCACTCGCCAGCGCGGCGTGGGTCCCGCCCACGACGCGCTCGACGCGGTGCGCATACATTGGCTGCGAACGCTTGGCGCAGTGCAGATCGAGACGCCGGATCCCAGTATTGATGTGCTCGCCAATGGCTGGCTGCTGTACCAGACCATCGCCTGTCGTTACCTGGCTCGCAGCGGCTATTACCAGTCAGGCGGGGCCTTTGGTTTCCGCGACCATTTGCAGGACACGATGGCGATGGTGCACTCTCAGACTGAACGCGTTCGCGAACATCTGCTGCTCAGTGCCGCACACCAGTTTCCA
>JBBQQH010000123.1:0-3139 GCA_038216155.1 Lysobacterales bacterium
CGGACCAAGGCCACGGTCGAACGCTCGCGCATGTTTGACGAATGATTTCACTGTATCGGCATTTGGCACACCCATCCCGAACGTTACCCGACGCCGTCCGCGGCCGATATTGAACTCGCCACTGATTATGCAATGGCCGCAAAGGAGCATCTTGCGGGCATCGTGTTTGTCATTGTAGGGACTGCGTCGTGCAGCGATGGCCTGTTTGTCGGCGTCAACGACGGGGCGACATTTCGCACAAGCGTATCTGACAATCCGATGCCGTGACCAACTCTCGTGATCGGCCTGTACACTTGCTTCCCTAGGCGACTGACTTTGAGTGAAATTTGCCTAGTTCTGTTCAGAGGGAAACTTCGACGGGTTATATTGTTGTCAATCAATAGTCTCAACGCAACCACTGCTGTCAAAGGATCCTTCAAATGCTAAACTGAAGTTCTGGCCGGTTTTAGTGTTTCCAAGTGGCTCGCTTCCGAGTGTGGCGGGCCACTTTCATGGCCGATTGTTCGTGCAGAATGTAGCCATGTAAAATAGTTGACATGGCCTTCTGGACGTGTATCATGTGTCCATGCACATCGATACCGTACCGAATCGTGGCTCGCGTCCCGCGTATCTGTTGCGGGAGTCCTATCGCGATGGCGCGCACGTGCGTAAGCGCACTCTTGCCAATCTGTCGTCACTCTCGGAAGAGCAGATTGAGGCCATCCGCGCGGTGCTGCGCGGCGAGCAGATGGGGCCGCTAGCCAACCGCTTCGAAGTGGTTTCGTCGCGGCTGGAAGGTCCGGCGCAAGCCGTACGTGTAGCCATGTATCGACTGGGTTTTGCGGGTTTGCTGGCAGCGCGTCCCAGTCGTGAGCGCGATCTGGTGTGCGCCATGGTCGCCGCCCGCATCATTGCCCCGCACACCAAGCTGGCCACCACGCGGTGGTGGCATACCACGACCTTGGCTGAGGACTTCGGCGTGGCCGATGCCAGCGAGGACGAGTTGTATGCGGCCATGGACTGGCTGCTGGCGCGGCAGGACACCGTGCAGAAGAAGCTGGCGGCGCGGCACCTCAAGGCCGGCGGCCTGGTGCTCTACGATCTGTCGTCGAGCTACTTCGAAGGCACCACGTGTCCGTTGGCCAAGCTGGGCTACAGCCGGGACCGCAAGCACGGCACCTTGCAGGTCAACTATGGTTTGCTCACCGATGCCCGGGGCTGTCCGGTGGGCATCTCGGTCCACGACGGTAATGTCGCGGATAGTCAGACCGTATTGGCGGAAGTCGAGCGGGTGCGCACGGACTTCGGTATCGAGCAGATGGTGCTCGTTGGTGATCGCGGCATGCTCTCGAGCAAGGCCATTGCGACGATGCGCGAGACGGTGGGTATTGGTTGGATCACCGCGCTCAGGAGCGTATCGATCCGCACCCTGGTCGAACAGGGCCACCTGCAACTCGGCTTGTTTGATGAACACAATTTGTTCGAGCTGAGTTCACCAGACTATCCGGGAGAACGGCTGGTAGCCTGTCGCAATCCGGAACTGGCGAAATTGCGCGCTCACAAGCGCGAGGACTTGCTTGCGGCGACCGAGCAGAACCTGGTGAAGATCAAGGCGCGGGTGACGGCTGGCAAGCTCGCTGGCGCCGACCGGATCGGCTTGGCGGTGGGCAAGGTCATCAACCAGTACAAGGTCGCCAAGCACTTTGCGCTGATCATCGACGCCGCGTCGTTCGCCTTCGTGCGCAAGCAGGACAGCATTGCCGCCGAAGCCGCGCTCGACGGCATCTACATCGTGCGCACCTCCGTACCCGCAACCCAGATGCCGGCGCCAGACTGCGTGCGCAACTACAAGGCCCTGTCCAATGTGGAGCGCGCGTTCCGTTCGCTGAAGACAGTCGATTTGAAGATCCGCCCCATCCACCATCGCCTGGCCGATCGGGTGCGCGCCCACATTCTGCTGTGCATGCTCGCCTACTACATCGAATGGCACATGCGCGCGGCGTGGCGCGAATTACTGTTTGCCGATACCGATCAGCAAGCCAAGGCAACGCGGGACCCGGTGGCGCCGGCCGTGCGCTCATCAGCGGCACAGACCAAGGCGGCGCGGCATCAACTCGACGACGGCACGCCAGCACACAGCTTTGCCACATTGCTCGGCGAACTGGCCACCATCGTGCGCAATACCTGCCGTATGCCTAATGCCGGATCCGAGGCACCAACTTTCAATGTTGTTACTTCACCCAACCCCAAGCAAGCTCGCGCGCTCGAATTGCTCCAGCAGATCCAGGTGTAGACAGAAGTACGACACCTACTTTCGTGCCAAGTAACTGTCGCATAAGACAAACTCGTTCGGATGAAACAGGAACTTCAGGCTAAACCGCAACAACCCCGTCTGGCTCATCACCGGCTGTTCCACCGGCTTCGGCCGCGAACTGGCCAAACAGGTACTGGAACGAGGCTGGCGCGCCGTCGTCACTGCACGCAATCCGGCGCAGGTCGCCGACATCGCGCAGGGCCACCACGATCGTGCGCTGGTGCTGGGACTCGATGTCACGCGACGCCCGCAGATCGACGCCGCAGTTGCCGCAACGATGGAAAGATTCGGCCGTATCGACGTGCTGGTCAACAACGCCGGCTACGGTTACTTCTCGGCGATCGAGGAGGGCGAGGACGACGCGGTGCGGGCGATGTTCGAGACCAACGTGTTCGGGCTGATCGCGATGACCAACGCGGTGCTGCCCGTGATGCGCCGGCAGAAGAGCGGGATGATCATCAATGTGTCGTCGATCGGCGGGCTGACCAGTTACGCGGCGACCGGCTATTACCACGGCACCAAGTACGCGGTCGAGGGCATGTCGGAGTCGCTCGCCATCGAGGTCAAGCCGCTCGGCATCGATGTATTGATCGTCGAGCCGGGTCCGTTCCGGACCAACTGGGCGGGCCCGTCGATCAAGCGCTCGGCCACGCAGATCGACGACTACGCAGCAACCGCCGGCGAACGGCGCAAGCAATCCGCAGCGCGCAGCGGCAAGCAGTCGGGCGATCCGGTCCGCGGCGCGCGCGCAATCATCGAAGTCGCGATGTCGGACAAGCCGCCGTTGCGCCTGCTGCTTGGCAAGCCTGCGCTCGAGAACGCACGCAAGAAGCTGGAACTGCTGCG
>JBBQQH010000124.1:0-2938 GCA_038216155.1 Lysobacterales bacterium
AGGCGCTGTGCGAACCGATTCTGAAGTCGGCACCGGATAATCACTCTTGCCTGGAATCGACCGGATTTGCCGCGCTTGATTTAGGTGATTTCAGCCAGGCCCGGATCTTGTTCGCCCGATACGCCGCCGTGACCAATCCCGGCGCGCAGGCAGAAGTGAACGAAGTCTTCGATGCGTTGCAAGGCCATGGCGACCGTCACGCGATGGCCGTGCGCCTGGCCGCTTTCCTGCCGCAAAGCTCCAACGATCCCAACAGCGGCAATGCGTTCCAGCCCTATATCATTCCAACGCTTCTGGTTCTGCTTGGCGAGCCGAAGTTGGCGCTGTCGAATCTGCAATCATGGGCTTACACGGACACGGCCGGCATGTCCGAATGGACAGTCATGCAGCCCGCATTGGGTCAGTTGCATTGCAATCCGGGATTCGTCGCACTGGTCAAACGCATCAGGACCACCGACGCGCACTACCCGACACTCTGCGCGGGGAAGCCGTGACATGAGCCTGCTCGCCGGACTCAAGCGTCGCAAGCTCGTGCAATGGACGCTTGGTTATGCGGCGGGCGCATGGGTTCTGCTGCAGGCGATTGTCATGGCGTAGTTGCGGATGATGCTGGAACGGGCTTCAACTCCGGTTCTCCGGCGCTGCGCAACTGCGCATTCAACGCGGCGATGTCGGTGGATTGCAGTTGCTGCCAATCGGTCAGCGCGCCTTCCAGCATCGGCATCAAGGCGTTGTAGCCGAGACGTGCATCCGGCGATGGCGCGGTATCGGCATCGTCAGCGGCGCCACCAAGCTTGCCGAACGCTTGCGCCAGGAACGCGAACGTATGCGTGCTCTTCGGCGGCATCGCCCAGGCATTGTTTGGATTGGGTGCATCCACAAGTCCGGCGATGTCGACCACCTTTCTGTCCAGCGCCGCAAGTGCCACGTTGAACCTTGAACCAGGCAACTTTTGCGCAGCCTGGACAGCGCCATGCAACTGCTTCGCCTCGGCCTGCGCTGCAGCCAGTCGCTCGTGCGCCGCTTCAACCGTGCGCGCAAATACGAATTGCTGCGCGTACGCATCGGGTGGCAGCTTGACGCGCGGATCAGGAACGATCATCAATGGCTGCTGGTAGGTTTGACCATCGACCTTCAGCGCGACCGTGTAGCGACCCGGCGGTGCCCACGCGCCATCGGCGTAGGCATTGCCACCGGCAATTGCCGGTAACGCCGCATAGCGCAGCGGCCAGATGAAGCGATGCAAGCCACGCGTCGTCGCCAGCATGGACGGCGTGGTGAACCATTCCGGCGCGGTGCCTGCCGCAGTGATGCTGTATCTGGGCGGCGTATCGGCACTCGAATAGCTGCGCACGAGTTGGCCGGATTCATCATGGATATCAAGTTGCACCGGATTTTTCGGAGCACTCGCGAGCACGTAGTCGAGGCGCGCGCCGAACGGCGGATTCTCGGCGGTCGGTTCGTCCTTCGGCAGCGGCGTGCCGGTGAAGCCGGCTGGACGCACACGGATCGCGATCGAGGGCGCGAACAGTCGGGTCGAGCTGTGCGACAACGCCGCAGTCATCTGCCGCAACGCGGAGAGATCATCAAGAATCCAGAAGCCACGCCCGTGGGTGGCGATGACCAGATCGTCGCCGTGGACATCCATGTCGCGCACCGAGGTGCGCGGCAGGTTCATCTGCAATGGTTGCCAGTGATCACCATCGTCGAACGACACATAGACGCCCAGTTCGGTTGCCGCATACAACAGCCCGCGTCGCATTGGATCTTCGCGCACGGCATTGACGAAATCGCCATCGCGGATGCCAACAGCGATGTTCTTCCATGTCTTGCCGCTGTCACGCGTGCGGTAGAGGTAGGGCTTGCGATCGTCGAGCCGGTGCCGATCGATCGCGGCGTAGGCGATGCCCGCATCGAAATGCGAGGCCTCCAGCATCCCGACCTTGGACCAGTCGCCCAGCGCCGCAGGAGTGACATTGTCCCAATGTGCACCCTCATCAGGGCTGCGCCAGATCAGGCCATCGTCAGTGCCGACCCACAACAGCTTCGCGTCCAGCGGCGACGGCGCGATCGCATAGATCACGCCCCGGCGCGGACCGGTGCCGAGATTATTGGCGGCGCTGCTCGCATCCAGGGTCGGCGGAACAGCGGGATTTTTGCGAGTCAGGTCTGGACTGATCGTCGCCCAGTGCTGGCCGCCATCGTCGGTGCGGAACAGTTTCTGGTTGGCGTAATACAGCACCTTCGGATTGCGTTTCGAGAACGTCAGTGGCAGTGTCCATGTGCGCCGGTATAGCTCGTTTGGCTCAGCGAGCGTGGGATCAATCGAATGGGTCTGCTCGGTGCGCAGATCGAGCTTTTCCACACCGCCGCCATAGACGATGTCCGGGTCATTCGGGTCCGGCGCGATCATGCCGCTCTCGCCGCCGGCTGTGACTTCCCTAAATTGCTCCATGGTGATGCGTTCGTTGCCGATCGCCGCGCTCGGCAGCGCAACCGCACCCGAATCCTGCTGCGAGCCATACACGCGATACGGAAACCGGTTGTCGGTACTGACGTGGTACATCTGCGCGGTCGGCTGGTTGTGCCAGCTGCTCCAGGTCCTGCCGCCGTTCAAGGTCACGAGCGCGCCCTGATCGACGCCTAGGATCTGTCGATCGGAATTGCTTGGGTCAATCCACAGTTCGTGGAAGTCATCACCGGTCGCATCGCCCTTGAGCGCGATGAAATGCGACCCGCCATCGTCGGATCGCAGCACGATGGTGTTCATCGCATACACGCGATTGGCGTTGTTCGGATCGACCGTGATCCGTCCGAAATACCAGCCGCGCTGCCAGATGCGCGCGTCGTCGCTGGTTTTGCGCCAATGCGCGCCGGCATCGTCGGAGCGATACAGACCGCCGGCATCACCATCGACAATCGCATAAACGCGCGATGG
>JBBQQH010000125.1:0-2882 GCA_038216155.1 Lysobacterales bacterium
ATACACAGGCAGGTGGCAATGAGAAATCGCGCGCCCCTTCCTGTAGAGCCTGCGTCGCTGCGAACGCGCCCGGCGAATGCGTTTAGTCGCTTTTCGTCAGCTTGCGCCCTATTGACTGTGGTGACGCCTTTAGAGGCGGTAGTGGCGCCGCGTCTTTCCAGTGGAAAGTATCTTTCCCGTCGCGCTTCGCTTCGTACAGAGCATCATCTGCCCGCGCCAGTAACGCTTCTGCCGTCGTCACTTCACCCTGACTAAACGTACCTCCCATGCTGGCGGTGAACGCAAGAGTGCGGCCAAGCAATAGTGCCGGCTTGCGTATGTTGTTCAAAATTTTTTCGGAGATCATGCCGACATCCGCCGCAGATGTGAGGTCTTCCAGCAGCAGCACGAATTCGTCTCCGCCCAGGCGTGCCACCGTATCGGCGGAGCGCACGCTTGCGCTCAGTCGACGGGCGAATTCCTCAAGAACCGCGTCGCCCAAGGCGTGGCCGCAGTTGTCGTTGATGGCTTTGAAATCGTCGAGGTCCAGATAGGCCAAGGCGATGGCCGACCCGGTACGCCTGGATCTTTCCACAGCGTGGACAAGACGATCGTTGAACAACGCGCGATTGGGTAGGCCGGTAAGCGAATCGTACTGAGCCATGTGCAACAGCTCGGATTCAGTCTTCTTGCGTTTGGTGATGTCGTGCAGGAAAGCGAAAAACTCGATGCGCTCTCCGCTGCTGATGCTGTTGATCGTCAGCTCGACCGGAAATTCATCACCGTTACGCCGCAGGCCTTGCAATTCGACGCGACGGTTCACGGCAATTGCGGTGCCGCCAGCGATATAGCGGCGCATGGCTTCGTGATGTGCGGCACGCAGTCCTTCCGGGATGATGAGTTCAGCCATTGGTTGCCCGATCGCCTCCGCGCGTGACCAGCCGAAGGTCGCTTCCGATTGCTGGTTCCACTCGGTGATGAGGCCGCGGTCGTCCATCGAAATAAATGCATTGTTCGCGCTGGCGAGGATGGCGCGCGTCCGGACATCGCGCACCCTACTTTCCTCCGCGGCTTTGTCCAAATCATTCAACAGGCTTTGTTTTGCCTCGAATGCGTTTTGGTGGCCGATGGCGGCACCCAGCAGCCCAGCCATCAACTGCAGTGTCTGCAGGTGGCTCTCATCGAAGGCATCCGGCTGCGCGCCCATGATCTTGATCACGCCGATGGCTTCATCGCCAAGAAACAGCGGCGCCACCAGCATCGACCGAATCCCCAACAGGCGGCAAGCACCGACGTTGACCCGGGAGTCGGTCTCGGTGTCGCGCGAGTGCAGCACTTTGCCGCTGCTGGTCGCCAGTCCTGACAAACTCGCGTCCACTCGCAGACGTAGGCCAATTTGTCCGGCGGCAGCGCCGGACGCGGCCCGATAAACGAGTTCGTCGCCTTCGATCAGTTCCAGCACCACGCCTGCTGCCTGCGTCAACTCGTCCAGGCGGGAGATGGCCAGCGCGAAAAAGGCATCAAGCTCGAGATCAGCCTTGGCCAGCTCCGCTTGGGTTTCGATGATCTGGTTGAGACGAACAGCATCGCTGTGCAACTTTTCGCTAAGCGCCTCGCGCTGGTCAATTTCGGTTTGCAAGCGGGCATTGGCATCGGCGAGTGCCAGCGTGCGCTCAATTACCGTTCGCTCGATGGCGTCGACGGCGTCCTTCTGGTCGTGGATGTCCGTGCAGGTGCCGAACCATTTCAGGATTTTTCCGCTGGAATCGCGAACCGGCATCGCGCGACCCAAGTGCCAGCGGTAGCTGCCGTCGGAGGCGCGACGAAAGCGGTATTCGATTTCGTAGGGTTCGCCGGTGTCAACAGAATGTTTCCAGACCTCGACACATCGTTGCACATCGTCTGGATGCAACACTGGCGCCCATCCCCAGCCCTGCGTCTGCTCGACCGACATTCCGGTATAGGCCACCCAGCGATCGTTGTAGTAGTCCAGCCAACCGTCCGGGTTGGCCGTCCAGACTATTTGCGGCATCGCATTTGCAAGCGTCATCGAAAACGACGTCGATGCAATGTCCGGCTCTGTGGTCTGGCTCATTTGCATTGAGCTACTCGATAGGCGCTGCAACGGAGCATCAGCGCCTTGGCTGTCGTCAACCAAGGAGCAAAGAATAGGGTACATGACACGATTTAGCCTTATCAACGTTGCCATCGCCTGCAAGAAAACGCCGATCTGGCGCCGCGCACGATGACAAGCTCAAGGTCAGATCAATCTCGGCAACATTCAGCGTGCGCCTCAGGGCTGTTGCAGCATGGATGGCCCGATATGCACAACAAGTGCAGGAGACGCATGCCGACGCGTAGAAGCTGTGTCGCTGCGCCTTTACCTGCGCGGTAGAGACGGATTGAGCAGTCCTTGTGCATCGCAGCATTGCAGCGTACACTTCGCCGGTTAGCGCGCCGTGGCTTGTCTCCCGCCCGGTTACCCGATGTCGTTTGCCTGGATTTTTCCGCGCGCGGCGTCCGGTCCATCACCGCCTGTTTCGATGCGCAAACGCCGGGTCTGCGACCGCAGATCCGTGTTCAATCAGTTTGCTCGCAGCGCGGTTTTCATTGAAGGGAACGCTCCGGGATTCATGGTTCAACGATTGTCGAGGTCAGCCTTTGGGTTGATCGCAACGGCACTCGCTTGAGCCGCCTGTCCGTCGCCGGCCTGACCGCCAGCGATGGAATTATTTTTCGGAGTTTATCCAATGTCATTTGAAACCCTCGGGCTGACGCCCGCACTCGTGCGAGCGCTCGCCGATCTCGGCTACACGCAACCCACACCGATCCAGTCACAGGCGATTCCGCTGGCGCTTGCCGGTAAGGACCTGATGGCCGGTGCGCAAACCGGCACCGGCAAG
>JBBQQH010000126.1:0-2774 GCA_038216155.1 Lysobacterales bacterium
TGGTGGAGGTCGGCGACGTCGAAGATGTGGTGGCTCTCGTGGTGAACGAGCTGTACCAGTTGCACGAAGGCAACATTGCGCGCTATCGACTTCGTCCATCGGAATTCAGACGGTGGTTGGCGGCACAGCTGTGAACCGCAGCGAGAACGACCTCAGCAATCGGATAGCGCGTCACATGCTGGCGCCGTCTTCATCCCTCATCATTCACGCATGACCTCTCCCCTGAAATGGACCCCGGGCATCGGCCCCGCGCTTCTCGCCGCCCTCTTGTTCGGGGCCAGCACCCCGCTGGCCAAGTTGCTGGTGGCCGACATTTCGCCCGTGCTCCTCGCTGGGCTGCTCTACGCGGGGTCTGGTCTGGGGCTGGGATTGTGGTTGCTGATCCGTCGGCTGCGGCCACGCGAATCCGATGCGGAAGCGTCGCTGCAGCGGCGCGACATTCCCTGGCTGTCGGGCGCGGTGTTGTTCGGCGGCGTGCTTGGACCGGTGCTGTTGATGGTGGGTTTGACCAGCACACCCGCATCGGCGGCGTCGCTGTTGCTCAACCTGGAAAGCGTGCTGACCGCATTGGTTGCATGGGTGGTGTTCCGGGAGAACGTCGATATCCGCATCTTCCTGGGCATGGTCGCGATTGTTGTTGGCGGCATCCTGTTGTCGTGGACGCAGGCGCCTCCCGTCGGGTTGCCGTGGGGAGCCCTCGCTATCGCCGGGGCGTGTGCGGCTTGGGCCATCGACAACAACCTGACCCGCGCGGTATCGGGTGGCGATCCGTTCCAGATTGCAGCGATCAAGGGCGGCGTGGCCGGCACGGTCAACATCAGCGTGGCGTTCATGCTGGGCCATCGCCTGCCGGACGCGCTTCATCTGTTGTCTGCCGGGGCGATTGGTTTGGGCGGGTACGGAATCAGCCTGGTGGCCTTCGTGCTGGCCTTGCGCCATCTGGGCGCTGCACGCACTGGCGCTTACTTTTCAACCGCGCCCTTCGTGGGTGCAGGTTTATCGCTGCTGCTGCTGCACGAGACACCAGGCTTGAGTTTCTGGATCGCAGGCAGCCTGATGGCACTGGGCGTGTGGTTGCATGTCAGCGAGGTCCACGAACACGCGCACCAACACGAAGCACTGGAACACGAACACCTGCACGCGCATGACGAGCACCACCAGCACGCGCATGACTTTGCGTGGGATGGAGAAGAGCCGCACGCGCACCAGCACACGCACACGCCGATGACACACTCACATCCGCACTATCCGGATCTGCATCATCGGCATGGGCATGGGTAGACGAAAGGGTGAGGCGGGTTCGAGGGTGACGTCGTCAGTTACGCGGCGCGCGTGCGCACGCGCGCATCAATCTCGGAACCGTGTTCGCGACGCACGGTTCTGATCTCGTAATCGTTCTGCAGGTTCAGCCACAACTCCGGGCTGGTGCCGAAATAACGGGCGAGACGCAGCGCGGTATCGGCGGTGATGGCGCGCTTGCCGTTGACGATCTCGCTGATGCGGTTGGGCGGCACGGCGAGATCGCGCGCGAGCGCGTTCATGCTGAGGTCGAGCGGCTGCATGAAGTCCTCGTATAGGATTTCACCGGGCGCAATGGGGTCGAGCAGCTTGCTGGTCATGATGGTTTCTCAGTGTTAATCGACGATTTCCACTTCATGCGAATTGCCGTCGTGCCATCGAAAGCAGATGCGCCACTGGTCGTTGATGCGGATGCTGTGCCGACCTTTGCGATCGCCCTTGAGGGCTTCCAGATGGTTGCCCGGCGGCTGGCGGAGATCGTCGATGGTAGTGGCAGCGTTGAGGTAGAGCAGTTTGCGGCGGGCTTGGCGCTCGATCGCACGCAACTTGGGAACAGGCTTGTCGTTGAACAATGCCTCGGCTTCCTTGCCCTTGAACGACGCGATCATGGGGCGATGCTAGTATGTGATGCGTAATACGTCAATCATACTAAAGATTTTTCATCAACCTTTACGATCGCGACAGGTTGAGCCACGCCGTCAGGGCCGATGACGCCATGCGCGTCTCCCGGGCGGCCGATGCTGCGGTTGGCAGTTGACGATTCGCGATAACCACGCGCGCAATTGCTTGCGCGTGAATGCGGCGCGCTCAGGCCCCGGCAGAATCGCTGTCGCTGGAACGAGTTTCGACGGCGGAGGCCTGCCATCGGTTCAACCAGCGCTCCATCTCGGAAGACTCCAGCGCCTTTGCAAACAGGAAACCCTGGGCGGTGTCGCAACCACTGCGTTGCAACACCTGCAGGGTGGCGATGTCCTCGACGCCTTCGGCCGCGACCGAGAGGCCGAAGCGATGCGCCAGGTCGATGATCAGCGTGGACACGTGCGCGCTGGCCGGCTCGGTGAGCAGGCCGCTGACGAAGGATCGATCGACCTTGAGTTCGTCGACGGGGATGTCCTTGAAGTAGGCCAGGCACGAATAGCCGGTGCCGAAGTCATCGATCGACACCTTGGCGCCGAGCGCGCGGATGCGCGAGAGGATGGCGAAGCTGTGCGTGGAATCCATCAGCGAGCGCTCGGTGATCTCGAGCACCAGCTGGGTATCGTCGGTGCCCCAGAGCTTGACCGCGTTTTCGACCAGGTCCGGGAGGTCGTGCTGGGCGACGAGCTCCGGCGGGACGTTGACCGCCAGCGACATCGGGCCCCACGGATGTTTCCACTTGGACGACTGCCGCAGCGCGGTGTTCAGCGCCCAGATCGTGAGCTTCTTGATCTGGCCGGTCTGCTCGGCCACGGGAATGAAGACATCCGGCGGTACCG
>JBBQQH010000127.1:0-2710 GCA_038216155.1 Lysobacterales bacterium
GCCAGTTGCATCGTGTCTCGGTCCATCAATTCCTTGCGTCGTGGCCCGGCATTGACGTGACAATGGATGCAACTGAGGTTGCACAGGTAGCCGAGGTTGAGTTGCAGCGTGTCCACGCGCTCGCGGCGGAGCTCCGGAAAGGCGCTGACTTTCAGCAGTGGCAAGGTGTCATGCATCGTGATTCTCCAGAATGAGCGGCTTGGCAAGCAGCGGCAGCGCGAGCGCGGCAATCAACGTTTGCTGCTTGGGTTCGCGAAAGAGCGGCAAGCCGATGCGCATTGCGCAATGGCCGTCGCGTGGTTGTGGGATGTATGTACCGAAGAGCCGGTCCCATAGCGACAGCCAGTTGCCATAGTTGGAATTGGTTTCTTCGAAGTGGATGGAGTGATGCACGCGGTGCCAATCGGGGGTGACGATCAACCAGCGCAGCACTGTGTCGAGCCGAGCTGGCAGCGCCACGTCGGCATGGGTGAACAGCGACATGCAGAGCAAGATCAGTTCGTAGGTCAGCACGGCGATCGGTGCAACTCCCAGTGCGAGAATTACGCCCAATTTGAACAGCGTCGAGAGCAGAATTTCGAACGGATGAAAGCGCAGGCCGAGGGTGGTATCGAAGCCGACATCGGTATGGTGAACGCGATGCACGCGCCAGAGCACTGCCGAGGCATGGAACGCGCGATGCTGCCAGTAGATCGCAAAATCCAGCGCGACCACGGCCAAGCCTAAGGCCAGCGCTGGCGACCATGCCAGACGATGCAACAACCCCCAAGCGTGGGCTTGCGCCGACACCGCGACTGCGATGAGGCTGACTGGAATCAACACACGCGTTGCGAGTGTCGACGTGGCGATGACTCCCAGATTGACCCGCCAGCGCGCCAGGCTTGCATCGCCACGCATGGGAGAGAGCAGCTGCGCCACGACCAGACACACCAGCAACGCTGCCGAGACAGCCAGCTTGAGTGCACCCGCATGGTCGAGGAGGAACTCGGTCATCCCTGTATCGCCATCGCTATGCGTGAATCCTCCAACCACTGCGCAAGACGTTGCTGCGCGGGGGTCGGCTGTGGCAATGAATCGAGTTCGTGCAGAACCCGCGGCAAGTCTTGGACGTGATCGACATCCGCCATCGATTCGACCTCGAGCCAACGCCCCATCGGATGCATGACGCGCATGAAATCGGCCGCAGTGTGGGCGCTGCTATAGGTGGGAACGCTCCACGCGGGCCGGGGTAAGTCGGTGTTGCCGCCGAACAACCAGAAGCCTCCGTCCACCGCATGTCCAATCACGAGTCGTGGCTCATCGGAGGACAGCCAGTTGCTCGCCCGCAACAAACTCTCAGACACGATCTGTGGCGTGTCGGCGCCGATGAGCAAAGCGAACCGATGTCTTTCCAGCAGTTGGCGATACACATGGTCCATGCGCTCGCCCAGGGTTCCGCCGCCTTGGGGAATCCTGGGCAAGTCGAGCCATGCGTCGTAGGTCATCGCGGCGGGTTCGGCGACGGCCCAATAGGCGGTTGGACCGTCGTGTTCCTGTGCTTGCAGCGCGACCGATGCAACCGCCTCCGCCGAGGCAACATAGAACACTTCGGCGCGCAATTGCCCGACGCCTTGAGCCAGCCGTGTTTTCAGCGGTGACAGCCCCGGCGTTTTGACGAAAATGGCTAGTCCTCCAGTCATCCGGTGCGCTCCTGACGAGAGAAGGCCCATGCTTGTTGGCAGGTCAGACGCAGATGTTTGGCGGTTGTTCGGCACCACCCCTGTTGGGCGTACTTTCGCGCGCTGGTGAGCAACGGCGCTCCAACCGGACGGACGGGAATACCCGAGCGCTTGGCGCGCCATATCAATGCATGATCCTCACCACTGCCTAGCGATTCATCAAAGCCGCCCAGGCTGTCGAACAACCGCCGCGGAATCAGCAAGCCTTGATCGCCGAATGGCAAACCCAGCCACCGACTGCGCAGCTGCGCGCCGAACGCATTGAGCTGGGTCCAGCGTGGCCCGTCATCCAGAAACCACAGGTCGAAGTAGGCCAGCACCGTCTCGTCCCGCGCAATGAACTCATACAGACGCGGCAAGGTCTCCGGCGTGAACCGTGAATCAGCGTGCAGGAACCACAACCATGGCGCCGTGGTCGCGGCCGCTCCTGCATTCTGCTGATGTGCGCGGCCGGCGCGCGAGATGGCGAGCAAGAAGCGATCACTGGTCAATGCCACCGACTCGCGCGGATATTCGCTCGGCATCACGATCGCAATTTCTGCCGCGTGCACCCGCTCCAGATCCGGCAGCAAACCTTGCCACGCAGTTTCACCAGGACCGACCGGAATAACGATGGACAATGTGGTGCGCATGGCCGCTCAGCAACGCCCGGTAGCGCAACCATCGACCGGACCGGTCGCGGAAGCGAGGCTGCAATCGAACAGTCCGAAGTGCGTCGAGGTGTCGCCGGCTAGCTGGAAGTGCGGGGCGAAGCGACTTTGCGCTAGCATCTCGTAGGTGTTGCCGCAGACACGCAACGGCTTGTTGGTCTCGAAGCGATGGTGATCGTCGAGCGCGAATGAGTGCGGCAGCCCGGGAATTGTTCCGCGATAGGTTGCAAGGTGACCGAAATCTTCGCAGCGATCCTCCAGATTCAGCCGGAATGCTCGCACCGTGATGGAACGAAAATTGACCATTCCGATCTTGGCTTCGATCAGCGGATCGAGCAGCGG
>JBBQQH010000128.1:0-2673 GCA_038216155.1 Lysobacterales bacterium
CTGCCATTGGCGCCGTTTTGCGGCATCGATCCATTGATACGACGGCACAGTACGCAAAGGTCGATGTCCCGTCACTCAAGCGGATTGCCCAGCCATGGCCAGGAGGTGCGTCATGCTAAGCCAGGATGTGGAACGCTACGCTACTCTGCAACGCATCCTTGGATACAAGTTTGACGACCAATCCCGCTCGCTCAAGCTGTTTGCAGATTATGCCATGGCCCACGCAGACGAGTTCGTCCGTGTTGAACGCGTGCTGGCTTGGGCGGCGTCGCAAACACCTTCCGCACAGCGGCGTCAAACGCTGGTCGCCCGGGTACGCCGATTCGCGCTTGCCATGCACGCCGAAAATCCACAGCATGAGGTACCGCCGAGAGATTGCGTGGGTCATGCCAAGATTTCCCGGAAACCGCCCTACATCTACACCGTCGACGATATCGACCGCATCATGCGTGCCGCGCGCCAGGTGCCGGCGAAGGGCTTTATCGCGCCTGCAACGCTCACGACCTTATTGGGGCTTCTGACATCAACCGGCTTGCGCATTTCCGAGGCATTGTCGCTCGAATGCTCCGACGTCGGGGACGATGGTCTCGTCATCCGCAAGTCCAAGCATGGGAAGAGCCGTCTCATTCCGCTGCATGAGACGACCCAGGCTGCGCTGGAACGGCATCTGAGCGAGCGCGTTCGCCAGCCGGTCTTTACCCAGGCTGTGTTCGTATCAAGCAACGGGCAAGCGATTATGTACCACGCCATCCGGGATACGTTCCGGCGGTTAATGGTACGGGCCGGTCTGAGGCTGGCGCTCTCTGGCATTGGTCCGCGCATGCATGACATGCGCCACACCTTCGCGGTGCGCTCGCTGGAGCAATGCCAGCCTGATCGGCAGGCTGTTGCGCAACACATGGTCGCACTGAGCACCTACTTGGGCCATACGAACGTCACCGATACCTACTGGTACCTCGAAGCGACCCCAATTATCATGCGTGGCATCGCCCTGGCGGGCGAAGCAATGCACCAGGGAGGTGACGTGTGACCACACTGGCGAACCATCTCAGCACCTTCCTGCGCGAGCATCTGCCAAGAGATCGCGCGGCGAGCACGCATACCTGCGAGACTTACGCCTACAGCCTGATGCTACTGTTGCGGTTTGCGGCCGAGCGCCTGAGTGTGACGCCTTCGCAAATCGATCTCGTTAAGATCGATGCCCGTCTCGTGCTGGAGTTTTTGACACACATCGAGAAGGCGCGCGGCAATGCGGCGCGAACCCGAAATGCGCGTTTGGCAGCGATCAAGTCGTTCTTCCGGTATCTCGAATATCGTGAGCCGCACTGTATCGAGCAGGCTCGACAGATTCACGGCATCCCGCTGAAGAAGTGCGACGAGGGCTTGGTCGCGTACCTGAACCGGGGGGAAATCCAAGCGCTACTTGATGCGCCTGATGCTTCGACAGCCTTCGGTTTGCGGGATCGCGCCATGTTGCACGTGGCCTACGCCTGCGGCCTTCGGGTCGCCGAACTTGTTTCGCTTCGCCTGGATCAACTCGACAGCCGGACTCCGCCATCCATCCGCGTGATCGGCAAGGGACGGCGAGAACGTGTCCTGCCGTTGTGGAAGGAAACCACCACCGCCCTCAATGCATGGCTTAAAGTACGGCAGGCCCACGGTGTCCCGGAGATGTTCCCGAACGCTGGCGGGCGGGCCATGACCCGCGCTGGATTCGAGTATATCCTCGATAAGCACGCCAGTACCGCCAACCAGAAACAGCCGTCCATCACGAAGAAGCGGGTCACGCCTCACGTGCTCCGCCACAGTTGCGCCATGCACATCTTGCAGGCCACTGGCGACGTTAGGAAGGTGTCGCTGTGGCTGGGGCATGCGAGCATGCAGAGCACGGAAATCTACCTCCGAGCCGATCCGACCGAAAAGCTGGACGCTCTCGCCATGGGAATACCACCGACGCTCAGACGAGGCAAGTTCCAGGTGCCCGACAAGCTGATGGCGATGTTCAAGGAGACCGGACGACCCGTGTAATTATGCAAAGCGCCAATCGCCTGTTTTCGGCGGCAAACCACCGATGGCCGCCGCCGACTCCGCATAATAATAGACTCCGCATACTACCGGATTGCGGTGCACCGCATAAGCTGTAGTTGTGAACAGCGACTCCGGTGAGGATGCCACCGAGGGCAAGGTTCCCGATGGCGAGAGTACCCCTGATGAATCCTCGGACGCTATGGGCCTGCCAGTTGGTAGCTTCCATGAGCTGGGCAAGCGTGGCGCCGTCCGGTTGCTTGAGCAGGGCGAGAATTTGAGCTGTTTTGCTACCCTCGCGCGCCGCACCGGTCTTCTCGGCTTTGCTGGTCCGTTTGCTCGCCTTGCCCTTGTTCGGCGCGACAGGCGCAGCCTCTTGCGCGGTGGCGGGCGCAAGACTTTGAATCGCCGTCCAAATGCGGGTCACAGCGATCTTGCGGTTGGTGAACTTCTTCACCGGCTTCTGGCCAGGCAAGGAGTTCCAGATTTCAACCAGTCGGGTGGCGGGCCACTTCTCTGCCAGCTTGCCCAGTTGCTTGGTGCTGTTGAACTGCTCGGTTTCCGGGTTGCTCGTGGCTTCCTCAGTCGAAGCGTACCCGGTGATGTTGTTGTCAGTGTCAATCGTAAATACGGTCATCGTTTTCAAGC
>JBBQQH010000129.1:0-2541 GCA_038216155.1 Lysobacterales bacterium
AGGCCCACGGGAGGACTGACATTGTCAACTTCCCAGCAACTGGTGCACGAGCAGTCCCAGTACCGCTAGCAGGAATGCGGTCGCGAGAAACTCGGGGGCGCGGAAAATCCGCAGCTTGGCGCTGAGCGTTTCGACCAGTGCGAGTGCGGCGCCGACGGAGCCAAGCTTGACAATGGTGAAGATCCAGGCAGACGCGACGCCGAGCGCACCATCGGCAGGCGATGCCAGCCCCCAGGGAACGAAGAGCGCAAGGCCGATCGCGGCATAGTTGAGCAGCTTGAGCGCCGAGGCCCATTCGATGAGCGCGAGATGGCGGGCCGAGTACTCCAGCACCATTGCCTCGTGGATCATGGTCAGTTCGAGGTGCGTGGCAGGATTGTCGATCGGGATGCGTGCGTTCTCGGCGAGCAGCACCATGGCGAAAGCTACGGCGGCAAAGGCCAGGCTGGGATAAATTTCCAGGTCGCGTTGCGCGAGCGACTCGACGATCACCGGCAGCAGCGTACTTTGCGTCAACAGGGACGCGGTAAAGAGCACCATCAACAGGGCGGGTTCGGAGAGAAAGCCGACCAGCATCTCGCGGCGGGCGCCGAGCGTCCCGAACGCCGTGCCGATGTCCATGCCGGCCAGTGCCGCAAATACCCGAGCCACGGCAAACAACCCGACCAGCGCGATCGTGTCTGCCGAGGTCGCGAGCAGAGGCTGGGTACTGAAGACCGGAATGATCGCGGCGGCGAACGCCATCGCACCGAACTGGATATACGGCGATGCGCGAAAGATCGGCGATGCATCCAATGCAACCACCGCGTCCTTGTTCAGCAGCTTGCGCAAGGTGCGGTAAGGCTGGAGCAATCCGGCGCCATGACGGTTCTGCAGCCAGGCGCGGCATTGGTCGACCCAGCCGAACAGCAGGGGGGCCGCTGCGATCGTGATCGCCGTCTGAAGCAAGGCCAGAAGCAGGAGGCGCGTTGTCACAGCACGAATGCCAGCAAGACCAGGAGCGTGGCGAAGCTATAGATCAGGTACCGGGAGATGCTTCCCTGCTGAAGGACGCTAACCCATCGAGCGCCTGTTTCGACGGCTCGCGCGATAGGCATATACAACCAATCCCACCAGCGATCGGTCAGTTGCAGCGCGTACCAAGGCGCCGCATCAGCCGGCGTCGGCATGTGGCGATCTATTCGAAAGAACGGGCCGAAGATATGGCGGATAGGCTGACCAAAGCCTTCGGCGCTGTCCTGCATCCGGTGCGTCTGACCCGGAAATCCACAATCCCACGCTGGGCTTCGGCGGATGCGGCCGTGAAACAGGCGCCGCACCAGCAGAAAAGCAAGCGTCACGCAGACGGCGATGCCCACGCCAAATGTGAGCGGGCTATAGGAGGCTCGGTCAGCCGCCAGCGGCACGATCGACCACCACGCCGTCGCATGATTGCCGAGTGTCGTCCCCAGCAGACTCCGATTCACCTGATCGAGGGCATGCAGTACGAAGACAGGGAACAGGCCAAGCAAGATGCACAGACAGGCCAGCCAGATGAGTGCTGCGCGCTCCAGCACGCCGGCATCGTGCGCATCGGCCAGTGACGGATCGCGCGATCGCCCGAGGAAGATCACGCCGTAGAACTTCACCAGGACATAGGCAGCCAGTGCGACTGTCAACGCGAAGGCGGCAGTCCCCAAGGGCACCAGCATATTGACCAAGGCGTGCGGCAGCGTCGGCGTGAACAAAAACGATTGCAACAACAGCCACTCCGACACAAAGCCGTTCAATGGTGGCAATCCTGCCATCGCCAGGGTGCCTACCAAGGCCAGGCCTGCGACCCACGGCATTCGCCGGATCAGTCCGCCGAGCTTTCCCAAATTGCGCTGCCCGGTCGCGTGCAGAACCGACCCCGTGGCAAGGAACAGCAAGCTCTTGAACTGCGCGTGATTGAGGCAGTGGTATAGGGACGCCGCCAAGGCAAGCGCGGACAGTGTGTTCATGCCCATGCCCCGGTACAACAGCGCCAGACCCAGCCCGCTGAAGATGATCCCGATGTTCTCGATCGACGAATACGCAAGCAGGCGCTTCATGTCCGTCTGCACCGCTGCGAAGACCGCGCCAAACAGGCCGGTGAAGGCTCCCAGTGCCAGCGTTGCCACTCCCCACGCCCATTGCGTATGGGGCAGCAGATCAAAGCTCACGCGCACAAAACCGTAGACGGCGGTCTTCAACATCACTGCGCTCATCAGCGCGGACACCGGAGAAGGCGCGGCCGGATGCGCTTCGGGCAACCACACGTGCATCGGCACCAAGCCGGCCTTCGCGCCAAATCCGAACAGCGCCAGGCCAAAGGCAACGCTCGCCCATGCCGGCGATAGCTGGGCGCTGCGCATGGCATCGAACGTGAAGTGCCAGGAACCTCCCTGCAGCACGCCGAAACACAAGAGCAGGCCGATCGCCCCCACATGCGCCAACAGCAGATACAAAAACCCCGCGCTCCGGATCTCCGGAACGCGATGTTGCGTGGTCACCAGAAAGTACGACGACAACGCCATGGTT
>JBBQQH010000130.1:0-2327 GCA_038216155.1 Lysobacterales bacterium
CGCTCGATGACAATGGCGTCGATCTCGTGCTGGTCGGCGATTCGCTCGGCATGGTGGTGCAGGGCCACGACAGCACGTTGCCGGTGAGCGTCGATGACATCGTCTACCACACCGCTTGCGTTGCGCGCGGATTGTCGAGTGCGCTGCTAATCTCGGATTTGCCATTCCAAGCCGACGCCACCCCTGAGCGTGCGCTGGACGCGTCCATGCGTTGCCTGCAGGCGGGCGCGGGGATGGTCAAGCTGGAAGGCGCAGGCCACAAGCTCGAAGTGATCCGCTTCCTGGGCGAGCGCGAAATCCCGGTCTGTGCGCATCTCGGGCTGACGCCGCAATCGGTGCTGCGCCTGGGCGGTTACAAGGTGCAGGGTCGCGACGAACGGGCTGCGGCGAAATTGCGGGACGACGCGCGTGCCGTTGCCGAGGCCGGCGCGTCGCTGCTGGTGCTGGAATGCGTCCCGTCGCAGGTCGCCGCCGACATCACCGCTGCTGTCACCATTCCGACGGTCGGCATCGGCGCCGGCCCGCAATGCGATGGCCAGGTGCTGGTGCTGCACGATCTGCTCGGCATCAACAGCGGTCATCGTCGCCCGAAATTCGTCAAGGATTTCCTGGCCGACGGCGGTTCGATCGCAGGCGCAGTGCGCGCGTTCGCCGACGCGGTGCGCGATGGCAGCTTTCCCGACGCTGCACACAGTTACGCCTGATCCAAATTAAGAATGATCCAATTCAGAATGACCCAATACGAATGATCCAAACCGTCCGTGAACTCGTCGCGCTGCGCACCCGAATCGGCGAATGGAAACGCGCCGGCCTGCGCATCGGGTTCGTACCGACCATGGGCAACCTGCACGCCGGTCATCACTCGCTGGTGACGCTTGCCCGCAGGCATGCCGATCGGGTCGTCGCCAGTGTGTTCGTCAACCCGACCCAGTTCGGACCAAACGAGGATTTCGCGCGGTACCCGCGTACGCCGGAGTCCGACGCCGAAGGTCTCGAAGCCGCCGGATGCGATCTGTTGTGGCTGCCGTCGGTGGAAACGATCTATCCCTACGGCGCCGAGGCCACCGTCCAGGTACGCGTTCCCGGCGTGACCGAGGTGCTGGAAGGCACGTATCGCCCCGGACATTTCGATGGCGTCGCCACGGTCGTCGCGCGCCTGTTCAACCAGGTGCAACCCGACGTCGCCGTGTTCGGGCGCAAGGATTACCAGCAGCTGGCAGTCATCCGCTACCTGGTGCGCGACCTTGCGTTCCCGGTTGAAGTCGTCGCCGGAGAGATCCTGCGGGAACCGGATGGTCTGGCGATGAGTTCGCGCAACCAGTATCTGTCTGCCGACGAACGCCCGATCGCGGTGGAGATCCAGCGGACGTTGCAGCAGATGCGCGCAATGATCGGTGCGGGCACGTCGCGCGCGACAGCCGAAACAACGGCGCGATCGACCCTGGAGGCGCACGGTTTCACCGTCGATTACGCCGTCGTGCGCCGGCCCGATCTCACCGAGCCCGCAGTAGGCGAGGGCGGGCCCTATGTGGCCTTGATCGCCGCCCGGCTGGGTCGCACCCGGCTGATCGACAACCTCGAATTCTGACGGCGGCTAAACGTCCACACGGCGATGTTGCAGCGCGGCAAATCGCTGCCTACACTGCCGCCCTCACTCGCCCGCTTCCAGAGCAAGAGCTTTGGCCCCGGCCGGAGACCGACGATGCAACTGAACATCCTCAAGGCCAAGATCCACCGAGCCACCGTCACCCATGCGGAACTGCACTACGAAGGCTCTTGCGCGATCGACGGCCGTCTGCTCGACATCTCCGGCATCCGCGAGTACGAGCAGGTGCACATCTTCAACGTCAACAACGGCCAGCGCTTCGTCACCTACGCGATCCGGGGCGAGGCAGGCAGTGGCGTGATTTCCGTGAACGGTGCCGCCGCGCACCGCGCGCAACCGGGCGATCTCGTCATCATCTGCGCGTATGGCGTCTGCGACGAGGCCGAGGCCGTGAACTACAAGCCGACGCTGGTGTATGTCGACCGCCACAACCTGCTGACCCACACCAACACCTCGATCCCGGCGCAGGCGGCCTGACGGCTGTAGAGCGTTCGCGTTGGGCTTGGTCGACAGGGCCGCACTCTATTCCTACCCCGCGTCTCGCGGACTAGTTTGATCGGCGCAGTGGCGGCCAGAAGGGCAACGTCCTTGCTGATTTCTTCATCGGCGCTCACGCCGCCGTCCTGGGCTGCCAAATCCTGACCCGCGACGCACGCCGTTACCGCGGATATTTCCCCAGCGTGCATCTGATTATTCCGGACTGACAACGATTGATTTTGTA
>JBBQQH010000131.1:0-2159 GCA_038216155.1 Lysobacterales bacterium
ACCAACGAGGCGTCGGACTGGACGGGCGCCAAAGCAGGAGATGATTGAGCGGAAACCGATGACGTTTTCATGTGCATGAGAGAAGCCTACCTTCAGTAATTAGGAAGAGGTAGTTGTCTCAGGTCACATTGGCACAGGGGGCAGGGTGATCGTATTCATCGCGGTGAACTGCAGCGAGTTGACCATGCCGAACAGTGAAAACTGGATGATTCGCAGCCATACCGGCTGCTCGGGCGAGACCAGTGCGAAGCTCGCCATCGCAAGACCAACCAATATCGTGTTGCCGATCAGCACGCGCCGATAGCCGATCTCGCGCACCAACGGCACGACCATGCGCTTGGACACCATCGCCGCGAGCGCGACGGGCACCATCATCAGGCCTGCGTCCATGGGACTGTAGCCAAGGCCCACCTGCAGCAGCAGCGGAATCAGGAACGGCATGCTACCGCTGCCGATGCGCGCGAACAGATTGCCGAGCAGCCCCACGCGATAGGTGTGGACGCCGAACAGGCCAAGCGAGAACAGCGGCTTCGGCGCACGCGTTGCATGCAGCCAGTACGCGACAAAGCTGGCCATGCCGAAAATGAAGAGCATCAGCACGCTCGCGTGGCGCAAACCAAGTTCGGACAATCCGTCGAGCGACAGGGAAATCGCGACCATGCTGAAGGACAGCATCAGGTAGCCGCCCAGATCGAAGCGCGACACCGGCGCACGCGCGTCTGGCATGAAGCGCAAGGTGGCGACGGCGGCGATGAGGCCGACCGGCAGATTGATCAGGAAGATCCAGTGCCACGACGCCGACTGCACCAGCCAACCACCCAAGGTCGGCCCGATCAGGGGGCCAATCAGCCCAGGCACCGTCACGAAGGTCATTGCGCGCAGGAAGTCGCTACGCGGCACCGCGCGCAACACGGCGAGCCGCCCCACCGGCAAGAGCATCGCACCACCCATGCCCTGCACCACGCGCGAGGCCGAAAGTTGACCAAGGCTGTGTGCATTTGCGCACAGCAGCGATCCGAACGTAAACAGCACGATCGCCGCAAAGAATATGCGCCGCGTTCCGAAACGATCCGCCAGCCAACCGGACGCGGGAATCAGCATTGCCATCGTCAACGCATAGGCGATGACCACCGACTGCATGCGCAGCGGACTTTCGTGCAGGTCCGCCGCCATCGACGGCAGCGCCGTATTGACAATCGTGGAGTCCAGCATCTGCATGAAGACGCCGAGCGCGACCAGCCACAACAGGACTCTATTGGACTTTTCTTCGATCATGATCAACGGATGGTCGCGATCCGTGCGGCGGCAGGCGCGCATTGTCGCACGCACTGCTTGACCCTCGGGCCCCTGCTCGCCATCCTCGCGCACGTCGGCTTGTCAGAGCGCCGAAAGGCGCGACGCTTTGCCTTCATTGCAAGAGCATCGCGCCTTCCGGCGCTCCCACCACAGCAACATCCCGCAGTTTGCCCGCAACTCCAGTGGAACCAACGAAAGAATGAACACCCGCTACGACGCTGCCGATATCGAAGTCCTCTCTGGCCTGGACCCGGTCAAGCGCCGCCCCGGCATGTACACCGACACCTCGCGCCCGAACCACCTGGCGCAGGAAGTCATCGACAACTCGGTCGACGAAGCACTCGCCGGCCACGCATCCACGATCGAAGTCATCCTGCACGCAGACGGCTCGGTCGAAGTCAGCGACGACGGGCGCGGCATGCCCGTCGACATTCATCCGGAGGAAAAAATTCCCGGCGTCGAACTGATCCTCACGCGGCTGCACGCGGGCGGTAAGTTCAGCGGCAAGAACTACACCTTCAGCGGCGGGCTGCACGGCGTCGGTGTCAGCGTGGTGAATGCGCTTTCGACCCGGGTCGAGCTGTTCATCAAGCGCGACGGCAACGAGTACCGGATGGCATTCCGCGACGGCGACCGCGACTCCGAGCTCGACATCGTCGGCACGGTAGGCAGGAAGAACACCGGCACCCGCCTGCGCTTCTGGCCGGACCCGAAGTATTTCGATACCCCGAAGTTCAACCTGCGCGCGCTCAAGCACCTGCTGCGCGCCAAGGCGGTGCTGTGCCCCGGCCTGACCGTGCGCCTGCATGACGTCGCCAGCGGTGAGAAGCTGGAATGGTTCTACGAGGACGGCCTGCGCGACT
>JBBQQH010000132.1:0-2143 GCA_038216155.1 Lysobacterales bacterium
TCCCAGGTTTTGCGCGAGGGCAGGTCGTAGGTGTTGACGTAGAAAATGCCGGGGCGCGAACCGTCCTCGCTTGGCGACTGGTATTCGCCACCCGCCGCAGACTGGGCGCGGAACGCCTCGACGGGGCGGATCTCGAACTTCGCTTTCGGATGGATCGAGAAATCGCGTGGGATTCCTTTTTCAACCTTGGCATAGACGCTGTTGTAGCCGTCGAGCAATGCCTTCTCGCTCTTGAACGTGAAGCGCGGATCGGTATTGAGGTACTGGAAGAACGCATGCAGGTCGCCCTTGAATACGACCTGCAGTCGCAGCGCATCCATTTCTTTCTTGATGCGCGCGACTTCGGACAGCCCGATGTCGTGGATCTGATCGGGCGTCTCGTTGGTCGTGGTCATCATCCGTACGCGATACGCGTACCAGGCTTTGCCATTGGGCAGCGAGTCCATGCCGAAGGTGGCGCGGGTGTGCGGCATGTAGTCGTCGGCGATGTAGGCGCGCAGCTTCTTGTACGACGGCATCAACTGGTCGCCGATCAGGTGGCGATACGCTGCGGTCAGGCGCGCCTTGTCGGCAGCAGAAAAATCCTTCGGCATGTGCGCGATCGGACCCCAGAACACGGTGTCTTCGGGCTTGTCCTTGATGAGTGCATCGAACTGCGGCAGCACCTTCACCATCAGCACTTTCGGCTGCACGATGCCGGCTTTGATACCTTCGTTCATGTTGGTTTCGATGCTGTTGAACAGCGTCGGCAGTTTGCCGGCGCGCGCCAGCCAGTTGTCGTAATCCTTCACTGTCTTGAACGGCTGCGCGCCGCTGCCGGCACCGAGTTGCACCACCATGGCCGCGATGTTGTTGAACTGGTCAATGGGTTGCAGGTCGTCACGGAATTGTTCGCCGTCGAGGGCATCCTGCATGTCCTTGACGAAGATGTCGTACGACAGCAGCGCTTGTCCGCTCAGGCCGTCCGAACCGATCGCCTTGGCCTTGGCCAGCCATTGGGTGTTAAACGTGTGCGTCTCGGCACGGTATGCGGGCGAAAAGAAATCCGGCAATTGGTCGTTGTAGCGCGGATCGCCTACGAACGTGGCTTGGACCGGATTGAATTTGAGCGATGCCTGCCAGAAGTCGGCGTACAGCTTGTCCAACTTGGCGGCCTTGGCGCTGATCGCCGGGGAAGTGGACTGCAGCGGCCCTTGCATCGCTTCGTGGTCGTGCGCAAATGTGGTGGTGGAAGCTGCGCCAACGCAAAGCGCAGCAGTGATGGCAAGTACCAGTAATGGCCGGTGGTGCATTTATTTTCCCCTTGGATGAATGCGACGAACGACGTGAGCGATGGCCGATGATGCGAGTGCGCGCGGTTTCCCGCACGGGCCGAAGGTCATGGAGTTTCGATGGGATGCGTCAAGCTGTGATGCAGCGCACTCAATCGTTGGTTAGCGGCTTCTTGGGCGCACCCGAAAAAGGCATGCGATCCGGTGCTACCGCGCCTCCGGAAATGATGAAGGTCATCGCCTGATCCACGGTCCAGTCGGTCGGAATCAGATCTTCGATCGGTACGATCTGCAGGTAACCGCCGGTCGGATTCGGCGTGGTCGGCACATACACGGCAGCGAGTTCTCGGCCGGTGGCCTCGTCGCGCAAGGTGCGGGTAACGAAGCCCACCGTCTTCACGCCCGGATGCGGAAACGCGATCAGCACCACACGCTGACCGCCATCGGGTGGGGCCGACATGTGGTCGAGCAATTTTCGTGAACTGCCGTACACCGTGTTCGCCAGCGGGACGCGGCGGATCGCTGCCTCAAACCACCCGAGCACGCGTTGCCCGGCCACCCGCCGCGCCAGCAGTCCGAACAACAAGATCGACAATACCGTGGCGACCACGCCTACCGCCGTGAGCGCCCACCAACTCGCGAGCCATGACCATGCTGGATACTGTTCAGAGATGTCGATCAGGGCAGGGCCGACGATCGGGCGGCTCAGATCGGACAGCAAGCCGAATACAAATTTGAAGACGACCCACGTGAGCCAGATCGGCAACAACGTCAGCAGTCCAGTGACAAATAACGCCCGCCGCGATGCAAGCAGCGTCGGGCGCGGGGCGGGGTCAGGCAACGGTTGGCTCATCAATGGTTGGCAATCTCAC
>JBBQQH010000133.1:0-2023 GCA_038216155.1 Lysobacterales bacterium
GTTGTTCCCGGGCATGGGCGCTTACTCGTTGCTGTCGCGGCGGGTCAGTCCGAAGCTGGCTGAGGAAATGATGCTCAACGGCGTCATGTACAGCAGCGACGAGTTGCACCGCATGGGAATCGTCGATGTGCTGGTACCGAAGGGCGAAGGTGCACGCGCGGTGCACGGGTTGATCCGGCAGAACCGTCGCATCGCCCCGGCGCGGCTCGCTTTGCACCGCGTCCGCGACGTCGTCCATCCGGTCAGCCTCGATGAACTGACGCGGATCACCGAGATATGGGTCGACACCGCGCTGCAGCTCGGCGAGAAATCCCTGCGCATCATGGAACGCCTGGTGCGGGCGCAGCTTCGCCGGCCCGAGGCACTACCGACGGAGAGCACGGCCAGCGCGCTCTGAAGCGGTGCATCAGTTGCCGTCGAGATCGGCCTCCGAACGGAGCAGGTCGCCGCGGTCACGCAATGCCGTGACCGCCTGCTGCAATTGCTGGCGCAGTTGCTGCAAGAGTCCCTGCCATTCGCGCCGGCGGCGATCGTCGCCCATGCGCATGCCTTCGGATGCGGTCTCCGCCAGCCGTACCGCCCCCATGTTGCCGGCCGCGCCCTTGAGCGCATGGCAGGCGTCGTGGAACTCGTCCCAATGGGCGGCACTGCCGGCAGTTTCGATATCTGCCAGTGATTTGCGTGCGTCGCGCACGCACTCGCCCAGGAAGCGATGCACGAAATCCTCTCCCAGCTTCATCTCGCGCAGCTCGTCGAGCAGGTGCTTGGAGATCGGGCTGGCGCCGCCGCCCGTGACGGGCGCTGGCTTCTGACCCACATCCGTCGCAGCCAAGGCGCCCTCGCCAATCTCTGCGAGTTTCTCCAGCAACCGGTCCACCGCCAGCGGCTTGGTCAGGAACGCATAGGCGCCGGCACGTTCGCTTTCCAACTGTGCTTCCGGCGTGGCGTCCGCACTGAGGACAATGAACGGCGTGCGCTTGCGTCCGGCCTCCATGAATCGCGTCTGCTTCATGATCTCGATCCCGCTCACACCCGGCATGTGCAGGTCGGTAATGACAGCATCGAAGCGCTGCGCCTCGAGTGCGTTGAGCACGTCGCTGCCGTCGTCGACGAGCTGCGGGCGATGCCCGGCTTTTTCCAGCAACCGCCGCATCACCAGCAAGTTGGACGATTGGTCGTCAGCGATCAGGATCCGCAGCGACCGAACCCTCGCGCGATGGCGGACGAACGGATCGTCGAACGCGATGACGTTGCTGGTGCCTGACAGCGCGTTGGCCATGCCAGCAGCGGCAGGCTGGAAAGGCAGCTCGAACCAGAAATGCGATCCGGCCCCGGTCCGTCTCTCGACGCCGATCCGGCCGCCGAGCAGTTCGGTCAGCGACTTGGCGATGGTGGTACCCAGGCCAGTGCCGCCGTAGCGCCGGCCATGGCCCGAATCGACCTGCTCGAAGGCCTCGAAGATGCGTCCCAGGTGTTCCTCGGCGATGCCGATGCCGGTATCCCGCACCGAGAACCGCAAATGCACGGCATGGACCTCGGATTCCAGCGAGACCACCTCCAGCGCAACCTTGCCATGCTCAGTAAACTTGATCGCGTTCGACAGCAGGTTGATCAGGATCTGTCGAAGGTGGCCACTGTCGCCATGCAGGCCGTCGGGCACATTGCGCGGCATCACGAACTCCAGCGTCAACCCTTTCGACTGCGCGCTTGGCAGCAACATGACCTGCACGCTCTTGACCAGTTCGGACAGGCTGAAATCGGCGTCACTGCGCTTGAGCTTGCCGGCCTCGATCGTCGAAAAGTCGAGCACGTCGTCAACCAGCAGCTGCAGCGAACGCGCCGAGGTCTGGATCACTTCGGCGCTGTCACGTTGTTCCGCGCTCAGGGGCGTGGTCACCAGCAATTCGGCCATGCCGACGATGCCGTTGAGCGGCGTTCTGAACTCGTGACTCATGTTGGCCAGGAAGCGGCTCTTGGCCTCGCTCGCAGCCTTGGCCGCTTCGGTGGCGCGCACCAGTGCGCG
>JBBQQH010000134.1:0-2004 GCA_038216155.1 Lysobacterales bacterium
CAGCCCATACAGCGGCGTGTCGGCAGTATTGGCGCCATCATCAAGGGTCAGTCCGATCGGCATGCCGAGTTCGGCGGCGATCCGCCGGGTCTCGATGTTGTAGCGCCCGTAAGGCCACACGATGATGCGCGGCCCCTTGCCGATGTGATCCTTCAGCACGCGGTTGTTGCGCGCCAGATCCTCGCGCACGCGGCGCGCGTAAGCCACTTCGTCTTCGTAGCGATGCAACTCCGGCAGCCACCGCCGCGCTGTCGCCGCAGGCTGCAGATTGCCTTGCGGATTGGCGAGGATGCCTTCGTGCATGCCGTAGGTGTGGCTGGCGACCTCGATGAGCCCGCTGTCCGACATCTCGCGCACCTGCTGCCACGACAGCAAATCGGAGCGCGGGATCGAATGCCCACTGAAATCCACCTTGCCGTTCTCCGGCACATCCATCCACTTGCCGACCAGCGCCACCACGGCCGGTGCATTGAACAGCTTGAGGATCGGATAGGCGTGCTCGTACATCGAGCGATAGCCGTCGTCGAAGGTGATCAGCACGGCCTTGTCCGGCAGTGGCTTCTTGCCGGCATCGTCGGCCAGCACCTGATCGACGCTGACGAAGTGGTAACCGTTATTCTTCAGCCAGTCGAGCTGGCGCACGAAGTTGGTCGGCGTCACCGTGTACTGCGGCACCAGCGCATCGCTGCCATCGGCGATCTCGTGATAGCTGAGGATGGTGAGCTTGGCTTGCGGGGCGGCGTTTGCCGTGCCGACAAGGCACAACGCAAACAGGCAGAACGCAATCGCGGCGAGGGCCTGTTTGATCAGGATCGTTCGGGTTGGCATGGCGATGTGGAAAGACCCAGTCTTTGGAGCGGATACAAGAGTATTGATTGCAGCAAGCTACCGGCTCAACACCAACGCATTACGGATTGTTCAGATCGCTCTATCCAAGCAATGCGTCGATCGCTTCCCATTTCTTGTCGGTCACCATGACGAATCTGCACCGACCCTTGCTCAGCGCCGCCCACAAACCGCCGATATCGCGATCGTCCTGGGCACCAACCCACGCGTTCGCACCCTTGTACTCCACCACCAGCACCGTGCCATCTTTGAGTTTGCACAGAAAATCAGGATGGAAGCGTCCGTCGGCTTTTTGCAGAAAGAATGAGCAAGCCGCCTTGCGCACCAGATTGCGCACCCAGAACTGCATGCGGCCCGCTTGCGCCTGACGATCGAGCCAACACGCGCATTCGAACTCTTCCTTGCTGTCGAAGTCGCCGATACGCCCGTAAAAGTGTTTGCGGAAATCCCAGATCCCGAAGCGCCCATCGTAATCGCGGCTTGGCGCATAACCTTGCGGATCGAACTCGAGAGCGTAGTCGTCACTGACCACCGCGTTGCTTGCCGCTTCGCCTGCGAACAACGTCTGCTGGTACGCCTGACTGACCGCAGCAGCCCGCAACTCGCGGATGCGCGATTCCAGCAAGGTTCGCACCAGGAATTTCTGCCGATTGATCAGCGCCAGATCAAAGCCTGGCGTAGCCAGCAGGTGCCGCATCCAGAACGCCACAAAGACGCGCTTGCTGGCATGGGTGATCGAGTTTTCCGGCAGGTTGCGGGCCAGCCAAGTCGCCAGCCGCACGTCGTCCCAGTGCTCGGGTCGGTAGCTCAGGCCGAGATCGCGCTGCAGGTCGGCAATGAAACGAGTCGTGACCCGGCCGGATGCGTCGTCGATGTCGATCTCGCCGCCATTGCCAACGCGATTGCCTTGCAACACGTCCAGTTGCGTCCGCGTAGGCGCTGCATCGTATTCCGACAACGACCACGGATAGTCGAGCACTTCCGGGTCGTCGAACAGTTGCAACTCGCCTTGCACGCGCAACGCCATCTGCGGCACCAAAAGCCGCTCGCCGCGTTCCGCCGGGGTCTGGAAAAACTCGACATGTTCGCGGCTGACCCTGACCGCCTCGCCAATCGCTTCGCGTGCGACTTCACTGGTCACGCTGGCCTTGACGCTCT
>JBBQQH010000135.1:0-1956 GCA_038216155.1 Lysobacterales bacterium
AACGCGCATGTCGCCGCCTATCCGGATGTTGACTGGCCTGCGTTTTCAAAGCACTTCGTCGAATCGCTTGGCCTGGACTGGCAGCCCTACACCACCCAGATCGAGCCGCATGATGGCATCGCCGAGCTGTGCGACGTCTCGCGCCGCATCGACACGATTGCGATCGACCTGTGCCGCGATATCTGGGGCTATATCTCGCAGGGCTACTTCAAGCAGGCGTTGAAGGAAGGCGAGATCGGTAGCTCGACCATGCCGCATAAGGTCAACCCGATCGATTTCGAAAACGCGGAGGGCAACTTCGGCATCGCCAGCGCGCTGTTCGAACACTTTGCGATCAAGCTGCCGATCAGCCGCTGGCAGCGCGACCTGACCGACTCCACCGTGCTTCGTGCGCTTGGCACTGCGTTCGGCCACATGCTGATCGGTTTCGATGCCCTTCAACGCGGCCTTGGCAAACTTTCCGTAAATCCGGAGAGGCTTGCCGCCGACCTCGACGGTGCATGGGAAGTGCTGGCCGAAGCCGTGCAGACCGTGATGCGCCGGTATGGCTTACCGAATCCGTATGAGCAATTGAAGGCACTGACCCGTGGCCAAGGTATCAACGCCGCGTCCATGCGCGAGTTCATCGCCGGCCTGGATTTGCCCGCTGACGACAAACAGCGCCTGCTGGCAATGACGCCCGGCAGCTACACCGGCTTGGCCGAACAACTGGCGAAGGACATCTGATGGCACGCCGCGCCGCACCAGCCATCGAGATCGACGCCACCTCGCAATCGCCACTGGGCATGTCCCCGGCGATTTTCCTGCGCGATTACTGGCAGAAAAAGCCGCTGCTGATCCGCAACGCATTCCACGACTTCGTCTCGCCACTGGAGCCAGAAGATCTCGCCGGACTGGCCTGCGAGGATGGCGTGCTGGCACGTTTGATCGAACACGACAAGCCTGCCGACAACTGGCGCGTGCGCCATGGGCCGTTCGCCGAAACCGATTTTCCAAGCCTGCCCGACCACGACTGGACCTTGCTGATCCAGGATATGGACAAGTGGGACGCCGATATCCGCGGCCTGCTTGAGCAATTCAAGTTCCTGCCGCGCTGGCGAATCGATGATGTGATGGTCAGCTTCGCTGCAACGGGCGGGTCGGTCGGTGCACACGTGGACCAATACGACGTGTTCCTGCTGCAGGCGCAGGGCCAGCGGCATTGGCAGATCGATGCATCGGCAAATCCATGCCTGGACTTCCGTGACGATGTCGAGCTCAAGCTGTTGCGTGAGTTCACGCCCGACCACGACTGGGTGCTGGCCCCCGGCGACATGCTTTACCTGCCGCCGGGCGTGCCGCACCACGGCGTCGCGGTGGATGCCTGCCTGACATTTTCTATCGGCATGCGCGCACCCTCCGCATCCGAGTTGCTGGGGGATTTCGTCGACACCCTTGCCGCCGATGCACCCGAAAGCCTGCGCTTCACCGATGCGGATCTGACGCCCGCTGGTGATCCGTTTGAAATCGACGCGGATGCGATGACTCGTGTGGTTGAAGCCTTGAATTTGTTGCGAATGCGTGATCCGGATCGTCTCGGCGACTGGTTCGGCAGTTTCATCACGACCTATCGCACCGCTGTCGAACCTGCAGCGGACGACGAACTGCGTCCTCGCATCGAAATCGAATGGGATCTCGCCCATGGCGCCAGTCTGTTGCGGCACCCTTGGTCACGCATGGCGTGGCGCAAGGCAGCCAAGGATGCCCGCCTGTATGCCGGCGGACAGGTCCACGCGTTGGGTATTCGTGACGCGCGCGCACTGTCGGCGGCAGACGATATAGACGGGCCGAGCTATGAACGCCTCGGCCCGCGCGGGCGCGACGCCGTGTTCGCGCTGCTCGAAGCGGGCCACTACCGGCTGCAACAGGACGAACCAGAATGAGCCAGGCCGACCCGCTGCTGCAGCCGTTCCGGGT
>JBBQQH010000136.1:0-1932 GCA_038216155.1 Lysobacterales bacterium
AGCATCACTGGGGCTTCATAACCCGGCACCAGGCGCTTGTAGGAATTGGTGGTGGAATTGGCGAACGCGTTGATCGCGCGCGCGTGCTTGAAGATGCCGCCGATGTACCACAACGCCGTCTGCGACAGCCCGCCGTAGCCGTCGCCGCTGAACAGGTTGTTGCCGCCCTTCGCCAGCGACTGGTGCACGTGCATGCCGCTGCCGTTGTCGCCGACCAGCGGCTTGGGCATGAAGGTGGCGGTCTTGCCGGAGCGATGGGCGACGTTGCGGATGATGTATTTCATCGTCAGCAATTCGTCGGCCTTCTTCACCAGCGAATTGAACTTGGTGCCGATCTCGCACTGCCCGGCGTTGGCGACTTCATGGTGGTGCACTTCCACTTCGATGCCTGCTGCGGTCAGCTCATTGCACATCTCGGCGCGGATATCGTGCAGCGAGTCGGTCGGCGCGACCGGAAAATAGCCGCCCTTCAAGCCCGGGCGATAGCCGGAGTTGCCACCTTCGTATTTCTTCCTGGAGTTCCAGTGCGCTTCCTCGGACTCGATCTCGAAGAAGGTGTGGCCCATCTCGTTGGCCCAGCGCACCGAATCGAAGATGAAGAATTCCGGCTCCGGCCCGAAGAACGCCTGCTCGGCTATGCCGCTGGACTTCAGGTACGACTCGGCGCGCTTGGCGACGCCGCGCGGATCGCGCGAATACGGCTGCATGGTGACCGGGTCGAGGATGTCGCAGACCAGGATCACGGTGGGATCGGCGGTGAACGGATCGAGCACCGCGGTATCCGGGTCGGGCAGCAGCACCATGTCGGATTCGTTGATGCCCTTCCAACCGGAGATCGACGAACCATCGAACATCTTGCCGTCCTCGAACAGGCTGGGCTCGACGATGCTGGCCGGGAAAGTCACGTGATGCTGCACGCCGCGCATGTCGGCAAAGCGCAGGTCAACGTACTCGATGTTGTGGTCCTTGATCAGCTTTTCGATTTGCGAGTAAGGCATGGGACGCTCCGGCTGGGGTTGGGATACCCTGACTACAGCAAGCCGCGTGCCAGCGAATGGCTTTCTTTTTAAAACAAGGCTTTGCATCTCAATCAGCTGGCTTTTCGCCGTTTGTATGCACCAATAACGGGCGTAAATAGTCCGCCTTGCCCTATGTTAGTGCACATCAATGAGGCTAGGTAGCGCGATGCTCCACTAGCCTGCGAATCGAAGCGGGAAGAATCGATCGCAGCCACGCACCGATCAACGCCTCATGGCGTTGCCAGTACACGCCGATCGCCATGACCGCAAGTCCAATCACGGTTAACGCAACCGGGAACAGCATGCTGTTCTTGAATACGGTGTACGAAAGGTGGCCCAGGTAGAGTGCAACGCCGATGCCTCCGAACACGGCAAAGACCCGCCGCGACAGCATGGCCCCGACGGCGATGAGCATCAGGTTGATGCACAGGTACAGGAATTTGTTGAGCTCGCTATCCGAGTTCATGCTGGTCAAGCCACCCCAGAACGTCAGCACCCCGAAGACATACAGCCAGAAGGCAAAATCCCTGGACTGGAGTGACCGCAAGTCCACCCAAAGGGCCACCAAGGTCATGCCGATGCCGAACCACGTCGAGACAAACTTGGCGCGGTCGGAAAAGAAATCGGCTTGGTCGCCTCCAAACAGGAACGGGGTAAGGTCCATGCTCATGTACCAAAGCGTCACCGCAACAGGTAGCACGATGAACGGCAGTCGGTAACGCCATAGCGCGACCGTCGCACCGGCAAGGGTCGCGAATTCCATGATCACCCAACGCCAGTCGATACGGGTGTGGTACTCGCGATACGCCAATTCCGATGCTCCGCTTGCAGGCCAGAATCCGAGCAGATGCTGCACCCCGTACACGGCCAGCGGAACCATCGCCACTGCCAGTGCTGCCGTGATGCCAGCCGG
>JBBQQH010000137.1:0-1897 GCA_038216155.1 Lysobacterales bacterium
GCAATGGTAGGCAAACGTGCCTGCATGGGTGAAGGTGACCGTGGAACTCCAGGCACCATCCGCTGGATTGCCGTTGCCGCCAGCACCGTCGCAGCCTGATGCGCAACGGAACGACTCGTCGTCGGCGTGCACATTGTGATGGCCCCCGATATTGGTGAAGGTGACCGTATCGCCGGCGGCGATGGTCAGGCTCCTCGGACTGAACATCAGAGTCGGATTGTTGTAATAGTCGCCGCTCGATCCGCCCACGGCCACCGTGTGCGGTGCCGCCCCAGCGGATGATGCGCCCAGCAGCAGCGAGCACGCTGCGAATGTCTTCAAGCAATACGCGCGCATTTGAATTCTCCGGATCCAGGCAGCCCTCGCTGCCGTACCCCGGTATTCAGCTCCCTGCGTGCATCACCCGCAAGAGTGGAAACACCCAAATTCAAGCCATCGCAATCAATAGTGCGCGTGGGTGAAATCCGCGCGCCTAGGCGTCACAGCACTGGAAATAAACGAGGTCGGCGTCGTCGATCCGATGCGCCTGACCAAGATTGATCGTGCCCGTGCGGCGCAAATGTACTTCGTCGCGATGCACGAGCAGGTCGTCGTCATCGCCGATCTTCAGCCAGGTTCCATTGGTCGAACGGTCGGCCAGCATGAAGTAGCCGCGCTTCCATTCGATCAGCGCATGGTTGCGCGAAACCCATTCCGTCTCGACGACAAGGCTGCTGGTCGGATCGCGCCCGATCGAGAACGAGGTACCTTCGTCGACCTCGAACACGAGACTCTTGTAGCGCAAGCGCAGCTGAGGGACCTGCACGGCCGCATCGGCGATCGACATCACGCGCTGAACGGTGGTGACGTTGGCCAGATCTTCCTGCCAGATCACATCGACGATCTCAATCGGCGCCTGCTTGCCGAGCACGCGCGCCTGCCCGAGCGAACGCACGCGCAAGCCGGTGGTGTTGGTGATGCCGTACACGGTGCTTGCCGTGGTGACGATCTGGTCGCGTCGCGCGAGGCTCTTGTCTGCCATGCGCGCGGCGATGTTCACGGCATCGCCGAATACGTCACCGTTCTCCAGCAGTGCCTCTCCATGGTGCAGGCCGATGCGGATGGCGAGATTGTCGCGCGCGAAGTCGGGGTCGTTCTTGATCCTGCGCTGCATGTCCGTAGCCGCCAGCAGACCATGCAGCGGGCCAGGGAACGTGCACATGATCTCGTCGCCGATCGTCTTGATGACCCGGCCCCCGTGGCGCGCGGCGACCTCGGCCAGCGCCGTCAGGATGTTGCCGATCAATCGACGGGCGACTTCGTCGCCACGCGTCTCGAACAGCCGCGTGCTGCCGGAGACATCGGCGAACAGGATCGTGAGGGCGCAGCGTTCGGTCATGCGCGGCGATGATAACGAATCCGGAGGACCTCTACAGGCGCTCGCCATGATCCGCCATTCGGTCCACTGCCGGCAGCGGCACGCTTTTCGCGTGCTCCCAGCTGCCAAGTCGGCGCGGAGAATGGTGCGCACCGGCTCAAGGGGCGTGGCGAGTGCTGCGCATCGGCTCCAAAAAAAGGTCCACGGGGAGGACATCATGATCAGAATGTCAGCAGCGGCCATTATTCTGGCCGCATCCGCTGTGCAGGCCGACCCATCGCTGCACAACCGCACCGGGCGTTCCGCGGCACCACCTGAGACGGCGGCACCGCGACCCAACCCGTTGGTCACGGCGCCGTCGGCACCTCTCGTCAACAGCCTGAACGAGGGCGTCGACGACATAACGACCCTCGCCGGCAACGGCTGGTCACTGCAGAACCTCAGCAGCCCGGTCGGCTCAACTTCATGGACGCAGGGACCCAGCGTCGCCGGTGGTGGCCCTTTCGACGAATTCGATGGAGCCGCCGGCAGCTCCATCAG
>JBBQQH010000138.1:0-1802 GCA_038216155.1 Lysobacterales bacterium
ATTTCGCGAAGTCTAGCAGATCGAGCGTTTCGACTCGGCCAGTTTAGTATATCCCCTGCTACTCGCCGACAGATCTAATTTTGAAACGTATTGTGGTCAGCACCATCTATCGCAGCGAACTAGCGCCCTTCGTGACAACCTTGTTTTGCATCGGGCCGCCTTCCATCGGATGCGGATGGCACAGGATTGCGTTCCCGGCCCGGGCTTCGCCGGGTTCGGCCGGCTCGACCGAGACTTCCAGAGCGCCCGCCGGGCCGGGCAACATCACCGTGCCGTTGGTCTTTGGAAATGGGATTGTGGGCTGGGCCATGGGCGGCGATCTCGAAAGACGCGAAGCGCTCGGCGAGGATCATACCGAAGCAGCGGATGGCGACAGCAGCGAGCGTCGCTAGGCGGCGCATTTCCCCGATGCCACCGGCTGAACGCGCTTGCGCGCGCCAATTACTTGATCTGGCTGACCATCCACTTCACGGTGGCTTCAACCTGTGCATCAGTTAGTGCCGGGTTGCCGCCCTTGGCCGGCATCATGTTGCCGTCGGGGCCTTTGTAGCCGTTGATCGCATGGCTGACCAAGGTCGCAATGCCTTGCGGCAATCGCGCTGCCCAAGCTGCTTTTTCCAGTTTTGGTGCGCCTGCGGCACCGCTGGTGTGGCAGCCTGTGCAGAGCTGGCCGAAGATCACCGAGCCGTCGAGTGTGCCACCGTAGGCAACCTGTGAGGCGGCTGCGGCCTTTGCCGATTCTGCGGCGGCCGCCATCGCGGCCTGACCGGTAGAGCCGGCGTAGTCCGCACCCAGGGGAGCAATGCGTTCGGCCACTTGAGCGGCCTTCGCGGTATTGACGTCGACTGGCATCGTGGAATGCATGTAGGCGGCGAAACCCAGCAATGCCAGCGTCAGAACGATGAGGAAGCCCATCACCATCGAAAAATGCTTCATGAAGACAAGGTCGTGATTGCGTAGCACGGCTGCACCTGTGAATGGCGGACGTTGACTGGATCGGGCTTGGTTCAAGCCAGATAGTATAACGGCAGCGCGGGTTTTGAGCGCGGCTGGGCATCGGCCGGATGGAATTGTCGATGACAATGGCCAAGCGGCCGACATTGCTTGCCGAATTCATGCAATCGATTCAATGCAGCAAACAGAAAACCTTACGGGTACGCAGATTACTGTACGGTCTTGTCAAGAGAGCGGTAACCCATGTCCGACTGGATCATACTTTGCGACTTCGACGGCACCATCAGCGTTGAAGATGTGACCGACTCCTTGCTGGAACGCTACGCCCATCCGGACTGGTTGATTCTGGAAGAGCGCTGGAAATCCGGCAAGATAGGTTCGCACGACTGCATGGCCGGCCAAATCAGCCTGATCGATGCAGACCGCCGCCAACTCGAAGCGCTATTCGCCTCGATGCGGGTGGACCGTATGTTCCCTGCTTTTGTCGAGGCTGCGTTGGCTGCGAATATCCCGATCCGGATCGTCAGTGATGGACTCGATATCGCCATCGAACACGTACTCGCTCGCCATCAACTCGACCATCTGCCGATTGCTGCCAACAGGATCGAATCCAACGGTCAGCGTCGCTGGAAGTTGTCGTTCCCGCACGCAGCCAACGATTGCAAGGTCGCCAGCGGCATGTGCAAGTGCTCGCAGGTCGCCAAGGCACGCACGCAGAAGAAAAAAGTATTGCTTATCGGTGACGGTGCCTCGGATTTTTGCGCGGCAGGCGAAGTGGACATGGTGTTCGCCAAGCATCGCCTGATCGAGCATTGCCGCGCGCAGGGGCTTCCTTACATCCCGATTAC
>JBBQQH010000139.1:0-1672 GCA_038216155.1 Lysobacterales bacterium
CATCGCACGACGGTTCACGCACCCGGCGATGGTGTTCAACTCGCACCGGCAGTTCGAGCAACTGCGCGCGGATGGGCGCTACCAGAAGATGCAGGCCGCCACGCGTGGGCGCGACATCGCATTGCAGGGATCGATCAATCCAAACCTCGCCGATTTTGGCGTGGCCAGCGAGACCCGCCAGTACAGCGGCCGCGCGGTCGAAGCGGGTTGGAAATGCCCCTTACATGTCAGGAAGCCGCACTGAATCGATGGTGGCGACGAGCGATCGTCGGGCATCTGTCTGCTAGATCCCGAGTGGGAAACCTAGCGACGCTTGTTCTCCGCAGGCGCCACACGATGCCGTGCAACCTGCGCCGAATGAAGCCATCCCTCATCATGCGCACATGACGTCTTCCCTCAAATGGACGCCGGGCATCGGCCCCTCGCTGCTTGCTGCGCTCCTGTTCGGGGCAAGCACCCCGCTCGCCAAATTGCTCGTCGCCGACATTTCGCCCGTGCTGCTCGCTGGACTGCTCTACGCGGGCTCTGGCCTGGGGCTGGGATTGTGGTTGCTGATCCGTCGGCTGCGCCCACGCGAATCGGATGCGGAAGCATCGCTAAAGCGGCGCGACATTCCGTGGCTGGCTGGCGCGGTGTTGTTCGGCGGGGTGCTGGGGCCGGTGCTGCTGATGGTGGGGTTGACCAGCACACCGGCGTCGGCGGCGTCGCTGTTGCTCAACCTGGAAAGCGTGCTGACCGCATTGCTGGCATGGGTGGTGTTCCGGGAGAACGTCGACATCCGCATCTTCCTGGGCATGGTCGCGATCGTGGGTGGCGGCATCCTGTTGTCGTGGACGCAGGCGCCGCCCGTCGGGTTGCCGTGGGGGGCGCTGGCCATCGCGGGGGCGTGTGCGTGTTGGGCCATCGACAACAACCTGACGCGCGCGGTGTCGGGTGGCGATCCGTTCCAGATTGCCGCGATCAAGGGCGGCGTGGCCGGCACGGTCAACATCAGCGTGGCCTTCATGCTGGGCCATCGCCTGCCGGACGCGATGCATCTGTTGTCTGCCGGCGCGATTGGCCTGGGCGGGTACGGCATCAGCCTGGTGGCCTTCGTGCTGGCCTTGCGCCACCTGGGCGCGGCACGCACGGGCGCGTACTTTTCAACGGCGCCGTTCGTGGGTGCGGGGCTGTCGCTGCTGTTGCTGCACGAGACGCCCGTTTTGAGTTTCTGGATCGCTGGCGGGCTGATGGCATTGGGCGTGTGGTTGCATGTCAGCGAGGTGCACGAACACACGCACGAGCACGAAGCACTGGAACACGAGCACCTGCACACGCATGACGACCACCACCAGCACGCGCATGACTTTGCATGGGATGGCGAGGAGCCGCACGCGCACCAACACACGCACACCCCGATGACGCACTCACATCCGCACTATCCGGATCTGCATCATCGGCATGGGCATGGGTAGTTGAGAATTTGGAATAACGGAATCAAGTTCCGTTGCGCAATCGCTTTGCGTGGAAAGCGTCGCGCTTAGGCCGTGGTGCCGGCAGCATCGCGATTGCTGGATTGAGCTTCGACAGGAGCGGCCTGCCATCGGTTCAACCAGCGCTCCATCTCGGATGACTCCAGCGCCTTGGCAAACAGGAACCCCTGGGCGGTGTCGCAACCACTACGTTGCAACAC
>JBBQQH010000140.1:0-1648 GCA_038216155.1 Lysobacterales bacterium
GACAGCTGGGCCTGGGATCGGAAGGACGCTGCCTGGGCTGCAGACTCAAAAGCGCTGGACGGGTTGTGGCGCGAATACGTCAAGAACGACGTGTTGCGGCTCAAGCTTGCCGGCAAGAGTATGCCGGAAATCCGCAAGACCCTGGACAAGCGCTACGCGCAAATCGCATCGCGGGCGCACCAGAGCACTGGCGAGGACGTGTTCCAGACGTTCATGGAGGCGTATGCCAATTCGCTGGATCCACATACCGATTACATGGACCCCCGTACCGCCGAGAATTTCAGCGTTTCGATGAAACTCTCTCTCGAGGGTATTGGCGCAGTGCTGCAGAAGCAGGACGACTACGTGGTGGTGCGTTCGATCGTGCCCGGTGGTCCGGCCGACAAGTCGGGCAAGATCAAGGTCGGCGATCGCATCGCCGCCGTCGGCCAGGGCGGTGAAGGCGCGATGGAAGACGTGGTCGGCTGGCGTATTGACGATGTGGTCGACAAGATTCGCGGCGCGAAAAATACCAAGGTGCGGCTGGATGTGTTGCCGGCGTCGGCCGGGATCGATGGCAAGCACGTGCTGGTCAGCATCGTCAGGCAGCGGGTCAAGCTCGCCGAGCAGGCGGCCAAGAGCCGGGTAATCGAAGTCGGCCAGGGCAGCAACAAGCATCGGATTGGCGTCATCGAACTGCCTACTTTCTATGAGGACTTCGATGCCCGTCGCCGTAACGATCCCAACTACGTGTCGGCAACCCGCGACGTGGCAAAGTTGCTGACCGCGCTGAAAACGCAGAAGGTCGATGGCGTGGTGCTGGACCTGCGCGACAACGGCGGCGGCTCGCTGGACGAGGCGATCGACCTGACCGGCCTGTTCATTGGCACCGGTCCGGTGGTGCAGGTGCGATCGGCGAACGGCGATGTGGATGTGCAGAGCGACCAGAACAGCCGGGTGGCGTGGAACGGTCCGCTCGCAGTGCTGGTCAATCGCGGTTCCGCATCCGCATCGGAGATCTTCGCCGCAGCGATCCAGGATTACGGGCGTGGCCTGATCATCGGTGAGAACACGTTCGGCAAGGGAACGGTGCAGAACATGATCGACCTGGATCGCATTCCGCATCCGGAAAACGAACGCTATGGCCAGGTCAAGCTGACTATCGCGGAGTTCTTCCGGATCAACGGCGGCAGCACCCAGAACAAGGGCGTGTCGCCGGACATCGCGTTCCCGACCAGCATCGATTCCACCGAATACGGCGAAAGCACGTACGATAACGCGCTGCCGTATTCGCAGATCCAGGCGGCCAGCTATCGGCCACTGAGTCATTTTGCGAGCCTGTTGCCATTGCTGGTGACGCGTCACGATGCACGGGTGAAGACGGATACGGAATACCAGTGGTGGGCGCAGGACGTTGCCAAGTTCCGCGCCGACCGCGCGAAAAAAGTTGTCTCGCTGAATCTTGCGGTGCGCACTGCCGAGCGCGACAAACAGGAAGCACAGCGCAAGCAGCGTGACATCGAGCGCAAGGCGCTCGGCCTTGACGTGCCGGACGATCGTGCCGACGACGGATTGCAGGCCGACGAGCGCAATGTCGCCGAAGAAGCCAAGCTCGAGAAGGCGGCCAAGGATCGCATCAGCCCGTTGCAGCGCGAAGGCGCGGCAATCC
>JBBQQH010000141.1:0-1515 GCA_038216155.1 Lysobacterales bacterium
ATGCCGTAATCCTCGATCGGCTTGCATTCCTTCGGCAACACGATGCCCAGCGACGGCAGGCGCCAGATGATCGGCGCCATCGCGCAATCGGCGAGGCTCATTTCCGCATTGAGGAAGAACTTGCTGGCCTTGAACAGCGGCAACGCGGCAATCACAAGTTCGCGCAAGCGTTTACGGGCCGCATCGATCTGAGTCTTGGTGCCGTGCTGGATCGACTGCACATGCGGCACCCATTCGTGCTCCATCCGCAACATCGCCAATCGCAGGCGGGCGCGAGATAGAGGATCGACGGGCATCAGCGGCGGATGCGGGTAGCGCTCGTCGAGGTATTCGGTCACCACCGAAGCGGCATACAACACGAGGTCGCGATCGACCAAGGTTGGCACCGTATGGTACGGATTCAGGTCAACCAAGTCTTCCGGCGGATTGGCCGGATCGACCGGAATCAGGTCGTACGTGACGCCTTTAGCCGCCAGTACCAATCGCACCCGATGGCAGACCACGCTATCGCGCGCCGAGAACAAGGTCAGTGCATTACGCATCCGCGGACTCGCAGCCATGGTGCTTCCCCCGACCGGCCGCATGCCGGTCACCGATTCCGTTGGCGCATTGCCTCGGGTCATCGTCGCCTCAGTGTACGTCTCGCCAGTACTCATGTTTGAGCATATAAGCCAGCAATGTAAAGACCACCAGGAACAAGATCACCCAGATACCGTACGTTTCGCGCTGCATCACTGCCGGTTCGGCCGCATATTGCAGAAATGCGCTGATGTCGCGCACCGCTTGGTCGTACTGTTCCGGATCGAGGCTGCCCTTCTCGGCCAGTTCGAGTTTTTCCACTCCGGGCTGGCCGTCAGCACCCTTGCCCATTACCGGACGCTGCATGCCTTGCAGTTGCCACAACACGTTCGGCATCGACGCATTTGGCAGCAGGGTATTATTCCAACCCATCGGGCGCGACTCGTCCACATAGAACGACTTCAGGTAGGTGTAGATCCAGTCAGAGCCACGCACACGGCCTTCGAGCGACAGATCGGGCGGCGTTTTGCCGAGCCACGCGGTCGCGTCGTCGGGCTTCATCGCCACGTTGATCTGCTCGCCAGGCTTGGCGCTGGTGAAGACAAAGTTTTTCTTGACCTGTGCTTCGGTCAGGCCGAGATCATCGCCCATCCGCGAATAGCGCATGTATTTGAGCGAATGGCAGCCCGAGCAATAGTTCATGAACAAGGTAGCGCCACGCTGCAACGACGCCTGGTCGTTGATGTGGGTGTTTGCCTCTTGCAGTTCGGGGCCTTCCTCGGCGAACGCGGCCAGCGGCAATGCCGCAGCCAGCACGAGGGCAAAAACGGACAGACGCTTAATCATGCATGGTCACCCGATCAGGCACAGGCTTGAACGTCCCCATGCGCGACCACAGGGGCATCGTAATGAAGAACGCGAAGTACAGGAACGTCAGCACCCGCGCCACCAAGGTCTTGGTTTCGGTTGGGGTTTGCGTGCCAAGGTACATCAAGA